>DKUE01000034.1 GCA_002490525.1 Ruminococcaceae bacterium UBA7212
TATATTGCCCAAAATTACGAAAACGTAAAAATAGAAAATGCCGCTGTAATGCCAAATCATATTCATCTACTGATTTTATTAGATGATTTTGCGAGCCGACGGACGGGCGTGGAAACCCGCCCCTACAAGCCGTTATAGGACAATTAAAATCCTATACTATCAAACGGTATCGAGAAATCACAGGCAATAAAACGAATAAGCTTTGGCAGCGCGAATTTTATGACCGAATCATTCGGAATGAAACGGAGTTTGAAAATGTGTGGCAATACAGTGAATACAATGCGCTAAAGGATTACGGGCAGGGATAAATCAACAAAGTCATTTCTCCCGTCATTTGAATTTCAAGCAGAACCCGTAGAACAGCCCGAGTGTGTTGTTCGTAATTTCTCCCTGCCTTTCGAGAGAAAACACAATTTTTCAACAACGCAAACAACGATATACACCGCGCGTTGCGCGGGAGGAGGAAAGCATATGCAAATCGACAAAAATCTGGTGATGTACTTAGAAAAGCTCGGCAGAATTGAGCTTTCCGAGGAACAGAGAACTGCATCCGAAAAGGATTTGCAGGACATTCTCACATATATTGACACACTGAATGAACTGAATACCGACGGCGTTGAACCTGCATCGCACTCCTTCCCCGTGGCGAATGTGATGCGTGCGGACTGCGTGACCAATTCCGACCGGCGTGACGCCGTTCTGCAAAATGCGCCCAGAGAAAAGGACGGCTGTTTTGTCGTTCCGAAAACCGTGGAGTAAGGAGGACGCTTATGGATATTTGCAGCATGTCTGCGCTGGAAATCGGCGCGGCAATTCGGGAAAAGAAAATGACTGTCCGCGAGGTGACAGAAGGCTATCTGTCTGCGATTGAAAATACGGACGGTGCATATCATTGCTATAATACCGTCTGTAAAGAGGCGGCGCTTGCGCGTGCGGATGAAGTGCAGAAAGGCATTGACGAGGGGCGTTACACCTCTCCGCTTGCAGGCGTGCCTGTCGGCGTGAAGGATAATATCTGCACCAAAGGCGTGCCGACAACCTGCTCGTCTAAAATTTTAGAGAATTTTGTGCCGCCGTATGATGCCACCGTGGTGAAACGCCTGTACGATGCGGGCATGGTGGTGCTCGGCAAGCTGAATATGGACGAGTTTGCCATGGGCAGTACCACCGAGACTTCGGCAACCGGCGTGACGCACAATCCGTGGAATACAGACTGTGTACCCGGCGGTTCCTCGGGCGGCGCGGCGGCGGCAGTCGCGGCAAAACTCGCGCCCGTTACCTTAGGGTCGGATACAGGCGGTTCGATTCGTCAGCCTGCGTCCTTCTGCGGCGTTTCGGGGTTAAAGCCCACCTACGGTGCGGTTTCACGTTACGGGCTTGTGGCGTATGCTTCTTCCTTGGACCAAATCGGTCCGCTGGCGCATGATGCAAAGGACTGTGCCGCGCTGTTCTCGGTAATTGAGGGTAAGGATGAAAAAGACGGCACATCTATGGAAAACCCGAAGTTCGATTTTGCCGCCGCTACAAACGGCGGTATGCAGGGTAAAAAAATCGGGATTCCCGCCGATTACCTTGGTGAGGGCATCTCGACCGATGTAAAAGCTGCTATTGAAGCGGCGGCGGAAACGTACCGCGGTTTGGGCGCAGAGGTTGAAATTTTCCCGATGCCGATTGTAAAATACGCGATTCCCGCTTACTATATTATTGCGTGCGCCGAGGCATGCTCGAATCTTTCGCGCTATGACGGCATTAAATACGGCTATTCGAGCCCGAACACGGACAATTTATTGGATACCTACATCAAATCCCGTTCCGAGGGCTTCGGGATGGAAGTCAAACGCCGCATCATGCTCGGCAACTTTGTGCTGAGCTCCGGCTATTATGATGCGTATTACAATAAGGCGCTTAAAGCGAAAAAGCTGATTCAGCAGGCGTTTTTTGACGCGTTCGAGAAATATGATATGCTTTTGGGACCCGTGGCGCCGACTACCGCGCCGAAAATCGGCGAGAGCCTTTCGGACCCCTTAAAAATGTATCTCGGCGATATTTATACGGTTATGATTAACATTGCGGGCGTGCCGAGTATGGCAATTCCCTGTGGGTTTGACCGCGAAAATATGCCGATTGGTATGCAGCTTATCGGTAAGCCGTTTTGCGAGGCGGAAATCCTTTCTGCCGCGGTCGGCTTCCAAAACGCAACGGACTTCCACAAAAAGTCCCCGAAAGAAAGTTAAGGAGGCGGCAGTATGGAATGGGAAATTGTCATGGGGCTTGAGGTACACACCGAGCTTGCCACCAAAACCAAAATTTTCTGCGGCTGCTCCACGGAATTCGGCGGTGAGCCGAATACGCACGTCTGTGAGATTTGCTCGGGGCTTCCGGGTACATTACCGCTTTTAAATCAGCGCGTGGTGGAATTTGCCGTGCGCACGGGTCTTGCTACGAACTGCGAAATCACCCGTAAAAATAAATTTGACCGCAAAAACTATTTCTATCCCGATTTGCCGAAGGCATATCAGATTTCACAGCTGTATTTGCCCGTTTGCCGTAACGGCTGGCTTGAGGTCACAGACAAGGACGGCAATCCGAAAAAAATCGGGATTCATGAAATTCACATGGAAGAGGATGCAGGCAAGCTGATTCACGATGAATTTGAGGCATGTACGCTGGTCGATTACAACCGCTGCGGCGTCCCGCTTTTGGAAATTGTGTCCGAACCCGATTTCCGTTCTGCGGATGAGGTTATTCAATATCTTGAAAAGCTCCGTGCCGTTTTACAGTTTACAGGTGTTTCCGACTGCAAAATGCAGGAGGGGTCTTTGCGTGCCGATGTAAACCTTTCTGTTCGTCCGAAAGGACAGGCGGAATTCGGTACACGCACCGAAATGAAAAATCTAAACTCCTTCCGTGCGATTCAGCGCGCCATTGCCTATGAAGCCGAGCGTCAGATTGAGCTTTTGGAGGACGGCGAAAAAATTGTGCAGGAGACACGCCGCTGGGATGACAATAAGGGATATTCCTATGCCATGCGCTCCAAAGAGGATGCGCAGGATTACAAATACTTCCCTGAACCGGACCTGCCGCCGATTGAGATTTCCGAGGAAACAATTGAAAAGATTCGTGCGGAGATGCCCGAATTGCCTGAACAGAAAAAACGCCGCTATACGGAAGAATTGGGCTTGTCGGCATATGATACATCCATTCTCACAAGCGACAAGGCGTATGTTTCCCTGTTTGAAGAAACTCTCGCGCTGTGCGACAGCCCCAAAGACGTTGCCAACTGGATTATGGGCGAGGTTATGAAGCTGTTGAATGATACTGCGACCCTGCCTGAAAATATGCCGTTGGCGCCGAAGGATTTGGCGGCGGTCATCCACATGGTGAAGGCGGGCAAAATTAACCGCGGTACGGGTAAAAACGTCCTGGAAAAGGTATTTACAGAGGGGGTCGACCCTGAAAAATACGTCGCGGACAATAATCTCGCGCAAATCACCGATTTGTCTGCGCTCCGCCCTGTTATTGAAGAAGTCATTGCTGCCAATGAAAAGAGCGTTTCCGAATATAAATCGGGGAAAACGCAGGCAATGGGGTATATTATGGGGCAGGCCATGCGTGCACTCAAGGGCAAAGCCCCTGCACAGGAAGTGCAGAAGCTTCTGCATGAAATATTGGATTAAAATTTAACTCTGTAAAACAGACAGCCGCGAGGGCTGTCTCTACGGTACACAAAACAACGCACCGACCGCGTAGGGGCGATTCACGAATCGCCCGCGGACGGACAAGAAAAACGCCTTCCAGCTCGCTTTACTCGACAGCTCCCTCTCGGAGGGAGCGTTAAGCGGTTTGTAGAGTGTAGCGTTCCCCTATGCGTGTATCTGTTTCACTGTGCGTAAACTTCGCGGAACGACTCTTAAGGTCATTTTCCTGTCTGTCATTCTGAGCCGAAGGCGAAGAATGACAAGGTTGTACAGACCGATTGTTTGTAAAGCCAAGCTCCGAGCATAAGAAGTTTCGGTTTCAGCGAGGCGGGTACGAAATAAAAACGGCGTGCCGCCGTTCGGAGAACCCCCGGCGAGGGTTCTCCCCTGTAAAACAGTCCACCGGACTGTTTTACACCTCTCCTGCGCTTTTGAAAGTAAAGGATTTTCGCGCACTGCGGTGCGCGCCAAGGGGTGTTTCCCCTTGACCCTACGCGCTTTTGAAAAAGCGCGCCAAAACTTTTATTTTTGCGCAAACTAAATGTATTTAAAACTTTAATTTTTTACAAACCGCCTGAAAGCAAGGCCGAGCTACGAGAACAAAAGGTTTCGGTTTCAGCAAAGCGGGTACGGAATAAAAGTTCGGCTCCGAGCATAAAAACTGCCTGCTTTATCAAGGTAGGTACGAAAATAAAAAGGAGAATGAAATATGCTGGATATTAAATTTATGCGGGAAAATCCCGACATCGTTAAGGAGAATATCAAAAAGAAGTTTCAGGATGCAAAATTGCCTCTCGTGGACGAGGCGATTGAGCTGGACCGAAAATTCCGCGAGAGTAAGGGCCGTGCGGATGCATTGCGTGCCGACCGTAACCGTATCAGCAAGGAAATCGGCGGTCTGATGGCAAAGGGTATGCGCGAAGAAGCCGAAAAGGTGAAGGCAAAAGTGGCCGAAATCGCAGCGGAACTTAAGGACCTTGAAGAAAAGGAAGTTGAACTGGCGGCGGAACTGAAAAAGCGTATGCAGGTGATTCCGAATATCATCGCTGACACTGTACCTATCGGCAAAGACGACAGCGAAAATGTGGAGCTGGAGCGCTTTGGCGAGCCCGTCGTACCCGACTACGAAATTCCCTATCATGTCGATATTATGGAAAGCTTTAACGGCATCGATTTGGATGCGGCGCGCAAGACCAGCGGCAACGGCTTTTATTATCTGCGCGGTGATATCGCGAGACTGCATTCCGCCATTCTCTCCTACGCACGCGATTTTATGATTGACCGCGGCTTTACCTATTATGTGCCGCCGTTTATGATTCGCAGCGATGTGGTTACGGGCGTGATGAGCTTTGCCGAAATGGAAAATATGATGTACAAAATCGAGGGGGAAGATTTATACCTCATCGGTACAAGCGAACACTCCATGATTGGTAAGTTTATCGATACCATTCTGCCCGAAAGCGAATTGCCGCAGACATTGACCAGCTATTCGCCCTGCTTCCGCAAGGAGGTCGGCGCGCACGGTATTGAGGAGCGCGGCGTATACCGTATTCATCAGTTTGAAAAGCAGGAAATGATTGTGGTCTGCAAGCCTGAAGACAGCGATAAATGGTACGATATTTTATGGAACAATACCGTGGATTTCTTCCGCTCTTTAGATATTCCCGTGCGCACATTGGAATGCTGTTCGGGCGACCTCGCCGATTTGAAGGTGAAGAGCCTCGACGTTGAAGCTTGGAGTCCGCGTCAGCAGAAATATTTCGAGGTCGGTTCGTGCTCCAACCTCGGTGACGCGCAGGCACGCCGTCTGGGTATCCGCATTAAGGGTGAAAAAGGCAATTATTTTGCCCACACCTTAAATAATACCGTGGTAGCCCCCCCGAGAATGTTAATTGCGTTCCTCGAAAACAATCTGAATGCCGACGGCACAGTCAATATCCCCGAACCCTTACGTATGTATATGGGCGGCAAGGATAAGCTTACAAAATAAATGTTGAAAGCCTAATGCCCCTCGCAAAAGCGGCGGGCATTATTGCTTTTATGCCGCCGTTCGTAAGGCGGGTGTTTTCAGCGGTTTCTGCCATTATCCAATTTACTTTGGCCGCGGGAGATTCTTCGCCTGCGGCGCGGAAGGACGGATTTGTGCAAGCCGTGTAGGGGTCGGCGGGTTGACGGTCCGCAGGCGTATGGAATTACGGTGCAAAAGAAAGCGGAGGTATAGAAAATGCAACGGTTCAACTGGGCTTATATCGGCAGCGGCGGGATTGCCGAATCCACCGCGCGCGAAATTGTAAAAGGCAATCACCGTATTGTATCCGTGTACGGCAGAAATTTTGAAAAAGCAAACGCCTTTTCTGAAAAATACGGCGCAAAAGCGTTTGACAATTTTGAAAGTGCCGTAAATTGCGACGGCATCGACGGCGTGTATATCGCAACGCCGCATACGTCACATGTAGAGTATGCCGTGCACGCGATGGAACTTCACAAACCTGTGCTTTGCGAAAAGCCCGTCGGCGTTACGGTGCAGGATGTCGACACGCTTATCGATACCGCCAATCGGACAAATACGTATTTCTGTGAGGCGATGTGGACTTGGTTTTCCGATGTTGCGCGGACGGTGAAGCGGTGGGTGCAAAGCGGCGAAATCGGCGAGATACGGGATGTTGTGATAAACTACGCATTTCCGGGACTGCTTTTGCCGAAAACCTCGCGCGTGCGCACGCCGGAAACCGCAGGCGGCGCGCTTTTGGATATCGGTATTTACCCGATTACCTATTGTTATAATCTGTTCGGTGTGCCGCAAAGGGTACAATGCCGCGGCAAAATTCGAGACGGCATAGATATTCGGGAGACGGTTGTGCTGGAATATCCGAAATTCAAATGCACCCTGCGCATGTCGCTGTGCAGTCTGAAAGAAAATTGTTTGATTCGCGGCACAAAAGGGGTAATCTCCTTGCCCGTTTTCTTCCATATGGCGTCCAAAGCCGTATTGAAAAATGCGGGCGGCAGGCATGTGTTTACAGGCAAAACCGATTATTTAACGGAATTTGACCGTGTTGCCGAAGAAATTCGGCAGGGAAAAACGGAATCGGCGTACATCCCGTTTGCTGCAACGCGCGCCTGCATGGAAATCATGGACGAATGCCGCCGACAAATGGGTCTGCGGTATCCGTTTGAATGATGAGAGGGAGCTTTGTTCTGACAGAGGCTCTGCGCCGTAGCGAAGAATCTCACAGCGCGCAAAAGATTGGTACGCATGTAGGGCGGATTTCGCACAAATCCAACAGTGGTGCATGATTCGCGTAGGGGCGATTTACGAATCGCCCGCAAAAATTTGCGCCGTCCGGCTAAGGCTGTTCCTTACACCTGCAAAAGGGCAGGTATGTCTGCATCCCGCTTTACTTTTTCGGGGGTTTATGCTATACTGATTTTTAGTTTTATCGAGCAAAAATATTTATTATGGGGAGATGTCTATTATGGGAAAAGCAGTGCAAAAGCTTGCCATGGCAGGGGTAGCTGCCGTGGCGTCCACCGCACTCGGCGGCGTAATGTATCGGCATATGCGCTACAAACGGATTAAGCCGAAGGAGTTAAAACATTTCCCGGATCTTCAGCCTAACAATGAACGTGAAATTCATCTGACTGCGCACCGCGGGCTTTCCGCAGTGTATCCCGAAAATACGGCGCTTGCGTTTGAGGCGGCGGGCAAGGCGGGCTTTTACGCGCTGGAGTGCGATACACACTGCACAACAGACGGCACTTGGGTTGTTCTGCATGATGGCCAGATTAAAACCATGTTTGACGGCACAGGCGACGTGAAAACCTATTCTTACGAGGAAATGCTGCAAAAGAAAATGACCAACGGCGCGAATATCGATAAATATCCCGAGGCACGCATCTGCACCTTACAGGAATACATAGACATCTGCAAAAAATACGGCTGCCGTCCGATGATTGAAGTTAAGGACAAGCGTATGGAGAAAATGCAGTCGCTGTATGATTTGCTCGTACAGAACGATATTTTGGAAAGCTGTATTATCATTTCTTTCCATATTTCCGTACTTCGCGCGCTGTACGCGATGGATAAAAATCTCGAAATGTGGTACCTGATTGAATATATCAGCGACAAAAAGCTGTGCGAAGCCAAAGAATGCGGCAATGCAGGCATTGCATTTTGCGCACAGTATAATTCCCCCCGCCCCGAGGCGATTCAGAAGATTCATGACAACGGCTTGACCGCCGCCTGCTGGACGGTGGACAGCAAAGAATTGCTTGAGAAAATGATGAATTGCGGCGTTAAATATATCACGACCAATTCCATTTTGCCCGAATAAGCGCAAAGACGAACGGCGAGTTTCGCGGAACAGTTCCCTGCGCATTCAGCAAAATTACTTGGTTCTGTGTGAGATTCTTTGCTTCACTCAGACTGACAGGTTTGTACCGTGGGAGATTTTTCGCCCCGCTCAGAATGACAAATTGAACAAACCCGTAGGGAGCGGCGACTCGGCATCCCGCGGAATCTCTGCACACATGTTTTGGAGAATAGATAATTTATGACTACCTTTTGTCCCCTGTTTTCATCCAGCAAAGGCAACTGCATTTATGTCGGTGCGCCCGACGGCGGAATCCTCATTGATGCGGGACGCAGCTGCCGCCAAACGGAAGCCGCACTCCACAATATCGGGGTTGCGCCCGACAGCATCCGCGCGGTGTTTGTTACACATGAGCATACCGACCACGTCAGCGGTCTGCGGGTGTTTGCCTCGAAATACCAAACACGTGTGTATGCCTCTAACGGTACGCTGGAGGCTTTGGACGGCATGGGGATTCTGAACGGCAAGTTTGACGCGTTTACGCTGAATCCGTCGGGAACGGATATCGGTTCGCTGTTTGTACAGTCGTTTCCGACGCCGCACGATGCACGGGAAAGCTGCGGCTATGTCATCAGTGCGGAAAGCGGGGAGCGCGTAGCAATCGCCACGGATTTGGGCGTGATGACCGACACGGTGCGGACGGCGATTATGGGCTGCGAAACGGTGTTGATTGAATCCAACCACGATGTGCGGATGCTGGAAAACAATCCGCAGTATCCCTATACGCTGAAAATGCGTATTCTGGGAAAGCGCGGGCATCTTTCCAATGAGGTTTGTGCCGAAACGGTGTGTTCGCTTGTGCAGAACGGCACGAAACATGTATTTTTGGGACATTTAAGCGAGCAAAATAATGTACCTGCTTTGGCATACCGCGTAACCGTCTCGGAGCTGGCGGCGGCAGGTGCGGCAGAAAACGGGGATTACACTTTACAGGTGGCAAAGCCTGTTTGGGATGCAAAGGCGGTGCAGCTTTGATTTCGGTAACGGTCATTGCGCTCGGGAAACTTAAGGAGCGCAGTATGCGCGAGCTGTGTGCGGAATATGAAAAACGTCTTTCTGCATTTTGTAAACTGCAAATTGCGGAGCTCACACCTGAACGGCTGTCCGAACGCCCGTCGGCAAATGAAATTGCCCGTGCGTTGGATGCGGAGGCGGCGCATATAACGGCTAAAATCCCCGCAAACGCATATGTGTTTGCGATGTGCATTGAGGGCAAGCAATTGCCCAGTGAGGCGTTTAGTCAAAAATTGTCTTCTCTTGCCGTGAACGGCGTGAGCAATGTAGTCTTTCTGCTCGGCAGTTCCTTCGGCTTGCAGGAAGAATTGAAAAAACGGGCGGATTTTCGGTTTTCCATGTCCGAAATGACCTTTCCGCATCAGCTTGCCCGCGTGATGCTGCTGGAGCAGATTTACCGCGCTTTTCAAATTGAGAACGGCGGAAAGTATCATAAATAAATTTCAGGTCTGACCGTGCAAAAGCAAACACAAAACCCGTCACGGGAACAAATAAAAACGCACCGAAAGCAGTCGGTGCGTTTATTTGCCTTTGTCGCTGACCGGACAGCGCGAATTTGCACAAATCCGCCGTCCTGCGCCCCGAAATGCGCTCATTTTCGTTGCGTTCCGTTTGGAAATATGCTACAATATAAAATCAATATCGGCCGTATGCCGACAGGGAAAACAATATTTTGTTTTCGAAATCTTTAAATCCTTTAAAAGGAGTGTTTTTAATGGAATATATTTTTTCCGACCGTATCTCCTCGTTACAGCCGTCGGCGATTCGTGAAATTTTGAAGGCAACCGCCGACCCCGCGATTATTCCGTTCGCGGCGGGCAATCCCGATACGGCGGCATTTCCCGTTGCGGATGTCCGCACGCTCGCCGCACGTATTCTCGAAAATGACCCCATCACTGCTCTGCAATACGGTGTGACCGAAGGCTACACGCCCCTGCGCACGCGCGTGGCGAACTACATGAAAGCCAAGCATAATATCGGGCGTGACTTTGACAGCCTGATTATCACCTCAGGCGCACAGCAGGTGATGGACCTTGCGACCAAGGCGCTCTGCAATTTCGGCGATACTGTGATTTGCGAAACGCCGTCGTTCATCGGTTCGCTGAACTGCTTCCGCTCCTACGGCGTGCAGCTGCGCGGTGTGCCTGTTGAGGCGGACGGGATGAATATGGAAATCTTAGAGCAGAAGCTTCGGGAAAATCAAAATGTCCGTTTCATTTATACGATTCCGAATTTCCAAAATCCCTCAGGCGCCACGATGTCGCTGGAAAAACGCAAACAGCTGTATGCGCTTGCCAAGCAGTACAATGTGCTGATTTTAGAGGACAACCCTTACGGTGAACTGCGTGTCAAAGGGGAGCACCTGCCATCGATTAAGAGCTTTGACGAGGACGGCATTGTGCTGTATGCAGGCTCATTTTCCAAGGTTTTCGCGCCCGGTGTGCGCGTGGCGTATGTGATTGCACCGTTGCCGATTGTGGCGAAAATGACCGTTGGCAAGCAGGCGTCCGATGTGCACACGCCCGTGCTCAATCAGATGCTTGTGGAGCAATGGATGGCAACGACCGATTTTGAGGCGCATATTGAGAAAATCCGCGGAATTTACCGCAGGAAGCTCAATTTGATGTGCGATTTGATTGACGAAAAGCTCGGCGGCTTTGTCGAGTATGTGCGTCCCGAGGGCGGCATGTTTGTTTGGTGCAAGCTGCCCGCGCGTGTGGATATGATGGATTTTTGCAATAAAGCCGTGCAAAACAAGGTTGCAGTCGTGCCCGGCAGTGCGTTTACCGTGGAAGAGGGCGAGACGAGCGACTGCATCCGTCTGAATTTCACCACGCCGTCCGACGAACGCATTAGAGAGGGGATGGAAATCCTCGGGAAGCTGAAAGATGAAGTATAATCTCTCTGACCCCGCAATCGTCCGCACGGTGCTTTCGCGCTATGGGTTTTCGTTTTCAAAAGCGCTTGGGCAGAACTTTTTGATTGACCCTGATGTCTGTCCCGCTATGGCAGAGGCGGCGGTGCTGTCGCCCGAGGACGGCGTCTTAGAAATCGGTCCCGGTATCGGCGTGCTGACCGCGGAGCTTTGCGCCCGCGCCAAAAAGGTGGTTTCAGTGGAATTGGACCGCCGTCTGCTGTCTGTGCTTGCGGACACGCTTTCGGAATTTGACAATATAGAAATTGTAAACGAAGATGTTTTAAAGCTGGATTTGCACGCGCTCCTGCGGGAAAAATTTGCGGATTGTGCGCGTGTCACGGTATGTGCCAATCTGCCGTATTACATTACGTCCCCTGTGGTCATGAAGCTTTTGGAAGACCGTCTGCCGCTGTCGCAAATCGTGGTAATGGTGCAGAAAGAGGCGGCGGAGCGGCTTTGTGCTGAGGTCGGCACGCGCGAAGCGGGGGCGGTTACGGCGGCGGTACAGTATTATGCATCTGCTGAAACACTGTTCGGTGTCGGGCGAGAAAGCTTTGTGCCGTCTCCGAATGTAGACAGCGCCGTGATTCGGCTTGCGGTGCGCGAAACGCCTGAATTTGAAATCGATGATGAAAAGTTTTTCTTCCAAATGGTGAAAGCCGCGTTTGCACAGCGCCGCAAGACAGCACAGAACGGTATTTCCGCGGGCATGGGGCTGTCAAAGGCGCAGGTCGCCGCCGCACTGGAAGCGGTCGGACTGCCCGCAAATGTGCGCGCCGAAAAAATCCCGATGGAAACGATGGCGGCACTGTCCAATATTTTGCTTTCGTACCGCACCTGATGAAACAGAAGCCTTTTGTGTTCGGCACCGCACAGTCTGTGTAGAGGCGGGTTGTTTCCCTAAAAGGGCAACGGCGAAGCTGTAACTCGGCGCCCCGCGAAAAACCTGCTGAAATTCTACAGAACGACACAGAAAACGCCCCCCGGACACGCCTCGAAGTGGGGGCGAAAAGATGTTTGTGGATTATAGCGTTCCCTACAGTGTGTAAAACAACAACACACCTGCGGGAACGTCTTGCACATAAAATCATCCATACCGCAAACCCTATATATAGAAAAGACAGGAAGTGAGCTTATGTATTCTTATAAAACAAAAGGCACTTGTTCCCGTCAGATTGACGTGGATTTGGACGGCGATGTAATCAAATCCGTAAAATTTTACGGCGGCTGTCACGGCAATTTACAGGGAATTGCCGCAATGGCGAAAGGCAAAACAGTGGATGAAGTCGTTGCTGCGCTGGAAGGGATTCGCTGCGGAATGAAACCGACCTCTTGTCCCGACCAACTGACAAAAGCCTTGCGCGCCGCGCAAAAAGCGCAGGGTGTGTAAAGATGTTTCCGACAAATCGGAATATAAACGCTCCCGCGGCAGCCAAAAGACTGTTTTGCGGGGGCGGATTGTTTTTTTTAAGACGGTCAGCCGAGACCCTTTGAAAATCGGCGAATGGCTTTCGAACGTCCGTCGGCAAAACCTTTTGTCCGTTCTTCGTTTTTCTTGCTTTTTTGCCGCGGAAAACGTATAATATAATATCATTCCTAAATTTTTCTATTCTGTATTTCAGGAGGCGCGCACATGCCGCAGAAGACTTTTTCGGAGCTTCGCAAAGCCTATCCGACCTTTACATATGAACGCTATACGATTGAGCGCATAAACACACGCATCAAGCTGACGTTTTATTTTTCCGTAGACGGGCTTTGCAGTTTTGCGCCTTCTACCGAAATTGAAACGGAAAATCTGACCGTGCTCAATGACCCCGACTCCGAAACCGCGCGGGCAATAGTGTTTGCGTTGGGAATGACAGAACTGGTAAGCTATTGGAAAGCCGCTTGCCCGCCGACCGTGCGGGTGCAGTGCGGGTATCTTTCCGATTGGGATAAACGCTTTTGGAAACGGCTGTATTTCCGCGGACTCTCGGAATTTTTCTACCGCAACGGTATTGATGCGGAGGAAACCGATTTTATGGAAATTGTTTGCGACCCGAATCCGACGCCCAGTCCGACCGCGCCGTATTGCAGTGCGGGACTGCATATTCTGCCTGTGGGCGGCGGCAAGGACAGCTGTGTGACGGCGGCGCTTTTACAGGACGAGGGTGCAAAAAATCTGTTCTTTACGGTCAATGACCAACAGGCACGCACCGACACCGTGTTGGCGGCGGGCTATACCGAGGATGCCGTTTTGCGCACATACCGCACAATAGATAAAAATTTACTATCCCTAAACGGTCAAGGCTTTTTGAACGGACACACGCCGTTTTCGGCGATTGTCGCATTTCTGTCTTATTACTGCGCCTACCTCGTCGGCGCGCGGGATATTGTGCTTTCCAACGAGTCAAGTGCCAACGAATCGAATATTGCGGGCACGGAAGTCAATCACCAGTATTCCAAATCCTATGCGTTTGAATGTGATTTTGCAAAATATGCCGAGCGTAATCTTTTGCCGGAAATCCGCTATTTCAGTTTACTGCGTCCGTTTTCGGAATTGCAGATTGCCAAGCAGTTTGCGGCGCTTGGGCAGTTCCACGAAACCTTCCGCAGCTGCAACCGCGGCAGTAAGCAAAACATTTG
This sequence comes from Ruminococcaceae bacterium UBA7212, assembly GCA_002490525.1. Lineage (GTDB taxonomy): Bacteria > Bacillota > Clostridia > Oscillospirales > Acutalibacteraceae > Fimenecus. The sequence continues at coordinate 13,629 of DKUE01000034.1, forward strand.
GTGCGCAAAATGTGCGAAATGTCTGTTTGTATTTTCCATTTTGTCGCCGTTCATGGACTATGACCGCCTATGCGCGCTGTTCGGCGCGGATATGCTGGATGATGCAGAGCTGACAGAGGACTTTGACGGCTTGTGCGGATTTTCCGAGGTGAAGCCGTTTGAATGTGTCGGTACGTCGGCGGAAATTGTGTTTGCGCTGAAAAAAACCGTGCAAAAATTTGAAAAAGCATCCCGTCCCTTGCCCGTATTACTGCGGCATTTCGCGGAGCTTGGCGGTACACAGACGGACGAAAATCTGCTGACGGAATACAATCCGCAAAATAATGTGCCCGATGAATTTTTCCCCGCTGTGAAGGAGATGTATACATATGTATCCGAAGATTGCTGAATACCTGCGTGACCGTTCCGTACTGCTGGTCGGGTTTGGGCGCGAAGGGCAGTCCTCTTACCGTTATATCCGTCAGTATTTTCCCGAGAAGCCGATTACGGTTGCGGATAAAAATACGATTACCGTAGATGACCCGTTCGTCACCTGTATTTGCGGGGAAAATTATTTGGACTGTATCGGAGATTTTGACCTTGTGCTCAAAAGTCCCGGGATTTCGTTTAAAAATGTAAACACACCCGCGCACACGGAAATTACCTGTCAGGTGGACTTGTTTCTGCGCTTTGCCGACTGTCATAAAATCGGGGTTACGGGCTCCAAGGGGAAAACGACTACCTCTACCCTCACCTATCAAATGCTTCAGGCGGCAGGAAAGGACAGCCGCTTAATCGGCAACATCGGCGTGCCCGTGTTTGATTCGCTCGGTGATTTAACACCCGACACAGTGGCGGTAATCGAGATGTCCTCGCATCAGCTCGAATTTACGCATGCCTCGCCCGAGGTTGCAGTGCTGACCAACCTTTATGAGGAGCATTTGGAGCATTACAAGGGCGGATTTGCAGGCTACGCAGCGGCAAAATCGCATATTGCGCTGTATCAAAGCGCACAGGATGTATTGATTTATAATGCAACGCAAGGGCTTGCGGATTTTCCGTGTGCGGCGCGTATGCAGGCGCAGAGAATCGGGATTCATGAAAATGACGATTTGCCGTTTGCGGTGGAGAATGTGCATCTGGCGGGTGTGCACAATCGGCAGGATGTGTTGTTTGCCCGCGCCGCCGCCGCCCGTTTCGGTGTGACGGACCGAGACGCCGAAGCGGCGGTTCGGGATTTTAAAGGTATCGAGCACCGCATGGAAAAGGTCGGCACGTTTAAAGGTATTCCTTTTTACAATGACTGCATTGCAACGATTCCGCACGCGGTGCTTTGTGCCGTTAATGCAATCGGCAATGTCGGCACACTGATTGTCGGCGGCAAAGACAGAGGGCTTGATTACCGCGGATTTGTTACAGATTTACAGAACAGTCAAATTTCAACTATCATCGGCACGCCCGAAACCGGGCATGCGATTGTACACGCGTTGGAAGCGGCAGGCGCGCCTCAGCGCGTACTTTGCGCCGCCGATTTAGAGGATGCCGTGCGTATGGCGTATCGGTACACCGAGGCAGGCAAGGCGTGTCTGCTTTCCCCCGCCGCGTCCAGCTATAATGTATATAAGAATTTTGAGGAAAAGGGGCGGCACTATAAATCGCTCGTGCGGAAATACGCCGAAGAATAGTTGCCTGTGAAAATCAAAAATGCACATGCAAACGGCTTTGCGCGAATTGCAGGGGTCGGCGACCTCGGCAACCCGTCGAATCTTCTGGAATTCGGCGGAATGCGTCATCGGTCGCTCCCTGCTTGTCATGCTGAGCCGCAGGCGAAGAAGCTCAATTTATAACAAATTTTTTTGCCGCGTGAGATTCTTCGCTATCGCTCAGAATGACAAAAATATCGGCAAACACAAAATCCACAAAAGGAGGCAAACCATGAAAATCATCGGCATTACAGGGCAGACAGGCGCCGGAAAAAGCACGGTTTGCAAGGCGCTTACAGCGCGCGGGTTTTATCATATCGATGCGGATTTGACGGCAAAAGCACTGTACTGTAAAGGCGCGCCGATTTTGGACGCTTTGTGCGAAACCTTTGGCAGTCAAATTTTAACTGCGGACGGTGCATTGAACCGACCTGCCCTCGCGGCGGCGGCATTTCGCGACAAAGAAAGTACAGCGCGCCTGAACGCCATTGTGCACCCTGCCGTGACGGAAAAAATCCGTGCCGTTATTGACGAACAGCGTAAGGCGGGTGTACAATGCGTATTGATAGACGCCATAGCGCTGTTTGAAAGCGGCGAAAGTGCGCTTTGCTCGCGCACGGTCGGCGTGATTGCACCCGAAAAAATCCGTTTGGCACGCATTATGGCGCGGGACGGTCTTTCCGAAGCGGAGGCGCTTTTGCGTATCCGCGCACAGCAGGCGGAGTCTTTTTATGTAACGCACTGTGATGATGTAATCCGCAATTACCCGCCCTATACTTTAGAATCCGAAATACAAAGGGTTTTTCCGATATGAACAAACGTAAACGCAAGGCAATGCTGAAAATTGCCGCTATCGTCACCGCTTTTGCACTGCTTATCGGTGTGTCTGTGTTTTTTGCGGGCAAAACCGTGTATAAAGCAGTTTATCCGTGCAAATATACTTTTGAAATCGAAAAATATGCGGATGAATACGGTGTGCCGCGTGCACTTTTGTTCGCCGTGATTCACACCGAAAGCGGCTTTGACCCGAACGCCGTCTCCTCGGCGGGGGCGCTGGGGCTGACGCAGATTACACCCGAAACCTTTCACTGGCTGCAAACCAAAACAGGTGAGGAGCTGCCCGATACGGCGCTGTATGAACCCGATGTATCCGTACGATACGGCGCGTTGTTTTACAGTATGCTGCTTTCGGAATTCGGCGGCGATACCCGTACTGCGGTTGCCGCATACCATGCGGGGCGCGGGCAGGTAAATGCGTGGCTGCACGATACGAAATACTCTGCCGACGGTAAAGCGCTCGAGGTCATTCCCTCGCGCGACACCAACCATTACGTATACAAGGTTACTAAGGCAATCCATATTTATAATAATCTTTATGAAAAGGAGTTCAATCAAGATGTCTGAAGCAAAAAGCGAGTTGGAGCTTTTAAAGGAAAAGCTGTTTTATGACCGCAGGAATGCGGCGGAGGTTTGTGACGCGGCAGAAATCGAGGCGGCGGATACATTCTGCGAAGACTATAAAGCTTTCCTGAACACAGCGAAAACCGAGCGTGAGGCGGTTGCCTATATGGTCGAAAAGGCGGAGAGACACGGCTTTGTGCCGTTTGACCGCGAAAAGCAGTATCAAGCGGGCGAAAAAATCTATTTCAATAACCGTAACAAGGCGATTGTGCTTTGCGTAATCGGAAAAAGACCGCTGTCCGAGGGCGTTCGTCTTTCAGCGGCGCACATCGATTCCCCGCGTCTCGACTTGAAACCCAATCCGCTGTATGAGGACGGGGACTTGGCGCTGTTCAAAACGCATTACTACGGCGGCATCAAAAAATATCAGTGGGCATGCATTCCGCTTTCCCTGCATGGCGTTGTCGTAAAGAAAGACGGCACGACTGTAAAGGTCAATATCGGCGAATCGGCGGATGACCCGCAGTTTGTTGTAACCGATTTACTGCCGCATCTTGCAGGTGAGCAGATGAAACGCACGCTGGCGGACGGTATCCGCGGTGAAGAGCTGAATCTTTTAATCGGCAGCCGCCCGTTTTCGCAGGACGAAGGCAGTGAAAAGGTAAAGCTGAACATCTTAAACATTCTGTTTGAAAAATACGGAATGACCGAAAGCGACTTTTTAAGCGCGGAGTTAGAAGCGGTGCCGGCATTTTCGGCGCGCGACATCGGGTTGGACCGCAGTATGATTGGTTCCTACGGGCATGATGACCGTGTATGTGCTTACCCTGCGGCAGAGGCGATTTTTGCTATAAGTGACCCCGAATTTACGGCGATTACGTGCCTGACGGACAAAGAAGAAATCGGGTCAGAGGGCAACACGGGGCTGAATTCCTCGTATCTCCGCTTCTTCATTGCCGACCTTGCAAAGGCAAACGGCGAGAATTATCATACGGTCCTGCGCCATACACAGTGTTTGTCGGCGGATGTCAACGCAGCGTTTGACCCGACCTTCCCGGAGGTGCTCGATCGCATGAACGCCTCATTCCTCAACCGCGGTGTGGCGCTGACGAAATACACAGGGGCGCGCGGCAAAAGCGGCACCTCGGACGCATCGGCGGAATTTGTCGGTAAGGTGCGCCGTCTGCTTGACGAAAACGGTATTATTTGGCAGTGCGGTGAGCTCGGTAAGGTGGATGTCGGCGGCGGCGGTACGGTTGCCATGTTCCTTGCGTCTCTGGACATTGATGTGGTAGACCTCGGCGTCCCCGTGCTTTCCATGCACTCCCCGTTCGAAGTCGTTTCGAAATTGGATGTATATATGGCATACCGTGCGTTTAAAGTGTTTTTTGAGGAAAAATAAAATACAATCGCAAAAGGGCGTATGCGGCGCACTGTCCGCGTATGCTCCTTTGTTTTGTACGGCATTCTGTAAAAATCCGCGTGAAATAAAAATAAAAAAACAGAATAAATTCTCCGGCTGTGCAGACAATAGCATAGAAAGAATTTCAAAAAAAAGGAGAATTTATATATGAAAGCCACAGGTATTGTCAGACGGATTGACGACCTCGGACGGGTCGTAATTCCGAAAGAAATCCGCCGCACCATGCGCATCCGCGAGGGAGACCCGCTGGAGATTTACACCGCCGCAGACGGCGAAGTCATTTTTAAAAAGTATTCCCCGATTGGGGAACTGTCGGAAACGGCGTACAGTTATGCGGAGGTACTGAACCGCGCTACGGAGCTGCCCGTTCTTATTACGGATCGCGACCATGTGATTGCGGTTTCGGGTGCACCGAAGCGGGACCTGATGGAGCGCCGTGTCACTGAGGAATTGGAAGCGCTTATGCAGGACCGCGTAAATTATACAGCTTCACCCGATATTCCGCCGCTGTATCCGATTGCAGGGTATGAGAAGGAGGCGGCGCTGGCGTTTCCGATTATCGGCGGCGGCGATGTTTCGGGTGCTGTTATGCTGATGCTCCGGGAAGACGGCTCGATGCCCACCGAAGAGGAGCAAAAGCTGTTGCAGGTTGCGGCGTCGTTCCTCGGCAAGCAGATGGAAGAATAAAGCAAATCCATGATTATATTTTCCCGCGGCGGCAGATTCTGTGTTGCCCTGCGGGAATTTTTTATGCCCGTTAAAGTCTGATGAAACCTGTCTTCCGGGTAGCAGACGAAAAATCTCCCACAGCACCGGGTAATTTCAATCCTCTGCAAAATCCGCACATGTTCCTACTTTTTCTTGACATAATGCTTAAAAAGATATAAAATATCTAAGATAATGTATTCGTATGCGATCACAATACAATATCGATCGATTTTATAATTATTCTCAGAAGATTTACAAAATCTGACAGTTAAGGAGGTGCAAGCTTTTTGAATTCAACAGGTATTATTGTTACAGTCGTCGCGGCAGTATTGGCTGCTGCGGTGTTCGGCGTTATCGGGTTTTTACTCGGCGGGGCACACCGTAAAAAGGTCGCGGAGGCGGCAATCGGGTCTGCCACGGAAGAGGCTGCGCGCATTGTCAACCAAGCTGTACAGACAGCGGAAAACAAGCGCAAGGAAACCATTCTCGAAGCCAAGGATGAAGCGCATCGGCTGATTTCCGAGGCGGAAAAGGAAACGAAGGAGCGCCGTGCGGAAGTGCAGCGTCAGGAACGGCGGCTGATTCAAAAAGAAGAATCGCTCGACAAAAAAGTCGAGACGATGGAGAAAAAGGAAGAAGCATTAGCGCTGAAGCTCAAAGAAGCGGATGAAAAGCTTTCCGAAGTGGAGCAGATTAAGAAAAGTCAGTTCGACATGTTGGAAAAAATTTCAGGCTTCACCAAAGAACAGGCGAAGTCTTTGCTCTTGCAGAGCTTGGATGAGGAGCTGACCCACGACAAGGCAGTCCGCATTATGGACTTCGAACAGCGCACCAAGGATGAGGCGGATGCGCTTGCCCGCGAGATTATCTCAACGGCAATTCAGCGCTGTGCGGCGGACCATGCATCCGAAGCAACGGTTTCCGTGGTCAGCCTGCCGAACGATGAAATGAAAGGGCGCATCATCGGGCGTGAAGGCAGAAATATCCGCACGCTTGAAACCATTACGGGTGTCGATTTGATTATTGACGATACTCCCGAGGCGATTACAGTTTCCAGCTTTGAGCCGGTGCGCCGTGAGATTGCGCGCCTGACGATTGAAAAGCTGATTTCCGACGGACGTATTCACCCTGCCCGTATTGAGGAGATGTATGAAAAATCCCGCCGCGAGGTGGAACAGACCATTCGCCAGACCGGCGAACGCGCAGTGATTGATGCGGGCGTCAACGGCGTACATCCCGAGCTTGTCAAACTGCTCGGCAAGCTCAAATACAGAACCAGCTACGGTCAGAATGTGCTGAACCATTCGCTGGAGGTTTCGTATCTTGCGGGGCTGATGGCGGCGGAAATCGGCGCGGATGTAAAAACCGCAAAGCGCGCAGGTCTTTTGCATGATATCGGCAAGGCATTGGACCGCGAGTTTGAAGGTTCACATATTGACCTTGGTGTGGAATACGCCAAGAAATACCGTGAAAACGAGCAGGTTGTACATGCCATTCATGCGCACCACGGCGATGTTGAGGCGAAAACGGTGGTTGCCTGTCTTGTGCAGGCAGCGGATGCCATTTCGGCGGCACGTCCCGGTGCACGGCGTGAAAACGTGCAGAATTACATCAAACGTCTTGAAAAACTGGAAGAGATCGCAACTTCCTTTGAGGGCGTTGAAAAATCCTTTGCTATCCAGGCGGGCCGTGAAATCCGCATCATCGTCAAGCCCGATATGGTTTCCGATGACGGCATGACCATTATCGCCCGTGACGTCGTCAAGAAGATTGAGGACGAGTTGGAATACCCCGGGCAAATCAAAGTACACATCATCCGTGAAAATCGGGCGATTGAATACGCAAAATAAGTGATTTGATGACCCTGATTCTGCGGTAAACAGAGTCAGGGTCATATCTTTAGAATATGAATATGAACGGAACAATTTGCAGAATCTTAATGGTCGGCGACGTGGTTTCGGCAATCGGCACGGAAAAGCTGATTGCGGCACTGCCGCGCTTAAAAAAAGAATATGCGGCGGACGTGACTGTGGTGAACGGTGAAAATGCCGCGGTAGGCAACGGCATTACGCGGCAGGCGGCAGAGCAGATTTTTGCGGCGGGCGCGGACTGCATCACGGGCGGAAATCATACCTTTCGCCGCCGTGAGTTTTATGATTATTTGGACGAATCCGAATTTTGTTTGCGTCCCGAAAATTACGGTGACGCCGCACCGGGACATGGCATTTGTGTTGTGGATAAGGGGCATGTGCGTGTCGGCGTGGTGAATCTCTTAGGTACGGTGTTTATGGAGCCGCTTGAAAATCCGTTTGACTGCATGGACCGCGCGCTTGTAAGGCTACAGGACGAGGTGCATTTCACGGTTGTGGATTTTCACGCCGAAGCCACGGCGGAAAAACGGGCGATGGGCTTTTATTTGGACGGAAAAGTTGCCGCAATCGTGGGCACACATACCCATGTGCAGACCGCCGATGCGCAAATCTTGCCGAACGGCACCGCGTATATGACTGACCTTGGCATGACGGGGCCCGTGCAGTCTGTGCTCGGCGTAGAGCCGTCACTTGCGATTGAAAAAATGCGGACACATCTGCCCGTACGCTTTCAAAATCCGTCGGGCGACTGCCTTTTGCAGGGTGTGTGTATAGATGTAGATAAAGCAAACGGAAAAGCTGTCTGCATTGAGCGGATTTCCGTATAAAAAGGAAATATCTGCATAAACCAACGTATGCGTATGACCTGTAAGGGGCGCGCTTGTGCGCCGAGAAGTCTGAAGAGACTCCCGGACATGGAGTGCCGCCGCTGTGCGCGAGTCCAATTTACTCTGTGCTGTGTAAGATTCTTTGCTTTACGCAGTATGACAGATGGGTGCTGTGTGAGATTTTTCGCTTCACTCGGTATGACAGGTTGGTACCATGGGGAAAAGCGGGTAGGTGCGCGGGCGGTCTCCACGTGTCCCCGACAGCATCGGCAAAACTCGGAACGGTCCCCAACTATTAAAAATCGGAGGGCATCGCTATGACGAAAATCCATAAAATTGCGGCGGTTTTACTGCTGTTATCTGCCTTGCTGCCGGTGCTTTCCGCTTGTAACGGGAAGCCCGGCACAGAAGAAAATCCATCGAGCGACGGCGGTGTACAAACACCTGCGACAAATACGGCGGCGCTTACCCTGCCCTATTACGAGAACGATTCGAAAAACCCGTATTTTGCACAAAGCGCTCTGAATCGTGCGCTTGCGTCTCTGGTTTGTGAGCCGCTTTACCGTGTGGATGCGGCGTATTCGGCGCACGGCGTACTTGCCGACAGTCTTTCCGCAGACGGGCTCAGCCGAACGGTTGTTTTAAAAAAAGCGGTTTTTTCCGACGGCAGTGCCGTAACGGCGGGAGATGTGGTTTACTCTTTTGAAAAGGCAAAGGCAAGTGCGTGGTACGGTTCTCGGTTAGAGAGCATCGCGTCTGTTGCAGCGCAGGGCGGCTCCGTAATTTTTACCCTGCGCGAGGCAGTGCCGTTTGCCGAGAATCTGCTGACCTTTCCCATTGTGCGGCGCGGCACGGCGGATACGGCCGAATCCTTTGCAATCGGTTCGGGGGCGTTCGTACTGACTGCGGACGGCCTTTCTGAAAATCCGCAGAAAGCGGGTACGTCTTTGTCTGTGGCGCTTTTGCACATCAAAAATTCGGACAATTTGAAAAATGCGTTGGAAATCGGCAATATTGATTATCTGTTCACGGATTTCGGGGACGGGGAATATACGCGTGTGGTGGCGCAAAATACATTTGTCACCATGAACCATATGGTGTATCTCGGTATGAATCACACAAACGGTGCACTGCAGTCCGCGGCGGTGCGTACGGCAATTTATTATGCGGCAGACAAGACCGAGGCGGCGACTTCGGGCTACCGTGGCACGGCGGTGGCGTGCGGACTGCCGTTTCACCCCGAATTTTGCGCGGCGCAGGGTCTTTCACAAGGTGCAACAGCGGGAGATGCCGACCGTGCGCATGAGATTTTGAACCGCGTCGGTTACAACCGTTTCGACAAACGCGGAAAACGGACGAACGGACAAAACACGTTGGAGATGACGATTCTGGTCAACAACGATAATAATTTCCGTCTGACAGCCGCTTATAATTTAGCCGAAAATCTAAATGCGGCAGGATTTTCCGTCACAGTGGAAAGCACATCCTATGAGGAATATGCGCGGCGTATCGGCGCAGGGGATTTTACGCTGTATCTCGGCGAGGTCAGGCTCCCCGAAAATTTAAGCTTATCCGCGTTTTTCGGCGGTACGCTTTCTGTCGGCATGCATGCGGAATTGCCTGTTTTTTCCGAGTATGCGGCATTTTGCCGCGGGGAACGTGCGGCAGCACAGTTTGCGGAGAGCTTTTTAGACGATATGCCGTTTGTGCCGATTTGCTACCGCGCAGGTATGGCGGCTTACAGCAAATCCGTACAGCCTGATTTTTCTGCGGCGGCTTACGATATATACGGTGATATTACGCTTTGGAAAGCCGCAGAGCAGTAATTTATTTCTTACCGACCTTGCAAAAACAAGGACTTTTTGTGCTCGGCGCCCGTGCATACATCCAACTATTCACAAAAAATTCATTGACGAAAGTTTATATTTCGGGTATACTGAAATGACGATTAAAGGAGTGGTCTCCGTGATTAAAATTGAAAATCATTTGGGCGTTATTGAAATTAATGACAGCTATTTTTCTGATTTAATCGGGCATACCGTTACCGCATGCTTTGGTGTGGCGGGTATGGCGAACAGCGGCGCATCCCAGGGACTCCGCGCGTTTTTCTTTCGGCGCAGGAGCTATCTCGACCAAGGCGTCAGTGTGCGCTCGAACGGCACGGATTTAATTATCAGTCTGCATATTTTTGTGACCTACGGTGTCAATATTGCCGCGATTGTGGACAGTATTGTCAATAAGGTACGGTATACTGTGGAGCAGGCGACCGGACTTGCCGTCAAAAAAGTGAATGTATTTGTGGACGGTATCAAGGAATAATCTGCGTGTTTTGTAAATTCAGACATAGGAGTTGTTTTTAGTTGCTGACAGGTGAACTGTTGAAAAATGCCGTAATCTCCGGCGCAAACCATATTGAAAATCATCGCAAAGAGGTAGACGCGCTGAATGTGTTTCCCGTTCCCGATGGCGATACGGGAACCAATATGTCTATGACCATCGGTGCGGCGGCGCGCGAATTGCAGGTTTTGGGTGAAGCAGATGTTGCGACCGTGGCGAAAAAGACGGCGGGTGCGCTCTTGCGCGGGGCGCGCGGGAACTCCGGCGTGATACTGTCGCTGATTTTCCGCGGGCTTTCCAAGGGCTTAAAGGGACTGGAAACAGCTGACGGTGCACAGCTTGCGGCGGCGTTTCAACTGGGCAGTGAATCCGCTTATAAAGCGGTGATGAAGCCTACCGAGGGCACGATTTTGACGGTTATCCGCCTCAGCAGTGCGGCGGCGGTGGAATCCGGGGAAACAGACTGCCAAAAGATTTTGCAGATTCTTTGCGACGCGGCGGAAGACGCACTTGCCCAAACACCGGAAATGCTTCCTGTTTTAAAAGAGGCGGGTGTTGTAGATGCGGGCGGTCGCGGACTGTTGTATATTTTAGAGGGTATGAAAAGCTATCTGATTGACGGCGTTCGGATTGAGCCCAACGGTGCGCAGGCTGAGACTTTGTCGGAAGCCGCACAGCCGCAGTATGCGTATGCGTTGAGCTTCACGGTGCATAAAGAGCTGCACGCACAGAGCAGTGCCGTCAAATTAAAGGTTGCCTTAGAGACAGTCGGCGGCGAAGTTTCCGTGGAAGAGACGGCAAAGACAATTGCCGTAAAAGTGCTGTCCGACGAGCCGCACAGTGTTTTGCAGGCGGCGCTTTTGTGCGGCAGTTTGCATGAAATTGAAATCTTGAATCTTGCGGACACACCGCAGGCGCTTTCCGAAGCAGCACCGGCGCCGATTGCGGCGGAAATGCCCAAACGCGCCGAGCCCGAAAAGGAGTACGGCTTTGTTGCGGTCGCGGCGGGGGAAGGTCTTTGCACACTTTTCCGTGAATTGGGCGCAGACCAAGTTGTTTCGGGCGGGCAGACGATGAATCCGAGTACAGATGATATTTTGAATGCGGTCGAGGCAACGCCTGCACGGCATGTGTTTGTGCTGCCGAACAACAAAAATATTATCATGGCGGCGGAGCAGACCGTGAATCTCGCAGACCGCGGTGTCAGCGTGTTGTCCACCAGAACTGTCCCGCAGGGCATCACCGCGATGCTCAGCTTTGACGAATCCTTAAGCCCGGAAGAAAACCATTTGCAAATGATGAAAGCCGCCGAGGGCGTGCACACGGCACAGGTGACTTTCGCCGCTCGTGACAGTGAAATGAGCGGCGAGCGTATCAAAAAAGGGCAGATTCTCGGCATGGAAGACGGAAAAATTACGCTTGTGGACGATGATTATATTGATGTGGCATACCGCGTAACACGCCGCTTAATTAAAAAACACAGCGGTTCTATAGTGACGATTCTTTACGGCGCGGATACCGACGAGGCGGCGGCGAATACGCTTTGCGAGCGTCTGCAAAACCGTTTCCCGAATGTGGAATACAATGTAATCAACGGCGGTCAGCCTGTCTATTATTTCATGGTTTCCGTGGAGTAGAGCGATGCAGTTGAAATCGGATATAAAATATGTAAAGGGTGTCGGACCGACACGTGCCGAGGCGTTTTATAAGCTTTCGGTGCCGTCGGTCGGCGCCCTTTTGCGCTATTATCCGCGCGCATATGAAGACTGGAGTCGGATTGTCTCCATTCGGGAAATGCCGGAAAATGAGCCGTGCTGTATTCGTGCCACGGTTTGTCATGCACCGCAGAAAATTCGGATTCCCGGTGGTATGCTGTTGTTTAAAACCAGCGTGACCGATGGCGCGGGACTTTTGAATTTGACCTTTTTTAACAACAAATATATCGGCAATCAGCTGAAAGAGGGCGAGGAATATCTCTTTTTCGGCAAGGCGGTACACGGCAAATATGGCACGCGGGAAATGGCGTCTCCGCTGTTTCAAAAGCCGCAGACCGCACACCGTATCCGTCCGATTTATCCCGCAAGCGGGGCGCTGTCCACAAAAACGATTGAACGGTGTGTGCAAAATGTGTTGGACGCACTGGAAACGCCGATTGCGGATTTCCTGCCGCAGGAGATTCGGGTGCGCAACGGGCTTTGCGATTTGGATACGGCGATTCGGCATATACACTTTCCGCCCGACGAACGAGCACTTGAAACTGCACGGCGCCGTTTGATTTTCGACGAGCTGCTGCTTTTACAGCTGGGGCTTTTGCAGATGAAGGGCAAAACCGAAAACCGCCGCACCGATTGTGTGCTCACGGCGGATTACAGCGCAGAGTTTGCCGCGCTGTTGCCGTTTACCATGACAAATGCGCAGCGGCGTGCCGTGCAGGAGGCAGTCCGCGACATGTGCTCGGGCGAGCCGATGAACCGTCTTTTGCAGGGAGACGTCGGTTCGGGAAAAACAGCGGTTGCGGCGGCGCTTGTCTATTCGGTGGCGAAAAACGGACTGCAATCCGCCATGATGGCACCGACCGAGGTGCTTGCCGAACAGCATTTCCGCACGTTTCAAGAATTCTTTCAGGATACGGAATACACTGTGGTTTTGCTGACGGGCTCGATGTCTGCGGCGGAAAAACGCGCCGCCAAGGAAAAGCTCCGAAGCGGTGAAGCGGTACTGGCGGTCGGTACACATGCGCTGATTCAAAACGATGTGGATTTTTGCCGTCTGGGCTTGTGTATTACGGATGAACAGCATCGCTTCGGCGTAGCACAGCGGGCAGGACTGACCGAAAAAGGGGACAATCCCCACATTTTGGTGATGTCGGCAACGCCGATTCCGCGTACACTGGGGCTGATTCTCTATGGTGACTTAAATATTTCGGTGCTTGATGAGCTTCCGCCCGGCCGGCAGGTGATTGAGACGTATCGCGTCGGGACAAGCTATCGGCCGCGCATTTATAGTTTTATTGAAAAGCATCTTGCAAGAGGCTTGCAGGCATATATTGTCTGTCCCTTGGTCGAGGAAGGGGAAACTGACCTTGCGCCCGCTGAAGAATATTGCGCACAGCTTAAAAACGGCGTGTTTCATCATCGGCGTGTGGGGCTTCTGCACGGACGCATGAAGCCGAGGGAAAAGGATGCGGTGATGCGCGCTTTCTCTGCGGGGGAAATCGATATTCTCGTTTCTACCGTGGTTGTAGAGGTCGGCGTAGATGTGCCGAATGCCGCAGTGATGGTTATAGAAAACGCCGAGCGGTTCGGGCTTTCACAGCTGCACCAGCTGCGCGGCAGAGTCGGTCGGGGCAAGGAAAAATCCACCTGTATTCTGGTCTCCGACGCGCAAAATGAAGAGGCAAAGGCGCGCTTTCAAATCCTTTGCGAAACAACGGACGGCTTTAAAATCGCCGATGCGGATTTAAAACTGCGCGGACCGGGTGATTTCTTCGGCACGCGTCAGCACGGACTGCCCGCCCTGCGTATTTCGGATTTACTACGGGATACGAAGATGCTGGAAACCGTGCAGGCAGAAGCACGTTGGCTTTTAGAGACCGACCCTGCGTTGGACGCCCCCGAATATGCCGCCCTGCGCCGACAGCTGGCAAAAATGTTTACGGCGGCGAATATCGGGTGAAGCGCGGCAGCGTGCAGATGTTCATATAAACAGCAAAACCCCCGAGCTTACTCGGGGGTCTGTTATTTTTCTTTATAATTTTGTATCCGACGCTTATGCGGTTTGCGCCGCTTCGGCAAGCTGCTGTTCGCGAAGTGCCTTCAGTTCTATGGCAACGGCTTCTTCCATATTCGGCTGGGTTGCCTTTTGTTTCTTGAGAGAAAGTCCGACAACAATATCCAATACCAAATCCAAAAGGAACAGCCCGATACCTACGAGGTAGAACGGCGAAACCGAACCTGAAAACAACCCGATGGAAAGTGCCGAGGTTGCCGAAGTAAACTGGGAAAGGAACAGTGCGGAAAGCCCCCAGGTTACAAGACTGATGCAGTTTAAAATGACATTAAACAGCCAGCGCAGATTGATTGCGCCTAAAAGGACGACAAAGAAATTGAGCACGCCCGCAACCACGGCAAGCATCGCCATTAAAACGGCAAGAAGAAGGCTTTGGAAAGCACCGCCCAAAATTTCGCCCGACATCAGCGTGAAAACAGAGCCGATATCAAACTTCAAAAGATAGTTGAGAATAAAGGTTAAAAACGAAATGGATTCCGTACCCTCACGGAACGGGAACGCAAAGGTTGCATTTAACAGCGGCACAACGAGCGCGATAAGCGGCAGAAGCGTGCAGACCAAACGGACAATGCGTACAGGAGAGCCGACCGTTGCGCTTTTGAAATTGTTCACACGGTAATGCAGACGTGCGAAAGAGTCCTCCGCTGCGTCAGCGTCCTGCTCCAAGCGATTTTCCCAGTCGTAATTCGGAATGTTTGCGCCGCAGTGCTTGCACTCTGCGCGAAAATCATACCAATGCAGTTTTTCACCGCATTTCGGACATTTTGCTGCCATAAAGTATCCATCCTTTCGGGTTTGATTGCGTGAAATTTTTTATGTATCCTTTTATTTCTTGAAGCGAAGCACATTCCACGAAAGCGGGCGCAGATGTGCGGACACGGTTCTGCCGTCCGTTTCGGGCAGTATCGCCGCTTTCGTCGGGTGCACGGGCGCGGAAATCACGGAATTGGTATCCTTAAGCCCGAAGCCTGCCATTTCAATATGCTCGACAGGCTTTAAGTCTGTGAGGTCAGGCAAATCCATATGCAAAAGGTAATCCTCGTCAAAGCTGCGGTTAACGGCGAATACGGTCAGCTCGTTTTCGTCATCGGAAAGCACGGCAACGCCGTCCAAATCAGGAACATCCGTAAATTCCTTAGTATCATGCTTATCACAGCGAATTTCGGAAATCAGCGCTGTGCCGCGGCCGAAATTCGACATGTGCATAAACGGATAAAAAATCGGCTGTTCAAAAATGCCGCCGCCGTTTTCGGTCATAATCGGCGCAATTACATTGACCAGCTGGGCCAGGCACGCGACCTTGACTCGGTCCGCATGGCGCAGAAGGACGATCATCATGAGCCCAACGAGAAGTGCATCCTCAAAGTTATAAATATCTTCCAGCTGATGGGGTGCGGTACACCAACGCTCAATTTTCTTATCCGCATCAAAGGAGTGATACCAAACATTCCATTCATCGAAGGAAAGGTTGACATCATGCTTCGAGTGCTTTTTGCCCTTTATGTAATCGCAGACGGAGACCACCGTATGAATGAAATCATCCATTTCCATGCTTTTGGCAAGGAAGCTCGGGGTGTCATCCGTTTTGTTGTCATAATACTGGTGCAGAGAAACGTAATCCACCTTATCATAGGCAAGGTCGAGTGTCTGTGCTTCCCAGTCGCCGAAGGTTTTGGTGTGACTGTTGGAACTGCCGCAAAGCACAAGCTCAATTGACGGGTCAACCCAACGCATTACCTTCGCGGCTTCTGCGGCGGCGCGGCCGTATTCATAAGCGGTTTTGTGCCCGATTTGCCAGTCACCGTCCATTTCGTTGCCCAAGCACCAAAGCTTGATGTTGTGCGGTGCTTCCACACCGTGCTTGCGGCGCAAATCGCTGTAATAGGAGCCGGACGGATGGTTGCAGTACTCGACCAAATTGCGGGCTTCCTCTGCACCGCGCAAGCCGAGATTGACTGCCATCATACATTCGGCATCCGCTTTTTTACACCATTTCATAAATTCGTTTGTGCCGAATTCGTTGGGCTCGGTGACGCCCCAGGCAAGCTCCAGACGTTTCGGACGCGCCGAAACTGGGCCGACGCCGTCCTCCCAGTTATAGCCCGATACGAAGTTGCCGCCGGGATAACGTACAATCGGCACATTCAGCTTGCGTACCTCTTCGATGACGTCTTTGCGGAAACCGTCTTCGTCCGCAAGGGGGTGCGACGGCTCATAAATACCGCCGTAAACGGCTCTGCCGAGATGCTCGATAAACGAGCCGTAAATGCGTTTGTCGATTTTGCCGACCTGAAAGCTTTTGGAAAGGGGTAAAAACGCTTGCTTCATAAACTGTGACACTCCGAGAATTTGATTTTAGTGTAACCGGACGGTGCAAATTGTTGAATTCACTCAGGCTGCGCGCAATCGCCTCTGCAAGTATGCAGAAATTTGTCATTCTGAGCGTAGCGAAGAATCTCCATCAGAACGAAATAAATGGATTCGCGCGTAAGGACCTCCCGTCCGTCCGTGAATTTTCAGCAGATTTTTGCGGGCGGGCACGGATTTTCTTTGAAAACGGACACCCTTTTGTCTGCTTCGCATACATTTCCCCTGTTAGGGGAATAACCCGCCTCTGCGTATGTGCGCCATCGTCTCAACTGTATTATGAGTATTGTAGCATAATTGCATAAAACTTTTCAACGGATTTATGTGATTTTGCTGTAAAAAATCCTGCGGCTTTTTTGGGCGGGTTGCCGATTATTTTTGCGTTTCGGGTTCTTCGACTGCCGCCTTTTCGAAAACGAAGGATTTTAAAACGGAACGGTTTTTGTCCATATCCGGCAAGAGCACATCCTGACTCCGCCGCGTCCCGCTTTTGTATGCATCGGCGGCGGGAATCTGTTGCTGTACAATATCATACTGCAAATACGAAAGTGCATGCAGACCGAGAGACAGTATTTCATCTTCCGTAAGGTCGGTGCGAATCAGCGGCATGACCTCGCCGACCATCTCGAACAGTTCGGCAGGCTGTTGCTGTGTTGCTTTTTTTACGAGTGCTGAAATGACCTTTCTCTGCCGTGCGGTGCGCATGAAATCGCTGTCAAGATATCGAATACGGCTGTACCAAAGCGCTTGCGTGCCCGTGAAATGCTGCATGCCGCCTGAAAGCTTGTCCGGGAACGCAAAGCCGTCTTCGCGCGACATGTGGTCTTTGCTGTTGATGTATTTGGCTTCTTTTTCGGTGATTTCAACATCCACGCCGCCCAATTTGTCGATGATGGTCGTGAACATCTCAAAGCTGACAAACATGTAATTATCAATGCGGATTTTGAAATTATATTCAAGCGTGTCTACCAACAGCTGTGTACCGCCGTGCCGCTGTGCGGCATTCAGCTTATCTTCACGGTAGCCGGGAATTTCCAAATACATATCCCGTAAAAACGAGGTCAGCTTGATTTGCTTGTTGCGCGTATCAATGGTGACGAGCATCATTGTGTCAGAACGGGTTTTTTCCGCGTCTTCGCCTTCACGTGCATCTACGCCGATAAGCAGAATATTTTTGAGATAATCCGCATGCTGTAATTCGCTGTCGTTGATGTAGGCATTGCTTTGCAGGGGCGCGTAATCCACTTTGCCGACCATTTTTTTGACACTCGAATACCCGTACAGCCCCGCACCGCCGACAAACAGAAGAATCAGCACCAGAACAACGGCAAAAATTTTTAACCCGATATGTTTTTTCTTTTTCGGCGCACGGCGTGCTCCGCCTTCATCGGGGTCGGTACCCGAATAAATCTCGTCGCCGTTGCGTGCGCGTGTACGTGTGCTTTCCTGCGCACCGTAATTGTATGTGTAGGGCTTTTTTTCAGGGGCAGTATTTATTTTTGCACGCGGCGGTTCTCGGTTTGGCTGTAAATCCTCGGGAAAGTCCGTGAAAAAGCCCGCATACGGATCATCCGTCTGCGGTGCGGCACTGTCCGTTTCATCATCGCGGCCGCTGAACACGTCTTCAAATATATCTGCCTCGGGGCTGTCGCTGTCGCTGTATATATCCTCAAAGCTGTCGTCTTCGGGAGACGAACTGAAAATATCCTCAAAATCGTCATCTGAAAAGAGATTTTTACTGTTTTTGTTTTCCATTCCGACACCTCCGTCCTCATTTTACACGAAAGGTGCACAGAACACAATGTTTTTTTCAAAAATAGAGTAGAAATTCATACAACTATATGATATAATCCTTAATTGTATAATTATGTCAAGTCATTTATATTATAAACGGAAAACGATTTGGCAAATCTCAGTAAAGGAATGTACGGAGAACTATGGCTTACAGAACCCATACCTGTAATGAATTGACTTTAAACGACCTCGGCAAAACCGTCTCTTTGGCGGGCTGGGTCGATACCATCCGCGACCACGGCGGCGTGGCGTTTGTAGATTTGCGTGACCAATACGGTGTGACGCAGGTCGTTGTGCACGACGATGCACTTCTTAAGGGCATACACAAGGAATGTGTGGTATCCGTCACGGGCGAGGTCGTGAAGCGCGACGCCGAAACCGTGAACCCGAAAATTCCGACGGGGGAATTGGAAGTGACGGTGACGGACGTTCGGGTGCTCGGCGCGTGTGAAAATGCATTGCCGTTTGATGTGAGTGAATCCACCGACACGCGTGAGGATGTCAGACTCACCTACCGATTCCTCGACCTGCGCAACAAAAAGATGCACGACAACATCCTGTTCCGTTCGCAGGTGGTCAGCTTCCTGCGGAAAAAGATGGAATCCCTCGGGTTCCCCGAAATCAATACGCCGATACTCACCTGCTCCTCGCCCGAGGGCGCGCGCGACTATATCATTCCCTCCCGCAAGCACGAGGGCAAATTTTACGCGCTCCCCCAAGCACCGCAGCAGTTTAAACAGCTGCTGATGGTATCGGGCTTTGATAAATATTTCCAAATTGCGCCCTGTTTCCGCGATGAGGATGCGCGTGCAGACCGTTCCCCCGGCGAATTCTATCAGCTGGACTTTGAAATGGCGTTCGCCACGCAGGAAGATGTGTTCGCGGTAGCCGAGGAAGTGCTGTATGATACCTTCCAAGCCTTCGGCGGCGGCAAGGCAGTTTCTCCCGCACCGTTCAGACGGATTCCGTTTGAAGAGGCGATGCTCAAATACGGTACAGACAAACCCGATTTGCGCAATCCGTTGGAAATTACCGATTTGACGGATTTCTTCCGCGATGTGGAGTTTAAGCCGTTCCAAGGCAAGCCCGTGCGCGGCATTGTTGCACCCGGCTGCGGCAAGATGAGCAAATCCTTTTTTGAAAAAATGCTCGAATATGCGACCTCTATCGGCATGAAGGGACTTGGCTACCTGACCGTTTTAGAGGACGGTTCATTTAAAGGTCCGATTGCCAAATTCCTTTCAGACGAAAAGAAAGCAACGCTCACAAGCGACCTTGCTTTAAAAACGGACGATACCCTGTTCTTCATTTGTGATGCCCCGAAGGTGGTCAATCTTTTGGCGGGTCAAATCCGTACCGCGCTCGGCGAACGCATGAACATTATCGACAAAGACCGCTTCGACATGTGCTTTATTACCGATTTCCCGATGTACGAAAAGAATGACGAGGGGAAACTCGACTTTACGCACAACCCGTTCTCTATGCCGCAGGGTGAGATGGACGCGCTCTTAAACCAAGACCCGCTGACGATTAAAGCTTATCAGTATGATATTGTGTGCAACGGCGTAGAGCTCTCCTCGGGTGCGGTGCGCAATCATAGACCTGACGTGATGGTGAAGGCGTTTGAGTTGGCGGGCTATTCCGCTGAGGAAGTCGAAAAGCGTTTCGGTGCACTGTTCCGCGCCTTCCATTACGGCGCGCCGCCGCATGCAGGCATGGCGCCCGGTGTGGACCGTATGATTATGCTTTTGAAGGATGAAGAAAATATTCGTGAGGTCATCGCATTCCCGATGAATTCCAATGCACAGGATATGCTTTTGGGCGCACCGAATACGGTTTCCGAACAGCAGCTCCGCGAGGTGCATATCAAACTGCGCCGCCCCGTGCCGGAGAAGTAAAATCAGAAGCTCTGTAAGTGCTTCCTTTAAGAAGAGAGCGCTTGCCCCGGGCAAAAGACGCGGAACATTTTCTGTTACATTTATGAAGGATAAATCCTACCCCACCCGCAAGCCCACCTGCAAAATTACGATTACAGCTAAAACGGATGTTGTTTTGTGACAGTGTGTGTAAAAGACCGCAAACCGATTTTAAGCACCGTCGCAGGGGGGCGGCGTTATCGCGGTGTTTAAAAGATTTGTAAATCAGGAAATCAGCGAAAATATTCGGAAACGCGGTTTCTTGACCGATTCATCCGAAATCAAACGGAATTCGCAAATGCGCGGCAATAAACGCGTTAAAAAATATGCACGGAAAAAACACGAATAGATGAAAAGCCTACGGAGGTAGTTATAAATATGAAAGATATTTACGAAAGTCCTTTAAATTCGCGGTATTCGAGCAAGGAGATGAAGTACATCTTCTCGCCCGACTTTAAATTCCGCACTTGGCGCAAGCTTTGGATTGCGCTTGCCGAAAGCGAAAAGGAATTGGGTCTGCCCATTACCGACGAACAAATTGCAGAGCTGAAGGCACACGCGGACGACATCAATTATGAGGTTGCCGAGGCACGTGAAAAGCTGGTGCGCCATGACGTTATGAGCCATGTGTACGCTTACGGCGAGCAGTGTCCGAATGCAAAGGGGATCATCCACTTGGGTGCAACCTCCTGCTATGTCGGCGACAACACCGATGTGATTGTCATGACGGAAGGGCTCAAGCTTATTCGCAAAAAGCTGGTAAATTTGATTGCGAAGGTTGCGGCATTCGCAGACGAATATAAAAATATGCCTTGCCTTGCGTTCACACATTTCCAGCCCGCACAGCCGACCACTGTCGGCAAGCGTGCTTCTCTGTGGCTGATGGATTTGGTTATGGATATGTCCGCGCTGGAATTCCAGCTGTCGCAGATGCGTCTGCTCGGTTCGAAAGGCACAACGGGTACACAGGCCAGCTTTGTGGAGCTTTTTGAGGGCGACAACGAAAAAATCAAGGCACTGGATCGCAAAATTGCCGAAAAAATGGGCTTTCAGCGCGTATTCCCCGTGTCGGGGCAGACGTATGCACGAAAATTGGACACGCAGGTGCTTTACACACTGTCGGGTATTGCGCAGTCCGCACACAAATTCTCAAACGACCTGCGCCTGTTACAGCATTTAAAAGAGATTGAAGAGCCGTTTGAAAAGAATCAAATCGGTTCCTCTGCCATGGCATATAAGCGCAATCCCATGCGCAGCGAGCGTATTGCATCACTGGCACGCTATGTGATTGCCGATACCATTAACCCCGCAATCACGGCGTCTACGCAGTGGTTTGAGCGCACACTCGATGACTCCGCCAATAAGCGTATCAGTATCCCCGAGGGCTTCCTTGCGGTCGATGCGATTTTGGAGCTGTATATCAATGTTGTCAGCGGTTTGGTTGTGTATCCGAAAATGATTGAAAAACGCCTGAATGACGAACTGCCGTTTATGGCGACGGAAAATATTATGATGGCGGCGGTGAAAAAAGGCGGTGACCGTCAGGAACTGCACGAGAGAATCCGTCAGCATTCCATGGCGGCGGGTCAGGTAGTCAAGGCAGAAGGCAAACCGAATGATTTGCCCGAACGCATTGCCGCTGACCCTGCATTCGGCATGACGCTTGAAGAAATCCGCGCTGAAATGGTGCCGTCGAATTTCATCGGACGCGCGCCGCAGCAGGTCACCGAGTTTTTGGCAGATGAGGTACAGCCTATTTTAGACAAATACAAAGATTTATTGGGGCTGGAAGTTGAGATTAACGTTTAAATCGTTCGTTTTCTTTGTAGGCTGTATGTATTTTTCCTCTCGAACGGCACCGGGGACAGAGCGGAGCTCTCGCTTGCGCCAAACTGTCATTCTGAGCGTAGCGAAGAATCTCCTGCCACAAAGAGTAAAGTGGATACTTGCGTAGCGGCGGGTTATTCCCCTACAAGGTTTCTGCAAATTTGTCGTTCTGCGCCGAAGCGCAAGAATCTTACATCGCACAAAGTTCATTTGCTCCGCCCGTAAAAAAGGTAGGTTACAATGAAGTCGGGCTCCGAGCAAAAAAGGTTGTTGTTTTCTCAAAAAAAGGTACGAAACAGAAAAGAAAGAAGGTCCATTATGCGGTATACAGGCGAGACTTGTCCGGTTTGTCACGCTGTATTTACGGAAGACGACGACATTGTCGTTTGTCCCGACTGCGGTACGCCGCATCATCGGAAATGCTATTTAAAAAATAAAGACTGTGCAAACACGGCTTTGCATACAAGTGGATTTACTTGGACGCCGTCTGCCGAAAAAACGGTACCGAACGATACTGCGGGTATGCAAACACCCGCTGAAGCGTACCCTAAGGGTCCCGCCGTGCAGACAAATACCCATGTGCCTGCACAGCATGACGGACATCGGATTGTATTTTGTCCGCAGTGCGGTGCGCAAAATGCGGCGGAAGAGCCTGTCTGCACCGAATGCGGCGCACGGCTCTACAATACGCAAAATCAGCCGTTCTCGCCGCCGATTCAGCTGCCCGACATGACTGCGCGTCCTTTTTATGCGCGCGGCACGGTGATTTCTCCGACAGATATCATCGATGGCAATACGGTCGGGGATACGGCGGAATATGTGCGCACAAGCACCGAGCGGTATATTCCGAAATTCTATAAACTCGACAAATCGGGCAAAAAGCTTTCTTGGAACTGGGCGGCGTTTTTCTTTTCGCCCTTTTGGTTCTTTTACCGAAAGCTGTATGCCGCCGGCGGCATTTTACTCGCACTGATGCTGGTTGTGACGGGTGCAACTATGACCCCGCGGTATCTCCAAGCCTTTTCCGCATATGCGGAGATAGTGATGCAGTCGGCAGAGGAAGGACAGACCTATACGGAGTCGTTTGCCGCCGCTGCGCCTGCCGTGCAGGCGCTTGCCGAACTGCCCGAAACGCAGATTCAGCGGTATGCCGTATTTTTACTGCATTTGTTTTCCGCCCTTGCCGCCAATTATTTGTATAAACGAAAAACAGGCAAGGACATTGCCGCGCTCCGCGCACAGCATCCGAGTCCGCAGGAATACCGATTCCTGCTGTTCCGCCGCGGCGGGACATCGCTTGCCATGGGCGCGGCGTCTGCAATGATTTATGTGCTCGGTATGCAGGTACTGCTCAATCTTTTGATGCGGTTTCTATTGTAAAACAGCGGATTTTTCCGTTTAAAACTTCTATATATTAAGGAGCGTTCGTTATGAAAGTTACAAAAGCGATTATTCCCGCCGCGGGTCTCGGCACACGCGTTCTGCCTGCCTCAAAGTCCGTCCCGAAGGAAATGCTGAACATCGTGGACAAGCCCGCGATTCAGTACATCGTGGAGGAAGCGGTTGCCGCAGGCATCACCGATATTCTGATTATTACCAACCGCGGCAAAGGCGTGATTGAGGACCATTTTGACCATTCCTTTGAATTGGAAACCAAGTTGAAGGGCAACGCCTCTAAAGCGCATATTCTGGAGCAGGTGGAGGCTTGCTCAAACCTTGCGAACATCTATTATATCCGCCAAAAGGAAACCAAAGGCTTGGGGCATGCGGTTCTGTGTGCAAAGAGCTTTGTCGGCAACGAGCCGTTTGCGGTGATGTACGGCGATGACGTAATTGTTTCCGAAGACCCCGTTGTCGGGCAGCTGATTCGCGCTTATGACAAATACGGCTGCGGCGTAGTCGGTGTCAAGGAAGTACCGCGCAAGGATGTACCGAAGTACTGCACCCTGGATGTTACGCCTTTAGAGGACAAAATCATGAAGGTGCACAATATCATTGAAAAGCCCACACCGGAGCAGATTATGTCCTGCTATTCAATTTTGGGCAGAGTGGTTATGCCGCCCGAGATTTTTGAGTTGATTGAAAAGACTCCCGCCGACCCCAAAAGCGGCGAGGTATATTTCACTGATGCGATGCTTGACCTTGCCCGCCGCGGTCAGCTGAATGCGGTGGACTTCAACGGTATCCGCTATGATATGGGCAATAAGCTCGGCATTATGCAGGCAAACTGCGAGGTCGCGCTGAATCACCCTGAAATCGGCGAAGATTTCAAAGCGTATCTCAAAAAGCTTGCCGCTACGCTGTAATTCATTTTCGATAAAACGAAACCCCTTGCACAGGATTTTCTGTGCAGGGGGTTTTATCGTGATTCGGTTTATAGGATGGTATAGAATCTCTTACAGATTTATTCACATGCTTTCAGCAATTCCAGAATTTCTGTCTGCGGGAATTCGTATTGACGGTTACAGAAATTACAGGTGACCTCTGTGTTTTCGTCCTGTGCCATTTCTGAAAGCGCTTGCTTGCCTGTGGCGCGCAGGGCGTTTTTCATACGCTCGCGCGAGCAGGTGCAACGGTAACCGACCTCGGCGCTGTCCAATACATGCAGCTCAAATTCGGGCAGTACCGCACGGCAGATTGCTTCAGGTGTCATGCCTTCAAACAGCATGGTTGTGACGGGCTTGATGTTTTGAAGTCCGCGCTCCGCCTTTTCAATTGTATCTTCTGTCGCCGTGGGCAGCAGCTGAATTAAAAATCCGCCCGCGTGCAGAATGTTTTCCGTGTCGGGGTCAACCAACACGCCCAGTCCGCAAACGGACGGCGTTTGTTCGCTTGCGGCGTAATAGGCGGTTATATCCTCAGCGATTTCTCCGGAAACCAAAGGAACTTGCCCGACATACGGCTCACGCAGACCTAAATCTTTAATGACGGTCAGCGTGCCGTTTTTGCCGACTGCACCGGATACATCCAGCTTGCCCTTGGCGTTGAGCGGCAGAACCGCATCGTTTCGTCCCGCATAGCCGCGCACGTTGCCGCTGCTGTCGGATACGGCGGTAATCGGACTTGCCGCGCCGTCTGCACTGATTTTTAAGGTGACGCTGTCTTTTTCGCCCTTGAGCATACTGCCCATTAAGGATGCGGCGGTTAAGAGCCGCCCGAGCGCGGCGGAAACCACCTTCGCCGTGCTGTGCAGACGGTGCATTTCCCGCACGGTTTCCGTTGTGTCGGCGGCAATTACGCAAAGCAGGCCGTCCGCATCCATCATTCTGACAAGATTATGCATATTATTTCGAATCCTTTCCTACAACGTATACAAGGCGTTCGCTCGTTTGGTGCGGCGCGTTTTCGGTGTACCCGTCAAACTGCGCCAAAATGTGCAGTCCTGCATTTTTCAGCATTTCTTCCCATGCGTCCGCGCTGTATGCACGCTCCGAAAAATGCTCGGTTTCGCGCTCATATAGACCGTCTTCTTCCAAAGGCACAAAAAAGTCTAAATCGATATCCACAGTTGCACCGTCACGTCCGAGCGTGTTTTGCCATACGCAGTAGACTGTGTCGGTATCATAGACAAAGGTTTTGTTGCCGAGCGTTTCACGGTGCTTGTATAACGTGTTCACATCAAAAATAAAAATGCCGTCGGGTTCTAAGAACAGGGAAACGCGCCGAAGCGCCGTCTCTACGGCTTCGCGGTTCGGCAGATGGTTAAGCGCGTCCAACGTGCAGACCACTGCGCGCACGGTGCCGTACAGGTCAAGCTGTTCCATTGGCTGGCACAAAAAGAGAATCTGCTTTTCCGCCTCTGCCGCTTTGCGCTGAGCTTCCATAAGCATATCGGGCGAACAGTCCGCGCCGATAACTTCGAACCCGCGCTGTGCGAGCAATACCGACAGCGTGCCTGTGCCGCAGCCTAAGTCAAGCAAAAGCCCCCTGTCAATGCCGTAACGGGATAACAGAGAGCAAATTCGGTTTGCCGCAGCGGAATATTGCACATTTTCGGTCAGTGCATCATAGTATGCAGAGAACACATCGTAGCTCATGCTTTTTCCGCTTTCTTTTGCGCAACACGTTCAAACAGCTTTTCGTAGCCGTTACAGCCGAACTGCAGAGAGCGGTTGACACGGCTGATGGTCGCCGTGGACGCACCCGTATCTTTTACAATATCAGAATACACGCGTTTTTCCGAGAGCATCCGCGCCACAACAATGCGCTGGGAAATGGCTTGCAGCTCGTTGACCGTGCATAAATCCTCAAAAAAGTCATAACATTCTTCCATGGATTGCAAGGAGAGAATGCAGTCAAACAGAAAATCCATATTTTCATTTTTAATTTTGCTGTTACTCATAAATGCACACCTGTCTTTCATACCAATGGGTTTCAAAAACATTTTAGCACACTAAACTTGAAAAGTAAACAGTGAAAACTCAAAAATACGCACGGGAAAACAGCGGTCCACAAGATATAGTATACCAACGCGCGGGAAGAAAAAATCTCAAAAAAATTCGAAAAAAATTTGAAAATCTTGTTGACAGAAACGCTTTTTTGTGATATTCTTATTCAGCCGTCAAACGATGGCGCCTGTTTTGGGAGCATAGCTCAGCTGGG
>DKUE01000025.1 GCA_002490525.1 Ruminococcaceae bacterium UBA7212
GTCTGCTTCGTAATTACGGACCTTACACCGCCGCCCGCTCGCTCGAAATTCGTAATGCAGTTTTACTTCCGTTTCATCGGTTTACAAAATTAAAACACAGATTGTGCCGTTTGTCAATCCCTTTTTTTCGGCAAAAGAATTTCGGTATACAATCTTCATGTTTCTATGCCCTCTCCATTACAAAAAAGAACAGGGAGCTGCGCTTCCCTGTTCTTCACATTGCTTTATCGCAATTACTGTTCCACAGCATAGACGCTGACCTTTTTACGGTCTTTGCCCATTCTTTCGAACTTTACTTTGCCGTTGATTTTTGCAAACAGAGTATCATCAGAACCTCTGCCTACATTTTCGCCGGGATGAATGTGCGTGCCGCGCTGTTTGACGAGGATATTACCCGCCAAAACAAACTGACCGTCCGCACGCTTTACGCCGAGTCTTTTGGATTCGGAATCACGACCGTTTTTGGTCGAGCCCATACCTTTTTTATGCGCGAAAAGCTGAATGTTAATCTTAAGCATTACAGTGCACCTCTTTCAAATTGGATATAATCGGGATATTCTTCCTGAAGCCCCCGAAGATGCAGGGCAAGCCCTTTTAAAATCGGGAGCGCGGTTTCGGTGTCCTTCGCAGAAAGCCGAACAGATAAAAATCCGTCCCGTACTTCCAGCTCGGGCGCAAGCATCAGCACATCGGTCAAAGTATTCACCGCCATGTAGACCGCCGAGGAAACTGCCGCACAGACGATATCCTCGCCCGCTTCGGCACTGCCCGAATGTCCCTGCACGGTGAACCCTGCTGCGCCGTGTTCGCCGAAACTGCAAACTGCAAAAATCATTTACGCATTGATAGCGGCAATCTCAACCTTTGTGTAGGGCTGACGATGACCTTTTTTGCGTTTCTCGTTCTTCTTTGCTTTGTAAGTGAACACAACGACCTTTTTGCCTTTGCCGTTTTTCAAAGCTTTGGCGGTCACGGTTGCGCCTTCCACATAGGGTGCGCCGACCTTGATGCCGTCATCCGCACCGACTGCGATAACCTTGTCAAAGGTGACGTCTGTGTTTTCTTCGACTGCAAGCTTTTCGATGTAAATAACATCGCCGGGCTGAACCTTGTACTGCTTGCCGCCGGTTTCGATTACTGCGTACATTGTTTTACCTACCTTATATAGACTCGCTACTGCGGGGCGCATGCGCTTTGTGTGCCTTTCGGCACGCCCCCAATATGCGGCAAATGGTATTTTAACAGATTTGTCAAGTCTTGTCAAGCATTTTTCTTATTTAACAAATACATATAAATACAAGGAAAAGAAATGCAAAATCGAACCGATTAAGACGAAGAAATGGAACACACTGTGAAAATATTTTTTCTTCGCACCGATGCCGTATATAATTGCACCGAGAGTATACGCCACACCGCCGGCAATCATCAGGACGGTGCCTGTGCGGTCAAAGCATTCCCAAAGTGTTTTAATAGCGATGATAATCATCCAGCCGAGCGCCAAATACAGTATCATTTGCGTAACCTTTGTTTTATTGAATAGAGTAAGCGTGATAGGCACCGCCGCCGCAACCGTTACCCACGCCACCGCCGTAATTATCCAGCCGAGCACGGCGTTTTGAGGTACAATGACCAATACGGCAAACGGTGTAATTGTGCCGGCAATCATCGGATAAATCATTGCGTGGTCCACCATGCGCATCGCCTTTTTACCGCGGTTCGGACGCAGTGCATGATATACGGATGAGCAGGAATACATAGCAATCATCGTAATTCCGTAAATAAGACTCAGGACGGCGTAATCCCACCGCCGTGCAACAATTGCCCGAATCAGGCACAAAAGCAGTGCCAATACGGACAGCCCGCCGCCGACCATATGTGAAATGGAGTTGAGCCAGTCCTCACTGCGCGAGTAATTCGCCAATTTAATTTTGTCTAAGTATCCCATCCGAAAACGCTCCTTTTCGCCGCAGGACAGCGGCACATGATATGGATTGCCGTGCAGTTTCTTCGGTGCACGTTCTATTCAAATCTTACGCTTTTTAAAAAAATATACCACCGCTTTTGGTTTGCAAGGCAAAAAAAGCCGCAACTATCGGTTGCAAAGATAGGAAACAGCGGTTGCGTACCCGAATCGTAGGGGGCATTTCACGAAGCACCCAAGTAAGGTTGGCTTTTGTGAAACGCAACCCGTAAAGGTCGGCCTCCTCGACGACCTGCGGACGGACAAGATAGCCCCCCAGACACACCTGCGGCGTGCCGGCCCCCTCAAGGAGAGGCGTTAAGCGGATAGTAAATTATAGCGTCCCTACGCGTAAATCAAATTCACCTTGTGCTGTGTGAGATTCTGCGGCGGGAGCAAACCCCCGCCCTACCGATTGTATAATTTACATTGTTCTGCTTTAGATTCTTTGCCTGCGGCTCAGAATGGCAAATGAATTTTATCGTTATTCCAACAGCCAAAGTCCCCGCCGACTCAATCGGCGAGGACTGCATTTTGTAACCGAATTTTTATAGAATCTTACTTATCGCGTCGGGGACGGCGGAAATCACGGCGCGGCGCGGGACGGCGCTCCGAAATTTCATTTTCGGGGGTCAAGCCCTCAACCTCAATCAGTGCCTCGCGACGGGAGAGGTTCAATCTGCCCTGCTCATCCTTCGGCAGAACCTTGACGATGATTTCATCGCCGACGTTGACAACATCTTCCACTTTTTCGGTGCGCTTCACGTCGAGGTGGCTGATGTGTACCATGCCCTCCACACCGGGGACAATTTCCACGAATACGCCGAAACTCATCAAACGAGTGACAATACCCTTGTAAACCGCGCCGACTTCAGGACCGTTCGCAATGGTATCCACAATGAATACCGCTTTCTGCGCATTGTCTAAATCCAGTGCGGAAACGAACACCTGTCCGTCCTCGTTGACATCGATTTTGCAGTCGCACTCCGCGCAAATCTTCTGAATCACCTTGCCCTGCTTACCGATGACATCGCCGATTTTCTCGGGGTCAATCTTGGTGGTCAGCATCTTCGGCGCCCACTTGGAAAGCTCCTTGCGCGGCTCGGAGATTACGGGCAGCATAATTTCATCTAAGATATAGCATCTTGCAGCATAGGTCTTATCGAGCGCCTCACGGATGATTTCGGGTGTCAGACCATGCACCTTCAGGTCCATCTGAATGGCGGTGATGCCCTTCTTTGTACCCGCAACTTTGAAGTCCATATCGCCGAAGAAATCTTCCAAGCCCTGAATATCAACCATCGTCATGAAACGGTCGCCCTCGGTCACCAAACCGCAGGAAATACCCGCAACAGGCGCTTTAATCGGTACGCCTGCTGCCATCAGGGACAGCGTAGAACCGCAGATGGAGCCCTGCGAGGTTGAACCGTTGGAAGAAAGCACCTCGGACACAACGCGGATGCAGTAGGGAAACTCCTCGACCGACGGAATCACGGGAAGCAAAGCACGCTCTGCCAGTGCACCGTGGCCGATTTCACGTCTGCCCGGACCTCTGGAGGGTCTGGTCTCACCAACGGAATAGGACGGGAAATTATAATGATGCATATAGCGTTTTTCGGTTTCGTTGTCAATGCCGTCGAGCAGTTGCGCGTTGCTCATTGCACCGAGCGTGGTAATGGAAAGGCACTGTGTCTGCCCGCGGGTAAACATACCCGAACCGTGCACGCGGGAAAGCAAATCAATTTCCGCATTTAAGGGGCGGATTTCGTCAATGCCTCTGCCGTCTACGCGCTTACCGTCATCAAGCAGCCAGCGGCGAACCACAAATTTCTGCAATTTGTACAGGCAGTCCTCAATTTTAGCAATATCATCGGGATAAACTTCATCAAATTTTGCGTGCACCGCTTCATAAACGGGCTTGAGTCGCTCATCACGGACACGTTTATCATCGGTGTCGAGTGCCGCACGGACGTCCTCAATCGCGAATTCTTTAATAGCCTCATACATGGCAGGGTCGGGGTCATTGGACGGGAAATCAATTTTTTCTTTGCCTACTTCATCGCGAATACCCTTGATGAATTCCACAATCTTCTGATTGGTTTTGTGCCCGAACATGATGCCGTCAAACATCTCATCGTTGGTCACTTCGTTTGCCCCGGCTTCAATCATGGCGACCAAGGAGTCGGTAGACGCAACGGTCACTGCCATCTGCGATTTTTCACGCTGTTCGGCAGTGGGATTGATGACGTATTCGCCGTCCACCAAACCGACGGAGACCCCGCTGATGGGACCATCCCACGGAATTTCGGACACGCTGATGGCGATGGATACACCAATCATGGCAGTAATTTCGGGGGAGCAGTCGGGATCAACGGACATAACGGTTGCAACTACGCCGACATCGTTGCGCATATCCTTCGGAAACAGAGGACGAATCGGACGATCGATTACGCGCGAAGCAAGTGTTGCCTTTTCAGACGCTCTGCCCTCGCGGCGCAGGAAAGAACCGGGGATTCTGCCCACGGAATACAGCTTTTCTTCAAAATCCACGGAAAGCGGAAAGAAATCGACGCCCTCACGCGGCTTTGCGGACATGGTTGCAGTGCAAAGCACCTCGGTTTCGCCGTAGCGAACCAGACAGGAACCGCCTGCGAGCTGTGCCATTTTGCCGACTTCCACCTTTAAGGGTCTGCCGGCAAGCTCGGTTTCAAACAATTTGAAATCCTTAAAAAACATACCTTTACCTCTTTTTCTTTTATTTTTTGCGAGGCATTCGGTTTTTAGCAATAAATGCGGCTGTTCAAAAAACTTCTGAAAAGCTCCATTTACCGCTAAAACTGCCGAATTGCCCCGAACGTAACAAGGGTGTAAAAAAGCAATTCAAGGCAAGCAGCGAAAAGCCACTTGCCTTAAAAAGAACTTATTTACGGATACCCAGTCTCGCGATAAGCGAACGGTATCTTTCAATGTCCACCTTTTGCAAATATGCAAGCAGGTTGCGTCTGTGACCGACCATCATCAAAAGACCGCGTCTGGAGTGATGATCCTTCTTGTGGGTCTTTAAATGCTCAGTCAAATCGTTGATGCGCTTTGTCAGCACTGCGACCTGTACTTCGGGCGAGCCGGTGTCGCCTTCGTGTGTAGCGTATTCCGCCATGATAGCCTGTTTTTCTTCTTTGGTCATTGTTTTTCACCTCTTTTTAAATTTAACTCGCGCAGCACAGAAAACGGTTAGGTGAACACCCGATATAAAAAATCAGGTCTGCGCCGCAATCCGTGCATACCGAATCAGCCTATGTATTATATACCGAAGCCGACGGATTTGTCAAGGATTTTATTGGAAAGGAATATAAAAGAAAAAATGCATTAAAACGAAGAATTCAAGTGTCGCAACAGCGGTTCCCGAATTTTTTGATAGTAACGGATGTGCTGTAAGGTTTCCTTCACCTGTCCGATGCCGAGTGCTTGTTCCGCTTCGTTTGTACATTCGATTTTTAAAGCGCGCTTCAGATTATATTCTAACCATAAAAGACTGCCGATATTGCTGTCGTACAGCAGTTCCCAATCCGCTTGAAACACACCGCATATCGATTGATAGCCCCGCAAAAAAGCTTTCAAGCGGCGATAGCGTAAGCAGCAGGATTCGTACCCTGCGCGGTTTCCATTTTGTACATTTTATGCATATATCCACCCGAAACAGCGGTCACAGGGGTTTGCAGTTCACCCAGGGACAGCGTTTTGCAGATGTCGGTAAAAAAGTCTTGTTGCATATTGAAAATCCTTGTAAAAATTTAAATAAATAAAACGCACCAAATTGTCATTCCGAGCGGAGCGAAGAATCTCACATTGTACGAAATAAATTTGTTACACGCGTAAAGAATGGGTATTGCCCATTCCGTGGGCACAGGATTGTATACTATACATACTCTTGACACATTGCACGTCCCCTACGAGATGGCGCGCAACCATTGGGTTAATGCATAGGGAACGACCTCCGTGTCGTTCCGAAAAGTTTCGTTACCGTTGGCTTTGTGCAAAATTGCGCTTCACTCGGGCGAGCGCGGATTTTATGCGTCCGTTTTCTTTCGGTAACACCGTACGTAATCCACCACAAAATCATATACTTTGGTTTTGTCGTTCTTTTCTGGGCTGCCGCACCAAAATTTTTCGAGTTTTCCCGTTTTCTTGTTGCGTACAAGCCCGGGAAGATACATACCGTTTTCAATGCTGCCCGCCACCTCCGTGGACAAAAGCAGATATTCGGGAACCTTACAGACGCCCATTTCCCGCCCTTTATATGTATGCGCGGTTTCCCATGTTTTACAGCCGTCGACAAAAAAGGTATACTTGTCCTTCTCCCACAACAGACCGTAGGTGTGAAATTCCGTATACATATTCGGCACGTGATAGGCAGGCGACGAAACGGATTTCAGCCGTTCGTCGTAGCCGTCCGCGTGAATGACGTGGATATTTTGATTTTTGGCTTTCTCGAGCAGATGAAATGCGTGCGGCGATTCCATCACATCAATTTCCACGCCGTCCGCACCGCTCCACTGCACATCGTCATCGGAAAATGCGATATTATTATCGGGCATCAACCAAAATGCCGACCAAATACCGACGGCTTTCGCAGGCTTGCAACGGACTTCAAAATAACCCTCGGTCTGCGAAAAGCCGACATAATCCGCGCGTGTTTCATATTCGGGATGCACGTGACTCGTTTCGAGCATCGCCGTATACCATCCCTCGCCGCGACTGCCGTTTTTCCATAGTGTACGAATGTGCAGTTTGCCGTCTTTTACAAACACCACATCGGGGTCACTGACGTTGAACGCCGCGTTGCGGATGCCGTTTTTTTCGGGATGCTTCGCATCAACGGCGGTATTGTATTTCCATTTTGTCAAATCCAAAAACTCAAAATCATCCGCAAAGGTCAGTTCCCATTCCGTTGGGGAAAGCGTTAATTTTTGTGCGGGAGATAGCTTTTGCAACATAACCGTTCTTCCTTACTTTTCCAGCTCTCTGCCCATCAAAACACCCATCACGCTGGACATCATCAGACCGTGCGTCCAGCCGCTGGAATCACCGAGGCAGTGCAATCCTTTTATATTGGTGTTGAATTTTTCGTCCATTTTGACGCGATTGGAATAGAACTTGATTTCGGGACCGTACAGAAGCGTTTCGCCGCTGGCAAAGCCCGGCACAACCTTATCGACTGCTTCAATGAATTTGATAATGTTCATCAGCGTGCGGTAGGGCATTGCCGCTGTGAGATCGCCTGCGACGGCATCGGGCAGGGTCGGGCGCACGTTACTGCGTGCCAGTTCCTGCGGCCATGTGCGCTTACCCGCCAAAATATCGCCGTACCGCTGGACGAGAATGTGCCCGTCCGCCAACATGTTGACCAGCTCGCCGACCTTTTTCGCATACGGAATCGGCTCGTCAAACGGCGCACGGAAATTGTGACTGCACAGAATTGCCAGATTGGTGTTGTCACTCTTGGTGTTCTTGTAGCTGTGTCCGTTTACAACCGCAAGGGAATTATTGTCATAGTTTTCCTGACTGACAAAGCCGCCGGGATTTTGGCAGAAAGTACGCACTTTGTTGGCAAACGGTTCGGGATATCCAATCAATTTTGATTCATATAATACCTTGTTGACCTTATCCATCACCTCGTTGCGCACCTCAACGCGCACGCCGATATCCACCGTCCCCGGTAAATGGTCGATGCCGTGCTTACGGCACATTTCCTCAAGCCAGTCCGCCCCCTTGCGCCCCGTAGCAATAATTATCTTGTCCGCATATTCCGTGCGCAATTCTTCCGTACCGCAGGGTTTTACAACCGCGCCTTTCGCTTCGCCGTTTTCAATCAGTAAATCTACGCATTCCGTGTGAAAATGAATAGTTACACCGTTATCCAGTAAGTATTTTTCTATCTTGCCGTACAGTTGCTGTGCCATTTCCGTGCCGAGATGGCGAATCGGGCAGTCCACCAGCTTCAGCCCCGCCTGAATCGCACGCAAACGAATCTGCTTGACCTCTTCGGGATGCTCCACACCTTCTACATGCGGGTCTGCACCGAAGTCGAGATAAATTTTGTCGGTATATTCAATCATTTTCTGCGCAAAATCCGCGCCAATCAAATCGGGCAGATTGCCGCCGACCTCATAGCAAAGCGACAGCTTGCCGTCCGAAAACGCACCCGCGCCCGAAAAACCCGTGGTGATGTTGCAGTCGGGCTTGCAGTTGACACAATGTCCCGTCTGGGCTTTCGGACAGTGCCGTTTTTCAACGGGAAGCCCTTTTTCCACAATGGTGATGGTTTTTTTTGAGCCGTTTTTGAGCATCTCCAGTGCGGTGAAAATCCCCGACGGGCCTGCACCGATAATCAATACATCCTGTTTCATGTTGTTCTCCTCTTTCTTCGATCCGCATTTTATATGGTATTTTACACATAAAAAAACCGTAAACAGAGGCTCGCCCTCTTTTACGGCAGTTGCTACCTGAGCGGTAAAAAATATAACTGCAAATTATGATAGCATGTTTCACTGCATTTGTCAAATCGAATGGAATTCCAAACAGAACAACACGGATTTTGTGAAAAAACACGGTCCGGCGTGCGGAAACGCCTTGTTTTTATATGGCGGGGACAAGCGAAAATATAACAAACGAACAGGAAAACCAACAAAAAGGTTGATTTTTGGTTCAAATACAGATATACTTGTTTTGATAAATAGTTAGGAACGGTAAAACACATGCATTTGAATTTTTCAGCACCGTGCCTGTTCGGCTTGGAGAGCCTTGTGGCACAGGAACTGCGTGATATGGGCGCTGCGGATGTTTCCGCGGA
This sequence comes from Ruminococcaceae bacterium UBA7212, assembly GCA_002490525.1. Classification (GTDB taxonomy): domain Bacteria; phylum Bacillota; class Clostridia; order Oscillospirales; family Acutalibacteraceae; genus Fimenecus. Next base: position 8,811 of record DKUE01000025.1, read on the forward strand.
AAACGGACGCGTATTTTTTTCGGGTGACGAGTCGCTTTTGGCACGCGCAAATATCTGTTCTCGTTTTTCGGAACGAATCCTCCTGGTACTTGGTCGGTTTACGGCACACACCTTTGAAGAACTGTTTCAGGGTGTGAAAAAACTGCCGTTGGAAACAGTCATCGGCGAATATGACGAATTTCCCGTCAAGGGCTACAGCCTGAAATCCGATTTGCACAGCGTAAGCGACTGCCAGGCAATCATAAAAAAAGCGGCGGTGGAACGGCTGAAAACGGTATATCATAAGGATTGGTTCGAGGAAACAGGTGCGCGGACGCGAATTGATTTTTCTATTTTGAAAAACGAAGTCTGTATTTGTATAGATACTACGGGGGTACCGCTGCATAAGCGCGGGTACCGCCCGACGGCGAACGATGCGCCGATGCGGGAAACCTTAGCGGCAGCACTTTGCGCACTTTCGCACTTGCGTCCGTACCATACGCTGTACGACCCGATGTGCGGTTCGGGAACCATTTTGATTGAAGGCGCGATGCTCGCGTTAAACATCGCACCCGGACTGCGCCGTCATTTTGCGGCAGAGCGATTCTTTTGGATGCCTGCCGAAGTGTGGGAAACCGAGCGGGAGCGTGCACGCGCGGCAAAACGGGACGCACCCGACTTTACGGCTTACGGGTCGGATATTGACCGTGAAGCGTTGAAAATCGCGCGGGAAAATGCTCTGCGTGCGGGCGTATCCGATTCAATTGTGTTGGAGTACGGTGACGTGTGCCGATTCAAGCCGAACACCGAGCGCGGCACACTGGTAACCAACCCACCCTACGGCGAACGCTTGCAAACGACGCAGGCGGCGGCACGGCTGGTGCAGGAAATGGGCAAGGTGTTTGCCCGGCGGCATGGGTTCAGTTACAGCATTATCAGCCCTGAGGCGGAATTCGAAACGCTGTTCGGGCGCAAGGCCGACAAACGCAGGAAGCTTTACAACGGTATGATTCCATGTCAGTTATATATGTATTTTAAATAATTCAAGCAAAATCAGGTGAGCACAATGAAGCATATTTTTATTGTAAATCCCGCGGCGGGCAAAGGAAAGGCAGCAACGCAGATTGTTCCGCAAATTGAAGCGTATTTCCAGATGCATCCCGAGATTCCCTTTGAAATATATACCACAAAGGCACAGGGAGACGGCACGGCTTATGTGGAAAGCGTAGCAAAAACGGGCGAGCCTGTGCGATTTTATGCCTGCGGCGGCGACGGCACCCTTTATGAGGTGGTTAACGGTGCTTATAAATACCCGAATGTGTCCGTCGGCATTCTGCCGCTCGGCTCCGGTAACGATTTCGCCCGCATTTTCGGCAAAAGTGATAAGCTTTTGGACATCGGTGCGCAGGTGCATGCACAAACGCGCAAATTTGATTTAATTGACGCGGGCGGACATGTGGCGATTAACCAGTGCTCCATGGGTTTGGACGCAGAGGTCTGCGCCAAGCAGGCGTACTTTAAAAAACTGCCCGGCGTAGGTGGCGAATTTGCCTACACCATGTCCCTGTTCTATTGTCTGTTTCGCCGTCTGAACAGCGAATTCAAAATTATTATTGATGACAAAAAGATTGTAGAGGGCAAAATGCTGTTTGCACTCTGTGCAAATTCCCGCTGGTACGGCGGTGGCTACAAGGGTGCGCCGAAGGCTGTGCCCGACGACGGAAAGCTTGATTTTATTTTGGTGCGCAAGACAGTCGGCAGGCTGAAATTGGCAGGACTTGTCGGAAAATATAAGCGCGGCGAACATCTATCCTGGAATTTCACCGAATTTGTCCGCGGTGAAAAACTGCAAATTCTTTCGAAAAATCCTGCGGCGGTCAATGTAGACGGCGAGTGCGAATATGTGACGGAAAGCACCTTCCGTATTTTGCCTGCGGCACTAAACGTTATCCTGCCGGATGAACAAAGCTATATGCAGGTGCTTGCAGACATATAATATTCGGGTTCACGAATGTGACATAATTTGCTTCTGAATTTTGTGGAAAATGTGAATTGTACATTTTTGACGCATGGCATATAATATTTGTTGATGTTAAGATGGTCGTATTGGTCATCTTTAGCTGGAAAAGAGCGTTTCGAGCGCTCTTTTTCTTCTTCATTTTATTACACTTTCGAACCTGCGTTCGAAGAAAAGGGGACTTTAGATGAAAAAATACATGAAAAAGTCCGAAATATGGACTTTCGGCATCGGTCTGTTCGGCGTTGCGCTGATGACAGGCTGGATGCCCGACTACACTGCAACGTTCTTTGCGGACTTTGCGTTTAAGGGCAAGGGCTTTGATTCGGACGTTATGGCGAATATGATTTCGCTGGTGTTCTTGGTTGCAGGTATTGTCGGTGCCGTCTGCGAATTGGTTATTGGATATCTGGTCGATAACACGCGCACCAAATTCGGCAAGGTGAAACCGTGGGTCGGGTTCGGCGTTGTGCCGCTGGCAATCGTTGCCATGCTTGTGTTTGTGGCACCGAACACCAACAGCCAAACAGCGGCAATTATTTGGATGTTTGTGATTTATTCCCTCTACACCGCATTCAGCTGCGCAGTGGAAAGCCCTGCAAACTGCTTCGGCTCGCTGTGCTCACCCAATCCGTCAGAGCGTTCCAGCGCAATCTCCATTGCTTCTTTTCTGCGCTCCGTCGGGCAGTCGGGCGGCATGGTGGTTGTTCTGGTTGTCGGTCTGGTTATGAAAGCGGTGATGGGCGAACAGCAGTACAGAAACGCCGAGGGCAGAGGCTTAGATTTGGTCATTTCCACCGCCGTTTGCGCACTGGGTCTCATTTTGTTCACCATGATTTTCTTTACCAACAACAAAGAAAACGTGCCTTACACACAGGAAAAGGTCAATTTGAAAGACGCGATTAGGGTCGTGTTTACTTATAAAAACCTGCTGATGGTATCGCTTACGAAGCTTTGCGGCTTCGGGCGCGGTGTATACGGTACGGTTTCCTTGTACATAGCGATTTATTTGCTCGGCTCCAAGGATTTAAAGTTGGCGCTGCTTTTGCCGATGGGCATCGGCACAGCGGTCGGCACACTGCTTGTCAACCTTGTGTTAAAGAAATTTTCCACGAAGCAGACATTTATCCTGTTCTGCGTATACGGTGCATCCTCTATGGGCATTTTGTTCCTTGTGTCGCGCGGTATCGGCTTTAACGACGGCTTGATCATTCCGTTCCTGATTCTCAACTTCTTCTGCGGTCTCCAGCACGGTAACACCAACGTAACGCCGAACATCATGATTGCGGACTGCGTGGATGAAATCGAGTATAAAACGGGTAAACGCCAGGACGGGCTTGCCTATGCGGGCTACGGGCTGTTCTCTAAGGTTGCTTCCGCCTTTACAAAGGGCTTAGGGCCTTGGCTTTTATACACTTGGTCTGGCTATATGGTTTCGACCGACGCCAACATCGCCTATGCCGCGCAGACCGATGCGACTCTCAATAAGCTGTTGATGATTTACACCATCATTCCCGCTGTATTCGTCATCTTACAGGGCGTACCGATTTTGTTCTATGATATGGTCGGCGAAAAGAAAGAAATGATTACCAAGGCGCTCGAGGAACGCCGCGCGGCGGCAAATCTCTCTGCGTCTGCCGATGCAGAAAACGCATAAGGAGGGAACGGAACATGGACAAAAAAGAAAAGGGCTTTAATTTGAAACTGTATGCCGCTGCCGCATTTTTTGCCGTTCTCGCCGCGCTTGTGCTGATTACGGTATTTACTTTTAAAACAAAATACACGGCGTATCACCCCGAAGAGGTTGCGCGCAATTATGTGGATACCGTTGTGCAAACGGGCGACGGCTATAACGCCTATAAAAACGCGCTCATCAGCAAAAGCCAAAAATACGGTGATTTCATTCGCACCTACTATATGAATCCCGTGATTTACCGCGATACCGCCTACAAGCCGGGTGATGATATTAAGGATTGCGGCTATAAGGGCTTTAACGACGAATCCTATATGGGCGAAAAATCGAAAAATGATGACGGCTCTTTACAGGGTCAGGTCATTGATACGATGTATGATTATTATGTCAAATTAGTCACAGACGGCTGGGACGATTACGACACAATTTTTACGAAATACTTTGCAAAGCTTGTTGAGGTTCGTAAAGAAGTGTTCGGCGATGATTACATGACGGACGAAATCATGTTCACCGCACTTGAGGGCAACGTTCTGAAATACGGACAGTCTTTGACGGGTACAGAAGACGAATTCGATAAAAACACAGGCAACCAGACGAGCTTTAAGTCCATTGGTGCATACCAAAAAGCATATGGCGAGGATTATAAATTTACGACTGCCGTAAAAACGGAAAAGAATATGGATTTGGCGGCTTACAAGGCGGCTCTGCCTACCGAAAAGCTTACGACCTACGGTGTGCAGGCGGACGACATCAGCGCAGTAAAATGCTATACGGTAACCGTTTCCACAGAGGACGGCAAAACCGTTACCGAAACGGATGTGGTTGTGGCACAAATCAAGAATTCCTGGTATGCGGACAACACCGCAACGGATACCTCTGCGCTTTACGGTTTTTATAAATAATCTAAAAATACAAAGAAAGACGCAGACAGTAACAACACTTTCTGCGTCTTTCTTTATAGAAAATATAAAAAGCTGCTCTGTCATTTTGAGGCAAAGCCGAACAATCTCCCACAGCACAATGTAAATTTGATATATGTGTAGGGAACAACTGATGATGCGTTCCGCAAAATTCCAACAGATTTTCGCGAGCCGTCGAGATGCACAAGTGTGTCATTCTGAGCGACAGCAAAGAATCTCACACGGTACGAAGTGAAGCTATACGCAGAGTGGGAACGGTTTATCCGCCCTGCAATAAAAAAGGAGTTTTCCGATTGAAATTTAAAAATGTTGCAATCTGTGACCTACGCGGATACAATTCCGTGGAAGCGGTCGGCGAAATCGAATCCATTCAAAATGCGGCACTGGTAATTTTGCCGAAGAATTCCGATACGGAAACCCGCGCGGCATTTGCCAAGGTAGAAATGCTCAATGTTGCAACCACGATTTATTGCGACGAAGACGCCAAAATCAATATATACCAGGGCGATGTGACCTTGAGCAACGCAAATGTGTTCGACGGCGAAAATATTTACGTGGTCAACGGCAAAGCGCGGATTTTGCCGATTTCGCCCGAAAAGCATATATCCTTGATTGTCAACGGCAAAGTGGTCTACGACAAAAGCAGCAATAATGTGGAGCTGTTAAATGTGAACGGCAAAGCTCTTCCGTTTGATTTTCAAAATACGGAAATTCTGTCTAACAACGCGGTGCTGCACGCCGAAAGCTTTACTTCCGACGGTGAAAATAAATATTATGCGCCGAATTTGGCAATCGTGCCGTCCGTACCGCCGACCGCGCACGGCAAGGTCATTTCCGATACAATTATCGCGCATCCGAATGTGACCGCAAGCAAAATCGTTTTGGAGGCGGAAGACATTCTGTATGCGGAAAACAACGGCAGAATCCTGTTTAAGCAGGATTTGGGTGAGCTCTATTTAACCCCCACCCTTTTGCACGCCGTTTCGGGAAAATTGGTCTTGCAGGACATCGGCACTGTGCGCATTGACAAAAAGGTTTCTGCCGAGTTGCTAAAGGAAAAGGTGTTGCTAATGCGGGACATCGGGACGGTGCGCGCCACAAAAGAGACCTTTGACCTCGTGCAGCTGCTTGCGCGCGATGTCGGCTCCATTCGACGCCGATGAGTACGGGGGAAAAAGATGCGGCGTTTGACCGCGTATATGCGGAACTGTTCCGCGATGTATTTGCATATTTTAATGTCTGTTTCGGTGCCGAGACCGCCGAAGATTTGGCACAGGAAACATTTTTGCGCGTCTGGAAAGCGGTAGACAGCAGCAGAATCCCCGACAACTGGCGTGCGTGGGTGTTTCGCTGTGCGGTAAATCTGAAAAACGATTTTCTACGGCAGAAATATGCGGGTGAAAAAGCCCAAACTGCCGCCGAGCAGATGGTTTCGGTGCAGGATACGGCAATCGCACCTGACGGCGCACAGCTGAGTATACAGCGTGCACTCACACGCCTGCCCGCCGCCGACCGTGAATTGCTGACGCTCAAAAGCTTCGGCTTTACGAGCGAAGAAATCGGCGAATTTTTAAAAATCAGCGCGTCCGCCGTGCGCACGCGCCTGCAAAAAGCAAAGCAAAGCTTTAAAATCAATTTGGAGAAAGAGGGCGTTACCGATGTTTGAACCCGAAAATTTATTACAACAGGCGGTGGCAGCTTTTCAGCCGAGCAATGCCGTATTCGCACGTGTAAAAAACCGCATCTGCAAAGAAACCAAAAAAACGCAAAGCAGTGTTGTTTTGGTATATGTCAATCAAAACAGCCAAAAGATTTTCAAATCCGTTTTCAAAAAATATAACAAACTGATGCAAAAAATCGCGTAAGAAAGAGGGCGCCGAGTCGGTGCCCTCTTTCCATTTTCAGCTTTTCTCTGTTTTATTCCGCTGTATCGGCAGACGGTTTCCGGCGTTTCTTTTTTTCTGCGCGCAGTTCCGCCACAAACAGCGCAAACACGGAGAAAAGTAAGGAAATCAGCATTTTGATTGCTGCAATATGCCGCACGGCATCAGCAAAAAAGTCATAAAAGCTTTGATAATTTTCAGGTCCTGCTTTGATTGGGAAAAAATAGAAACTCAAAAGCAGCCAGGAAATTATCATCACACCGCCGAAGACGGCGGATTTATATACCAAGTTTTTCATTTTATCACAACATTTCCTGCATTGTTATAAATCAATTCCGATAAAACTTCGCCTGTGACTTTATCAAATGCGGTCAGTGCGTTGGCTGAAAGGGTAAACACCGTACCGTCCGCATAGGTCACGCGCTCGATTTCGGCACCGCCGTTCTTCGGCGTGTATGTCCCCGTGACGCACAGCTTACCGTCCTGCACTGTGAGCATGCTCGCGTAGCAGTTTGTTTGCGAATTGCCATAGGAATATTCCTGTACGGGAATGGAAAACTCACCGCTTTCACGCACGGACAGAAACGCCTTGTGCGTATTCTGCGCCGTACTCACGGAGGCAGAACCGCCGCTGTAAACCGCTTTGGAAATTTCCTGCGGATTTTGCTTGTCGCTGACATCAAACAAAGAAATTTTCAATTGATTGCCTGCACCTGCGGCAGTACCGTCCTGCCCGATACCGATAAGCAAATTTTCAGAATACGGATGCAGATAATTTGAAAATCCGGGAATTTTCAGCTCCCCCGTCACCTTCGGTGCGGAAGGGTTGGAAAGGTCAATGATAAACAGTGGGTCGGTTTGGCGGAACGTTACCAGATACGCCGAGTCACCCATAAACCGCGCCGCGTAAATGGTTTCTCCCTTTGCAATGCCGCTCAGCTCGCCGACAGGCTCTAAATCTTGATTCAGCACCGTCACAAGGCTGCCGCTGCTTGCCGTGGTTGCAATACGGTAATACCCACCGAAGCTGTCCATAGAAAACTGATTGAGCGTTGTCCCCTTCACCTGTGCTGAGCCCGTGTAGGCAATACCGTCCTGCAAGCGGAACGCATACAGCCGTGTACAGGTCTCCATGGGCGCGAATGCCCGACTCTCTGCTATATCCCCTTCTTTTTGTGAAACGGTATAATCCATCTGCGCGACCAGCAGATTTTCACTGTCACAGTAAATCTCACTGCCGCCGCCGAGCACGGCTTTTGTCTGTGCCGATGCTTTGTCCGCCTGTGTATCCAGACGGCTGACGGTCAAATACGCAGTGCTGTCCGAACCGGACACAATGCGTACCTGTTCTGCGGGGAACCGCATCTTTTCCCCGTCCTGATAGGTACAGGGCACACAGGCATTCTTGAGGTCGCTCTCGTCTTTATAAATCGGCACACTGTAAGAGGTAATCATCAGCAGATTACTGCCGTCCATGCGGGAAGAAATCTGCCCCCCGTCCACCGCATAGTCAAAGCGCAAACGCGGTGCGGTGCGGTCGGAAACATCATAAATTTCCGCCAAGGTTTTCAAATTCTCGGGGGCATAGGCGTAACAGGCATCATACAGTTTTTGTCCGCCGTTCTCTTCAGATGCATATACATCATATAAAAGCACCAGCGTGTCACCGCAGAGATATAGCTCCCGTATACTGCGGTTATCGAGCTCGGATTTACAGTCTATCCGCGCAGCGATATGCATGTTTTTCGGGTCGCGGATGTCTATAATTTCCACAGCATTTTGCCGTGCAGGCACAATATACAAATAATGCCCGTCATTTTTCAGGATATCCGCTTCATCAATACCCTCCACCTGTGTGTTGGTTTCCCCGTGGGCGCTTTCGGCTGTGGGGGCGGAGTCAACCGCACTCCCGTTCACATTACTTGCAGACGCACCGCCGAATGCCGACTCGGGACGCTCCGCAGCCGTTGCTTTTTTGTCGAATAAACCCGTACCGCCGTTCAGCCTTGCCATATCATCGGTATAACTTTTGGTTTTATATGTCTTTTGCTTGTCTAAAAAGAAGGTTTCAATTTCTTCATAGCTTGCTGTGCGCAGATATTCGTCCTCATGCTCTTCCGTCAGCTGTACACTTTGCGGTAAATTCGGCGCAGACACAACACCGCCTGTCTGCGGTGCGTTTGTCAGCCGAAATCCGACAATCCCCGCAAGGGTAATAACCGCCAAAGCTGCCGCTAAAGAAACATAGCGCGCGGTACGCCGTTTTTTCGGCTGTATCTGCACCGATTCCAGTGTTTTTGCAATACTGTCGGGGGAAAGCTTCTCCGGCAGTAAAAAATCGGTTTCCGCCTGTATATTTTTATAAATCTCATCATAGTTTTCATGCTTTTTCATCACTGGCAACTCCTTTCAGGAAAGATATGTACGAAGCTTTTGAAGGGATCTTGAAAGCTTGGAACGCACGGCCCCCGCCGTCATCCCCACCGCATCAGCGATTTCCTTGGAACAAAGCCCGGCCACTGCCGACAGCAATACAATCTGCCGTTCCTCTTCGGAAAGTGTGTCCAAAGCGGCAGCGAGGTCCGTGCGCAGTTCCGCTGTTTGCGCCGTATTTTCAGACGCGGGGCAGTCCTCAGAGAGTTCCGTACCGACTGCACACAGCGCACTGCGGCGCAGCATGGTTTTTGCCGTATTGGAAAGGGTTTTGAAAAAATAGGCTTTAAAAGCATCGGGATTCCGAATATTCCGAACATTTTGATACACCTTAATGCAGGTCTCCTGCACTGCGTCCTCTGCGGCATGTGCATCCTTTAAAATCGCGCGGGCATAGCGGTATGCCTCCTCGGCGTACCGCGCATACAACGCGCTGAAAGCCGAGGCGTTTCCGTCCTTTGCCTGTTTCAAAAGTGCGGCGGCAGTGTACTCCACGGCCATTCCCCCTTTACTTTTCAAAATCCCTTTCATATAAACAGACTATCATAAAGCGAAAAGTGTTGCAAGAAATTTATAAAATACGGAAATTTCTTCATGCCGTGCCGAAAAAGTTCTTTGGGCAAATGAAAATACCCGCAAATAAAAAATGACCTTAAATGTCATTCCGAAAAAATATCATCTGATTTCCGCCAGCGCACAATGTATACTATCGTACGCTTGACACACATTCGCCCCTACGGTCTGCAAAACTGAGCCACAGGCGAAGAATCTCACATGCCGCAAAACAAATTTGTTCTTTTGCACATGTGCTATGGTTAACCGTAGCACATGCGTACGAATACGATTTTCGCGGCAGTCTTTCCGCCTCTGCATTGTTAAAATCCTCGTCCATCCGAAAGGATTGACTGCGTTTTATGGACGTGCAGAGTCAAAAATTCTGCGCTCGAAAATTTTGCGACCCAAAAGGCAACTGCCCTTCTGCGGAAACGCAGAGGGGCAGTTATTTTTATACTACGTTGAAAATTAAATACTCTTCATCGGGTGCACAGTTGAAATTGCCTCGCCGATATTGAGAATATGGTCACCGATACGCTCAAAGTCCGTCAGCAGTTCGGAATAAATCACGCACGCCTGGTCGGAGCAGCTGCCTTTGTGCATACGGCGAATCTGATTTTTACGGTACAAATCCACCATATCGTCAATTTGCTGTTCCACAGCGGCGATTTTTGCAAAACGGGAATCGTCAATACGGTCTAAATGATGAATCAGCGACAGCGCATAACTGCCCACACGGCGCATTTCACGGATTTCCTCCTGCGCGGTTTCCGAAAAGTGCATACGGTTGTCTTCCATCATTTTGGTGTACTCACAAATATTCATGGCATGGTCACCGATACGTTCCAGATTGCCCGCAATTTTAAAGAACGCACTGATTTGCACGGAGTCGGATTCATTCACCTCATAGGCAATCATATCCGAAATATAGCGGGAAATTTCTTTATTCAGATAGTCTATGTATTCCTCACGCTCTGCCACATCGGGCAAACGCTTTTTATTGCCGTCCAAAACTGCCAGAAAACTGCGGTCCACATTTTCACGCGTCATATCTGCCATACGCTCCAACTCACGGCGTACACCGTTTAACGCGATTGCCGAAAGTCCGATAGAGAGTTCGCGGGTCGTATCCATCGGCTGTAAATACAAAAGGTGCGGCGTCTTATCTTCATCCTGCGCTTTGTCAGGCAGAATTTTCTTTGTAAGACTCGCCATCAGATTTCCGAACGGGAACAAGACCAGTGTGGTCGCTACATTAAACAATGTGTGCATATTCGCAATCTGTGCCGCGGGATTGCCAGGCGTCCAGGATTCCACAAAGGATGCCAGCGGCGTGGTCATACAAATCCCCGTAAAAAGAACCGTACCGATAACGTTAAAGAACAAATGAATCAGCGTTGCGCGTTTCGCATTGCGGCTGGCACCCGCAGATGCGAGCAAAGCTGTTACACAAGTCCCGATATTTTGCCCGAACAACACATACACCGCACTTGGCAATCCGATAACGTCGCTGACGGCAAGTGCCTGCAAAACACCGACCGTCGCCGACGAGGACTGCACCACCGCAGTAAAAACCATGCCCGCCAAAATGCCGACCAGCGGATTTTGGAAAGTAGACAGCAGGTGCACAAAGGTCTCGGAATGCTGTAAAGGCGCCATGGAACTGCTCATCATATTGAGACCGATAAACAGAATCCCCAGACCTGCAATAATCTGCCCGTAATGGTGCACAGTCGGCTTTTTCAAAAATACAATCAAAATCACGCCGACGAACGCAAAAATCGGTGCCAGCGCGCCGACATCCAGCGCCACGAGCTGTCCCGTAATGGTTGTACCGATATTGGCGCCCATGATAATACCGACTGCCTGCTTCAGGGTCATCATGCCTGAATTTACAAAACCGACCACCATCATCGTTGTAGCCGCCGAAGACTGAATCACTGCGGTAATACCTGCGCCCACGAGCACACCTAAAAATCGGTTTGCCGTCAATCGTTCCAAAATACGCTTCATGCGATTGCCTGCCGCCGCTTCCAAACCGCTGCTCATCATTTGCATGCCGTAAAGAAACAGCGCAATGCCGCCGAATAAGCCCAATAAATCCGTAAATTTCATACTATCCTCCGGAAGGCTGTAAAAAGATTCCAAAAAAACGAATCAAATTAATTATAAAGAGACTTATTCGGAAAGTCAACCACACAGTTTCCCTTTTTCGGAAATTGTGTACTTTTTCTAAAAAAACGACACTTTTGTTTATAAAATCACACATATATTACGTGTTTTCATTGCAATTCTGCATAATTTACAGCACACTGCCCATACATATACGATATGACTGCAAAGCATAGAAAAAAACAAACCGATGAAAAAGAACCGCAGCAAATCCTGCCGCGGTTCTTTTCTCTTTTGAAATAAATATACGGGGAAACGGTATACAAAAAATATATTCTCAGCTGTTATGCTTATTGAACTTTTCATTGCCGTAGCCATAACCGTATCCATAACCGTACTTTGACCTTATGCCGTGTCCGACAGCATCGGATTTTACGTCATTATAAATACAGCCGATAATCTCCGTACCCGAATTGTCCAGATTTTCCATCGCGCGCTTAATGCGGCGCATCGGTGCGCAGCCCTGACGGATAACCATCACAATCGCATCGGAAAAGCCTGCCAAAATAGAGGCATCCGCCACAACACCGCAGGGTGCAGTGTCAATCACAACATAATCAAATTCATTCTTCGCTGCAGTAATGATTTCATCCATTTGCGCCGTAGACAGCAACTCAGACGGGTCAGGAATTCCCTTACCGCTGAGTAACAGGTACAAATTGTATTTTTCGGAGTATTTAATAGAATCGGCCAGAGACTTACTGCCGTTCACAACACCGAGAATACCCGTATCGTCTGCCGCGTTAATGCTCAGCGCCTTTGCCACAGCAGGCTTTCGCAAATCGCCGTCAATCAGCAGAACCTCTTTTCCGCTTTTCGCGAGCGCCAGCGCAATATTGATTGCAGTGGTCGTCTTACCTTCATTTTCAAGGGTGCTTGTAACCACAAGTGCTTTTTGCCCCTTGCGGAACAGCATATGATTGAGCTTTGTGCGAATCAGCTTAAACGACTCAATAAACGTAAAGCCTGAGCGACGGTCTGTCAGCAAAATACTGCTCTTTTCGCCTTTTTTATTTTTAACCGATACATGGGTTACGTTACCGATAATCTTCAGCCCCAGCTTGTTTCGAATGTCATCGGAAACCAAAACCGCGTCCTTCATAATAATTGCAACAATCATTACCAGCACCGCCAAAAGCGCACCGGCAAAGAACCCAATCAACGTATACAGTATTACATTATTGTTGGCATTCGGAGCAGATGCCTGCAACGGCGGGTCAATCATATTTAACTTCGTGCTGGGGAATGCATTGTTAACAGCGTCCTCATAAAAGCGCATATATGCATCGGCAATGCCTTTGGAAAGCTCCGCATTCGGCGTGGTGACCGTCAATTTCACAATTGTAGTATTCTCAATTGCTTCTACGGCAATAAAGCTTTTGATATCCGCCGCGGAAATATCCTTAAACCCGCAGTTATTGGCAATTTTGGTGCAAAGCTCCGACGTGGTAAAAATATATTTATAGTTTTCTGCCAAGGTAATAGAAGCGCTCAAATCCGCACCGCTTTGCCCGGAGGAAATAATTGCGGAATTTCGGTTGCTTGCCACAAACGTAATTTGAGAGGAATATTGCGGTACATACATAAGTTTTGCGGCAGCAAAGCCGGATATTGCCAAAACGACTGCCGACAGTGCAATAATCCACCATTTCTTCAGAATTTTTTGCATATACAGGAGCAGGATTTCGATACTGATGCCTTCCTGCTCGGTTTTAGAAACAGAATTATAGTCCATAATATTTAATACTTCCTTTTCATCTGCCGATGTGCAAAGTGTAAAGCGAACTAAATGGATTTAATTATATCAAATAATACCTGTATCCGCAATAGCTAATTTGTTGTTTAGACCATATTTCCACGTTTTTTTCATATTTTTAGGGCAAAAATCTGTTTGTTTCTCAATATGCAAATCGATATTCATATTTTGTCCATTCGTGTGCAGCAAAATTCCGTACGCGTACAACCACCTCGTCTGCATATACTTCCGTTTGCAGTCCCATGCCTGTATTCTGCATATCGGCATCGCCGTCTGTATTTTCCGAACCAAACGAGGGCACATTGATATATGTAATCTGCCCTTCCTCTGAAACGCCGTAGCCATCTTCATAAATGCCCATATGTAAATGTCCCGTAAAGAAGAAAATGCGGTTGTCGTATTTTCGCAGCAGCGCAAGCAGTTCGTCGCTTTGTTCGCCGACGTGCCCCTCCTGCCAAACCTGGGAGAATACGTGGTTCAGAGGCCAGTGGCTGAACAAAAATACGGGCTTTTCGCTTTTTTCCGCCTCCTGCAAAACACCGTCCAGCCATTCGAACTGTTCGGGAGAAATATACTGTGCCACACCCGCATCGCTGTCGGACGCGAGCACAATAAAATAACAGCCCTCTATTACCCGCGCGTAGTACAGCTCTTCGATTTGATTTTCCAAAAACGTATTGTTGAAGCGGATGAACCGTTCCCGCAGTTTATTGTAATCGCCCTGATTGTGTTTTCCCGGGCAAATATCGTGATTGCCTACCGCCATGAGCACCGTATCAATTGTATTGTATTTCCGCAGAAGGCCGTACACAATCGATTGTTCCAAAACCTGACCGTTCATCGTGTTGTCGCCGACCATGACCAAGGCGCGGCTTTGCACCTCCGCGCTTGCCATATCCCGAAAGCCCTCGCCGTACAGTGTGTGCTTATCCGAACTGTTGCCCTCCATATGCCCGTCGGAAAGCACGGTAAAGCTGAATTGCATTTCCTCCGGCGTTTGCGGCGTGTAAGAGGCGACCTCCCCCGATGGTGAAAATACGAATACCGCTAAAATAACGGCGAGCATTTTATAAAGCACAGACATATTTTCAGTCTCCCTTTCCCCGTTTATTTTTTATTTACAAGATACTCCATCGCTTTTTTATAGCCGTCAAAGCCGAGTCCGATAAAATGTGCCTCACATGCCATTCCCGCATAAGAAAGCTTACGAAAATCCTCGCGCGTGTTCACATCGGAAATATGCACCTCCGCGGCAGGAATTCCCACGGCCTTGAGTGCATCCAAAATAGCAACGCTTGTATGCGTATATGCGGCAGGATTGATAACAATACCGTCAAACACGCCGTATGCCGCCTGAATTTTGTCCACAATATCGCCTTCGTGGTTCGACTGATAGCACTCGGCCTCGGCGCCCATTTCTTCTGCCCATACCCGAATCAGCGAAATCAGCGTCTCGTAAGTCTGCGCACCGTAAATATTCGGCTCACGAATCCCGAGCATATTCAGATTCGGCCCATTGATAATCAAAATCTTTTTCATTACATTCTCTCCAAAATACGTTTTTCTACCGTCGGAAGGTCTCCGTTTCCGTCAATTTCCCTGTCGCACACCGTGCGGTACAGCGGCAAACGCTGTGCATACATATCGGACAGCTTATTTTGCTGTGAAAGCGGTCGGCCGTCACACGGCAGTACCGAAATATCGCGGTTAATAAATAAAACCGTACTGTTTTGCCGCAGAATATCAAAATTCTCGAGACGCGTGACCGCACCGCCGCCCGTTGCAATCACCGCACCGCTTTGTTTGCACAAATCGGACAGTACCTGTGTTTCTAAGTGTCGAAACTCTGTTTCGCCGTCCGTCGCAAAAATTTCGGGAATCGTGCGTCCTGCTTTTCGTACCAACACTTCATCTGCATCAAAAAACTGTCTGTCGGTTTTTGCGGCAATCCGCCTGCCGAGCGTGGATTTTCCGCAGCCCGGCATACCGACCAGCACAATATTTTGCATCTGCCGCGCCAAGTCTCTGTATATTTCCGCGATTACGCCGTTGGCAATCGGCTCACCTGTAAACAGCTCCGCCGCGCGTTTTGCCTGTGCAACAAGCATCGGAAGCCCCGAACAGGCAGGAATCCCCCGCCGCTCGGCATCTAAAATCAGCTTTGTTTTCTGCGGATTGTAGACAATATCCAAAACACCCGAAAGCTTTTGAAAACCGTCTAAGGAAAGCGGCGTTTCCAAATTGTGCGGATACATGCCGACGGGTGTGGTGTTTACAAGCAAATCCGCATCAAAATGGCGGTCTATATTTTGATAATTGTTTTCCCCGCTGCGGGAAATGTTGACAATGTCGCGTGCACCGAGGTCGGAAAGCACCTTCAGAATCGGCAAAGACGCCCCGCCCGAACCCAACACCAACGCCTTTTTACCCGCAACGGCGATACCGCTTTGCTGTACAAGATACAAAAAGCCGTCATAGTCGGTGTTCTCCCCGCGCAAGCCGCCGTTCGGCAAGACGGTAATTGTATTCACCGAGCCGATGGCTTTTGCGTTTTCGGAAATTTCCGAAAGATAGGGCAGAACCGCTTTTTTATAGGGGATGGTTACATTCAGACCGTCAAATTCGCGTGCCTTTAAAAAGGATTCCAACCTCTCGGGCGCAATCTCAAATAAATTGTATTCGTAATCTCCTAACCGCGCATGAATCTGCGGGGAAAAGCTGTGTTCTAATTTTTCACCTAAAAGTCCGTACATATAAGTCACCCGGAAATGATGTTAAAGTATTATGCCGCACATCGCACATGCAATATGCACCCTTACAGTCTGTATAGGGTTTATGGAAAGAATGTGTAGGGAACGACCCCTGTATCGCTTCGGGAAGTTTCATCTGACTTCGGCGGACGGGCGCGCAATGCACGCCTCTACGCTCGTTTTACTCTCTGTTGCACACTTTGTGTGCGACATTTCCCCCTGAGAGAAGGGAATCAGGTCTTTACATGCAAAAACTGCCTTTGCATTTCTATCATAACACAAAAGCAGTTCTTTTTACAGTATTTTATTTTCTCTTTTTACCGAAAAAGCCTTTTTTCTCTTCTTCACCGCGTCCGAGATGTGCGGTTTCGTTGCCGAGGGCTTTGTCCAGTTCCATAAGCAGACGTTTTTGCTCTGCGTTTAACTCTCTCGGCACATCCACCACTACGCGCACCAACTGGTCGCCGCGTCCGCGGTTGTTGAGACTTTGAATACCGCGTCCTTTGAGTTTAAACACATCGCCCGACTGCGTGCCTGCGGGGATGTTATATTTCACCTTTCCGTCGAGGGTCGGCACTTGCAATTCACAGCCGAGTGCCGCCGCCGCATAGCTGATATGCATTTCCACCCAGACATTGTAGCCGTCGCGTTCAAAAATCGGATGCGGACGTACATTGACCGCCACGCGCAAATCGCCCGCAGGACCACCGTTTACGCCTTTATTGCCCTGCCCGCGCGCATTGATAATCTGGCGGTCATCAATACCCGCAGGGATTTTCACCGTGATTTTCGCAGGTCTGCGCACACGCCCAGCACCGCGGCATTTTTTACAGGGATTGTCGATAATCGTACCCTTGCCGCCGCACCGCGAACACGCCTTCTGTGTTTGAAACATACCGAACGGTGTTCTTTGCGAAGTCGTGACCTGCCCGCGACCGTTACATTCGGGGCAGGTTTTCGGAGAGGTCCCTGCCGCCGCACCGCTGCCGTGGCATTCGTCGCAAACCTCAATACGGCTGGATTCCACCTCGCGTTCGCAGCCCTTCGCCGCTTCCTCAAACGAAATGGTCACACTCGCCTGCGTGTCACTGCCGCGCTGGGGTGCATTCGGATTAGAAGCACCGCCGCCGAACCCGCCGCCGAAAATATTACTGAAAATATCTCCGAGGTCAAAGTCAAAGCCCTGCCCGTTAAAGCCGCCGTAGCCGCCCTGCCCCGCGCCGTAATTCGGGTCAACGCCCGCATGACCGAATCGGTCATACCTTGCCTTTTTCTCGGCGTCGGACAACACCTCGTAAGCCTCGTTTGCCTCTTTGAATTTTTCCTCGGCTTCTTTGTCACCGGGGTGCAAATCGGGATGGTACTGCTTTGCGGTTTTGCGGTATGCTTTTTTAATTTCATCCTCAGTCGCATTCTTATCTACACCGAGGACTTCGTAATAATCGCGTTTTTCTGCCATGTAAGTACTCCCTTAAATCGGGTATATCGCGCAGGGACGGACATCCCTGTCCGTCCGCTGCAATTTCATCAGATTCTTGCGGGGCGTCGAGGTTGCGGCTTCGCCGTTACCCTTTTGTCGCGCTTCGCGACATTTCCGAATCTACGTCCCTACGACATATCGCCGCTGATCTGTTCTTATTTCGGCGGGCGACTGAGGACAGCCGCCCCTACAAGTCAGCTTATTGCCGAATTATTCTACATCCGTGTAATCTGCTTCGTAATAACCGTCGTCGCCCTTGTTCTGCGCACCGCCGGGCTGTGCGCCCGCATCCGTCGGATTCGCCTGCTGCTGTGCCTGTGCCGCCGCTTGGTAAATCGTCTGGGCAACTTGGTTAAATTTCTCAGTCAGGGCATCTTTTTTCGCCTTGATGTCATCCAAATTGTCACCCTTGAGCGCCTCTTTCAGTGCATCAATCTTGCCCTGAATTTCGTTTTTGTCATTCTCGGGCAGCTTGTCACCGTTTTCGTTAAGGATTTTTTCACACTGATAGACCATCTGGTCTGCTTCGTTGCGGGTATCGATGCCCTCTTTGCGTTTCTTATCCTCTGCTGCATACTGCTCCGCCTCACGGACTGCCTTTTCCACATCATCCTTCGACATGTTGGTCGAAGAAGTGATGGAAATGGACTGCTCCTTCTGTGTACCGAGGTCTTTTGCGGAAACATGCACAATACCGTTTGCATCAATATCAAAGGTAACTTCAATCTGCGGCACGCCGCGGGGTGCGGGCATGATACCGTCGAGGTGGAACACACCCAGGGTCTTGTTATCCTTTGCGAATTCGCGCTCGCCCTGTAAAACATGGACTTCTACGGAAGTCTGATTGTCCGCGGCAGTAGAGAAGATTTGGCTCTTCTTCGTCGGAATGGTTGTGTTTCTTTCGATAATCTTGGTGGAAACACCGCCCATGGTTTCAATGCCGAGGGACAGAGGCGTTACGTCCAGAAGCAAAATGCCTTCGACGTCACCGCCGAGCACGCCGCCCTGAATCGCCGCGCCGACCGCGACACATTCATCGGGATTGATGCCCTTGAACGGCTCATGACCCATGAAGGATTTAATGGCTTCCTGCACGGCAGGAATTCTTGAAGAACCGCCGACCATCAGCACCTTGTTGATTTGGCTTGCGGAAAGCCCGGAATCCTTGAGCGCTTGGCGGACAGGCCCCATGGTCGCTTCCACCAAATCTGCGGTCATTTCATTGAATTTCGCGCGGGTCAGTGTGGTTTCCAAGTGTTTCGGACCGGTTGCGTCCGCAGTGATGAAGGGCAGGCTGATTTGCGAGGTGGTTACACCCGAAAGCTCAATCTTCGCTTTTTCCGCCGCTTCCTTCAAACGCTGCATCGCCATTTTATCGGAACGCAGGTCAATGCCCTGCTCTTTTTTGAATTCATCCGCCAACCAGTCAATCACGCGCTGGTCGAAATCGTCGCCGCCCAAACGGTTGTTACCGGCAGTTGCCAGCACTTCCTGCACGCCATCGCCCATTTCGATAATGGAAACATCGAACGTACCGCCGCCGAGGTCGTACACCATTACCTTCTGGTCATCCTCTTTGTCAATACCGTAGGCGAGCGCCGCCGCTGTCGGCTCGTTGATAATGCGTTTGACATCCAAGCCTGCAATTTTGCCTGCGTCCTTCGTTGCCTGACGCTGTGCATCGGTGAAATAGGCGGGAACGGTGATAACCGCTTCGGTCACCTTACAGCCGAGGTAAGCCTCTGCATCTGATTTCAGCTTTTGCAGAGTCATTGCGGAAATTTCCTGAGGAGTGTAATTTTTATCGCCGATAGCTACCTTGTAGTCCGTACCCATGTGGCGCTTAATAGAAGCGACTGTGCGGTCGGGATTGGTGATTGCCTGTCTTTTGGCAACCTGACCGACCATTCTTTCGCCGTCCTTCGAAAAAGCGACTACGGACGGTGTAGTTCTTGCGCCTTCTGCATTTGCGATAACCACAGGCTCGCCGCCTTCGATAACCGCTACGCAGGAATTGGTTGTACCTAAGTCAATACCGATTACTTTTGCCATGATAATAGCCTCCAAAAATAGAAAATGATATATGTCAAATCAGGTTCCTGCCCTATTGGGTTTCAGCCTTAATTTACAACTTTTACAACAGCGGGGCGGAGAATCCTTTCGCCGAGGCGATAGCCTTTTGAGAATACGTCTGTCACGCTGTTTTCGGGTGCGCCCTCCTCTTCCGTATGCATCACCGCACTGTGGATGTTTGGGTCAAAGCTGTCTCCTGCTTCGCCGAACGCCTCTACACCGAGCTTTTTAAAAATTTCCGTAAACTGATTAAAAATCATGTCCACGCCCTTTTGGTAATCCTCAAGCGCCGCATCCTTATTTCCCGCCGCACGCTCGAAATTGTCCAAAACAGGCAGTAGCTCCGTAAGCACCGATGCTTTGCTGTCGGTATATGCCTGTTCCTTTTCGCGTGCGGAGCGCTTGCGGAAATTGTCGTATTCCGCCAAAGTGCGCAAATGCTTGTCGTTTGCCTCTTGCAGGGCCTTCTCTAATTCGGCGGTTCTTTCGTCCGCCGCAGAAGCTTCTTCTGCTTCGACAGCCTGTGCAGAAGTCTCTTTCGTTTCTTCCGCCGGTTTTTTTGCCGTTTCCTTTTTTGCCATAGCTTTATTCCTCCACCGTATCGGAAAGCATTTTCCCGACGATTTCTGTTAAGTAACGAAGGCTCGGAATGAGCCGTGCGTAATCCATGCGTGTCGGACCGATGAGTCCCAGCGTACCGCTTTCATGCCCTGCAATTTCATAATTGTCAAAAACCATACTGGAATTCTGCAATTCGCGGAATCGGTTCTCCTGCCCGATTAACACCTGCGGTGCAGATTTGCCGCTGTTTGTATAGCCCGAAAAAATCTGCCCCAGCATTTCGCCGTGCCGCAAAAACTCAATCAGCTCATAAGCGTTCTCGGCATACTCTTTATAGCCGAGCAAATTGCTCTGCCCCTCTAACAGGAGCTCCGTGCGTTCGGTCATGGCGGCAACATCTGCGAGTGCCACCAAAAGCGGCGTCATATCCAAGGATTTTTCACCGAGCGAAACCGCTAAGGTCTGAATTTTGGCGATGTGCATCGCCGCGGCGGGCTTGCCGATAAAATTCGCATTGACAATATTGTAAAAGCTTTCCGCCATATCCACGGTGATTTCCCCGAAGGTCTTGCAGACACGGCTTTTGAGAATCCCCGACGAGGTCAGCATCACAATCATTGCCGTACGTGTGCCGATAGGCACCAGTTCCACGCGCCGCACCACCGCTGCATCGTCAGCCGGTGTGGTAGATACTGCCGCGCATCGCGTCATCTCCGACAAAATATTGCCCGCGGACTCCAGCACCTTTTGCACATCGCCCGAGGCGGGCGCCAGCTTTGCTTCAATCAGCCGTTTTTCGTTCGGAGAAAGCTCATATTGTCCCATCAGATGGTCCACATAATATCGATACCCCAACTCCGAGGGGATACGCCCTGCGGACGTATGCGGTTGCTCCAAAAGCCCGAGGGCTGACAGCTCCGCCATCTCGTTGCGCACGGTTGCCGAGGAGACTGACATCCCGAGTGACTCTACAAGCGATTTCGAACCGACAGGCTCACCCGTGGCAATATACCGTTCCACAATTGCCGCCAAGAGCTTTTTTTTTCGTTCCGAAAGCTCCATATCTGCCGCCTGCCTTTCCAAGATTAGCACTGTTAGCACTCTTTAGTATCGAGTGCTAACTACAATTTATACTATACAGTTAGGATGCCTTTTTGTCAATAATTTATTTGTAAACAATTTGTTAAAATGGTTTTTTCCGGCAGATGATAAGGCATTGTGCAACCACGGCGTTCGCGTAAAGCTGTAAAACGTTGCAAAAAAAACAAAAACATGGTAAAATGCATATATTTAAACGAATACAAATCCAACGACAAACATTTTGATATTTCATGAAGGAACATAAAAATGACAGACACCACAAACAAAAAACAAAGCGTCTATAATATCCTGTTCTCCGCATTTGGGCAAATCGTCACCATTGCCTTCGGCGTGATTCTGCCAAAGCTGTTCATTGTCTCTTTCGGGTCAGAGGTCAACGGGCTTTTGTCTTCGGTCACACAAGCATTTGTCTATGTCAATCTTCTGGAGGCAGGCGTCGGCACGGCAACACTGCAAGCGTTGTACGGTCCTGTTGCCCGAAAAGAGCAGCAGAACGTCAATCAAATTCTGGCAGCAACCCACCACTATTATAAGAAAGCGGGCATGTGGTACCTGCTTGCCGTTGTTGCGCTCTCGTTCGGCTATCCGCTTGTGGTCAAATCCGAGTTGGACTTCGTAACGGTTGCCGCCGTTGTATTCCTTTCCGGCATCGGCGGTGTCATTAACTTTTTCTTCCAGGGAAAGTACCGTCTGATCTTGCAGGCGGAAGGCAAAGGATATATCGTCACCAATCTGACTACAATCACCTTTGTCATCACCAGCATTTTAAAGATTGTGTTAATTACAGCAGGCTTTAACGTCATTTTTGTACAGGCGATGTTCTTCCTGACAAGTCTGTTGCAGATGCTGTATATCGCCATTTACATCAAGCGTCATTATAAATGGATAGACCTAAAGGTAAAACCGGACTACGATGCGATTTCGCAAAAAAATTCTGTATTGGTTCACCAAGTCTCCACTTTGATTTTCAACAATACGGATGTTTTGATTCTGACCCTGTTCTGCGATTTAAAGGTAGTCAGCGTATACACAATGTACCGCACCATTCTCGGTGTCATCAGCACCTTTACGGAAACCATCGGCAACAGCATACAATTTGCCCTCGGGCAGACATATAACGTGGATAAAGAGCGGTATACCCGTCTGCACGATGCATACGAGCTGTGCAATATCACGCTGATATTTGCTTTATACAGCATCGCCTATATTTTCATTCTGCCGTTTTTACGGCTGTATACTGCGGGCGTGGAAGATATTAATTACATTGATAAGTATTTGCCGATCCTGTTTATTGCGACCTTCCTGCTTTCCGGTGTCAGATTTGCCTCAAACGCAGTGATTACTTTTGCAGGACACTTCCGCAAAACACAATGGCGCTCCATGCTGGAGTCCTTCATCAATTTGGCGGTTTCTTTGGTCGCCGTACATTATCTCGGTATTTACGGCGTGCTTATCGGAACGGTCTGCGCACTGTTGTACCGCACAAACGATATGGTTATTTACTCCAACCGCGTAATTCTGAAGCGGAGTCCGTGGCATACCTATCGCCGGTGGATTGTAAATCTGCTGCTGCTGTTCGCAACCGTCTTCGCGTCCTCTTTCCTGCACCCGAATTTAAACGGATATTTCCACATTGTTCTGTACGCCGCGCTGTATACAGCAGTCATTGTTCCGCTTTTCTTCCTTGTATCCTTCGCCACAGAACCGAAAGTATTCAAAACCATTACGGATTTAATTTTGCCGAAGGTGAAAAACCGTTTGAAAAAATCAGCCGATTAAAGCCTAAAATAAACCGCGGCCGGGTAATCCGACCGCGGTTTTATTCTGCCGTCCGTTATAATTATGTGTCCGATTCCACAAATTCAAACGCCTGCTTCGGACAATAGCGAATACATTTCCCGCAGCGGATACACAGGCTGTCATCAATTTGCGGCAGTGCGTGAATATCACTTTGGCTGATGGCACTTTTGGGGCATACCGCAATGGAAGGACATCTGTGATTCTGCGGGCACTTGTGCGGATTTACGGTTAATCTTTTCATATGTATTGTCTCCTTACCGATACCACGAGGGTATCACGTTTTGCATATTATCATACCAAGCGAGAAGGTCCTGCGCCTGTTTTTGAAAGATTCCGACTTGCTCTGCGCCGAACGGAATTCCCCACGGTAGGGAGCTTAACGTATTACTGGATATATACAGTGCCAAAAGCCGCCAAAAGTCCTGCGGCACGCGGCTGTCAAAATAGCCGTCCACCATGCCTTTCGCCAAGTGCGGCGATGCCTGTGCCGCCCAGACAATACGATTAAACTCTTCCCACGGGTCACCGTAATCGTGACGGTTGAAGTCAATAATCTGTAAATGCCCTGCGCAGTCGACCATCATATTGCCAACGTGGTAATCTCCGTGCTGGTAGGTCTGCGGACGGTTCTTTATCAACGCGCGGTTCTCCTGTATATATTGTATGAACAAATCGCCGTTTTCATATTTCAACGGGCATTCCGAATACAGTTTTATTTTTCTGTTCATCTTGCGGTTAAAGCGGCTTTCCCACTGCTCCTGTGTTTGCGGTGCGGGGAGCGTGTGTATCCTTTTCAGAATTCTGCCCGCTTCCAAGCCGTAGTCGTATTGCGCTTCTTCCGACAAATCGGGCAGAATATCTTCTAAATCCGCCCCGTCAATCCAGCTTTGCAGGGAATACACACCTTTGCGGCAAATGCCGAATTTTATCGGCATACACATCGGAAGCTCCAAAGCCGCAACACGGTGCATCAGCTGGAATTCCACCCGTTTTTGCGCATATTCCCGCATCGGAGAAATACGCAGAAGATATTTTACACCGTCTTTCGCCGTCACGCAATATTTTTTATCATCCGAATAGCCCTTGTGTATCGGTTGAATATCGCAGAACTTCACAGCCAGCACCCCCATTTCTCAGCATCATCCAACTACAAAGATTGTATCACATTTTGTGTGCTGTGGCAATTCTGAAAAATATGGCTTGTGCATCACCGTGTCCTCGGTGCGCTTTGCGTTTGCCCCTGATACACCCTCAATCTCGCAGACATACGAGCTCGGCGACGGCAACCACACGGCATTTGTAATTACACCGCCCGAATAGCCCGTGCCGATTTGGCGTAAAAAGTTGTCTCTATCATGAAACATTGTTTTTTCCTCCTTTTTAGGCGCTTTTGGGTAAAAAGAAAACGCCAATAAGGCGAGTGTCTTAAAACTCGCTTCACACTCTGCGTCCAAACTTGCACCGCAATCCGCGCCTTTTGGGTCGCAAAATTTTCGAATGCGAGATTTTTACTTCAGCGCAACACAAAACACAGCCATTCCATCGGATTGCCGAGTATTTTAACAAAGCATAACCGAAAATCCATCCGTAAAAATCGCATTCGTACGCGTGCACTAGGGTTAAGCAATCTTATCTATATTTGAATTCACGCAGAATGAAATCAATTCTTTAAAAAGTGCTTGACATCCCTTTGAAATACTTATATAATAATTAGGCAACTTCGATATGGGCCATTAGCTCAGTTGGTTAGAGCATCCGGCTCATAACCGGACGGTCCGGGGTTCGAGTCCCTGATGGCCCACCAGTTTTCAACTGTCCGTTTTGGCGTTTGAAGATTTATTGAAATCTCTGCGCTTCAAAATCGCATTTCATTTGTTTGGATGCATTTCAAAGTTTGGATTTATCTCACAACAGAATAAATATAGGGGTATAGCTCAGTTGGTAGAGCAGCGGTCTCCAAAACCGCGTGCCGAGGGTTCAAGTCCTTCTGCCCCTGCCAAAATCAGGAAGAGTCGCAGTTTGCGGCTCTTTTTGATTTCTGTTAGAAGTTTGGAGGACTTGAACCCGTGAGGGTCTGAGCGTTAAAAAACAGTCCGGCGGACTGTTTTTAGCGAAGAGCGTGAGGCGGGTACTGAAATTCGTGAGAATTTCGGTCGCCGAGCGGAGAGAAAATGCAAAGCATTTTCGGTCAAGTCCTTCTGCCCCTGCCATCAAGTGGAGACAAAAAAGATGTATCCCGAAAAAACCTCGGTGTTACCGAGGTTTTTGCTGTCTGTAGGGCAGTTTTCAGCAGTTAAAATCCGTAGATGTAAAATGGCTGTTCCCCCTTTGCGGGCAGAGTTGAACTCTCGCATGATTGAATATCACAGAAGCAGGCAGATAGATTTTCAATTTCTATCTGCCTGTTTTCATATATATACATAGCCAATCGTTTATGAATGTAACTTATTCAAACGGTTGGCTTTTTTCATTTTATATATTTTTTTAGTTAAAAAAGGAGTTGGACAATTATGAACAAATTTGAAACAGAACAGCAAAGATACAGCGTACGAAAGAGAGCTATCCACCCGGCACACGCATTATGTTGCTCAGTATGGATGATCCGTATGCCCGATACCGAGCGGAACAAAAGGCACGGTTGTCCACGTTGACGATGCTGCACAAATTCATATGAAATGGGATAACGGCAGAACACTTGCCCTTGTCCCCGATGAGGATAATTTCCGCAAACTTACGGATGAAGAGTTTGATGAAGAAAATAACGCTATATGCGTTGAAGAAACAACTGATGAAATGCTTGATGACGGGCAGACACAATCAATGGGAATGTGAGGTGATAAGAAAAATATATAAATAAAGGCAGTCGGATGCTTTATGGCAATCCGATTTTTTGATATGTTCGCAGGAATCGGTGGTTTCCGTTCAGGGCTTGAAGCTGTAGGCGGTTTTGAATGCATCGGCCACTGCGAAATAGACAAATATGCAAATCAGGCGTACAACGCCATCTACGAACCAAAAGGAGAACTGTATTTTGAAGACGCAAGAACAATCGATCCAAATGATTTGCCCGATATCAATCTCATCTGTGCAGGCTTTCCATGCCAGAGCTTCTCGGTTGCTGGAAAACGCCTTGGATTTGCAGACGATACAAGAGGAACTCTCTTCTTTGAAGTTGCCCGAATTGCTGAAGCAAAACGGCCTGCATATCTTTTCTTGGAAAATGTCCCCGGTTTGTTATCGCATGACGTAGGCAGGACATTTAATACCATCCTCTCCACGCTTGTTGAGTTGGGGTATGGTGTTGAATGGTGTGTGCATAACAGCGCAAATTTTGGAGTCCCACAAAAACGAAGGCGGCTGTACATTGTCGCAAGTCTTGGAGGACGAGGTACCGGACGGATATTTCCTCTCGACTGCGGCGATGCGGAAAATCTTAAGCAACTTATCCCAGGACCGCAGGGACAGCGAGTCTACGGAACAGACGGAGTAACCTGTACGCAATGTGCAGGCTCAGGCGGTTGGGGCGGCAAAACGGGATTATATTTCATAGATATGAATCCTGATCCCATTATTACCGACCACGCAAGATGCATTACGGCAAGGCAGGACAGCGGAGTCAGCAATCACAGAGGCGAACATTCAGCCGTACTTGTTACGGATGAACCGAGGGCAATCCTCACGCC
This sequence comes from Ruminococcaceae bacterium UBA7212, assembly GCA_002490525.1. Taxonomy (GTDB): domain Bacteria; phylum Bacillota; class Clostridia; order Oscillospirales; family Acutalibacteraceae; genus Fimenecus. The sequence continues at coordinate 35,667 of DKUE01000025.1, forward strand.
CGACAGAGAGAAAGTCCGTCAGCAAGGACGCCGAGTGAAAGAGCCGAACGAGCCGATGTTCACGATTACGGCGCAGGATCGGCACGGTGTATGGCACAAGGGCAGAATCCGAAAGCTCATGCCGATTGCATCGTAGGTAATAGCGTTACCGTTGTAAGCAGTTAAAAGGTCTTTCCAATTGGTGTTTCCATAGGTATAGTTTACCACCGTGCCCACTGCATTGTCAAGACTGCCTGTTGTATACGGATATTCTGTTTTTGTAAGAATATTACCGCCTGCATCATAGGTGTAAGTAACGGTTTTGTTCGTGTATGCGTTGTTTTCACGAATTAACTGGTTAGCCTCATCATAAACGAAGGTACTTTCTTTAGCTGTTGTGCCTACCTTATCCGTTATCTTTGAAATATTACCCGAACCGTTGTAAGCGTAGCTGAAAGTACGGTCAATATTTTCATAGATAAGATTGCCCATAAGGTCAGTTGTGTAAGACACTCCGTTTACTGTGGGAGTGTAATAAATACGGTTAATCTTCCATTCCTTTTTTGCAGGTGTTGTCAGCGTTGAGCGACGTACCTGTGCCTGACCGTTAAGTGACCTTGTTTTTGTTGCTCCGTTGGGGTATTGATTTTGTCAATCAGAGAACCGTCCCCTGTGTTCCTCTATTTTTCCTTCAGGACAGAGAACACCGCATGATTTTTTATCG
>DKUE01000022.1:0-30057 GCA_002490525.1 Ruminococcaceae bacterium UBA7212
CAATTCAGTCCTTGCCGCCCTTATTCGGTTTTATATTTCTTCGCTAAATCGGCGGGACAAGCACACGCCTATAGCTGTGCTTTCCCTCACGCCGCCTTTTCGGCGATTACGGAAACGATGGCACAACAGATGCCTGCAACGGGGTAAACCACCCAGGCGATATGCCAGTAACTTCCTAAAAATCCGCAAAGCAAATACACCACTGTCGAAATCAGCATAATGATTGCACTGATACGTTCGACTGTATTTTTTCTGCGCAGGGTTTCGGGGTCTCGGCTGTTTTCTTTGTTATAGGCTTCGATATCGTATTTTGCCTTTTGCATCCCGCCGTAAACAAACATCGGCACCGCTGCTGTTAAGAATAAAAAGAATACAGAACAATAGATATACTCCCATTTTTCCGTTGCCAAAGCAGACGGCGCAAGGGCATCCGCCGCAATCAGCCACATTACGCCGAGTAATACCAATACCGTCGGCAAAACAATAAACAGCGGAAAACGGCGGTTAAACGCGGCGATTTTGTCTTGTGTATAAAACGGCTGAATATTCGGGTTTGCTTTCACAAAATCGCCGTGTGACAATCCTGCAATAATAAACACCGCCACGGCAATCACCAAAAATGTAAAAAAGAGCAATACGCTGACGGTCTCACTCCAATATACACCGTAAGAAAAAAGCAAAGCAAAAAGTCCGAACAGCACCAAAGCCACCCCGGCACAAATTTGAATTGTAAATTGATTATAATGCTTATCGTAGCCGGCGGTATCCTCTAAAACGCTTTCGCGCACATCGCCGCGCAGGAGCGCATCCATCGAACAGCCAAACAAATCACAGAGCGCAATCAGTTTATCGGTTTCCGGAAAGCTTTGGTTGGATTCCCATTTGGATACGGTCTGACGTGAAACCGCCATTTGCTCTGCCAAATCCTCTTGGGTCATTCCCTTTTGTTTGCGTAAAAACTGCATGTTTTCTCCGAATTGCATATACATCTTCCTTTCGGTTCGTTTGATAAAATCATAGCAGAAAGCATGCGCAACCACTACCAATTTTGTGTTGCGTTTGAAGATTTTGATGTAAATTTACGGTTGCAGCCCTTGTGTAAGGATTTAAAAAACGGCGTCCGAAAAATCCGGACGCCGTCATTGTTGAGTCAAAATTATTTCCTGCCGTTGAAGATGTCCAATACATCAATATAACCGTCATTCGGGTCAAAGCCTGCACTGGTGCTCGAAATATCGTCCAAAGGCTTGTCCTCTTCAAACGCGAAACCGCCGTTCGGCTTTTTGGGCATACCGTTTTCGTCACTGCCGAAGCCCGTTGCAATCACGGTAATATTCATGGTATCTTCCAGTTCAGGCTTCAAGTCCACACCGAAGATGATGTTTGCATCTTCGTCAGCCGCCGCACGGACAATGCCTGCCGCCGTATCGATGTCCTCTAAGCCGATGTCCTCAGAAGCCGAAATGCTGATGATGATACCCTTTGCACCGTCAATGGTGGATTCCAACAGCGGACTGGAAATGGCTTTCTGCGCCGCCTGCTCTGCTTTATCTTTACCGGTTGCAGAACCGACACCCATGTGTGCGTGGCCCGCATCTTTCATAACAGCGGTAACGTCAGCAAAATCGAGGTTAATAAGCGCAGGCGTAATAATCAAATCGGAAATACTCTTCACGCCCGAGCGAAGCACATCATCAGCGATTTCAAAAGCATTTGCCAGTGTAATTTTCTGGTCGGAAACCTGTTTTAAGCGCTCATTGGGAATAACCACCAGCGAGTCCACATGCCCCGCAAGCTCAGCGATACCCGCCTCTGCCTGCTCCATACGGCGCTTGCCTTCAAATGCGAAAGGCTTTGTAACGATACCGACAGTCAAAATGCCTTTTTCCTTTGCGATTTCCGCAATCACGGGCGCCGCACCTGTTCCTGTTCCGCCGCCCATACCTGCGGTGATAAATACCATTTGTGTATCGTTCAGTGCGTCAATAATCGCATCACGGCTTTCTTCCGCCGCTTTCTGACCGATTTCGGGTTTTGCGCCCGCACCGCGTCCGTTCGTCAGCTTTTCACCGATTTGAATTTTCTGTGTTGCCTTAGAAAAATTCAGCGCCTGACGGTCCGTATTGACCGCAATCAGCTCAATTCCCGCAAAACCGGCTTCTGCCATACGGTTGACAGCGTTTCCGCCGCCGCCGCCTGTACCGATAACTTTAATATTTGTTACATTTTGCTGCTCATTATCAATTTCGTATGCCATGATTTGAACATCCTCCTATGTAAATCTTCTGCTTTCACACAATTTTATTTTAGGGCAAAATGCCCATGTCGCCTATTTTTGTTATTGTAACACAGTTTCTTTTAGATTTCAACCGCTTTTTTCAAATGTGCAAAGTAAAATTCCCTGTCGAGGCAAGGATTTTATCTTTACACACTCAAACCTATGCCGCGGCAGTTTGCGGCGGTTCTGACTGTGAAGCTGTTTGGCTTTCGGTCGGCGGAACGGTCATGGATTGCTCCGCCGCATTTTGATAAGCCTTCTTATCTATGGAGAAATCAATACTGCCCCGAAATTCCGGTGTGCTTTTTTCGTTTCGCTCCAAGGTTGCTTTTATAAAATCTGTTTTAGCACTAACCGTGCCCGCTGCACCCAACTTCAAAAGTATTCTGTCCTTATACTGCGCCTTTATGTTGGTGCGGTCGCGAATATCCAATTTGGTAATCCCTGTCAGAGCGTTTTCCGAAAACGCACGCATCACCGCAGTGAAATCTGCCAGCGCGTCCGCATCGGCAAGGGTCAAAAGCTCCCCGGGGACAGCCGCGGCAATTTCGCCCGTTTCCAAAATCACCACATCATCATTGACGGTCATCACACCGTCCTCCAGCACCTTGCCCGACAAACTCAGAAGAATGTACGACTCACCGCTGTCAATTGCCGCTACCGCCTTCGCCGCTGTTACACAAACAGTCACCTTGCAGGAAAGACTGCGTTTGATTTCGGCCCGTTCCACATAAGGAAGCGCCCTTTCAATTGCAGACGCTGCATCCTTTGCAGAAAACAGGAACAAGTTTTCGCCGATTGTAATTCCCGATGCTTCGACAATTTGTTCGCTGTTGTAAATTTCGTCACCCGCAATTTCAATGCTTGCAATTTTGAAAAACACCGTAAGGCTTAAAACCACACCGACAATCACAAGCATAACCGTAAGCAGCACACCAATTATCACATTGCGCCTTCTGCGCCGCTTGCGCGCACGTTCCGCCCGCAAACGGCGGCGCTCATCATTAGACATCGGCTCCCGCGTGTTTCTCGGCGTTGGATTCGCCGAGTTCATCGGTTTTCGCCGCGGTTCGGGCGTGTTCGCCCGCGGCGAAGCCGTCCGCCCCGCCGTGCTCTGTCGTGGATTCTTTCGCTGATTGTCTCTCTGCTGTGCCATTTTCCTGTATCCTTTTTATATCCGCACCAAGCGTTTGCAAAACAAGCTCAGGTGCTTCATATCCTCTGTCTATATGCTCTATGCCGCACACAGTCGTTTCCCCGTGTGCCGCAAGTCCAGCCAAAATCAGTGCGAAACCGCCGCGCAAATCGGGCGCCACGGTATGCACACCCGTTAAATACGGCACACCTTCAATCACTTCTGTGCGCCCCTCTACACTGATTTTCGCGCCGAAGCGCACAAGCTCACCCGCATGCTTGTAGCGGCTTTCGAAAATATTTTCTACAATTACGGAAGTCCCGTCTGCGACAGTCAGCATTGCCGAAAGCGGCGCCTGCACATCTGTCGGAAATCCCGGATACGGCATAGTGCGGGTCATTTTGACACGCCGTAGCCGCGGCGGCGCACTCATGCAAATCCACCGTCCGCTGACCGTTAAATCACAGCCGGCTTCTTTCAGGACAGGCAGCAATGCGCCTAAGTGTGCAGGGATAATATCCTTAACACAGATTTTACCCTGCGTCATGGCACCCGCCAGTAAATAGGTAGAGGCGGCGATGCGGTCAGGAATGACCGTATGCCCCGTGCCTTGCAGGCGCTCCACGCCGTCAATAACAACCGTGCTGTCCCCCGCACCGTGAATATGTGCACCGCAGGCATTCAAAAAATCCGCTAAATCACTGATTTCCGGCTCACGTGCGGCGTTGGTCAAAACGGTTCTGCCCTTCGCCGTTGCGGCGGCAATAATAATATTCTCAGTTGCACCGACACTGGGAAAGGTCAGCGTGATGCGCGCGCCGCACAGTCCCTGCGGGGCTTCGAATTCCAGTTTTCCCGCCGTTTCCGTCAGTTTTGCACCAAGCTGTTCCATAGCGGAAATATGCAAATCAATCGGCCGCAGTCCGATTTCACAGCCGCCGGGCGTAGACAGCCGCACCTCTTTGGTACGCCCTAAAATTGCGCCGAGAAATACAACGGAGGAGCGCATTTCACGCATTAAATCATCGGGGATTTCACAGCCGTTCATGCCTGTGGAATCCACTGTAACCGTATGTCCCTCCCGCGTGACCTTACAGCCGAGATGCAGTAAAATTTTGATTGCCGCATCCACATCGGAAAGCCGCGGGCAATTATGTATTTCCGAAACGCCGTTGACAAGCGCTGTCGCCGCCAAAATCGGCAAAGCGCTGTTTTTCGAACCGTGAACCTCAATTTCACCGCACAGACGCTTTTGCCCGTGAATGATGATTTTTTCCAATTTCAAGCACCCCTTACAAGCTGAATATCCTCTGCGCTTCATACTATGCACTAGGGGTGCTCAGGGTTCATTCTCCCAGTTCCGTTAAAATATCACAAATCACCTTTGCCGAATCCACAACTGCCATTTTCTTAGCATTTTCGCCGAGTGTCCGCAAGGCGGATTGGTCCTGTACCAATGCATCCACCGCCGCAATCAGCCGTTCCGCAGTCAAATCTTTTTCTTCAATAATTATTGCCGCGCCGTTATTTACGAGCGCCATAGCGTTGTGATACTGGTGATTTTCAGCGACGTTCGGAGAGGGAATCAGTATAGACGCCTTGCCTGTCGCCTCAATTTCGGAAAGCGACGACGCACCCGCCCTGCCGATGACCAAATCCGCCGCTGCTAAACATACGTCCATATTATCAATATATTCGCGAATTACAACATTTTCGGCATGCTCCAAATCCACACCGTTTTCACATAGCTTTTCGGGCACCCATTTGCCGTATTTACCGGTTGCATGCAGGAAAAACAGGTTTTTATCTGTATATCGCACAGTAATCAGCGCTGTCATCGCTTCGTTAATCGTCTTTGCACCGAGACTGCCGCCCATAGATAAAATCATCACTGCGCCGTCGGGTACTTGCAGTTCCGCACGGGCGAAATCACGGTCCGCCGCAACAATTTCACGGCGTACGGGAAGCCCTGTAACCACAGGGGCAAAACGGCACGTAAGGTGCGTCTTTGCCGCCTCGACAGTCAGCATAACCTTGTCCGCTTTTTTGGCAAGCGCCTTGTTGGTCACACCGGGATATGCGTTTTGCTCGTGGATAGCGGTTTTAATGCCCATTTTTGCCGCTGTGCGCACAACAGGTCCGCTGACATAGCCGCCGAAACCAACCACAACATCCGGTTGAAATTCCGACAGAATTTTTTTCACCGTACCCGTCGATTTCAAAAGCAGCCCAACGGTTTTTATGTTTTTCACAAGATTTTTCGGGGTCGGTTTTCTTTGAAATCCCGCGATTTCTATGGTTTGAAACCGGAAGCCTGCCGCAGGCACCAAACGGGATTCCATATGGTCTGCCGTGCCGATAAACAAAATTTCCGTATTCGGGTCACGCCGCCGCAGTTCTCCCGCCGCGGCAAGCGCGGGATTGATATGCCCGCCTGTGCCCCCGGCTGCAAATACGATTTTCATAAGGCACACTCCTCTTAACTCTTTTCTAATCTGGAATATCGTGAAACGGACAGCACCACGCCCATTTCAAATAACAGCATCATCAGTGATGTACCGCCGTAGCTGAAAAACGGCAGACTGATGCCCGTATTCGGCAGAGCATCGGTCACCACTGCAATGTTCAATGCTGTTTGCAGTCCGATCTGAAACACAATGCCCATGGAAAGCAATGCCCCGAAACGGTCTTTTGCATGCAGTCCGATGGTCACACCGCGCAGTACCAAAAGCACATACAGTAAAATGATGCCCACCGAGCGAATAAATCCGAGTTCTTCACAGACAATGGCAAAAATAAAGTCATTCTGCGGTTCGGAAACGTACAAATGCTTTTGTTTAGAGTTACCGAGCCCCGTACCGAACAGACCGCCCGAGCCGATGGCATAAAGAGAATTGTTAGTCTGCCAACGCGCGCCGCGCGGCTCAAAGCTTTTGTCAAGCCACGCCGTAATGCGTTCACCCGCATATTTTTCCAAAAGCTCGGGATTGAACACAAAGAAAATCACTGCCGCCACCGCTAAAACGCCAATCAGCACAAACCAATGCTTTTTCACTTCGCCCAAAAACAGCATCACCACGCCGATTGCAAAAATCAAAATCGTGCCCGACAAGTGGTTTTCAAGATATACCAGTGCCGCCGTCACTGCGATAATTACAGCGTAAAGGCAAAGCATCACAAAGGATTCATACACCACGATTTTGCCGTTGGAAAGGGATTTTACCTGCTTAGCAAGCTTGCTTTGATTCAGCGCCTTGCCGGTTATCTTTTTATGATTTTTATCCATGCTCCACGCACAGAACAGTATGATTGCCAGCTTGGCAATTTCCGACGGCTGAAAGGTAAACAGCCCTAAGTTAATCCAACGGTGAAAGCCGGGTTTTACTTCCGGCAAAAAGAGAACAATTACCAGCAAAAACCAGGAAAATAAAATGGCGGGAATCGCAAACAGCTTAAAATAGTCATAGCGAACCTTGGACACCAAAAACATGGCAACTACGCCCGCAATGGCAAAAATCAGCTGTCTCTTAAAATAATAGGCACTGTCGCCTTTTTCATTGTAATAGGCATACGTATAGCTTGCGGAGAACAGCATAACCAGTCCGATGGTCAGAATCGTGATGACCAACAGCAAAAACGGAATATCAATTTTGCCGACCGCCCAAAAGTCCGATCTTTTTTTTGTCTGTTGCTTGACCGCCCTGCGCGGATGTGCAGCCGCTTGTGCCAAAATGCTCTCCTCCTTAAAAATAAAGTGTTGAAAACCGTATCAGCCTCGAATGACGCCGTAATACAGCAGTGCAACACCGACAGCACTGCCCAAAAGGTTGATTAAGCTGAATACAACCACAATTTTCTTCTCTTTCCAGCCGCACATTTCAAAATGATGGTGAATCGGCGCCATTTTAAAAATACGCTTGCCGTGCGTAGCCTTGAAATAGCCGATTTGAATAATATCCGACAGGAATTCCATAACATACACAACACCGAAGCAAAGAATAATCAGCGGACAGTCAATGGCATACGCAAGCGCCACCACCATGCCGCCCAAAAACATAGAGCCCAAATCACCCATGATGACTTTAGACGGATTCCAGTTCCAAATGAGATAGCCGAGCAGTCCGCCCAGCAGTGCGCCCGCCAGCAGGCTCACACCGAACAAGCCCTTCAGAGCCGCGGCAATGATAAAGGCAATAGCGGCAACCGCCGTCACAGAACCGCAAAGCCCGTCAATACCGTCTGTAAAGTTAACAGCATTTACAGTTGCATAGATAACCGCCATGCCGAATATCCAGAAGAAAAAGCCCAATTCTACATTGCCGACAAACGGAACAGTCATATAGGTATTGCCCGACATATACAGTGCACCGAGATATGCAAGCATCAAAAGAATCTGCGCAACGGATTTCTGCATAATTGTCAGACCGAGATTTCGTTTTTTTACGACCTTAATATAGTCATCGGCAAAACCAATCAGCCCGAAGCCCACAGCCATTAAAATACCGCCGACTATCTTGACCTTGACACTGTCTGTCACTGCCGAACCACTTGTAAACAAGCTGCCGCCGAGCAAATAATCGGTCAGACACACAGCCGCAAATGAAAAGAGCGTACTGACAATAAACAGGATACCGCCCATTGTCGGCGTACCCTGCTTTGCCTTATGCCAGGCAGGACCGATATCCAATATAGTTTGCCCGAATTTTAACCGTCTTAGCCAAGGAATCACGGCGAAGCCGAGTAAAAAGGCGATTAAAAAGCTTAAAACCACCGCCAAAAGAATTGCTGCTGTTGTATTCATTCCACATTCCACTCCTCATAGAGTTTTTGTATCACTTCTTCGAGCGCCATACCGCGGCTGGCTTTAAACAGCACCGCATCCCCCGCCCGTACGGTATTTAAAAGTTTTTCTGTCAATGCCATTTTGTCTGTGAAGTGCGCTGTTTGCACGGTTTTTTTTGCCGCGTCGGCAATCCATGCGGACGCCTCTCCGTAGCAAAACAGAAAATCCACCTTACATTCAGCCGCATACGCGCCGACAGTGCGGTGCGCCGATTCTGCATAATCGCCCAATTCCAGCATATCGCCGAGTACGGCAATTTTACGCTGTGCCGGCAGGGAAGCCAATACATTCAGCGCCGCCTTTTGGGAATCAGGGCTTGCATTGTAGCAATCCTCAATGACGGTCACTCCCGCCACGGTTTTTATACGCTGACGCATACCGGCAGGCGCATAGTTTTGCAGACCCGCTGCAATTCTTTCAGGCGGTATATCTAAAGAGAGCCCTGCGGCAAACGCCGCCAAAGCATCATAGACATTGTGTTTGCCGACGGTTGGAATCGTAACCTTCTGTGTATTCCCACCGTCAAAGCAGACGGTAAAAGATGTTTCACCGTTTGCGGTTTCTATCTCTTTTGCAAGAATATCCGCCTGCGTATTTTCTATGGCAAAATAAATTTGCTGAAAATCTGCATTTTGATATCCCCACAGTTTGTCATCGTCGCCGTTTAAAATCAGCGGTGCACCGTATGGCATACCTTTCAGAATCTCGGTTTTGGCCTTTAAAATTCCATCCCGCGAACCCAAAAATTCTATATGCGACACGCCGATGTTGGTAATAATTGCAAGATTCGGACGGCACACAAGAGTCATACGTTCGATTTCGCCGAAATTGCTCATACCCATTTCCACAACTGCCGCTTCGGTGGTATCTGTTAAGCGAAACAGCGTTTTAGGCATGCCGATTTCATTGTTGAGATTGCCTTCGGTTTTTATGGTATCAAATTTTTCCGACAAAACTGCATACACCATCTCTTTGGTGGTCGTTTTGCCGACACTGCCTGTCAAGCCGACAATCTTTATATTTTCGCAGTACCTGCGGTGCAGTTTTGCAATATCCAAAAGTGCTTGCCGTGTGCTCTGCACCAAAACATACGGAATTTCCGTATTCGGTATACGTTCACAAACCACCGCAGACGCACCGTTTTCCACCGCAGACGCGCAAAAATCATGCCCGTCAAAGCGGTCGCCGCAAATGGCAACATACAGCGCACCGCTTGCCGCTTCGCGACTGTCAATTGTCACGGACGATACGGCTGCATCTGCACCAACCAGTTTTCCGCCCGTAGCCTCTTCAATTTCACGTAATGTCAGATGCATTTATTTTTTGCCTTTCAAAATTTCCGCGACAATCTCGCGTTCATCGTAATGAATTTTTCCTGTATTGAGAATTTGATAGGTCTCATGTCCTTTGCCTGCAAGCAAAACCACATCGCCTTTTCTGGCGTGCGCCAGCGCCCAGCGGATTGCCGATGTACGGTCGGGAATAACTTGAATTCGCGCTTTACAGGCAGACATTCCCGTTAAAATTTCCTCGATAATCTTTTCGGGATTTTCCGTACGCGGATTGTCAGAGGTCACAACCGCTACATCCGACAAATCGCCGACAATTTTACCCATCTTCGGGCGTTTGCCGCGGTCACGGTCACCGCCGCAGCCGAATACCGTGATTATCCGTTTTTCCGCAATCTCGCGCAGAGAGGTAATCACATTCTGCAATCCGTCGGGAGAGTGTGCATAGTCAATCAAAACCGTATAGTCTGTATTTGTCGGCACAACCTCTACACGCCCCGGGACGCCCTCTGCTTCGGAAAGCAAGTCAAGCACCTGCTCAAACGGAATGCCTGATTCTATGGCGCAGATCGCCGCGCCCATGGAATTGTAAACAGTAAAATGCCCCGGAATCTTCATCTGTACGCGCCCAATGTCACCGCGGCCCAACAGTTCATACTGTACGCCGCTCGCCGTACAAATAATATTTTTGGCGGTATAATCGCTGTCGCCCCGATTTGCTGAAAAGGTAATAGCCTTTACACTTGTGCCCTTTATCATCTCCAACGCATATGCGTCATCCGTATTTAAAATTGCGGTATCCGCCATCGCGAACAGCACGCGCTTTGCCTGCATATAATTTTCGAATGTGCCGTGATAATCCAAGTGATCCTGTGTTAAATTTGTAAACAGTGCCAGTGCAAAATGACAGCCGTCTACACGCCGCTGAGCAAGCGCCTGCGAAGAGACCTCCATAATGCAATGTGTACAGCCTGCCGACACCATTTCCGCAAACAATCGATGTAAATCCTTGCAGTCGGGGGTGGTCAGCGATGCCGGATATACCTTTTCGCCAATACGGTTTTCCACCGTACCGATAAGCCCCGCCGCGATTCCGGCACGGCGCAGCAGTCCGTGTAAAAGCATGGTGGTTGTGGTTTTGCCGTTGGTACCCGTTACGCCGATTAGGTGCAGTTTTCGTGCAGGATACCCGTAAAACGCCGCACAGATTTGTGCATAAGCACTTCTGGAATTTTCAACCAATACTTGATTTTTCGCACCTGTATCCCGCTCGGCGACAATCAGCACCGCGCCCTGTTTTTCCATTTCGAGCGCCATTCGGTGCCCGTCAAAACGCGCACCCTGAATACAGACAAACACCGCGCCCGCCGAAATGTTTTTTGTGTTGTCTGTCACATCAAGCACTGTACAGTCCGTGTAAGCGCCTGTTGTTTTTACCTCTTGCAACAGTTCAGAAATCAGCAAAATATTTCCTCCTAAAAAAAGCGCTTCACTTCTCACCCCGAATAGCTGAAGACTTTTATCAGCCATCCTCCACATTCACATTGGATTTAAAGTACACCGTAATCACGCTGCCCTTTTCCGCCTCGGTACCTTCTTCCAGGCTCTGCTTATAGGAAAGCACCTCGCCCGAATTGGTATTGCCCGCAATGCGGATATTAAAGCCTGCGCCCACCGCAACGCGGTTGGCTTCGGCAATAGACATATTGCAAAGATTCGGCACAACCGCCGTCTCTTTCGGCGCATCACCGTCGGTATAAACTACAATTACACCGCCCGTGCGCATTTGCTGTCCTGCGGCAGGTGTCTGCGACACGATTTTGTCACCGTTTCCGATGACGCGCAACGTAAATTTCGCCGCCTCATTTTTTGCTTCGCCGACCGTACGCCCAACAAGCGATGGCGCGACAGAAGCGATACTGGTTATCTCTTTATCCTCATACTGCGGTTCAACATTCAGATAAGTCAGAATTTTTTCGAGCAATACACCCGCAATCGGTGCGGCTACGGCACCGCCGCCATGTGCACCGACCGGCTCATCAATTGCAATCAGAATTGAAATCTGCGGGTTGTCAGCAGGTGCAAAACCCGCAAAGGATGCAATGTAAGCGCCCTCAATACCGATTTTTTCACTCGTACCGGTTTTACCCGCAACATGGTAACCCGCAACATATGCGTTTTTACCTGTACCGATGGAAACCACCTGTTCCATCATGCCCGCAACCATCGAGGCAGTTTTCTCGGACACCACCTGCCGTTTCATGGTCGGCACGGTTTTCTGCACGACATTGCCGTCGGCGTCCAAATGTGCATCCACAACATACGGCTGCATCAGCTTGCCGCCATTGGCAAGCGTATTCACAGCGGTAATCATTTGAATGGGGCTGACCTGAAAGGTTTGCCCGAAGGAACTGGACGACAGCTCGGAAATGCCCATTTTTTCCAGTGCATGATACGTTTTACCCGCAACCGGATTTGCCTCTGCGGGCAAATCAATCCCTGTCTTTTCCGTAAAGCCAAATGCGTCAAAATATTTATAGAAATTCTCTTTGCCGAGCTTCTGCCCGATCGTAATGAAAAACGGGTTGCAGGAATTCATTAAGCCCTGTGTTAAATCCTCATGCCCGTGGCCACCCGCCTTCCAGCATTTTTGATAGTTGTTGGCAACCTGAATACCGCCTGTGCAGGTAAAGGTTGTATTCAAATCAACTACGCCTTCCTCCAGTGCTCCTGCGGCAACTACGGTTTTAAATACGGAACCCGGCTCATATGTATCGCTGATTGTTCGGTTGCGCCACTGGGCAAACAGTGCATTGCTTGTGTCTTGCGCACGCTGTTTTTCATCGACAATTTCCGCTATCGTGTCCGCAAGCGCCTGATTGGAGATACGGCGCGGATTGTTGAGGTCAAAATCGGGCTTGCTCGTCATACCGAGCACCGCGCCTGTGTCCACATCCATAACAATACCGTAGGCATATTTGGCACCTGTATCCACCATTGCCTGTGCAAGACTTTGCTCTAAATAATACTGAATGACCTCGTCAATCGTCAACACCAAGCTTTCTCCCGGCTTGGCATCGTAAGTAGTCGCATAGTCACTGGACATAGACCCCTGCCGTGCATTTTTGGCGGTGATGATTCTGCCGGAAACACCCGTCAGCGTCTCGTCATACTGCATTTCAATACCGCCCACGCCTTTATCGTCTGCGTCGGTGAACCCGATAATGGTGGAAGCAAAAGAGGAATACGGATAATACCGCTTGGTATCGGGGTCAATCCCGATAACCGTCGATAGTTTTTCTTTTTTGTGCTCGGTGATATAGGCTTTGAGCGCGTCTTTTACATCGGTTTCGACCTCACCTGCAATTTTTTGATATCCCGTTTCGGTCTTTTCCAGCTTTTTGCGCACATCCTCTTCTTTTACGCCCAGAATATCGCAAAGCCCTGTCACAATCAGTTCTTTTTGTGCATCGTCCGTCACCTTGGACGGATTGACATAAATTAGCCAAGCCGAAGCGCTTTTGGCAAGCACCTTCATGTTGGAATCATAAATCGTACCGCGCTGTGCGGAAATTTTTGTATCGGAAAGCTGATTGCGCTCCGCCTTCAAACGGTTTTCCTCGCCGTTGACGATAGCCGTCATGCCGAGCGCACCAATCCCGTATAAAAATGCAAGGGACATTAAAACCATCGCCGCCGTTGCACGCTGTGCCATTTTTTTAGACGGTCTTGACAGCATTTCTCGACACTCCTTTCCGATTAAAAATGTGCTAAAAACATATCAAACGAGAGTTAAGACTTAAAGCCGCCGATAAGTCTGAACCCTCGTTCTATACGTATTTTATTCTGCTTTCAGATATTCCAGCAGTTTTTCCGTAAGGGTCGTTTCCCCCGTCGGTTTCACACTCTTTTGCCCGGATACGGAAACGCTGTCCGCACCCGACAAGTCAATATATTCGATTTGATAGCCTTCCACCTTGGTCATGCCCAAATCATTTTTCGCGTAATTTTCTACTTTTTCCAGAGAAATCATCGCATCCAACTGCATGTTCAGCCGTACGGTTTCTGCCTGCGCGTAAGAAAGGTCGGCAGTTGCGGCATCAATTTCTCTGGTCAGCTCGTCCACCCGCAGACGGCTGTACAAAAGGCCTGCAAACATAGACAGCAGACACAGCGAAATCACCAAAATTTTTGCTGTCTGCCATGCGCCCGCCCGCATTTCTTTTTGCGCCTGCTGCACCGTTTTCTTTTTGCGCCGCACCAATTCCATCTGCGGCTTTTTTGCCTGTTCAAACGGCGGCATTTCCACGATTTTACGTGCGGCGTTTTGGCTGTAAGCAGACGTTTTCGGTTCAAAACGCGCGAAATCCGCGTCAGTATATTTTCGGTAATTCGCCATAATCCTTTCCTTCCAATCTATGCATCCTTCAGTTTTCGCACACTGCGCAGTCTTGCACTGCGTGCACGCGGATTTTCTTGCAATTCCGCTTCGGTCGGTGCTGTGCCTTTTAAAAGAATTTCACCGTGCGGCGTATTGCCGCAAACGCAAACGGGAAAATCCTTCGGGCATGTACAGCCCTGTGCGAAAGTGCGGAACCGTTGTTTGACCATGCGGTCCTCCAAAGAATGAAATGTAATAACCGACAGTATCCCGCCGATTTGCAAACAGCGGAACATGTCGTCTAATGCAGTATCCAGTTGCCGAAGCTCTCCGTTGACTTCAATACGTATTGCTTGAAAGGTGCGGCGCGCAGGATGGCTGTCACGCATTGCCTTTTGCGGCATGGAGTGTTTAATGACATCTATCAGCTGAAACGTAGTTTCAATCGGCGCGGTTTCACGCTGTGTGCAAATATTTCGTGCAATGCGGTTTGCAAATTTTTCCTCGCCGTATTCCCGCAAAATTTTCACAAGCGCGTCTTCGCTGTATGTATTCACAACATCACGTGCGGACAGCCCCTGCTTGCTCATGCGCATGTCGAGCGGCGCGTCCTTGTGAAAGGAGAAGCCGCGTTCGGCGGTGTCCAGCTGATGCGAACTGACGCCGAGGTCGGCAAGAATACCGTCCGCCCGCGCACCGTCCAAAATCTGTGTAATATTGTCAAAAGTATCGTGCACAAGCCGCACGCGAGTATCCGTGCCGATACGTCCTTTCAAAATCGCAATCGCCTCAGGGTCGCGGTCAATAGCAATCAACCGCCCGTGCGCCGAAAGGCGCGACAGAATTGCACCCGAGTGTCCGCCGCCGCCTGCGGTACAATCCACATACAGCCCGTCCGGATTTATTTGCAGAGAATCAATCGTTTCATGAAACAAAACGGGAATATGTGAAAATTCCATATAACCGCGCTCCCGTTAAAAGCGGATGTCCGCATACAAATCGGCGCTTTCCTGCAAGCGTTCCAGTTCTTTGTTGCGCGTATCCGTATCCCAAAGCTCCAAACGCTGACCCGTACCTGCAATGGTAACCGATTTTTTAAGACCGACCTTTTTGCAGAAATCGGCGCGAATCGTTACACGCCCCTGCTTATCCGTTTCAACGGGAATCACACTGCCGAAAATCAAACGCTCATAATTGCGGTCGTTTTTGGAGAGAACGGCACGCGCCACTTCCTCCCACCGTTCGGGGCTGTAAATATAAAGACATTTTTCCCGCGGGGGGGCAAACAAATAAAACGTCTCGCCCACCGCTTCCCGAATTTTTACGGGGATAAACAAACGGTTTTTGGCGTCCAGCGTATGCTCATAGGTGCAGGAAAACATCGCACTGACTAAGTCCGGCATTTCTGCGGTTTCGCTCACTGTTTGTCACCCCTTTCTGAAAATTCGGTTAAAAATCTTTCGATTTCCCCACTTAATGTCTTTTCAGTGGATTTTAACTCCACTTTGTACCACCATTATACAGAACCGATTTCCTTTTTGCAATAGTTTTTTTATAAAAACTCCGAGAAATTTTTGTGCGTTTTCTATATTCTTCCTGATTTTCTACTGCGAAAACCACACACAAAAGGCACATATTCGGCCTGCAAGGTGAATCTCACATAAAAAGTACAATATATGGGCGAGAAAGGGCAAAAAAAAGAACCGCAAAAAAACGGCTCTTTCCTGAAGAGAAGAAACAGAGATTTGCATCTGCATTTAGAAAACTAAAAACAGCAGAACAGATGTTAAGTATCTGCTCTGCTGTTTTTATATACACTTTCTATTATATGCTACCATGCGAGATTTTTCACCTACGGCTCAGAATGACAGAAGTTTTTTCAATTTTTCCGTTTCCACGCCTTATAATAGAACACCACAAACATGGGGTAAATTTCCAATCTGCCCGCGAGCATCAAAAAGCTCAATACCAATTTTGAAACCGGCGAAAGCACGCTGAAATTGCCGACAGGGCTGAGTCTGCCGAAGGCAGGCCCGATATTGTTAAAACAGGTCAGCACTGCGCCGATGGCTTCGGGCATATCCACATCGTCCAAGCAAATCAGAAACAGCCCGACAAATACAATAATCACATAAAAGCCCAAATACGCCAACACACCGTGCACATATTTTGCATCGAGCGGTTTGCCGTCCACCTTAACCGCAACCACCTCGCGTCCGTTGATGGCACGCTTTAACTGACTGCGCGCCGCCTTGCAAAGCACCATCATACGTTCAATCTTAAAGCCGCCGCCCGTGGAGCCCGCACACGCGCCGATGCAAAACAACGCCAACAGCACCATTTGCGAAAGAATCGGCCACTGCGTATAATCCGCCGTACCGAACCCCGTTGTGGTAATAATCGAAGAGACCTGGAATCCGGCGTACCGAAGCGCTGTGGCAAAATTGCCGTAAAGCGGCGCAATGTTCACCGTAATCACCGCTACGGAAAATACAACCGTACCGATGTACCAGCGCAGTTCCTCACTTTTAAAAACACGTCCGAACTGACGCATCAGCAAAAGGAAATACAAATTGAAATTGACGCCGAACGCCAGCATAAATATCGATATTACCACTTCGGCATACAGACTGTTGTAGGCACCGATGCTTGCATTCCGCACGGAAAATCCGCCCGTACCCGCCGTGGCAAATGCGGTAGTAACACTGTCAAAAAACGGCATACCGCCCGCCCACAGAAAGATAATTTCCAATATTGTTAGGAAAAAGTATATGCCGTAAAGAATCCGCGCCGTAATCATTGTTTTGGAAACCAGCTTCCCTTTGGAAGGTCCCGGCACCTCGGCACGCATGATAAATGCAGACTGATTTTCATGTTGCGGCAAAAAGGCAAGCACAAACATCAAAATGCCCATACCGCCAATCCAATGAGTAAAGCTGCGCCAAAACAGCAGACTTTTCGGAACAGATTCGATTTCGGTTAAAATTGTCGCACCTGTTGTGGTGAATCCCGAAACAACTTCAAAAAAAGCGTCTATCGGATTCGGTATTGCATCCATAAAAATAAACGGCAGCGCACCGAATGCCGAAATTATCAGCCAGGAAATCGCAACGATTACAAAACCCTCACGTGCATAAATGCGGCGATGGCGCGGTTTTTTCACGCCCATCAACAAGCCGATTACCAAAAGCAGAGCGGCAGTGATGCAAAACGCCAGCGGTGTGCCTGTTTCCTGATAATAAAACGCAACGGCAAGCGGCAGCAAAAGCAAAAGCGCTTCGGCAATCAGCATTTTGCCCACCGTTGAACAGACCATTCTGTAATTCATCAGAGCTGCCTCTCAATCAACAAAAGATTTCTTCGAAGTTTTTAAACCCGTGGTGCGAGGTAATGACCGTCACACTGTCCCCGTTTTCAATCGTATCATCGCCGCACGGATAAATGATTTTGCCCTTGCGCAAAATACAGCCGATAATAACATTATCACGCAGCTGCAGTTCTTTCAGCGTACTGCCGAGATAAAACGCATCTTCGGCGGCAATACGGAATTCCAAGGCTTCCACACGGTCATTCACCAGCTTGTACAGCGTCTGCACACTGCTGCTGCCGGAATTTTCCAGTGCGCGGACATATCCGATAATTTGATTTGCCGCAACAGTTTTGGAAGAAATGGTTGTTTCAATACCGATACTGCGCAAAATATCATAGGACACACGGTTGACCTTCGCCACGGTTTTGCCCACACCGATAGACGAAGCATACATGGTCGTAATAATATTTTCCTCATCAATCGTGGTTAAGGATACAAATGCGTCCTGATTATCGAGCCCCTGCTCGAGCAGAACCGCACGGTCACTGCCATCACCCAACACTACGGTCGCATGCGGCAAAAGATTGGCAAGATGTTCCGCACGCGCAGGGTCAATTTCAATCACCTTTACCTTGTGCCCCGTCTCGGAAAGCTGACGCGCAAGATAATAGCCCATTTTACCGCCGCCTGAAATCAGCACATGCTTTGTGCGATGGCGGTAAATGCCGAGTTCCTTCATAAACGCCACCATGTCACTGCGTTTCGAAGAAATATGAATACGGTCATTGGTCTGCAAACGAAAATCACCGTTCGGAATATAGATGTTCTCGCCGCGCTGTACAGCGCAAATCAGTACGCGCGATTTAAAGCGTTTCGGAATTTCATGCACACACATATCACTGAGCGGATTCTCCTGCGTCAGTTTAATTTCCGCCATATCCACACGGTCACCCGCAAAGCTTTCGACATTGATTGCCGTTGGGAAACGCAATACGCGCGCAATTTCATTTGCGGCGGCAAATTCGGGATTGACCACCAGGCTCAAACCCAGCTCCTCTTTA
Organism: Ruminococcaceae bacterium UBA7212; assembly: GCA_002490525.1. GTDB lineage: Bacteria > Bacillota > Clostridia > Oscillospirales > Acutalibacteraceae > Fimenecus. The sequence continues at coordinate 18,298 of DKUE01000022.1, forward strand.
AAGAAATGCAGCTGTTGAGCATACTCCGGATTACGCACACGGGCAATCGTATGGTGTGCTCCGATTTTTTTCGCGACCAGACAGCAAAAGATATTCAGTTCATCCGAGGATGTAGCGGCAATGAGCAGACGCGCCTTATCCACGCCCGCTTCCATTTGAACGTCATAGCTTGCACCGTTGCCGCAAAGCCCGAGCACATCATAGGCATTAACCATTTCTTCGACAACCTTCGGGTCTTTGTCAATAACCACCACGTCGTGACCCTCGTTCGATAAATGTTCCGTTAATGCCGCGCCGACCTTGCCGTCACCGACAATTACAATATTCATCTCGACTGTATCCCCCGTATTTTTACTTCGTTGCACATTTTTCTTTTCGCGACTATATATAATAGCACGCAACTGCCTTTGTTGCAATGGTAAACGGCAATTTTCGTGCGAAATCTTTTCGCCAAATCTTTTCGCTTTTTCGCAGACTCCGTTTTTTGTAGTATGTGCAAATCAACAGCGAACACCCATTATGTGGGGAACAACCTTGTCATTCTGCGCGTGGTAGGGCGGGGTGTGGGTCTCCAGTGGAGACCTCTGCATACAGAAATATGCAGAAGCACCGACCGAGCCGTCAGGCGAGACCTTGCCCCCGCCGTAGAATCTCCCACCACGCAAAGTGAATTAGATCACACGTAGGGTTTATGCAAAATCCAATCGCGCTCGGGCGGGCGTGCTGTCCGCTTTGAAGAATTTCATCCAACAAAAAACCGAAAACGAGGACTGTAAAACAGTCCCCGTTGCTAATGTGATACAGATTCAATAAATGGTCTCAGATTTTCATCACTGCGCCGTCCTTGGCAGAGGAAACCATCTGTGTGTACCGTGCCAGCCAACCGCTTTTGATTTTCGGTTCGTGCGGCACATATGCCGCGCGGCGTGCTTCCAATTCTGCATCGGACACGCGTACATTCACGCAGGCTTGCGGAATGTCGATCTCAATAATATCGCCCTCTTCAATCAGACCGATTTCACCGCCGCAAGCCGCTTCGGGCGCAACATGTCCGATAGATGCGCCGCGGGAAGCACCGCTGAATCTGCCGTCTGTAATCAGCGCCACGGTTTTGTCAAGTTTCATCCCTGCAAGTGCAGAGGTCGGGTTGAGCATTTCACGCATACCGGGGCCGCCCACGGGGCCCTCATAGCGAATCACAACCACATCGCCGTCTCGGATTTGTCCGTTGTAAATCGCGTCAATCGCTTCATCCTCGCTGTCGAACACGCGGGCGGGGCCTGTGTGTTTGAGCATTTCGGGTGCAACGGCACTGCGTTTGACCACGCACCCGTCCTTTGCGATATTGCCCCACAGAATCGCCAGTCCGCCTGTCTCACTGTACGGATTGTCAATCGGGCGAATCGCATTTTCATTTTTAATGTAAGCACCCTCAATATTCTCCCCGACGGTTTTGCCCGTTACGGTGAGTAGGGACAAATCCAAAAGCCCTTTCTTGGCAAGTTCCGCCTGCACGGCAGGCACACCGCCTGCATTGTTGAGGTCGTGCATATGCGTTGGACCCGCGGGCGCAAGGTGACAGAGATTCGGTACTTTTGCACTCATTTCATTGAACGTGTGCAAATCAATCGGGCACCCCGCCTCTTTGGCAATCGCAAGCAAATGCAGAACGGAGTTTGACGAACAGCCCAAGGCCATATCACAGGCAAGTGCGTTTCTAAGAGATTTTTCATTCACAATGTCGCGCGCTTTAATATCGTTTTCCACCAGATGCATAATCGCCATACCCGCGTGCTTAGCAAGCTGTGTTCTGCCCGCATGCACAGCGGGAATCGTGCCGTTGCCGGGCAGTGCGATACCCAAGGATTCGCAAAGACAGTTCATGCTGTTCGCGGTATACATGCCCGAGCAGGAACCGCACCCGGGGCAGGTATTGTTTTCGAATTCGCAAAGCTTCGCATCGTCAATCATATCGGCTTTGCGTGCACCGACCGCCTCAAACATTTTGGAAAGCGAGGTTTCCACACCGTCCACGAGACCCGACATCATCGGACCACCCGAACAGACAACCGTTGGAATGTTGATGCGCAGTGCACCCAAAAGCATGCCGGGCACGATTTTATCGCAGTTCGGCACAAGCACAAGCCCGTCAAATCCGTGCGCCATCGCCATCGTTTCGACGCTGTCGGCAATCAGCTCGCGTGAGGGCAAAGAATATTTCATACCGATATGCCCCATGGCGATACCGTCGCATACGCCGATAGCAGGCACCATAATCGGCGTACCGCCCGCCATACGGACGCCCGCCTTCACGGCCTCGGTGAGCTTATCCAAATGGAAATGCCCCGGCACAATTTCGCTGTGTGCGGAAACAATGCCGATTAAAGGTCTTTCCAGTTCTTCTTTTGTATAGCCCATTGCATAAAACAGGCTGCGGTTCGGTGCGCGTTCCACACCGTGCAATACATTTTCACTGCGTGTATGCATATGTATTTCTCCTCTTTTTATGGATTCCTGTTGCTGATATTTCTGATATTGAAAATATATTTCGAAAAACAGACAAACTTTGTTTCTATTTTAGGCGTTTACACGCAATTTTTCAAGATGTTTTTTTATTTCATTTCATTTTTTCAGTTTGCCGGCACTTCGTGAAGCGCCCAACGGGATTGCGGGAATTTGTCATTCTTCGCTTCGCTCAGAATGACAGGTTTTTACACCGCTTGAAAGCAAAGTCGAACTCCGAGCATAAAAACGTCTGTTTCAGCAAAATAGGTGCGAAAGAAATCCCCCCTACGGAGAAACGGATGTTAGTCCTCATACAGATTGTTTTTATCCAAGCCCTGCTCCAATCCGCTCATACCGACCACACGCGGCCATTTGTCGGTTTCGATAATCGTTGTGGCGTTGATATTTCCCAAATGACAGTAAAAATGCCGCATTTGCCCTATCATACACTCCAACCGATTGTACTTATAGCCCTGCGGATTCTCATATAAATCCCTGTCACACAGTCCGTCTAGATATGCTAAGATTTTCGATTGCACGGCTTCAAAATAGGCAAGCAAATCCGCTCTTGTAAGCACTTTTTTGCCCATAAAGTCCAGGCTGTTCAGCCCTTCTTCGTGAAAATCGGGTTCTTCATATTGCATCGGGTTGATAAACCATCGGTCACAGGAATGCAAGGTATGATAGCAGTGCTTCCAAATCGGCATACCGCACAATCTATAATCCATATCACAAGTGACAAGCGTTACATAAAAATTGTGGAACATAATTTCCACACTTGCCCGTATGGTTTCTACCAGCCTTCTTTCCATCTGCATTCACTTCCTGTATACAAAGTTTCCGTTTTATAAAATATACCCTTTTTCCATAAAGTATTTAGAATATCGTTTTTTCTGCCGTTCTATCATTTTACCGGAATTAACAAACGCAATAAAATCCTTTTCCGTCACCCACTTGTATGCATCGGCCTCACCGTCCTGCAAGCGGACAGATACTTTTTCGCAGTCTGTCACGCATAAAAAGGTGTGAAAAATACATTGACTGTCATCAAAGACAAAGCGCGCGAGTTCCGTAAAATCATTTGCGGAAATACCCGTTTCTTCAAATAATTCCCGCTTTACACAGGCGAGCTTATCCTCGCCCTTCAGCGCGGAACCGCCCGCTGTAGCTTCCCAATATCCGCCGTAATTCGGTTTGGTTTCTGCCCGCCGCATCAGCAAATAGCTGCCGTCCGCGTGCCGCACCAGCACCTCGCAGACAAGATGATACAGCCCCTGCGGAATCCCTTCTCCGCGAATCAGGTCTGTACCTGCAAGCGTACCGTCCTTGTGATAACCGTCCCAAAGCTCCATTTTACAGACAGTCCCTTCCATAATAGTCTACGTCTATCACCGTGCCATCAGGGTAAGTCTCCTGTGCCGATTTAATAAACGTATGAAATCCGAAATGCTGATAGATTTTCAGATTTTCCGTTTCCGTCGGTTCAACGCCCAAGGTAACCCGCTTGTATCCCCTGCACTTCAAATCACGTAGCATAAATCGGAACAATTCCGAAAAATAACCCTTGCCCCGATATTTTTCATCCGTGCGAAAAGCACAAAGGTAAGCGGTTTGTGCATCGACCAATCCGTCGCCGTTTTGCACAGTGTCTTTATCAAGCATTGCAGTTGCCTCGCACACGGTTTTTCCGTTTAAAATACCGTAATAAACAATGCTCTGCCCGTTTTTTACACGCGCCGCGGCTGGCGTCTTCCATATTTTCCAATTCGGACTTTTCTGCCGTTTGATTTGTGCATCCCACTTTGCTTCCAACTCGTCAACCGTTGCAATTTTACAGTTGTACCGTAAAAAGGGGACTGTCCCTTTTTTACGGATTTTCATCATCATTCCCTCCGTAAATACGATGAATCTACACAAGACTTCCATTCCCGCATCAATTCTTGAATAGATTGCTGTCTTTTCGTCCTGTCCGTACTTATTGCTTTCACCGCAACAGTATAGAATTCTTTCGGCAAAGACCAATGCTCTAAATCTCTTTTATAATTCCCGAAAAGTGCAAATGCCAGCGCGCCCAAGGTGTAGACATTTGTAATTTCATCCAGCGGCACGCCGTATTCCAATTCTTCGGGCGACATAAACGCAGAACTGCCCTACATTCTGCCCATATCGTTTACCGCCGGAGATTTTCTGAAAAAATCAATATCACAGACCGTTGTTTTTTGCTTTTCAAAATCGTACAGAATACTGCCGTCATAAAAATCGATGGCAACAAAATTCTGCGCCGCTGTATATTGCATAAAATCCAAAACGTCTGCAAAGACCTTCAGCTTCGTTCCTTGCGGCAACGCCATAAACATTCGGTGCGATTCGGGATACATCCTGCCCATACACACGCCGTCCGCCCATTTGGAAACAATTGCAAATCCGTTATCGATTTCTTTTGATTCAACATATTCAATTAGGTTTTTATGCTTTAAATTTTCATAAATGGGCACAGTTGTTTTTAATCTGCCGACCGCTTCACACGGCTCGCCGTCATAGGCGGCGGTTCTTGCTCCCGCAAACTTAATAAAATATTTTTCACCGTCTTTTTCCGTACCGAAACAGATGTTGCCACTGTCCTGTGCATCAAACACCCGAAATACACTTCCGTATGCACGTAAAAATCCGAAATCGAATTTTTCTTTAATCTGAAATTGTATTCCGTCAATTTCCTGTTGCATAAATATGTAACCCACCGTTTCATTGGCTTTGAGATAAACACTGCATAAAAAGGAATCACCCTTTCTGCGCCGCCCCCTTATTTTGCTTCCGAAAATCCGATTTCACGGAGTATTTCGTTGATTTCGTCTAATCCATCAGCGGAGTAGGCATAAATAAGCACATCTTCTCTGTAAATGCATAACTGATGCACACCGTCAATAATTGCGTGAAACCTTTTCCCGCCGTCCGGCACCTCAACTAGGTGCGCGTCACGGTCAGCGTGTTCCCGGTCCGCTGTCAAATTGTATACAATCCTATTATATACACCGTCCACGGTGTTGCTGTCGGCATAATCGTAAAACTCAAATTTGCTTCCATCCTTTACCCCTGCACACACGTTCATCAGCTTATCTTCGTTGTATTCCCAGTAGGTTACGGGAATTTCATATGTTTCATAGCCCTTGCTGTTCAGAACATTTCGTACGGTTTCTATATTGATGTAAAATGCAGAGGAGACGTTTTGCTTGGAATTGTTTGGAGGCTTTGAACCAACAAAATACACAATTCCGCCCATAAAACAAAGAAAAGCAACAAAGAAGATGATAGATTTAATATAGGCTTTGTTTCTCTCTGATTTTTCCGCTTCAAGCTTTACGCGAAGTTGCTCGGCAAGCTTGCCGTCAAGGGGATGTCGGGAGTTATAAATTCTGCCTGCTGTAAAAATGCCTAAATTTATAAGGACAAGCACAGCGTCACAGATTAAAGTTACAGATACTTTGTGTGAACTGTGAGATATTTCGGCGTAAGTTGCAAGCAATACCCCCGCAAAGCCGAAAAATGCGCAATAATTGGCAAGCTTTAAAAGGCGAAATGACTCTTTCGGATTTGTGCTGTGTTCGTGAATGAAAAATGCAAACTTACGTTGACTTACTTTCATTCGCCCCGTCTTTTTTGAAAGCGCAAGCTCCTCAGGGTCGGTATACCGCGGGGGTTCGTCTGTAAATTCAAGCGCTTCTTCTGTGTCTCTTTGCGCGGTACGTTTTAAATATTCCCAGCGTGTCATACCCGTAAGATCGAATGCCCTTTTGTGCATCCAACGAATACACAAAAAGTTCAGCGGCAGAATAAGAGCCGAAAATAGAATACTGAAAGACAATAAACTCATCATAATACCCCGGTAAATAACGAATATCTATATAAATTATATCAGTATCACTGTATACGGTCAAAAGCCGAATTGCGCTTTGCTGATGGGGTACTCGCCCAAAATGCCGACCGCTTATAAAAAGCTCTTCCATCTTTGCTCCAAGAAAGAATTATATCTGCATCGTTTTCGTTATAGGTCAGAACCCCGGATATTTTGTAGTTACTCCGCTTTTAAGTATTCAGCAAAGAAAAATAAAGGCAAGTCACTATTTTTATTTATTCCATCGTATGAAACAGGTTCGCAAGTTTCTTTTAAAACAAATCCGTTTTTTGCCGCAACATTTAAGTAATAGGATAATGGACGATGAAAATGCTCTGTCTCACCCCAAAAATCATTTGTGAATTGATAGGGCTTAATATATTTATCTATCGCTTTCGCATACCTGTAGCCGTTTGAATCTTTAAGCCAACGACAATCATAAAATGCGGGATGTACAATTGAATAATACAATATTCCCCCCATTTTAAGTATCCTTCTGCATTCCGAAAATACAAAATCGATATTTTCGATATCCATTAATACTTGATTTGAAAATACAACGTCAAATTGATCGTTTCCAAATGCAAATGAAGCGGTGACATCCATAACAGAAAAATCAATAGTAGGGTATCGGTCTCGAGCTATTTCAATCATTTTTTCAGAACCATCAATTCCTATTACATCCGCCCCAATGGTTTTAAAATAATCTGTATAAACTCCGTAGCCACAGCCAAGATCTAATACTTTCTCTCCGCTAAAATGTTCAAATCTGGCTTTTACTATTCTTTTATTGCTTTGTACAAATTCTGAACATTCTTGATTTTCCGCATATTTTGACGCAGCCCTATTCCATTGGCTTATTATATCTTGCATTTTTCCCTCTCCAGATCTTGATAATGTAAATTTGGTTTCCCTTGTTTTTGCCCTTATTAAAGTAGAAAACAAGGGAAACTTGTATGAAATCGTATAAAGGGATAAGACGGACACATTACAATAAATCCTTTGTCTTCAAGCGTTATAGAGGATTTAATTAATGCACTATGTGGAGTGATAACCACTTATGCAATCGTGGTTTTCAAACTCCAATTACCGACGTATTAAAACACCGTTCATAAACCGTGTTTCGTTATGTGTTTCATATACGATTGCCTTTTCTTCTTCTGTGCATCCAATCAGTATTTTGATTTCTGAATCTTTTTTTATCAAATCTACAATACACATGATTGCATCAATCTTTTTTTCACCGCTTCCAACCCATACATCTATCCCTGCACCATCCATAGATGATGTATCTTTTAAATATCCATAATCAACTCTATAAATGAAATTCGGATACTTGGGATGTGCAGTTCCTTTCGGTCTATCAATTACAATTTCTGAATTGGCAACCAATTCATCTAATGCTTCCCAAAATTCTCTATTATTTTGCATTTCATTAATCCCTCACAAACCGGAATTCATACAATTACACGATAAGTGAATACATCAATTCACGCACGGTTTCATCCTTTTGGGGATAAACTCTAATGCCGTTATCACTTTCGAGTTTTAGCCCTATTTTCTCCATCACGCGAGATGATGCTATATTCCTATAGTCACAGTTGGCGATAAGTTTTTGAACTTGTAAGATATTGAGAGCAAAATCCTTTAATGCCATAGCAGCTTCTGTGGCGTACCCATTGTTCCAATACTTTTTATTCAATATCCATCCTAAATCACCGCTGTCACGATTATCACTCAAATAAACAGAGATTTGACCAATCAGTTTGCCATCCGGTTCTATAGCAAATTCATAGAAGCTCGGCACGTCCTTTTCCCACTCTTTCGTTATGTTCGATAAAAAATCTGCAGTTTCCTCAATTTTACGAGGCAAGTGATACATATACAAGGTGTTCTCTTTGTCCGAAGCATATTCATGCATACTATCTAAATCTGAAAGATCCAATGGACGCAATAGTAATCTTTCTGTTTTTATTTCAGGATACATGACTGTACGCTCCACAAATTCTAATTTGTCTTTAAATTATTATATCACTTTAATTTTATTCTATCAATAATTAGCTGGATATATGAACCCACAAAATCGATGGACATACCCCAGGACAAGTCATTCGTAAAAAAGGGACTGTCCCCTTTTTACGAATACCGATGTGGTTTTATAATCCTTGCCGTAAACGTGATAGATTTATCAATTTCGAAACTTGTCATTCCTTCCCGGTGAAGATGGCGGAAACCGAAGCTTCGCTTCGGGCATTTGCTTCGCAAATCTTTGCAATTTTTTGTCCCTTTTGCTTCGCAAAAGATGGACACGCGGTTTCGATTACCGCTAAACTTCCTAAAGATATAAAAAAGCACCCTTACGGATGCTTTTTTATATGGTGGAACATAACGCACGGTGTCCGAACACCTCTCCATCAGCGGAAAGGCTGTCAAGGTCAGACAGTGTTACCGTGCGATTATCCCCTGAATAGTTAAATGTTATGATGATTTTATCATCATAAAGAAAAATGGAATTTACGAATGTTTCTATAAGGGTTGACTGCGTAGCCATAAGCAGATGAATACCAAAAGCACGACCTTCGGTAACAATTCTCTTGGTAAGTTCAGCACAATTCATAGCTACTTTTCGGTTAGTAGCGTCATTAAATAGTATTTGGAACTCGTCCATAATCACCAAAATTCTCGGTAAAGGTTGTCCTGTTGCCTGAGTATAACCTTTTAAGCTCGTTTGTCCTGCATCCTTAAACATAGAACCTCGATGCTCCATTTCAGCAACAAGGTTTTCAAGGATACTTTCTCCGAACTCTTGCATAGCATCTAGTGCAAGTAATTGAATATGTGGTAACTTTACAGATTCATAGATTTTGAACTCTGTACCACTTTTAAAATCCATTAAATACAAGTGAAGTTGGTCAGGACTATAGTGCAGCATACTACTCATAATTAAAGTATGGAGCAAGGTGGATTTACCTGAACCCGTAGCACCTGCTATTAAACCGTGATGCGAAGAACCCTCACCGATAGTAATATTTACAATATTATCGCCATCACCAATGCCTACAGGTATCTTCATTGATTTTGATGAGTCATAAGAGAACAAATCTTTAGAAAGAATATCTTTGAAAGATAGTCCTTGCTTTTTAATTGTTTCGCTCTTATCTACATAATCGTTGATAAAGTCATAAATTTCATTGAAAGTAAGTTGATTAGGTGTGTTAATTTGCAGATTATACGGTAATAATCCGTAATGCCCATCTTTATAATCAACAGAAACACAATATTTTAAGATTTGTTCAATTCTTTCGTCAATGCTTTCATACCTTGAGAAAGTAATGTTAGGATTGTAACAAATAACTGTAAATACTCCGCACTTATTACCGTTTCTCAAAATATTTGTAAGCAGATCAATACTTCTGCCATCCATACCGCTCGGGAAATCATACAGAACTAAAAGAGTAATCGGTTCTGCACGATTAGGAGTGTTCAAATTGTAGTCAAGAATGTCTTTATATCTATTGCCTAATTTTTCTTGAATGAACTCATCTATCTGCAAATTTATTTTTTGCAAACGCTCATACATAGCTTCTTGATTTGTATAAATTTTCTGATCAAATGTTTCAGGAGAACACTTACGGAAATCAAGGAAATATATTCAATATGAGAATCAAGTTCCATAGAGTCTTTTGCTTCAATAAGTTTTCTAATAAGAGGAGAGAAGGCAATGCCTCTATTCTTAATACCCTCGAAGATAAGCATATACTTACTAAAGAACTTGGCGAATTCGATTTTTTCAGGCATTGTGTAATAAACCAACGGCAAACCACAGTATATAAAATCGTCACCTTTTTGATTTACTACAGTTGATAAATCAATAATAGACTGCAAACTCTGCTGATATTCTCTTGATAGATTATCATCGTTATTAGGAAGATAGGAAATAAGAGTATAAATTCCACATTTGCTACCGTTTCTCAAGACATTACGGAGTTCTGCAAGCGTTCTTTCGTCAAAGCCGCTCGGAAAATCATAAAGCACAACAAGTTCAACATTAAGATTATAATCAGGGGTGCTTTGTGCGTAATCAAATATGTTTTCATATTGATTACCGAGCTTGTCTTGTAAAATATTTTCAATTTTTTCATTTAATTTCCTAATTTTGTCAGCAACTTCATCTTTAGAAATGTAAATCTTTTCGCCAAAAAGTTCAGGCAATTTTTTCTTTGCATCAAAGAACGGAAAAATACTATTACCACGATTTTCAGGATCAACTATGGTATAAGTTAATTTTTCCACCGGACACGAGGAAAGTAAACCATACAGAATAGAATGAGTAAAAGACTGAACCATAGAAGTATTACTTCGGTCATTCATAATCATCCATACTGGGGCATTTCGTGTTGACATCATAATGGGTAATCTAATTGATCCATTTACTAAAAGTTTTGAACATTTTTCTTTGATAATAGATGCAACAATCTTGGATTGCACAAAAAAGTCTACCGGATAATCTAAATAGCACATATTCAACACTTCATCTTGAATTTCACTTGAAGCGTTTACTTTGTGGACTACTTTCGCATAGTTCGCCATAATAGTACACAAGTAATCAACAAACTCGTCAGGAAGTACATTATCAAGGTCTGTGCAAATCTTATCTGCCACTTTGTCCAATGTTGCAGAATGATTGCTTTCAAAAGTTGCAGCTTCGTTCTTCTGTCTCTCAACCATACTGCCACGCTGAGTAAAATAATCTTCTTTGAGTGTGGCAAGATTTTCTTCGGTTAAAGGCGGTAGCATTTCCTCAATTTCTTTAACAAAAGCGACTACCGTATTTCTCAAGATTATAAGCTCTTCGTAATCTTTTTTGCGTTGGCTTGAGAACAAATAGTTTAATCCGTTGATAAGACCAGGAAGAATATCCTCAGAATACTTCTTATAAAGAATCTTGAAACTGTCTTTTATTTTACCAAGCGTTTCGAAATAGTCGGTTGCATCTTCATAAGCATCACTTGTGGTATCTGACAAAAGTTCCTCTTTTTTCTTCTTGGTTTTAACATAATATTTGTCTACGCTTGAGAGCTTTTCATCCAACTTGTTGATTTCAGCAAGTATTTTTTTTGCATCAGCAATAGTTTGTTTTGATTTGCTTTGCACCGAAGAACAGTTTGCTTTGTATGTACTGTCTAAATTTGATAAGGCACTACTATGCCTGTTTTGAAGCAATCTTTTGTCCTTATCATAGTTTGTCTGTGTAGTGTTAATTAAAGTTTCAGCACTATCTGCAAACGCATTTAAGTCAGTAATCAAAGCAATTATTTCACTTTGAGCTAAAGCCTTCATAAATGCCTTCCTTTCTCCTGAATAGG
>DKUE01000022.1:30273-30749 GCA_002490525.1 Ruminococcaceae bacterium UBA7212
ATTTAAGTCAGTAATCAAAGCAATGATTTCACTTTGCGCTAAAGCCTTCATAGTTTAATCCTTTCTCCTAAATAAGTCTTTTTAATTATTTTTCTTCTAATTCAAAATTACACTTGCCATCGCATTCTTTGCCATACTTGACAACCAAAGAAGTAGTAACTTGCAACGGATAACTGAAAATCTCAACCATTTCTCCGCCAATAGCAGGGTTACTTGTGTTGCAAATAAGGGTATACTGCTTGAGATCATTTAACAAACGAGGTATCTTGTTTTAGCTCTAGTGGTTGGAATAATCAACTTATGTGGGCACACTATGCTAATTCATATTCTGGAATTTGTATAGAATATGATTTAACAAAAATGGATGATTTCATCGGTTTTATTTATCCTGTAAACTACACAAATGAAAGGCCGACCATTTCATTAAAAGACTTTGGAATAAGTATCACTACAACTGATGGCAATATAGATGTTGT
>DKUE01000022.1:31029-31279 GCA_002490525.1 Ruminococcaceae bacterium UBA7212
AACTGATGGCAATATAGATGTTGTTCAGAAAGAAATAGACATTGTTCCTGTATTCAATTATTTACTCTGTAAAAACACTTGCTGGGGATATGAAAAAGAATGGCGAATAATAAATATCGGAGAAAAGAATACTCCAATTTCAATTGACTTTCCATTTATAAAATCAATAACACTGGGATTAAATATCGATGATGATACAAAGAGAATAATATTGGATATATGCAATGCAAAAAATATCGAATGTTATGAG
>DKUE01000022.1:31558-31763 GCA_002490525.1 Ruminococcaceae bacterium UBA7212
ATCAATCAATTTAGAGGATTTTTCATTAGATCGTGTTTTATTAGATTGTGATGATTCTATATATGATGAAGACCTAGAATTGCAAAGTCTTTCATTATTAACAGAGCATCTTAAGTATTTAGAAGAATATATAAATAAAAATGAGGGCTCTACATTAGAAAAAATTTCAGAAAATAATTTTGACTCAAAATATGCAGTTGATATT
>DKUE01000033.1 GCA_002490525.1 Ruminococcaceae bacterium UBA7212
GTGATTTCACATTCCCATAAACATCGTTTCGGCAACAGATTCTGCCGCTTCTGCCGCTGGCGTTTCAAGCCCATTAAAGTCCTGCGCAGGGAATTCAGTAGGCTGAACCGCCGTCTGTTGTGTGGAGCTGTTGATTTTATCAAGGTGAGTCACAATGTTGTTTACAAGAACACCTACTGTGCTATGATAATATGTTCCGTAATAAATTTGATGCGCCTGCAAAAAGTCCAATACACTTTTATCAATCGCTTTGCTTTCGGCGGCGTTGTGAATTCTGCCCGCTTGCTGAAAGACTTGCCCGCGGTTAATAAAGAGATTGAAGTTTTTATGCCTGTTGAAATCGCGGAGAACCTGTGTTTCAAAATCGCTGTTCGGTTCTTTTAAATATAAGAGCCCCAGTATGGTCGGACTATCGGTAACCACAACGTCAACTTTGCCGAGCAGACGGTTGATACGGTGAGATTGCTCTGCAAAGAGAAATTTCTGATGCTCCAAAGAGCCGTCAAGGATGTCCGTTCTGCCGTCCCAAACAAATTCCTTTGCATACTCAGACACGTATTCAGCTTCAATGCCGCGTTTTTTCAGTTCACTGGCAATCTCCCATGCGCACGTGGTTTTGCCTGCACCAGGACCTGCAAACAGATTTACGACTACTGTTTTCCTCATAGCGGCTGGATCTTGCGAATACATTTGCATCACTCCTTTTACATTCCCATCAGCGGTGTTTCAGCAATCGGAGCTTCAACCGCCTGCGCCGTATTTTCAAAGCCTTGCGCAAGCTGTTCCCCACTGAGCGCATATTCGCTGACCGTTTCAGCAATCTGTAGCGCGGATGCAGAGCTGTACACTTTCATCCCCTGCCACGTTCCGTGATTGCCGTTAATGCCGTTCATCAGCTTAACTGCTTGCCCGGGCGGACACCAAGCATTCAGATTGAGCGAATAGTCATCCAATAATGTATCCGTAGGCTTCAATCCGCCGGGAATAATACCTGTTTTCACTTCACCGTACGCGGGGAACAGTCTGTGCTGTTTGTCAATCTGCGGAAGATGTGCATCCAGCCACTGATTTTTTTCATTTACGGCATACGGACTTTCCAACGCCGAAGATAAAATATATACCTCAAATCGGGAATTCGGGTTTTGTTTTGCCGATTGCAAAAAGATGCTCATCCGCATTAATTTCGTCAAGCGTATAAACTTTTTCCGCTACATCAAACATAAATGTCGCGGTATCAGTATAAACGCCGGCATATTTTGCTTTTTCGGTCAACTCAGCGCCAAATGATACCGAAGCAGATTCAGCGGGTGTACCTGCTGATTTTGATAAAATCTTTGCCCCGGAGAAAATTGTATTGCCTGTTTCATCGAGCAATTCATACAGCAATTCCACACCGTTTTGCTCCGCCATGGAGCCGCTGTATTCGACTTTTGCAATCAGCTCGTGGTTATCGGGAATGATGGCATTTTCGAGTGTTACGGTATAATCCGCAGATGCTTCACCGGGTTCGCCCGGCATAACATATGCGGGAATAGACGCTGTAAATTCAGCATTGACGCTATGGGCAACTGTGGATGCGCTTGCACCGTCAGCTGTTAGCTCGGCAGCCGATGTAGGAACAAGATACATCGCAACCAAAATCAAAACTGCCAAGATAACGGAAAGCGTTTTTGCCAGCCATACGGACTCTATCGCCTTCTGCTTTTTCATTTAATCAACTCCTTAAAATATAAAAAGGCTCCGATTGGCAAGGTCATCGGAGCAACAGAAATATTCTTGTGTGGTTTACGCAACAGATACGCTGAAGGTCGCTGTATTGGAATACACGCCCGAATAGGACGGTGCCTGTGTCAGCACTGCCGCCACAGTGGATGTGGTTGCCGCATCGGGATTGCCTGCTTCGACCGTTAAAATGGTTGCACCCGTCGAAACGGATGCGCCGTTCGCCTGCAAATCATACGCAATCACGGTTGCTGCATTATCGGCGAGCTTCAAGGTGTTATCAAAATCCACGGACACATTCAGCGATGTGGCATAGGGAATCAGAACATCCTGCGCCGTTACATCATATGCAGTCGGGGTTTCTCCCAGCGCAGCTGCCTCGATGTACTCGGGGATGGATACAGTATATGTGCCGGAAACAACGTCATCGGACGGGTCTTCCGTGCCTTTGTCATCGGTGGTCTGACCTGCTTTGTATACAATCTTCGTATTGCCCGAGGGCGTGTTTTGGTCGATCGCTGCCGCAAAGGATGGAAGTGCCAGTGCCGCAATCAGCGCGGCACAAAGAATCACAGATACAATGGATTTGAATTTTTTCATTTTAATTACTCCTTTTGATTTAAAAATTGAGGGCGTATATATGTAAAAACGCCTGATTTCATTCCTTGCCAAATGAAATACAGACGTCTTTAACCGACGGTAATATTCAATTGAGATTGCATTTTATTGCTCTTCGTGAATATGTTTGATATAATATATCACATAGGGAGATGATAAAATGTTTTCCGATATTCTTTCAGCAATTAAATCCATATTCGATATAACAAACAGTATAAAAGCTGAAAAAGTAAAATCCGTTTTCATCTCTTCCGATTTTAAGGCGATACTATTCTATAGCTTAATGATTACACTTACTTCACCAGTTTTTTTCTCACAATACACTGAGCTTTGGAACAAAATATTCTAAACCTTTAAACTTAATATATATAATATAATTGCAAAACATATACCGAGCAGCATTCTCCATTCGTACTTTTTCATCATTTCCTTATTTTTATCTTCTCTCCCAATATACCAAAGCGTAGCCGGATAAGTTGTTAATACAGCCACCACAAAACTCATTACCTCAAGTATTACTTTAGCATTCACAGTTATCCACCCTTTCAATATGCAAGTACAATCCCCTTAGAGTAAGCAAAAATTGCTCTAAGGGGAATTATGTTTATTCATTACCTAACAAAAATTGGCGCTTTAACCAATGGTAATTGTTAAGTTTAAATCGGCAGAATTCATTTCCCTGCCCGTTTCCAGCTCGTTTGTCCGAATCTGCACGATTGCCGGATACGTGCCTTCGGGCAATGATTTGGATATATCGATTTTTCGAATTGCTTCTCCCGGCGGTACCATATCGGACTGATAAATGGTTTCGTTTGTATCCTTAAGGACGATTGCGAAAGAAAAATAGCAAGGATTGCCATCAGGATTCTTTAATGCAATCGGAATATTTTCTGTTTG
>DKUE01000018.1 GCA_002490525.1 Ruminococcaceae bacterium UBA7212
TACAGAGAGAAATATTGCTCATATCGCCTTACAAATTGGGTTTAAGTTAAAATATAAAATTTAGTTTGTTATATTATACCACCTTCTTTTATCGTGCTCAATCGTCACAATTCAACAAATGTTTACAGTGCCTTCTATAAAAATTGCCAACACATAAATCCAAATTCTAATTCAAAATCAAAAGGAGCTTTATTTATGCCTGCAAATGTGCTTTATCTGCGTGATACCTACTGGCTCAGATGTTGCTTTTGGCACAGTACGACTGTTATGATCATCTGTCAACCGAACACCTTGTACAGCTGAATCCGAACGGGGAATCGGCTGTCCGTTCGGTTCTGCGTGAGCTGGAAACTGCCGGGTATATTGTCCGCTATCAACAGCGCGATGCAAGCGGACGGTTCTTATTCACGGAATATATCGTTTGTGAAATTCCGCAACAATCCGCCCGTCGTTACTAAATTTATTGAGGATGAACAATGAGTAAATATATTGACCTTGAGGATGCGAAAGCGTGCATCAAGAATTATGGCAAACAGGCAATCGACAGAGGTAGAAACGATTTAGACTCTGTGGATGATATTGTGTCGATGGTCGAAGCCTTAGATAAACTTGCTGGCAATATCCACGACGCTCCTAATATGCATCAAAAAGGGTGTTATACATATGATTGAAAGAACATACCGTGTCAGTGATACTGTCACAGAGCAATTTCTACGCCTGCCGATGGCATTGATTGCCAATCCAAGATACAATGCGATGTCGTTAGAAGCGAAGTTTGTCTATTCGCTACTGTTAGACAGGCTGTCTCTGTCACAAAAAAACGGATGGGTGAACGAAGAAAACGAAGTGTATTTAATTTACACACGGGAAGAAATTGCAAAGCTTTTGAATATCACCTACAAGAAAGCGATTGGCGCCTTTAAGGAACTGGTGGATAATAAATTGCTGTATGAACAGCGGCAGGGCAGAGGCTATGCGAACCTTTTATTCGTCTTAAAGCCTGAATTAACAGAGGAAGAAGCAACAGAATTTTACGAAGAATTTTATGAATCTGAGTCTGAAAACACCGAAAAAGAGCCCGAAAACCCTTGTGGGACGCAGATGTGCCAAAATGGCATATCTAGAACTGCCAAAACGGCACATCTAGAACTGCCGAATCGGCATATCAAGAACTGCCAAAACAGCACATCTAGAACTGCCAAATCGACATGTCTAGACATGTCAAAATCGCACCCAAGTAATATTAATAATATAAATAATAATATTAGTGAGAATGATAGTAGTCAGTCTATCAGTCAACAAGATAAAACTTCAGGTAGTGAAAAAACTGTAATTGCGTCTGCGCAGCTGGACGGACAGACGGACTTTACACAAACACTGGAAATTTTGGATAATGATTCTGCAAGCTTTGAGGAGTTTTTGATAGATTGCGAATTTGAGTTTCTACCTGCAACCGCACAGCCACTATTTCGGGAAGCCTTGGAGAGAATGTATTTTTCGCCTGAATCGAAAATCGGCGGCGTGATGTACGCACGGCAAAGGGTGCGCGAACGACTGAAAATGTTAGACGCAGAGATGCTGCAAAATATTTATATCCGATTTCTGTCTGCCAACAAGTTGGACAAGCCGATTGTAAAGCCGTTAGATTATCTAATCTCGATGCTGTACAACAATCCCATCGAGGAGCAGGCAGAACTGTCGGCGTTTAACAGCGACGAAATTGGTGAAGCATTCACCACGATAGTCGGTATTCACCGCGGCTATGAAAATCCATGGGAGCACCGCAACAGTGAAAATCCGATAATTCGGCACGCAGCTGAGCAGAAAATAATAGAGCAACAGAACAGCGGATAATCCGATAACTGTTGCCAAATGATTTATCGCTATACCGAGGGAGGAATATCGTGGACGCAAAAGAATTTTTAGAGCAAGCAACGGTTTTGAATGAGAAAATCAATATGGACTTTCTGCATCGGCAGAAGCTTAAAGAGCTTTTAGAACAAATCAGCGGTGGGAGTGTGGCACTGCACGACCGCGTGCAGGGTGGACAGCTTCCTGATTCACCGGCAACAAAACTCGTTGATAAAATCACAGATCTTGACCATCTCATCGAACAGGAGCTTGCGGAATACGATGTAGTGTTGGAGCAGATAAAAGCGGCGATTGCGGCGTGCGGGGAATATAGCGAAATTCGAATATTGAAAGGGCACTATCTTGAAAATAAAAAGTTGTTAGATGTTGGACAAGAAATAGGAATTTCCGAAAGCAGAACCTATGCATTACATAAAAGTGCAGTTGGAAAAGTAGAAAAATTTTTAAAATGCAGTAGGAAATAATAGGTGATAGTAGGAAAAAGTAGGAAACAGTAGGAAAGAAGAGAAAACAATAGTTGATTTTACTTTTCGTATGATTTACAATATAATTAGAGAAAGTGGAGGAACGACACGATATGGATAACAATATTCAGCTTTTTGAAAATCAAAAAATTCGTGTTGCTTGGGATGAGCAACGGGAAGAATGGTATTTTTCTGTTGTGGATGTTGTTGCAGTTTTAACTGATAGTAAAGACCCGAAACAATATATCAAAAAAATGCGTAGCCGAGATGCAGAGTTAAACGGCAAGTGGGGTACAATTTGTACCCCGGTTGAAATGGTTGGCTTAGATGGCAAACGTCGAAAAATACAGGCTGCGGATACAAAGGGATTGCTTCGCATCATTCAATCCATTCCGTCCCCGAAAGCTGAACCTTTTAAAATGTGGCTTGCTGAAATCGGTCGGGAGCGTATTGAAGAAACAATCGACCCGGAGCTTACGATCGAACGTGCCTTGGAAACCTATCAAAAGAAAGGCTACAGCGATGAATGGATTCACCAACGGATTTTAGCCATTCGTGTACGGAATGCTTTAACGGATGAGTGGCAGAAGCACGGGGTAGAGAAAGGCAGAGAGTACGCAATTCTAACAGATGAAATTACCAAAGCTTGGTCGGGAATGTCTACGCGGCAGTATAAAAATAAAAAAGGCTTAAAAAAAGAAAATTTGCGGGACAATATGACAGATTTAGAACTGGTTCTGAATATGCTTGCGGAAGCTACCACAACCGAGCTCTCTAAAACGCACAATCCCAAGGGGCTGGAAGAAAATCGTCAAATCGCAAAAGAGGGCGGCACGGTCGCGGGCAATGCACGTAAAGATATTGAGCAACGAACAGGCAAGCCCGTGATTTCTTCCCAGAACGCTACAGAAATGTCGGATTTAGTTACAGACTTGATTGAAGATGTCGGCGGCATTGATTTAACACAAACATAATTCTATTTTATAATTTGGCGAGGGTGAATTGAGATGAAAGATTTTTTAGAAAAATTGAAGAATAACCAAAAGATGCAGGTGGCTGTCATTTGTTCTGTTGTGGGTGCGGTACTTGTGCTCACGGCGGCAATTACAATTCCTGTCGCGCTGCACAATCGTGTCAAGGTTGGAGCAGATGCAGAATCAGCGGCGATTACAGCTGAAACTGAGCTTACAGAGTCTGCATCGGTGCCAGCGACCGAGCCTGAAACCGTGTCAGCTTCGGAAGCTACCACCGAACCGACCACGGCAGAAACAACTGCGCAGACGGCTAATAATAACACGCCTGCCAATACAAATAAAGGCGGCGGGTCGAATAAAAGCGGCGGTTCGGACAGCTCCGCCCAAAAACCGAACGGCGGCAGCTCAAGCGACGAACAGGCAAAGCAGGAAACCCCTGTAGCTACACCGCAAAAAGAAAACTACGATTGGTCGCAAGCTGAAGTTGATGCGTTGATTGCTGAAGCATATGCCTATGGCAGAACTCTCGGACTTGAGCCTGCGACTAACCTGACACCGAGTAATTCTTCGTGGAATCAGCCCATTCGTACTTGGTATGGAAAACAGGAGACTATAAACGGTGTAAAGAGTGAAATCAGACATTTGAAACAACTTGCCGAACGAGAAGGCATTACTCTTACAGGACCGTGTTATCAAATTTACGCAGAACGCTACTATGAAGCGGCGGCAGACGGGTATTGCTGGCAGTTTTATGTGATGCGTTAGTGGTAGCCAATTTGATATTTTTAAAGGGATCTGTTTGCACAGGTCTCTTTTTTATTTATAATTTCGTAGAAGAGGAGTATGTCTATGAATTATATTGACAATGACCCATTGCCTTGTGTAGAAAAAGGCAAAAAATTTTTAAGAATATTATTGATTTTAGATGTGATGTTTGGTAACATATTTTTACTATCAATAATTTGTTATCAAAAGGGTGGTTGGAGTATGAGTGGCATCTTGAGAGATATTATAGTCTCTGTAATTTCAAGTGTTTTTATTTCGATAGCAGTAACTGCTTTTGCGCATTATAAGTATTTAAAAGATATCCCAGAGCAAACTAAGAAGAAGATTGAAAGCTTTCTGAACGAAAGATTAAAAAATGATACAACAAACCATAATGCTTTATTAAGAACATTGAATCCAGATAATCATGAGCTAGCTGAAGACCATCGACAACTTCAATATCGGCTTGATGACATAATAAAAAATGTGGAGGTTTTAAAAAATCGTAATCAAGCTGATTATTCATTATTGGATGATGCAGGTAAACGTATTATACATAATGTGGAGGAACTATCAAAATTTTCATTATTATTTGAAGATATTTATAAAAGGAATTTGGAACTGACACAGCAAAATCACAAACTGTGCCAAAAAATAGAAGAATTAGAACATATAAATGAAGTGTTACAAACTGGTCAACAGGGCAAAGAGCAAAACAATTATCCTGATTTTGGCTTAGAGTATCGTTGACCTATACATTTTTCTAAGAGACTTGCTTTACGCAGGTCTCTTTTTTGTTACCCAAAAGGAGATAGTAAATGGAATCTTACGATTATAAAATCAATGCGATATTGGACACTGTTCGGAAAACAAAGGATAAATTTTGTGAATTCAGTGGCATAGAATCAGTGGCGCAAGAGAAAACAAACAATAGCTTGAAAATTTGTAACGATATGTTGCAAGAGATTTGGGCAACCTCAACAGTGATTAAAGAAGAAATGCGTGTGTATTTTACCAATGCATATGAACTGCGGGGAAAGCGTACAACATTAAGCGCAAGCACGGCGTCCGTGCTGTACCACGATTTCATTCGCGATATGCTGCTAAAAGAAAAACTGGAGATTTTTGACATTCCGTTTCAAATCAGGTCTTCAACGGATTCTTTATATATCACAGCTTGCCGCGTCTGCAGACACTACGGTTCTGAAAGATATAAGGCGGTGTTGGAATTACTAAATGATGATTTGCTGTTGGTGAGCGAAACAGACAAGTTGCGGCTTACCAATTTGTATCATTCTCTAAAAGAGAATGCGAGACTTTCCGAGAATACCGGACAGGATAACTCGGATTCAAATACGAACGACTGAATTGCTTGTGCTTTTCCGTCCGTCAAGGGCGTTTAAAATAGATATTTTTTTAAAAGGAGCGTGTTTAGATGAAAAACACAAAAAAGCGAAATCTAAAGCAACTGCCGAAACGCTGTTTCACACTGCTTTTGGCATTGCTCATTTTGCTGTCAGCAATGCCGATTGCCAGCTTTGCACTGGATTTTGGCAGTACCGGGACAGTGCAGAAAGATGGCACAATTCCCGGATTCTCGTACAATTTCAGCGGCGGCGACGGCAAAGCCCTCGGCTTACCGCACAGAAATGCACAGGGGCAATATGACCGACTTTCTGTGAACGGAAATGTAGCGTACTGCGTGGAATGCGGAGATAAAGCCAGTGTTGGACAAAATACAACGGTAACTGATTTGTCACAGTTGTTGCGTACAGCGGAAAATATGAGTACAACAGAAAAGGCAAAATACATTACCTATGCATTGATGTATGGCTACACTGGTTCAACGAAATACGGTTACAGTGCCGATGTAGAGCGAGCTGCTACATCGGCATTTGTATGGCTGATTACGACGGGTGATGTTGCGGACAGCAGTATCAGCAACACTTGTCTGTTTGACCCATATAGTGCAAGCCTGACGGCAGCAGAGCAAAATTTCTTTAAATTTGCATTTATGTCTTCGTCCTATGAAACGATGAATCCGACATATGCTGCACAGGCGCGAGATGTTGTAGCGAAGCTGAAAGAGCAGATTTATCTGCACGAGGTAGTACCGAGTTTTATGACAAGCTGGCAGAGTCAAGCTACTAACAAAAAAGTGACTCTTAAATACAATGCTTCAACTAAGATGTTTGAAGCTTCGCTTACGGACACAAACGGTGTATTGCAGGATTATCAGTTCTCTATGAACGGTGTTAACTTTGCGAAATCAGGCAATACGCTGAAAATCAGCACTGCTAACCTCATTTTGACACCGACCACACTTACTGCGGAGCGTGTCAGCAATAAATATACCGCGCCCGCTGATATTGTTGCGGGCGGTTATGCAAACAACCAAAACGGATGCGTTGCTATTTCCAATCGCGACCCGATGCGAGCATATATGCAGCTTGAAACGGAAACTTTAGGCAGCGTCAAACTCATTAAAACCTCTGAAGACGACAAGGTGGACAACGTCCCGCTCCACATCAGCGGCAATGGCGTAGAGAAAGACGTGCGCACAGGCAAAGACGGTACGATTACTGTGGAAAATCTGATTGCAGGCACCTACACTGCTACAGAAAAAGTGGACGGATTCTATGTGCCGCAGACGGCGCAGACGTTTACCATTCTCCCCGGGCAGACAACCACGGTTACTTTCAACAATGTTCTGAAACGCGGCAGTCTGATGGTTACCAAAACCGCCGAGGACGGTTTGCTTGAAGGACACAGATTCCATTTGTTCGGCACGTCCGACAGCGGATTAGAGGTCAATGCTTATGCCGTCACCGACAGCACAGGCAAGGCATATTTCAAGGATATTCTCATCGGCAGCGGCTACACGCTCGAGGAAGTCGATACGGGTATTCAGTATGTAGTGCCCGACAGTCAAACCACGGATATTGAATGGAATACCGTTACAAACGCATCCTTTGAAAATACGCTCAAGAAATTCACCGTAACCGTCCAAAAACAGGACAGCGTTACAGGTGAGGCACAGGGCGATGCAACATTGGCGGGCGCGGTATACGGTATCTATGACGGTGATAAGCTGGTCGATACCTATACAACCGACAGCAATGCATCTTTTACCTCGAAAGAATATATCTGCGGCGAAAACTGGTCGCTCCGCGAGCTGATTCCTTCGGAGGGCTATCTCTTAGATGAAACTGTGCATCACATCGGTGCAGAACCCGGTAATTTCACGATTGAGCACAACCCCATTTCTATGACTGTGACGGAAAATCCGATTCTCGGGCAAATTGCCATCATTAAACACAACGACAACGGCGATACGCAAATCGAAACGCCCGAAGTCGGGGCGGAGTTTGAAGTTTATCTGAAATCCGCAGGCGCATATTCTGCGGCAAAAGACCGCGAACGCGACTTGCTGACAACCGATGAAAACGGATTTGCGCAAACCAAAGAAATGCCCTACGGCGTTTACACCGTACATCAGACAAAGGGCAACGAGGGTGCAGAATTCATTCCCGATTTTGACGTTGTTATCAGCGAACACGGCAATGTGTACCGCTATCTCATTAACAACGCGACCTTTGAGTCATATATCAAGATTGTCAAAAAGGATAAGGAAACAGGTAAAGTCATTCCGCTCGCTGGCGCAGGCTTCAAGCTTTACGACCCGCAGGGCAAACTCATTTCGATGTCCTTTACCTATCCAACGCCCACAACGATTGACACATTCTATACCGATACAGACGGTAAGCTTGTCACACCCGAAAAACTGCCCTACGGCAAAGGCTACAAGGCGGTTGAGGTGAAAGCGCCTTACGGCTATGTGCTCGACAGCACACCTGTGTATTTTGACATCACACCTGAAACAATGCAGGAAGACGGTGCTCTGACGGTGGTTACTGTTGAGAAAACCGATATGCCGCAGAAAGGCACGATTGACATTACGAAGCTCGGCGAGGTATTCAGCTCTGTTGCTTTTGACGGCACATTCTATCAGCCTGTGTTCGCTTTGGCAAACAACAAGGGCGCACAGTTCCGCATTACAGCCGCTGAGGATATTGTTACACCCGACGGCACTGTACGCGCAAAGAAAGGCACGGTTGTCGATACAATTACAATCGGTAGTAGTACAACAAAATCGAAACAGCTGTATCTCGGCAAATATTTGGTTGAAGAAATCAAAACGGCTTATGGTATGGTCTTAGATCCGACCGTACACGAAGTGACATTGACCTATGCCGGGCAGAATGTTTCCGTAACCTCTGCGGCGATTACTATTACCAACGAACGACAGAAAGCTGTTATTGATCTTAAGAAAGTCCTTGAGCAGGACGATTTGTTCGGGTTGGGGAGAAATAACGAGCTGCAGAACGTACAGTTTGCGCTGTATGCGGCAGAACCCATCACGGCGGTTGACGGTTCGGTAATTCCGAAAGACGGCTTGCTGGAAATTCTCAGCTTAAACGAGGATGGCACGGCAGTCTTTAACACGGATTTGCCCGTAGATGCCAAAACCTATGTGCAGGAATACAGCACGGATGAACACTATGTTATTTCCGATACGAAATATCCTGCGACCTTCGATTATGCAGGGCAGGATACCGCCGAAGTACACATCACCGTAAACAACGGTGATGCGATTGAAAATACTTTGATTCGCGGCAATATCTTCGGCTACAAGGTGGATGATGACGGCTTTGCAGTCGGCAACGCGCTGATGGGCTTGTTCCGTCCCGATGAAACGCTCTTTACCGAAGAAAATGCTCTGATGACCTATCTTTCCAATGAAATCGGTGCATTCGGCTTTATGGACGTTCCCTACGGCAATTATGTTGTGCGTGAAATCGAAGCACCTGACGGGTTTGTATTGAACGATACCGTTTACCCGGTGGCTATTACCGAAAATGAGCAGGTCATTGAAATTACGGTAGAGAACCGTTGGATTACGGGCAATGTACAGCTCATCAAGGCAGATGGTTTGGACAACGATATGCGCCTTTCGGGCTTCACGTTTGAAATCTATGTGGATGTGGACGGTAACGGCGAATTTGACCCGAAAATCGACAAGCTGGTTGATACCTTAAAAGAGGAAGAAATCGGCATATACAGCCTTACAGGGCTTCGCTACAATGGCTATTTCTTACACGAAGCCGCACAGAACGGCAAAGCATATTTGCTGGATGACGGCTACTACTATTTTGAAATCCGCGAGGACGGCGAAACCGTGACGGTTTCCAATTCGGATAACGGGCTGTTTATCAATACGCCTATTCTCGGCAGCTTGGTTATTACCAAATCCGATGTGTCGGACGGCAAGCTTATCCCGAACGTCGGTTTCTGCATCCGCAATGAACAGGGTGAAATTGTCCGCGAAGGCTACACAGATGAAAACGGTGTTGTCCGTTTTGACGGCTTGCGTTACGGGAAATATACCTATCAGGAATTTTCGGCGGACGGTTACAAGGTGGATGACACGGAATATCCATTTGAAATTACGGAAAACGGACAGGTTGTCTCAGTCACGATGACCAATGAGCCAATTCCTGTGGAAATTCCGAAAACGGGTGATGTACTGCTGATTGGAGGTTCTTTGGCGACAACAGCGGTGCTTGTTTCCGGCGCGTGGCTTGCAATCGCAGGAAAAAACCGCAGGAAACAGAAAAACGCTCTGTAATTAAAGCTACAGAGCGTTTTTAAATTCTGCCTATATCTTTTTATTCGACCTCCTATTCCGTGCGAACGGCGGTGCAGCTGATACACCTGTGCCGCCGTTTCGCGGAGGGAGAAAAAACACTTTGTGACACGATGGCACAAAGTGGAAATACGCACAGTATGTGATATTTATTGACATTCTGTGCGGATTTTGGTAATATATCCACGCAGGGTGACACCTGACACGGTAGGCGGTTAAGTCTTGCCCCTGAAAGGGGGTATGCGTATGCAGTATGTTACATACGAGAATCTCTTTGCATTTTCTCTAGTAATTATCGGTATCATTGGACTGTTCATAACAGTTCTTACGCAGAATAAAAAAGATTAGCCGCCCAAGCTACCAACTCAGCGGCTAATCTTTTTATCGCTACTTGGGGCTAACCGTCTACTGGTGTCACCCTGCATGCTTATTATACAAAAAAAGTAAACAAAAGTCAACAAGAACTATATTTCATATTCGAAAAATGACATGATTTGACACTACTTTTATCGGGAAAACGCTCGAAAAAGTACGTTTGTTGACCTTTTGTGCAGTTTATGATAATATACTAAAGCAGGGTGACACCTGACACGGTAGGCGGTTAAGTCTTGCCCCTGAAAGGGGGCGTTGCCAATGGAACAGTATGCGTTTATCATCTTAATTCTGATTTTCGCAACAGGTTACATATTGACAATAAAAAAGAAATAGCCGCCCTCGCCTAAAAGTGCAGCTATCTCTTTATGCTTTGCTTTGGGGCTAACCGTCTACTGGTGTCACCCTGTACTTATATTATATCTCAAAACAAAAAAATGTCAACTGAAATTGCAAGACTCGCTTTTTGTGGGTCTTTTTTTATACCCTAAATCACTTTGTGACACCGTGTCACAAAGTGGAAAGGAGAGAAAAATGGAAATCAAAGTAAAGATTCACAGGCTATTTAATAATGATTACAGTAATATCCGTGCTACTGCCAGTATGACGCTGGATGGCGTTTTGGCGGTGCATGGGATTAAAATTATGGCAAACAGCAAAGGCGGGATGTGGGTTGTTCTACCATCAGCTAAGGGCAAAGAAGAATATTACGATGTTGTACATCCGT
The DNA here is from genome assembly GCA_002490525.1 of Ruminococcaceae bacterium UBA7212. Taxonomy (GTDB): domain Bacteria; phylum Bacillota; class Clostridia; order Oscillospirales; family Acutalibacteraceae; genus Fimenecus. Next base: position 10,882 of record DKUE01000018.1, read on the forward strand.
TAACTGCGGAGCTGCGGAAACAAATCAATTCTGCTGTTTTGAGCGAATTTAAGCGGGTACGGGAGTCAGGTGTGGATGTTCTACCCGATTCCGCACGTGAAACAGAGCATACGTTGTTTGATGAGGATTTTTTACCGTCTTCAAAGACGGAATAGGAGAATGTAAATGCAAAATTATGTAATCATGCCGATTGGCGATAAAAAAGTATCAGCGAAAATTAACGGAAAACGCCGAAAATTGGTGTGCTATTCCTGTTCGCCGTTCTTCGAAGATAGGGAGAATGCAGAAATTATCGGGTATACAAACCTGCACCCATTAAGTCGTAACGAAAAGAAATCCATCGGAACCTTGTCTTTTTATGAAGATGTTTTCGCAGATTTATATGCAGAAAAATCTGCGTTTAAATCCGTAAAAGGATATTTCTGCGTTGGCTATGACCAATATGTTGCGATTGAGCGCCCATGTGTTTTGCTGTGGATTCTCCCGATATTACTTGCTTTATTGTTGTTGTTTCTGTTCGCATTCTGCGGTCGTAGTGATGGTTCGCCGATTGCAGACAATCCGTGGACACCGACCATAGACCAACATATCAGCGATTCTACTG
>DKUE01000015.1 GCA_002490525.1 Ruminococcaceae bacterium UBA7212
CTTAACTACATCCAAAGACCTGCTGATTACGAATCAGCTGCTCTACCAACTGAGCCACAGTAGCAAATTTTACGCTGTACCCGCCGTGACCAGTATACTTTGGCGGATATGCCCGATAGCTTTTATATTATATATGAGACGCAAAAGAAAAGCAAGAGGATTTTTCGGAAAATTTTAAATTATTGTTTTAAGAATTGCGGCACTAATGTGATGCAACCTTATGGGGCAGACTTTTGTCTACCCTATAAGGCTGCAGAGTGTATTTGTAATGCTCGATGAACACATTTTCACAAAGATGCAAATAAAATACTAATTGAGGGGCGTGTATGCATTTATAATGTCCAATATTTTATTCTGATAAAGATTGCCGTTCAGTACCGCTCCGTTTGGAGAAAAGCAAATGGTTTTAATATCTCTCGGATTTTCTGTATACGGATTTATATATTCTGTTTTGGAATTAAAATATTCGCTCAAATATTTCAGTGCATTTCCGCTCGGAAAAATGATGTTACCTGAGCCCACAGGGATTTTCATGTCCGCAAAGGACTTCAGAATTTCCTTTGTTCGCAAATTATAAACATTTGTATCTTCTTCACTGACCAGCCATGCAGGACTCAATTTTACGGAAATGCCGAGAAATTTTACACATGCCGCAAAATATTGTACAGGGACTAAAGGAATCGTTTCTTGGTGAAAGGCATCTACAGACAAGAGGATTTCCCGCACACCGCTGTCTGCCAACGATTCTGCAACCTCTTTGATTCGGCCTTTATCTTGCGTGAAAAATCCGTTGGTGATGACTTCGCGCTGCGGTATTCCCATTGCTGTTGCAGTTTTGTGAATTTGATAAACCACTTCCGGATAAAGCAAAGGTTCTCCACCGAAGGTCATCAGAGACTGAATCCGATACACTTCGCAAAGTTCCCGAATGGCATTGGTTGCCATCTCTGTATCGATATGTCCCGTATAAAAACGGTGCTCTCCTTCAGAACAATGTTTGCACCGTCCTGTACAAGCCATCGTCACAACAAATTCAATGCGGTTGATATTTTTGGCATATATATTCATAATCACTACATTCCTTTCAAAAAACAAACGGATTCTATTCTGTTTTTGAATGATGCAGTTCGGACAACATAAAACTTCCTGTAACCTCAATACAATCTGCTGTCCCTATTACAACTGCATCGAGTAGTTAATTCGTTTCCGCATGGTTTTCTCCTTTTGTAATAGAATGCACAAATGCAGAAATTTTTATTATATTATAGCACAGCGCTTGTTTCTTGGCAACTTCACTTGTTTTCCGTTGACATCGGGCACGGGCTATTGTATAATAAACTCTGTATTGTGATTATGCTTTTCTATGGGAAAGTATACATTTTAAGGAGGAACCTCTCAATGGTAAAAGCGATTGTCGGCGCAAACTGGGGCGATGAAGGTAAAGGCAAAATTACGGATATGTTTGCCGAACAGGCAGACATTGTCGTCCGCTTTCAAGGCGGTGCGAATGCCGGGCATACCATCATCAACGACAAAGGGCGTTTTGCATTTCACCTGATGCCCAGCGGCGTTTGCTATGACCATACCACCTGCATTATCGGCAACGGCGTGGCATTGGATATTCAAAAATTCTGTAAGGAATTGGAAGATGTCAAGGCCGCAGGTTTGAATCCGAATTTGCTGGTTTCCGAGCGCGCACAGATTCTGATGCCGTATCATATTCTGTTTGACGAATATGAAGAAGAGCGTTTGGGAAAAAATGCGTTCGGCTCCACCAAAAGCGGAATCGCACCGTTTTTCAGCGACAAGTATGCGAAAATCGGCATTCAGGTCAATGAGCTGTTTGATGAGGAGACTTTGAAAGCAAAGCTTAAAAACATTTGCACGCTGAAAAATTTGACCTTAGAGCATGTTTACCATAAGCCGCTTTTGTCCGAAGCGGAGTTGTTTGATACCTGTATAAAGTACCGTGAAATGATTGCGCCGTATGTCTGCGATACACGGGCGTATCTCGCCAAAGCGATGGAAGAGGGCAAGGAAATCCTCTTAGAGGGTCAGCTCGGTACCTTGAAGGACCCCGATTTCGGTATTTACCCGATGGTGACCTCTTCTTCAACACTTGCCGCTTACGGTGCGGTTGGCGCAGGGATTCCGCCGCATAAAATTGAGGATATTATCGTGGTAACCAAGGCATATTCTTCGGCAGTTGGTGCGGGTGAGTTTGTATCGGAAATTTTGGATGAGGATGAGGCACAGGAACTGCGTGTGCACGGCGGTGACAAGGGCGAATTCGGCGCAACCACGGGCAGACCCCGCCGCGTCGGTTGGTTTGACTGTGTGGCGACGCGCTACGGTGTGGCGTGCCAGGGTGCAACACAGGTGGTGATGACGGCGCTCGACTGTCTCTCTTATTTAGAGGAAATCAAGGTCTGCGTCGGTTATGAGGCAGACGGTAAAATCATAAAGGATTTCCCCACCACCCCGACTTTGAAGAAATGCAAGCCCGTGCTGACGACGTTAAAAGGCTGGCACTGCAACATAAAGGGTATCCGCAATTATGAAGACTTGCCCAAAGAAGCACGCGATTACGTAGAGTTCATTGAAAAAGAGCTTGGGTTCCCTATCAATATGGTTTCGAACGGTCCCGAACGGGAAGCGATTATTTACAGAAATGTGTAATGCGTTTGCGTACATAGTGTAGTCGAATAACGTAAATCAAAAGAAATCCCCGATATGCAAGGCCGCGTATCGGGGATTTTTCACTTGGTGCCTTTAGGTGTGGAAATAAACCCCCGGTTCTACCGGGGGGGAGGAAAACGAGCGGAGCTACAAAAAGAACGGCGAGCTTAGAGCGAGCCGAAAAGGATAGAAAAAAATTAAACCTCCAAGTATAATAGCAATGGTTTGGTCACCGCATTGCTAAAACACAAGGAGGAATAATTGATGAAAAAAACAAATAATGAAATTAGAAGTTCGGCACATTCAAGATACAGATGTCAGTACCACATCATATTCGCACCGAAATACAGACGCAAAGAAATA
>DKUE01000026.1 GCA_002490525.1 Ruminococcaceae bacterium UBA7212
TTATTTGTTGCCATGGACAATGCGAATGTACGCAATATGCATCGCCTGTTCAACGGCGACCCATGCGGAAAAGTATGCCGCTTAATGGATTTTACCGACCGAAAAGGCGAGGTGGCCGACCCGTGGTATACGCGTGCGTTTGATATCGCCTACCGTGACATCTACGACGGCTGCTGTGCCTTGCTGACATCGCTGTTGGGCTGACTAACTACGAGGGTGGAAAAGTAAAAAGCTGCCTATGTGAAGACGGCGGGTATTTTCTGTTGCTTTTCCGTAAAAAGGGTTAAGTTTCTACGGGGGCTTTCTTCAAAAGACGAACCGCACATTGCGTGTTTTCATACAGTCAAACAACAAGCACCTGACTTGCTTTTACAAGTCAGGTGCTTTGGACTGTCTTATGACGGGAGATAGTGCGGAAGGATTATTTTTCTTTGGCGGTGTGATAGCTTTCTCTTTTTGCAAGAAGCTGTTTATGAATCTCCTCTTTCGTTTTTCCGGTAAGCTTATAGAAGAAGAACGGAACGCCTGCAAGGAACATCATAATTCCGTGGAATACGGTATAGAAGAACAGCATCCATACTTTTGTTTTTAAGGATTGCATGGTGCCGTCCTCAATGCCCTGCACATAACCGCAAATGGAATTGTCGCCGTACAAAATCAGGGGAGCAAGTGCGGAGGCGATTGTGCCGCTGACCATCGTAAAAATACCAATCACGAACGGGAGCGAAGCATCCAGGCGCTTACCGGTTTTCAGTTCAATGTCTTCGAGCACATCGGCTTTAAACATCTCGGGAAGCAGATTGGATGCGCCGAACTGCAAGCCGATTAAGAAGAGGAATACGATAAACAAAATCTGCAATGCCGCACCGCCGCTTTTAAAGTACATATAGCCGACGGCGAATGCACCGCAGTTTGCAATCACCGAATAAATACCGCTGGCAATATACAGCTGTTTGGAATTAAACTTCTTCAGCAGGAAGTTGATGATCAGCATACCGACCGCCGTGCCGATGCCTGTCGGCAGACCGAAAAGCAAAAATTTACTGGTGCTGCCCAAAAGCGCCGTCGCGAGGAAGGCGCCCATATATGTAGCAATGTTTCTGAAGCTTTTCAGGAACTCAGAAGCAATGATGGTCCACGCATATTTATTTTTGAGAACATCGCCGAAGCCGATTAACGGATTTACGCGCTTGGAATCATACGCAATGCGTTCTTTTGTGCATTTCATTCCAAACAGCATCGTTAGAATGCCGATAACCCCGCTCAGCGCCGCACAAACAATATACTGCATGCTTTTGTCGTCCCAAATCCAAGAAAGCACAAGAACAATCACGAGCGCCGCCGAGTTACCGACTGCAGACACAATCCCACGGAAGGAGATGATGGTATCGCGCTCTTTCAGATTCGGCGTCATTACAACGGCAATGTTGTTTATGGTGTTGCCGACGGTACACATACAGCCCCATAAAACAGCGACTGTAACAACGTATATCATCAAAAGCGACCCCGTAAGACCTTTGGGTGCCCAAAAGCTTAAAAACAGCAAAATGCCCAGAGGAACAGCGCCCAGCATCAGAAGCGGTCGGAATTTTCCGCGTTTACCGACCGAACGGCCGTCAATATACATCACAATAAAGAAGTTCAAAATAAACGGTATCACCGCTGCCAGTGTGTTGAACAATGCGGCTTGCTTTTCATTCAGCAGCAACACGTCCACAAGGTAGGCATTTCGGAACTGACCGACCATACCGGTCATATTGGTGTAAAAGAATACGGCAACTAAATACCATATAAACTCACCGTTCTTCACATACTTCTTGTCTTGCTCCTGCAGCGGCGTCACCACTTTTTCAGACATACACTTTCCCCTTATCTGCAATGATGATTTATTTCCAGAACGGTGTCGTAGTCCCTTTGTCTTTCGTCACCAATCATGGACAGTATAAATGTGTCGATATCAGAAAGCACGGGATTTTTTGCGCCCATCTTCTTTTCAACGATGTGTGTAACAGGATGAAGCCTTTTCAGCAGTTTTTGCATAGCTTCATAAATCGGCGTGTCCTTCACATACGGCTCATTGCCGATAAAGATGTTTCTGACCAATTCAATCCCGATGTCCTTGGCAAGTCGATTTTCAATACTTTTGTCCACCCGAAAGCACAGCAGTCTTCCAAGCTTCTTCAGCGTAAACTTATCCAAGAGCTTTTTTGCGGGCTTCGGCAGAATTTCATCCATTTTCCGGTCAATCATTCTGTTAAAACGCCACGCAAAGTATTCCTTTGCGGTTTTTCCCTGCTTGTCGTACGCAAAATCCTGAACCGTGTAAGATTGGATTTCGGCAGTACTATCTGTTAAAGTTACCTTGCGGTAGGCACACGGGCAGCCGACAAAACAGCCTGTCTGCACATCGGTAATTCTATTTCCCTTTTCTGTTGTGTATTCGGTAACTGCCTGCGCGTGCATATGACCCGTGAAAATCAAGTCCAGTCCCGCATCGGCAAGTTTCTGCGCAGTCTGTTCCCAGTCGGTCAGATGTGCGTCTCCGATTAAATGCATAATCGGAGAAAACGGCAGTAGAGGATAATGCGTCATTGCAAATATATATTGTCTCGCATCGTGCGCTTCCTTTATCTGTTCCAATGCCCACGCAAGCTGATTTTCCCAAAGGCCTTTGAAATCCTTACAGTCCCCATCGCAGTTGAGCGCGAGCAGCCGTACACCGTCAGAAAGCTGTGCTACATAGCTCATGCTTTCTTTATGCTCGCTTACTGCATCCGCAAAGCCGAAATCTTTGTAGAAATCCCGCAGCTCCGCTCTCGGCATTCCTTTCACAGGCAACAGCTTATCGTCTTCAAACTCAACAGGCTCGCCGTCCTCGCAGTAATCGTGTCTTGCAGTGATAAGATAAATCCTTTTGCCCTGTTCCCGGAGTTTGTAAAGCCTGTCGCGGAAACCAACGTGGCTTTGATACTCGCCTCTGTAAACAAGGTCGCCGGGAATCAGAATCATGTCCGTATCTTTGTCCTTTGCTATCTGTGCAAAGCCGGCGTCAATGATTGCAGGCGTTTCCGCAACACATTTTTGGTCTGTGATGCTTCGTTCCTCATACGCCTTGCCGGTACGCTTGAAAGAGCTGTCGTAGTAATGCGGGTCCGTAACCAAATAAAAGCTTATATTTTTCATTAAAAAGCACCTAAATTCCGTATCTTTCTATAGAATATCACAAATATATTGTGTTCTATTGCATAATATCACATATAATTTACAAAATATCACAATTATCCATTTGGCGAGGTCAGCCGTCTGTATTCTCGCGGCGTCAGACCTATTGCTTTTTTAAAGCAATAGGAAAAATATTGCTGGTCTGCATAGGAAAGGGTGTTGGATATTTCTGCAATGGTCATAGAGGAATGTGACAGATATTCCTTTGCCAGCTCAATTTTACATTCCGCATAATACTTATACGGCGTTTGATTGAATTTTTTCACAAATGTATTGATAATATGATTTTTAGAATAATTGAAATATGTGCATAATTCACTGAGATTAAATTCCCTTTCCAAATTATTGTCTATATAGCGCTTGATTTTGTCCGCTGTATCTTCGCTGTCTAAAATACGTCGATTGTATATCGCGTTAAAAATGTGAAACAGCTCAGCGGTCAGTTGTTCGGTTGCCTTATCCATATCCTGCGTGTTAAACGCAATATCAAAAAAGTGTCGGAAAATTTTTTCGAAATATACGCCCTTATATAAATACACATCTGCATCCAGATAATTCTTTACCAGCGCATCGGCAACCGCACCGTAAAAACTGATAAAATATTTATGCCAGCCGTTTTCTTTCTGCGAATAATACAGGTGTCGGCTTCCCTCTGCCAAAAAGAACATATCTCCTTTTTGCGGATGATACACCTTACCGTTAATTTCCAGCGTCCCTGTCCCGTCTACAATATATTCAAATGCGGCAAGGTCACTTTTATTGCGTTTTATCACAAATTTATCATCGCATACCGTTTCGCCGATGAACCGAATTCCGAACGGGGTGTTGCTGTTGTAGGGGAAAAGCTTAATATTTTCATACACAGTGATAATTCAAACCTTTCTCGTGATATTTCTATTGAAATCCATTATAGACTATGATATATTTAAAATCAATAATGATGATAAGAGAAAACAGGAGATATGGACTATGATTCAGTATCTTGAAAAGAGCAGCATCTTCATTCTGGAAACCAAAAATACCCAGTATGTTTTCGGAATTGACAAGGCGGGATATAACCGCCATCTGCACTGGGGCGATAAATGCAGTGCGAATGATTTTGAATATGCGGACATTAGCGGGGAAAACTCCTATAATTCCATGTTGGATGAATATAAACAGGAAATCACACCGTTTGGTTCTACGATGTACCGTGAATGTGCCATAAAAGCAAGGTTTTCAGACAATTGCCGTGAAATCAGCATGCACTTTGAAAATTACGATATGGACGGTGATATCCTCAAAGTAAATTTTAAAGATGACTATTATCCGCTTCGCATTACGCTATGCTATGAAGTGTACGAAGCATATGATATCATTAAACGAACGGTTACACTGGAAAACATCGGTGCGGACAATATTGTATTTGACAGGATTTTCAGCGCGGAATTTTCTCTGCCGTCTGAGAAGCCTTATACATTTCGCAATACAAACGGTGCATGGGGCGGTGAATTTATTCAAACGGATACGGTTCTGGACGGTGGAAATCTGGTTTATGAAAGCCGAAGAGGTGCGTCAAATCACAACGCCTCTCCGTATTTTATCGCCTATCAGAATGCGGATGAAAACAGCGGGGACGTGTATTTTGCTTCTCTTGCTTACAGCGGAAATTTCAAGGTCAGTGCCGGCCGTGATGTGTATGCCGTCACAAGAATTTCCATCGGCATGAACGATTTTGATTTTTCACATACCTTGCTGCCGGGAGAGAGCTTTTGTGCGCCGCCCGTATACTGCGGAAGAGCAAGGGGCTTCGGTGAAATGTCAAGAAATATGAACCGCTTTTGTGTGGACTGTCTTCTGCCGAAGCAGTTTCACGATAAACCGCTTCCCGTGCTTTACAATTCCTGGGAGGCAACCGGCTTCGATGTGAACGCAAAGCATCAGACCGAGCTTGCAAAAATCGCCGCGGAAATGGGCGTTGAGCTTTTCGTTATGGATGACGGCTGGTTCGGTAAGCGGAACAGTGACCGCGCGGGGCTCGGTGACTGGTTTGTAAATCCCGAAAAATTCCCGAACGGTCTCGATGAACTGATTGAAAATGTAAATCGGCTCGGTATGGATTTCGGCATTTGGGTGGAACCCGAAATGGTGAATCCCGACAGTGATTTATACCGTCAGCATCCGGAATGGACATATCATTATGCGCACAGAAATGCAGATGAGCTGCGCAATCAGCTGGTGCTGAATATGACCCGTTCGGATGTGCAGACATATATTTTTAACTGCCTTGACGAATTGCTGAGTAAGCATAATATAAAATATATTAAATGGGATATGAACCGTCCGTTTTCGCAGACAGGTGCGGAGAATCTGCAAAATCCGCAGATGTATTCCTATTTGCACACCATGGCAGTGTACAACATTGTGGACAAATTAAAAGAACGGTATCCGCATGTGCAGTTTGAAAGCTGTGCTTCCGGCGGCGGCAGATGCGACCTCGGTGCCATCAGCCACTATGACCAGGTGTGGACGAGTGACAATACGGACGGTATTGACAGAATGACCATTCAGAAGGGCTATTCTCTTTTGCATCCGATAAAAACCATGCGTGCATGGGTCACCGATATTGCGGGTATTAACAAGCCCTGTTCTCTGGATTTCAGATTTAATATTGCCATGCAGGGGTCTCTCGGCATCGGTGGGGACTTAACAAAATATACCGAAGAAGATTTAGAAATCTGCAAAAAAAATATTGCCTTTTATAAATCCGTCCGTAATATTGTTCAGTTCGGGGATTTATACAGAATTCTCGACATTGAAAAGGATGAGGTGCTGTGCAACGAATATGTAAGCACAGACAAAACCGAAAGTATCCTGTTTCTTGCGGCAAACGGCACCAGATTTTACAAAAAGAAATGCAATCTGCGTTTCGCCGGGCTGGATGCGCATAAGACATACAGCTTCACCCTCGACGGCATCGAGTATAAAAAAGGCGGTGCATACCTGATGACGGTCGGTATCCCAATATATGTTCGGGGCGCCGATTATAACAGAGCCGTCGTTTTGAAGACCGTATAAAAATGCATCGGCTTCAGCCTGAAATAACAATATGCGGAAGACGTTACGCCGCGCTTTCCGCATATATTACCGCCCTGTCTTTCTCGTTCGTGCTACGGAAAAGGCAGGGCGTTTTTTTATGTCCATGATAAAAGACGGTTGGTTTTATGGATGCGGCTCGGCATATTTGCAGTACAGTGCCTGTGCAGCTTCGGTTATATCGCGGTTGACGGGTTCTTCATATTCCGAGTAGGTTTCGCACCATTTTTTTTCGAATGCAAACAACGCTTTGCCGAATTCTGTGGCATCGGGGCGGGGGCGGTCGCAGATTTTTACACCCTTTTCCGTCACCAAATGCTTGCCGTGTTTTGCCTCGGCGATGGCAGCGTCATAAAATCTCTGCCAGCGTACCGCATAGTATTCTTGAATAAGACCGCTCCATTCGCGCCATGCGTAGTCATACAGCATACCGTTGTCGCCGTACATATCGCCCCAAAGGGTGATAAGTGTGCGTGCATTTTGGTCGAAATACCGTTTTTCTGCTTCTGTTTTACCCAAAGCGTGGCTCTGATTGATCCACCGTGCCAGCGTAAAGTTTTTGCGGTTCGCAAGGAGCGCGTCCAAATCGGAAAGCAATTCCGTTTGTGCATCTGCAATACTTTGCATACGGGAAATGTCGCATGTCTGAAATGCTTCGGAAAAGGCTTTTTGCTGTACGTGGAATCGGTTGGAAAGCACTTGCCGTGTCAAGTCACAGAGGTCATATTGATATCCGTCGGAAGCCTTGTATTGTTCCCGTACCGAAAGGAATAATTCCAGTGCCTTTTCCAAGTTCTTCGGGTCATAAAACAAATCCGTCACATCGCACGGTCCGCAGCGTTTCGGGAAGGGGAGCGGCCGCGCACATACCACCGAGCCGACTTCGTTTTCCTGATATCCGCTGTCACGGTAGCAGGTGTTTAACAGGATATCCCATGCCGCGCGCAGTGTTTTGTTGGCTTTGCCGTAGCGGCGTTCTATGTAATCCGTCAGCCATGTGTCAAAATCTATAGATTCGGATTTCGTCAGCAGTTCAAACTGCAAATCATATACAACGGGATTCTGTTCGATACCTTCCATAAACAGCCCCGAACCGACTGCGTTTGCGCCGCGTGACTGGAATACAGCATACGGATTTTTGCAGTGTAGACGCAGTTTACCCTGCATTGCGTTTTTACCGCCGAAGTTATGCAGCATGCCCGCCACAACAGGGTATCCCCACATGTTTCGGTGCTTTAGAGTGCGTTCGGCATTGATATCCAAGATTAACAGCCTTGCTTTCGGCACAGCTTTGACAATGTGCTTGCGCAGAGACCAGGCCTGCATCACCCAAACGGAATCTGCATCAAAATTGCGGTACAGTGTGTCAATCGCGCGCCCGACACGCCGCAGATAGAGAAAGCCTTTTTTCGGCGGTGTGCCCTCGTGGAACGGGTCGCAGGCAAGATAATGATGGTTGCCGAGCAGGGCGTCCAGCTTTTGCAGATACACGGTGCCGAATTCCGAGAACAGCGGGTCTAACGGGTCTAATTGCGCGGTTTTCGGAAAAAAGCACCAACCGTTCTTTGCGGTAATGCGTGCGTTTGGATATTTTTCACGGAGCAGCATCGGCACGTGTCCCGAAAATCCTTGCTGAATCGGGAGCATACCGAATTCCAGCATCCGTGCAAGAATTTTTTTGCCGAGTGCCAGCCGTTCATATACATATTCCACGGTTTGCGGCGGCAGGTAGCCCTCAATATTGGTCATTAACTGCCACGCCCAAAACGCAGGTCCCGAAACGGTTTTCAATGCTTCTTCTTTTGTGAATCCGAATTCCAAAAGCGTTTCGAACCAAACGGCTTCCGTACCGACGACGCAAAGCGGCATGTTAATGCCGTTCATCGCCATGAAATCAATTTCCTGTTCCCAACGTGCCCAGTCCCACCAACACATGGAATAGTCCAAGGTGCAGTAATTCATATATACTCTGTATTTTTGCAAAATTGTTTTTTCAATTGTGCCTTCAAACGGTACAATTTCCGTGCATGTCAGCGATTCATTGCCGCACCAGGAAAGATTCACACGGCAGATTTGCTTTAAATAGTCGTAAACCGCGTTACAGGCGGAAATACGGCTGCCCGCACAGATGTGCACTGCGCCGTCTGTAAAGGTGACTGTATACCCATCAGGTGTGCGCGCGTCTAACGAAATTTGAAAAGCATCGGCACACTTCGGCATATTGCGCTGTAAAAAGGCCTGCAGAACTGCATCCATTGTGATTTTCACCCCGAATTGCGTTTTCTTTTATTGTAACAGTTTTTATTTGGTAAAGCAATTCTGTTTTTTTAAATGTTTGTAACCGATTTTTAACAATTTGTAACTTGCACTTTTTCGGAGATACTATATAATTAGAAATGAGAAATATAGTTCTTTATGTCGAAAGAAGGATTTTTGTGAAAGCGGCCAAGCAAAATCAGATTTTAAAATATATTTTAATCGGTTGTGCGGCAGTGATTTTGATTTTATCGGTTGTGCTGTGCGTTACGGCGGTCAAAAATAAGGATTTGAAAAGCGGCGGCAATGCCGCGTCCGAAGCGTTGGTCAGTGCCGCACAGGAGCGTGAAAGTCTCGAAGCGGCGCGGGCAAGCGAGGCGGAGTCTTTTAGGAATCAGTTGAATGAGCAGTCTTCCGCATTTGCCGATGAGAAAAATGCGCTGAATCAAACTATTGCCGATTTGAATAAACAAATTTCCATGAAACATGCCGCCGAAACGGCGACCGGTGCCCCGAAACCTACCTCACCGAATCCTATGGCTCCGGGGGAGTATCCCGACTGGTCAAATAAAACGATTTATCTGACATTTGATGACGGACCGTCGCCGCGCACACCGGAGGTTTTGAAAATCCTCAAAGACAACGGTGTCAAGGCGACGTTTTTTGTGACGCATCTCAACGGCAAAAGCAGTCATTATATGAAGGATATTGTCGCCGAGGGACATACTATCGCATTACATTCCTATACACATAATTATGACAAGATTTATGCTTCGGAGGAAGCGTATTTTGCGGATTTACAGCAGATTTCCGATTTGGTTTATAATGAAACCGGCGTGCGTACCAATCTCATGCGCTTTCCCGGCGGCGGTAGTAACACGGTCAGCAAATTTAATCCGGGCATTATGACACGTCTGACACAGATGGTTACGGATAAGGGGTATGTGTATTTCGATTGGAACGTAGTTTCGGGAGACGCAAACCGCGGCGGCGCGACCGCACAGCAGATTATCAATAATTGCCGCAAGGTGCCGAAAAAAAGCGATGCCGTTATCGTTTTGATGCATGATGCGGCGGACAAACGCACTACGGTAGAAGCACTTCCCGAAGTCATAGCTTATTATAAGGCGGCAGGCTGTAAATTTGCGGCTATTACAGCATCTACACCGCCCGCGCATCAAAGAGTGGTAAATTGACATTTGTTTTTGTGTATATTCAATAGACGGCGTTTGTTTTTCTTGTCATTTTGCACAAAGTTGGTAAACCCGAAAACGAGTGACTTTGGAATACCCACCGAAATCTCACAAAATCCCCCATATATCGTGTTTTACCCGTTGACGCGGACAAGTTTTGTGGTATAATATGTTACTGTAAACACACGGAAAATGTATTTCACTACAATATATGGGGAGAATGATTATGTTCGTTAAAGAAGTTCTTGTTCAGAATCAGGTCGGCTTACACGCACGTCCGGCGACTTTCTTCATTCAGAAAGCCAATGAATATAAATCTTCAATTTGGGTCGAAAAAGATGAAAGAAGAGTCAATGCCAAGAGCCTTTTGGGTGTTCTCTCTCTCGGTATTATGGGCGATACCAAAATCCGCATCATTGCCGGCGGTCCCGATGAGGAGCAGGCTGTGGAAGGGCTTGTAAAGCTTGTGGAATCCGGTTTCGCGGAATAAGCCGAACGAAATATGTGTTTTTGCAGACATGCCGATTTTATTTTGCTTCGGTATGTCTGTTTTTATATGTATAATCTCGGATAGGAGGTGCCGATATGGAGGAAAAACGAATAGAACTTCGCAAAAAAGCGATGAGTCTGCCGCTTTTGCCGGGCGTATATATTATGAAGAATGTTCACGGCGAAATTATTTATATCGGTAAGGCAAAAGCGCTGAAAAACCGCGTCAGCCAGTATTTCGGTTCACCGAACGGGCACACCGTCAAAGTGCGCAAAATGGTCGAAAATGTACATGAATTTGATTATATTGTAACCGACAGTGAGTTTGAGGCGCTGGTGCTGGAGTGCAGTCTTATCAAACAGCACATGCCAAAATACAATATCCTTTTGAAGGACGATAAAGGTTACAGCTATGTGCGCATTGCAGGAAACGACTACAAAACCATTACCGCCGTACTGCAAAAGAATGACGACGGCGCGGAATATATCGGACCGTTTACCAGCTCCTATGCCGTGAAGCAAAGCGTGGATGCTGCCAACAAAATTTTCATGCTGCCGCAGTGCGGCAAGGTGTTCGACGGTAAAATCCGCAAGACGCGCCCATGTCTGCATTACTATATTTCCCAATGCTGCGGACTTTGTACAGGCAAAGTGTCTAAAGCAGAATATAACGAAGCTGTTTCTCAGGCGATTCGCTTTTTAAAAGGCGATACCAAAGATATTCTCAAAATGCTGGAAACGCAAATGCAAGAGGCAGCCGAAGCGATGGATTTTGAGCGTGCAGCAAAGCTGCGTGACCGCATTCGCGCCGTTTCCCGTATGCAGGAAAAGCAAAAGGTTGTTTTCAAATCCGTCGAAGAACAGGACGTTTTCTCAATGGCGGAATCGGAAAATACTGTTTGCCTTGCCGTTCTGCGCTTTTCCGACGGCAGGTTGAATGACTGTGAGCATTTCTTTTTTGATAAAACCGATACACCGGAAAGTATGATGACCTCTGCGGTTACTTCCTTTTATTCCATGCGCTCCAATATTCCGCGCCGTGTTACGGTGGACGGTGCTTTGGAAGGGGCGGCGGATGTAGAACGCTGGCTTTCCGAAAAGAAGGGCAAAAAAGTCACGGTCTTCACTCCGCAGCGCGGGGAGCAAGTGGAAGTGGTGCATATGTGTCGCGAAAATGCGCAGGAAAAATTGGCGCTGAAATTGGGAAAAAGCGGCAAAACCGTTGCAGTGCTCGAAGAACTGCGGGATTTGCTGGGACTTTCCACCACCCCGAATTATATTGAATCCTATGATATATCCCATACGGCGGGGCAGGACAGCGTTGCGGGGATGATTGTATTTAAAGACGGCAAACCTTATAAAGCGGGATATAAGCGCTTTACCATCAAAAGCTTTCTCGGCAATGACGATTACCGTTCCATGAATGAGGTCCTGACCCGCCGTTTTGCGGAATATGAAAAGCTGAAAGACACAGGCGAGGGCTTCGGCAAATTGCCCGATTTGATTCTTCTGGACGGCGGTATCGGGCAGGTCAATGCCGTACAGCCT
The DNA here is from genome assembly GCA_002490525.1 of Ruminococcaceae bacterium UBA7212. Taxonomy (GTDB): domain Bacteria; phylum Bacillota; class Clostridia; order Oscillospirales; family Acutalibacteraceae; genus Fimenecus. The sequence continues at coordinate 11,784 of DKUE01000026.1, forward strand.
GTTTTAGAGCAATTCGGTCTTTCTGTACCTCTGTTCGGCATGGTGAAGGACAATCGCCACCGTACGCGTGCCATTGCCCGGGACGGCGGTGAAATCGAAATTCGTTCCAACCGGCGCGTGTTTACGCTTGTGTCCGAAATACAGGAAGAGGTGCACCGCTTTTCGATTGCGTATCACCGCAGTAAACACGCCAAACGCAATTTAACATTGTCTTTGACCGAAATTGAGGGTATCGGCGAGAAAAAAGCAAAGGCGCTCCTAAAGCATTTCAAAACGCTGACGGCTGTAAAAAACGCATCCGTGGACGCGCTTTGCGAAGCGGAAGGTATCAGCCGCAAAAATGCTGAAAAGATTTATACGTATTATCACAGTGAGGAAAATATATGAAAAAAGCGATTGTATTTGATTTGGACGGCACACTTTTAAATACCTTAGAGGATTTGTGCGACAGCACGAATTACGCACTTCAAAAGTGTGGCTTTCCGAAACGCAGTCTCGGTGAAATTCGCCGCTTTGTCGGTAACGGGATTCGAAAATTGATTGAGCGGGCTGTACCTGAAAATACTTCAGAAACAGAAGTCACGGCATGTTATGAAATTTTCTGTGAACACTATAAAGACAATATGGAAAACAAAACCGCTGAGTACGACGGCATTTCCGAGATGCTTCGCGCATTGTACGAAGCGGGCTACAAAATGGCAATCGTTACCAATAAGGCGGATTTTGCGGCGCAGGTGCTCTGTGAAAATTTGTTCGGCAAGTATATACATACTGTGGTCGGCAGTGCGGATACCCGTCCGAATAAGCCCGCGCCTGACGGCGTGTATTACGCGCTGGGGCAAATGGGAGTTGAAAAGACGGAAGCGGTGTTTATCGGTGACAGTGAGGTCGATATTCTGACTGCCAAAAATGCAGGCATTGACGCGATAGGTGTGCTTTGGGGATTTCGGGATTTATCCGATTTGCAGAAGGCAGGCGTCAAAATCACGGTAAAAGATACAAAAGAACTGAAAAATTTGCTTTTATCTTTAAAAAATGGATGATTTTAGTTGACATTTGTGCTAAAATAGTGAAAAATAGTGGAGAGTGAGTTATGCGGGTCATTACAGGCACAGCACGCGGCAGAAAACTGAAAACCTTAGAGGGCGGCGATATTGTCCGTCCAACAACCGATAAGGTCAAAGAAGCAATGTTCAGCATTGTGCATTTTGAGCTGGAAAATGCTGTGGTGCTGGATGCATTTGCAGGCTCGGGGCAGTTGGGGATTGAAGCGCTCAGTCGCGGTGCGCAAAAAGCCTATTTTTTGGATGCAAACAAAAAAGCGTTCGAAACCGTGAAGGAGAATTTAAAAACCACCAATCTGTTTGACCGCGCTGTGGTTTTGAATACGGATACACTTTCCTTTTTAAACGGCACAAAGGAACAGTTTGACGTGGTGCTTTTGGACCCGCCCTATCAGAAGGGATTGGTCGGGAGCGCACTGCCGCTTTTGTCACGTTGCTGTAAAACAGGCGCCTTAGCAGTCTGCGAAACGGATTTTTTCGAGGTTCTGCCCGATTCTGCGGGGGCGTTTCAAAAACAGCGTGAATATAAATACGGTAAAACCAAGCTGACGACTTATAGAAAACAAGAGGAAACGGTATGAAAACGGTCATTTGTCCGGGTAGCTTTGACCCTGTGACGGTCGGGCATTTAGATATTATCCGCCGTTCGGCGGCGATGTTTGATAAGGTCATAGTCGTTGCTATGACCAATTATCACAAGAAGAATACCTATGCGTTTACGGCGGCGGAGCGTGTAACGCTTTTGGAGCGCTGTACAAAGGATATACCGAATGTTGAGGTGGATGCCTACGATGGGCTGTTGGCAGATTATGCACGGCAAAAAAATGCCGTTGCCATTGTAAAAGGTCTGCGTGCTGTTTCGGACTTTGAATATGAATTCCAGCAGGCACTGACCAACCAAAAGCTCAACAGCGATTTAGAAACGATATTTATCGCCAGCACGGCGGAAAATATGTTTTTAAGCTCCAGTGTTGTCAAGCAGGTTTGCGAATTGGGCGGGGACATCGGCAATTTTGTTCCCGAGGAGATTCGTGACGATATAATCAAGAGAATCAGCAGAGGTGAAGAGAAATGACCATAGAAAGCTTGTTAGATGAAATTGAGGACATTCTCGAAGAGGGCAAGAAAGTGCCGTTTTCTTCGGGTCTGTTGCTGGATGTGAATGAGATTAAGCGCGTGATTGAGGATATTCGTTTGAATATGCCTGATGAGCTGATGCAGGCACGCAAAATTGCGTCCGAACGTAAGGAAATTTTGACTGCGGCGCAAAACAGTGCCGATGACATCATCGCGGGTGCACAAAGGCGAGCAAAAGAGCTTGTCGAAGCCCATGAAATCACGAAGGGTGCAGAAGCCGCCGCCGCCGATATTATGGCACAGGCGCGGGCACAGGCGGGAGAAATCGTCGAGGGTGCGCGCGCAACTGCTTCCGAGCTTACCGACCAGGCACAGAAATGGGCAAACGATATGCGTTCCAGCGCAGGGGAGTATGTGGAAAACATCGTTGCGCTCGCCGATGAAACGCTGACCAATTCCGTGAACGAAATCCGACGTGCACGTCAGTCACTGCGTGCGGCGGCACAGCACAAGCAACGTACGGAGCAGAAGTAAGATGACTGTGTGCTATGGTTAAACATAAAGCATTATTTTTCACCTCGTCGCATATAGATGTGTACGAGGTGAATGTTTATGTTCGTGTTTTCCGTGCACAAGAGACAAATTAAATTGATTGTATTGCTTGTTTGCATTGCGGCGGTAGCGATAGCCTTTTTTGCCGTAACCAAACGCGGTGTAGAAACGGCAAAAGAACCCACCGTCAATATCCGTGCATCGACCGCTGAGGAACGGACAGCATATCTGTCCCAGTTCGGCTGGAGCGTGGACGCCGACCCCGTTGAGGTGACGGAAGTTATCATTCCCGAAGCCTTTGACGAAACGTATACGGCTTATAACGAGCTGCAAAAAAAACAGGGCTTTGATTTGTCTTTGTATGCGGCAAAGCGTGTAAAACGGTGGACGTATCGTGTTGCCAATTATCCTGGGTATGAGGATAAAGACTGTATTCAGGCAACGCTTTTGGTCTATGACGGGCAGGTTATCGGCGGCGATATATGTTCTGTGGAGCTGGACGGTTTTATGCACGGGTTCGTGAAAGAATCTACAGCGCAATGAAAATGGTAAATTCGCAGAATTGGTGCAGGGGCGTCTCTCCCGAACGCCCGTAAGGCAGAGGCATCTCAAGCCGTAAAGGTCAGGTTTTATAAAAGCGGGTACGAAAGAAAAGGTACGAAAAATGGCAAAAGAACGGATAGACAAATTGCTTGCGGGTGCGGGTACACGGTCGCGCAGGGATATCAAAGAATTGGTGCGGCAAAGGCGTATCACTTTAAACGGTGAAGCCGTAACCGATGCGGGGCAAAAGGCCGATATTTCCCACGATATTGTTTGCTTGGACGGTACGCCGCTGGCCTTAAAAGCACATATCTATATTATGCTTCATAAGCCTGCGGGCGTGGTTTCGGCAAGCAGCTCCGACTGCGAAAAAACAGTTGTAGACCTTGTGCCTGCCGATTTGCGGCGCACGGGGCTGTTCCCCGCGGGCAGACTCGATAAGGATACAACGGGATTTGTTTTAATTACGGATGACGGCGCGTTTGCCCATCGCATTCTCTCTCCGAAGAATCATATCGAAAAGACCTATATCGCTGTGCTGGAACATCCGCTTTGTACGGCGGATATTGCGGTTTTGGAACAGGGGCTTTTATTGCGGAACGGTACACGGTTTTTGCCGGCGAGTGTGCAAATCCTTTCCGAAGATGCAAAGCAGGTGCAGGTCAAAATTTGTGAGGGTAAGTATCATCAAATCAAGCGTATGTTTTCCGCCGTCGGGAACTGTGTCACCGCGCTTCGGCGTACGCATATGGGCGCACTCGAATTGGATTCTGCGCTATCTCCGGGGGCGTGTCGGGAATTAACACAAGCGGAATTGGCGTTGATTTTACAAAAATAAGCTCAAAAGGAGCGGGCACGTTGCAAGACGGGCTTTGCCCTTTTTTGCTGAACTGAAACTTTTCCGCATCTCCACAGACTGAAAAGGCTGTGGGGATGTTTTTATATGAATACTGTAAAAGCTCTGATAATTCTGCTGTCTGCCGATATACCTTTGCATTTTGCACGCAGGAAGAATGCGGCACATATTGCACCGTCTGCTGTCTTGCCGCATAGTATGTACCAAGGAAGTAACGGTGGTGTATATATGAAAAAAATGCGAATTAAAGTGGGGTCTGTAACCTATGCCATGAAGGCGAAAGCCGTCTTACAGCGGTACGGGCTTCGCGTACAAATTATAAAAACAGCAAAATCCATGAAAAATGAGGGGTGCGGGTATGCCGTAATTGTACCCGAAACCGATTTGAACGTGGCGGAAATTCTGCGGCGTGAGGGTGTTTCAGCGCTGGAAATGAAGTGGGAGACATGACCTATTTTGACAATGCCGCTACAACCTTTCCGAAACCGCGTGCGGTTACGCATGCGATGGCACAGGCGGTGCTTCGGTACGGTGCCAATCCGGGACGTGCGGGACACCGTATGGCTTACGAAACGGCGGAGCGCGTATATGCCGCACGCGAGGCGGTTTCGGATTTTTTTGCGCTCGGTAAGCCTGAAAGCGTGATTTTTACAAAGAACTGTACGGAGTCGCTGAATACAGTGATTTTCGGTCTTGCACGGCGGGGCGGACATTTTGTGTGCTCGGATTTGGAGCATAATGCGGTTGTAAGACCGCTGGAAGCGCTTCGCCGCAAAGGCGAATGCACATGGACTGCGGTGCACATCGGCGAAACGGACGAGGAGACACTTGCAAATTTTGAAAATGCTCTGCGAAAAGAAACGGTTGCGATTGTTTGCACGGGTGCGTCCAATGTCTTTGGCAAACGTGCGCCGTTGAAAGGACTTGCGGATTTGGCGCACAGAAACGGCGTATTGCTGATTGCGGATGCGGCACAGACCGCAGGGATTCTGCCTATTTCCATGCAGAAAGACGGCATAGATTTTTTGTGCGCACCGGGGCATAAAGGGCTGTACGGCGTGATGGGGACAGGGATTCTGCTTTGCAACAGCGAACGCGCTTTGGAACCGCTGACCTACGGCGGTACGGGCACGCTGTCCGTACAGCTTACACAGCCGAAGGATTACCCGGAACGGCTGGAAAGCGGTACGCTGAATGTGCCCGGAATTTTGGCACTCGAAAAGGGAATCCGTTTTGTGCAGTCTAAGGGGTCAAAACAAATTTATGCGCATGAAATGCATACAGTAAAAAAAATACAGGAAGCGCTTCGGCAGATGTCGAATGTACTTTTGTATACCAATCTTTCCGAGCAGTCTCAAAGTTATGTGCCGCTGGTGTCCTTTAATATCCGCGGACTGCACAGTGAGGAAACGGCGGCACAGCTTTCCGAAGCGGGAATTGCCGTGCGCGCGGGTTTGCACTGCGCACCGCTGGCGCATAAAACCTACGGCACACAGGAGATGGGCACGGTACGGATTTGTCCCTCTGTTTTTACAAATGAAAAAGATGTAAATAGTTTATTAAATTCTGTATTTAAAATTGCAAAAGCTATATAAGTATGATACAATATATCGTGATTATATGTATGCGTAAACGTGCATATGGCGATATATTGTATTTTTTTGTTGAAACGGGTGTAGCTATGCAGTTTTATCTGTCATTTGCCGATGCATTGGACGAAATCGGCAAAGCGATTTTAAGCTTTAACAGCCTATCGGATGTTTTGGATGTTCTTCTTGTGGCGTTCATCATTTACAGCGCGATTAAACTGATTCGGGAAACACGCGCTATTCAGCTGGCAAAAGGCTTCGTATTGCTGCTGGTCATGTATGCGGTGGTCTATTTGCTGCGTATGCAGGTCAGTACCTATATGTTTTCCACTATTTTTTCGGACATCCTATTGGTGTTGGTCGTTATCTTTTCTCCGGAAATCCGCCATGCCTTGGAAAGTGTCGGCAGAAGCAGTGTTTCCAATTTTAATTTTTTCGGATTTAAGAACAGCGAAGAACTTCGCAGGCAGGAACAGCTGCGTACAATGGTGAACAGCGTTACAAAGGCATGCGCCGACATGAGCGACAAAAAAATCGGTGCTTTAATGGTATTTGAAAAAGAAAGTATTTTGGGGGATATCATTCAAACAGGCACGCGCGTAGATGCGGAGGTTTCCGCAGAGCTTATCGGGAATATCTTTTATCCGAAAGCGCCTTTGCATGACGGTGCTGCCGTCCTGCGTGATGCACGTGTATGTGCGGCGGGCTGTATTTTACCGCTGACGAAAAATCAGGTCAGCAGTGAACTCGGTACGCGCCACCGTGCAGCAATCGGCATGAGCGAGCAGAGCGATGCGCTCATTGTGGTGGTCTCCGAAGAAACGGGCGGTATTTCGGTAGCGCATAAAGGTACGTTAAAACGCAACCTTTCCAGCGGTGATTTGCGTGAGCTTTTGGGTGAACATTTCCTGAAGTTTGAGCATGCGCAGGAAAACCGCTTTAAAAAATTATGGAAAGGACTAAAAAAGCATGGCAACGAATGAAAATAATGCAAAATCATCGGCTGAAAAATCCGCCGGCGGCATACTGCACAATTTGATTTACAACAATAAGCTTGTCATGCTGTTTTCGTTGGTTTTGGCGTTCGGGGTTTGGATTTGGGTCGCGATTGAAAAAAGCCCCGTTGTGGAACTGACCGTCAGTGCCGTTCCCGTGAAAATCGATATGGAAAACAGCGTGCCGGCACAGCTGAAATTGCAGACCTTCGGGCAAACGGAATTTTATGTGGATGTGACGGTAACGGGTAAGCGGTTTGTGGTGTCCGCTCTTACACCGGAGGACATTACGGTGACCGCACAGACCAATTATGTGGATTCCGCGGGCACGAAGTCTTTACAGCTCAAGGCAACGGCAAACGATTCCCGCGATTACGAGATACAGCGGATTTCCCAAAATTATATCGATGTGTATTTTGACACTTATAAAGAGGCGGAATTTGCCATTGAACCGCGCATTATAGCGCCGGATGACAAAACCGTTGTAGACGGCTGTATTTTGGGCAACGTTCTGTTCTCTAAAAATACGGTTGTGGTCAGTGGTCCTTCGGCAGAGGTGAACAAGGTTACGGGTGTCATCGCCGAGACTTCGGTCAGTGCGCCGCTTTCCGCGACCACTACGGTACAGCCGGAAATTAAACTGCAAACCGACGGACAGGAAACACTGTCTTATGTGACTTTGAATACCGGGGAAAGCGCTGTAACAATGACTATGCCGGTGCTTAAAAAGGTTGTTTTGCCGACTTCTGTTACATTTAAAAATGCGCCCGGAGGCTATTTGAACGGGGATGTACCGGTTACGGTTTCCCCATCGCAGATTGAGGCGGCCATACCGATTGAAAAGGTCGGAGAGCTGAAAAGCATCAGCGTAGGTACGGTGGACTTTTCGGAACTGGACAGCGGCTATAACACGTTTAATTTCAAAGCTGCCGATATAACGGAGTACATGGTTGTGGACAGCGCGGCACGTTTTCGCGTTACGGTGAATATGACGGGAACGGTTACGGCAGCATTTTCGGTGTCCGCGCAGAATATCGCTGTGACCGCCCAAAAAGAGGGTTATCATTCCACCGTGCTGACCGAGGGGATTGAAAATATCCGCGTCATCGGCACGGCAGAGGAGATTGCCGCGCTGACAAACGATATGCTGTACGCGGAAGTGGATTTGTCAGATGTGGAGCTTACAGAAGGTGAACAAACCGTGAAGGCGCGGATTGTTATCAAAGGCAGTTCGAAAGCTTGGGCAGCGGGCACCTATACGGTGCGCATTCAAACTGTAAGCTGAGGAGCATTTGAGTGAAAGAGAAATCATGAGGGAGGGCAAATATGAAACGCAGATTTTCGGTTGTGCTTTTGTTTGTCTTTCTTGCATGTATGTTCAGCGGCTGTACGCCGACGCTTTCCGGTGTGGACAAGCTGATGCGCCCGCCGAAATTGAGCGGTGAAAGCGCCGGTATTGAGGAAGCCTTTGCCCGTGCAACGGCAAACCGCAGTGTCAAAATGAAAACCCCTACGACGGGTGAGTATCGCTCGGCATATGTTTTGCAGGATATTGACACCGATGGTGTTGCTGAAGTCATTACCTTTTACTGTGATTCCAAGGATGAAACAGCGGTGTATATGCATATTTTAGACCGCGTGGGAGACCGTTGGGAATCCTTGGCAGATATTAAGGGAAAGGGCAGTGAGGTGGACAGAATCGATTTCTGTGATATGAACGGAGACGGTGTATCGGAAATTGTCGTCTGCTGGTCTTTGTTTGAAAGCAGCGGCAGTAAAATTATGACGGTATATACTGCCTCGTTCGGCCAAAGCAAGGGCATTGTGCGCGAGCTTGCCAGTGAACCGTTTTCGCAGATGGTGCATATAGACATGAATGCAGATACCAATGACGATATTTTATTGGTTCTGCTTTCCTCGGAAAACGGTAAAAGCAGAACGACCGCTAAAATTTTGATGATGGATTCCGATTTCGGGATTTACTGTCCGAGCAGTATTGAATTGGTGCCTGCGCTGCGTATTTCTTCTCTGCAAAGCCAGAAAGCGGATAAGCAGTCGGAATTGCCGGCAATGGTTTTTGCAGACTGCGTGCTGAATGAAACCGCTGCGGTGACGGAAATTGTTTATTGGGATGCAGAAAGCCGAAAACTTTGCGCACCGCTGACAGCGGATAATGTGACTGTATCTCCGAAGACTGCCCGTGCGCTGAATTTATCTGCGGCGGATGTGGAAAAGGACGGATTTCTCGAAATTCCGACAACAAGACCGCTTGAAAATGCGGTGACTGTAAACGGCAGTGATGAGACACCTTTGGAGCTGACTGCATGGCTGCATTTCGGCAAAGACGGCTTGCAGCTGAAAGATCAGTGCCTGATGATTTATTCTTCTTCCTATCTGTTCCGTCTTTCCGAGGCGGAAGCAAAGTCCTTCGCTGTGGTGAACAATATTCCCGACAGAACCTGTACATTTTATGAGATGCGTGCCGACGGCATGCGAGGACATGTTCTGTTTGAGCTGATTGTATTTCCGACAACGGACCGTGTGCGCCGCCGTCCGTCCGGGGATGTAACGCTTGCCGAGAGCGGTGCGCTGACTTATATTTACAGAATTACTGAATTCGGTGTGCAGGCAGGCATTACGGGTGAATATTTAGAAACACATTTTTCGTTGATTCAGTAAAAAGGGGGGAACAAAAGCGTGAAACGTGTTTTAATTGCGGAGGATGAATATTCTATTCGCGATTTTATTGTAATCAATTTGAAACGAAACGGGTATGAGGTGCTGGAAGCCGCTGACGGCCAGTCGGCAATCGATTGCTTTGACGCGGTACACGGGCAGATCGATGTTGCTGTTTTGGATATTATGATGCCGAAAACAGACGGCATGGAGGTTTGTAAATATATCCGTGCGCACAGTGCGGAGGTCGGTATTATTATGCTGACTGCCAAAACACAGGAGATTGATAAGGTCTCCGGGCTGATGAACGGTGCAGATGATTATGTTACAAAGCCGTTTTCGCCGTCTGAGCTGATGGCGCGCGTAGATGCGGTTTACCGCCGTGTAGAGCTTTTGAAAGAACGCCGCAATGCTGCCGCAGAGAGTAAAACCGTGCGGCTCGGTGAATTTGAGCTGAACACCAACGAGCGTTTGCTGTACAAACGTGGCAAAGCGATAGAGCTTACGCAGATTGAATATCAGATTTTGGAGTATTTGTTCCGTAATCCGAACACGGTGTTGGAGCGGGCAGATATTTTGCATAAGGTTTGGGGCAACGATTATTTTGTCGATGACAAGGTGATTGATGTAAACATACACCGTTTGCGCGGCAAAATTGAGGATGAGCCTGCCCAACCAAAGCATTTGGTAACCATTTGGGGCATGGGCTATAAATGGATTATATAGCTAAAGAAGGGAGAGGGCACCGTGACGAAAAAAAGCGGCATCACAAAGCGCTGGATTTTAAATACATTGTGCGTGATTGTTGTCGTTTTGCTGGGACTTGTGCTTGTATCCCTGCTCTTGTTTAAAGAACAGTATTACGAAGCTGTGCGCATGACGCTGAATTCCCGTGCCACAGGCATGGTGCAGTCCTATTTCGATTTGAGTGCTGCCGACTCGGATGAGGCGTTCAATCTGCGCGCCAAAGAGTTTGTGGAGGATTTCAACGATAAGTCCATTATGGAGGTCTGGGTGATAGACCGCCGCGGCAATGTTGTGGTTTCTTCCAGCGGTTTTTCCGTGGCGGATGAAGTATATCCGGATTATTTGTCTGCCAAAAACGCCAAAAGCGGGCGAGCGGATTGGGTCGGCAGAACACAGTCGGGCGAACGGGTGATGGCGCTGACGTTTATGCTGAACGGTGCGCGTGGGCAGCAGGGCGCGGTGCGTTATATCATTTCATTAGAGGATATAGACAGTCAGTTGGAGACGGTGTTTGTGTTGCTTTTGCTGCTGGCGATTGTCATTTTGTCTTTCGTGACCATTTCGGGTATGTTCTTTGTGCGATCTATTGTGAATCCTGTGCAGAAAATCAATGAAACCGCATTGAAAATTGCGCAGGGGGATTTAAGTGCCCGCATTGAAACACGCGAATACGAGGATGAAATCGGGCAGTTAAGCGAAACCATCAATCATATGGCGCGTGAACTGAATGAAACAAACCGACTGAAAAATGAATTTTTGTCTACAGTTTCGCATGAACTGCGTACACCGCTGACTGCCATTAAGGGCTGGGGAGAAACGCTTTTGACCACGCCGAATGATGATGCGGTTTTACAGGAAAAAGGCTTAAGCGTAATTATTAAGGAATCCGAGCGCTTGACACAGCTTGTGGAAGAACTTTTGGATTTTTCCCGTATGGAAAGCGGAAACATGTCTATGCGCATGGAACAGTTTGACGTTTGCGTTGTGCTCGAAGAAGTGATTACAATTTTCAATGCGCGGGCGGCACGTGAAAATATTCATTTAGAATACAGCCTGCCGCCTGTGCCTGTATATATGCGCGGTGACGGGAACCGAATCAAGCAGGTGTTTTTTAATATTTTGGATAATGCATTTAAATATTCCGGGTCGGGTGCGAATGTGCTTATAAATGCCTGTTTGCCGAATCCGCAGTCCGTCGCGGTGACGGTGATAGATACAGGCTGCGGTATTTCACAGGCGGATTTACCGCATGTTACGGAAAAGTTTTATAAAGCGAATACGGCGGTACGCGGTTCCGGCATCGGTCTTGCGGTCGTGTCTGAAATTGTTGCGATGCACGGCGGTACTTTCGGTATTCAAAGCGAGGTTGGGCAGGGGACAACGGTTTCTGTTCAGCTTCCGATTCAGCAAATTACGGAGTAAGTTATCAAAAGCTTGCAAAAAAGGAGATATACAGATTTTGGAGAAAAAAGAAAAACAACACAAGACTTCCGTCGGCGGACAGGCGCTGATTGAAGGCATTATGATGAAAGGCCCGAAGGGTACGGCAATGTCTGTCCGTTTGCCGAACGGCGAAATCGAGACGGAATATAAAGAGGCAAAGCCTTGGCGCGACAAGTGTAAATTTTTCGCGCTTCCTTTGGTGCGCGGTGTGGTCGGCTTTGCGGAATCTATGGTTACGGGCTACAAATATCTGATGGAATCCGCTGAAAAATCCACACAGGGCTTAGAGGATGAAACTGAAAATATGTCGAAGCTGGACCGCTTTATTAGTGACCATTTCGGTGAAAAGATGATGAATTTTATCGGCGGTATTTCCGCCGTGCTGGGTATCGGGCTTGCTTTCTTTCTGTTTATGTGGTTGCCCACATATTTGGTGGACTTGGCTACGGGCGGGAATCTGCTGAAGTTTCATGCGCTGTTTGAGGGCATTATCCGTGTGATTATTTTTGTGCTCTATATGCTTTTGGTGTCGCAAATGAAGGATATAAAACGTGTGTTTATGTATCACGGAGCTGAGCACAAATCCATTTTCTGCTATGAAAACGGTTTGGAATTGACGGTTGAAAATGTCAGAAAGCAGTCCCGTTTTCATCCGCGCTGCGGCACAAGCTTTATGTTTGTAATGATTTTGCTGAGCATTTTATTATCCTCTGCACTGGTTTTGATTTTTCCGGCATTGGCGGACATTAACCGCGTGCTGTGGATTCTTCTTAAATTGCTGATTCTGCCCTTGGTGATGGGGCTTGGGTATGAGTTTATTCGTTATGCAGGTCGGCACGAAAATTTGCTGGTGAAAATTCTTGCCGCACCCGGGCTTTGGATGCAGCGTATCACCACAAAAGAGCCGACCGATGATATTATCGAGGTCGGGATTGCGTCCTTGCAGGCGGTACTGACAGATAACCCTGAGGATGACGAAATCAAATGACGCTGCGGGAACTGCAAATGCAGGGTAAGGTGCATTTAACACAGGCGGGCATAGAGGATTCCGCTTTTGAGGCGGTTTGTTTGCTGGAGGCGGCAGCGGGGCTTACCCGCAGCCAGTGTCTCAGCCGTGCGGCAGAACAGGCGTTGCCGTCTGTTGAAACGCAGTTTTTTTCAAAAATTGCACGCCGCATTTCGGGCGAACCGCTTCAATATATTTTGGGAAAATGGTCTTTCTACGGACGGGATTTTCTCGTTGGCGAGGGCGTTTTGATTCCGCGTCCCGAAACGGAAGAATTGGTAGAGCAGGCGGTTTCTGTTTTGCAAAAGCATCCGCGAAGTGTCGTTTTTGATTTATGCGCGGGCAGCGGCTGTATCGGCTTGACGGTAGCAAAGGAAGTGCCTGCCTGTACGGTGTATTTGTTTGAGAAATACGATGCGGCTTTTGCCTTCCTGCAAAAAAACGCCGAAGCTCTGCAAGTGCCGAACGCACATATTTTGCAATCGGATATACTGACGGATGCACCGCCGAAAGGTGTATACGCCGATTTACTGCTTTCCAATCCGCCGTATATTCCGAAATCAGCGCTTGCCGATTTGCAGAAAGAGGTGTGCCGTGAGCCCCATACCGCGCTCGACGGCGGTGCAGACGGACTTTGCTTTTACCGTGCCATACGGCAAAAATGGCTGCCGTTTGTGAAAAAAAGCGGGATGCTGCTGTTTGAATGCGGTGACGGGCAGGGGCGGTCAATTGCAGATTTGTTTCAACCCGCGGCGCAAACGGCTGTATTATACGATTTTCAAAATATTGACAGATTCGTGCAAATTATAGTATAATAACCCCACGAATCTCTA
>DKUE01000036.1:0-15880 GCA_002490525.1 Ruminococcaceae bacterium UBA7212
GTCTCATCATACAGCAAACGCTTGACAAGTCGACCTTTTAACAGGTGCTCCTCAACGATTTCGGGGACATCCTCAACCTTGACCTGGCTGTAAAAGCTGCCCTCGGGATAGACAATCATAATGGGACCTAAGGCGCAAAGACCAAAGCAGCCCGTGCGGACCACCTTGACTTCCTCTTTCAGTCCCTTTTTCGCGATTTCGGCCTCTAAGGCGTCAATAATCGCGAGGCTGTTTGAAGAGGTACAACCGGTACCGCCGCAAACCAAAACATGGGAACGATACATTGTTTTTCCTCCTTATTTTGTAGCTGCACCGACTGTGAAATCCACAATCGGGTTGCCGTTGACAATATGGTCGTTAACGACCTTTACCGCTTTTTCGGCGGTCATTTTTACATAGGTAACCTTTTCTTTGCCGGGTTCCAACACCTCGACAATCGGCTCATACTGGCACATGCCGATACAGCCGGTTTGCGAAACGGTCACGCCTTTGAGCTCACGCTTTGCAATCTCATCGACAAACGCATTTAAAACAGGGCGGGCGCCTGCCGCAATGCCGCAGGTTGCCATGCCGACAACGATACGGACATTTTCATCGCCCGTATCTTCGCGCACGGACATTTTCTTTTTGGCATTCTCGCGAATTGCCATCAATTCTTCAATTGTTTTCATTGGGATACACCTCCGTAAAGAGCTTCAGTATTTTCATTTATAAATGCACGCATCCATTGCACGACCGCAGGCTCCGAGAGCGGTACGCCTCCCAGAATCTCACGGATTTCCGCAGTATCCAGCACAAAGTCCTTTCCGTCCAACACGCGGCGGTATAAAAACTCGCGGTCGGTATTCATAGAGATAAGCGTTGCAACGGTGGAGGCCATATCGCCGACCGGCGTAAAATCCACACTGTCGGTTTTGAATACAGCCTGCACATTTGTGCCGATGCCGACCTTGGAAGAAATCGTAAAGCTGCCGCCTGTCTGCTCTGCCGCCATTTTGAACAGCGGTATGCCCATGCCGACTTTACGGGTGGTACGGGTGGTGAAAAACGGGTCGAGTACGCTTTCCAGCTGTTCTTCCGTCATGCCGCAACCGTCATCGTAAATACCGATGGTCAGCGTGTGTGCCACAGTATTTTCGAGCACCTCAATGCGTATCAGTGCCGCGCCTGCGGTAATGGAATTCTGTGCAATGTCGAGTACGTTTAAAGACAGCTCGCGCATATCAAGCCTTGTATTTTGCAAGGATGTCGGGCACGTCGTCCTCGGTGATTTTGCCGTATACTTCATCACCCACAGTCATTACAGGTGCAAGACCGCATGCACCGATGCAACGGCATGCCTCCAGTGAGAACAGACCGTCCGCCGTGCACTCGCCTGCCTCAATGCCGAGTTCTTTGGTCAGGCGGTCGAGAATTTGCTGTGAACCCTTTACGTAGCACGCGGTTCCTAAGCATACGGATATGTTGTTTTCCCCTTTGGGAGAGAGCGAGAACTGTGCGTAGAATGTAGAAACGCCGTAGACCTTTTCAAGCGGTACATCCATACCTTCGGCAATCATGACCTGTACTTCGTAGGGCAGATAGCCGTAAATCTCCTGCGCCTCCTGCATGACGTGCATCAGCAGGCTTTTGTCGCTCTTGGATTCCTCAATTACCGCTTGCAGCTTTGCTTCCTGTTCAGGTGTGCCGTGAAACGGAATCGAAGTGATTTTTTTGAGCATTCTGTTTTTCCTCCTTGAAAGCGCCTATTTGCTGTGTACAGCGAGACCGCTGTGCACACCGCATGCGCATACAATTATATTATAGCAGAGAGTATGTTAAAAATCTATCATTTTTTACAAAAAACAAATCAGTATTTTATTACTGATTTGTATATATTTGCATTTTTCGATGGATATCCCGAAAATATTTATCGAAATCATCGAAGTTCTGACAAAAATTGACAATTCTTACACAAGCATTTGTTTTGAAACGGACTGCAGAAACAACACGCGCGGGGGAGAGGAAATTTATATGAGCTATGCCTCTGCAATTTTTTTTAGGGTGCGCAAAGCATGCTGAAAATCCGAACTGCGCACGCCGAAGGCGGAAAGAAGCAGTAAACAGCCATCCGTTGTGTCGGTTGCCCGTACGGCAATGTCGCGGCTTGCGGCGGCACGGGTAAACGCATCGGCAGAAAGCGGCGTTTGCAGGCGAATGCGGACGGTAAATCCCGTTTTACCGATGTGCTCTGCCGGTGCGCCGAATACACGGTGCGCGGCGGTTTCCAAATCGTTGGTCTTTTGTTCGTAAAGCCGGCGCACTTTACGGATTTGACCGGCTAAGTGTCCGTCGCGGATAAACTGACACAGTGCAATTTGTTCCGCTTTTGAAGCAGTTTGGTTGTAGAGTGCGGCAATGCTGAGGTAGCGGGGCAGAAGACGGTCGGGCAAAACCATAAAGCTTAAGCGGATGGAAGGCAGTAAAAGTCTTGAAAACGTGCCGAGATATACCACATGCTGTCCGCTGTCTAAGCCTTGCAGGGCAGGTGCCGGGCGTCCGAAATAGGCAAATTCGTTGTCGTAGTCATCTTCAATCAAAAGCGTGCCGTGTGCAGCGGCGGATTTAAGCAGTGCAATACGTGCTTCCGTCGGCATGACATCGCCGTGCCGATTCACATGCGACGGTGATATGTAAAGTATATCAGCATTACAGCTGTCCTCTGCAATTGCGAATCCGTGGTCGCGGAAAATCGCCATACCCTGTGAAAATTCCGGGTCGCGAAAAGCAATTGTACGCTTTTCTCCTATAATTGCGCACAAAATGTGTAAAAGACTTTGCACACCTGCACCGATGACGATGTTTTCTGCGGTACAAATGACATTGCGCTTTTCGGTAATGTACTGCGCTACCGCTGTGCGCAGGTCATATTCTCCCTGTACCTCGCCATAGGAGAGCAGACGCGCATCCTGCCGCAGTGCGCTTTTTAAATACCGACGCCATAAATCAAAGTCAAAGCTTTCGCGGTCTGCGGAAGGAGAAGAGAAATCGTAAAGAATCGGTTCCGGCTTTGCCATCTGCACAGACGGCCTTTTTGCCGCAGGATGAAAATATAAATCTGTCACATAGTAACCGCTTTGCGGTTTGGAAACAATGTAGCCGTCTGCACAGAGCTGGAAGTATGCCGCCTCGGCAGTTGTACGGCTGACCGAAAGTGACTCTGCACAGCGGCGAATGGACGGCAACTTGGTTTTCGGCGGCAGTTTTCCGTCTGTAATAAGACCTCTGTAATATGTGTATACCTGCATATACAGCGGAATATTGGAATTTAACAGCGGAGAAAATTCTGTTGGGCTTTGTATTTCCATAAACTGACCCCTAAAAAATATATAAATTTGTGTATTTTAATAATGACAACTTTGCTATATTATATACGAAAACATACGTATGTGCAAGTTGAAAATCAAGGAAGTGAATGCGGTGCACAGAATTGCGGTTGTAAATGATATATCGGGTCTGGGACGCTGTTCTTTGACGGCGGCGATACCCGTGCTCTCGGTGCTGGGCGCGGAATGCTGTCCGCTGCCGACGGCAATTCTTTCCAACCAAACGGGATATGACAGCTTTTTCTGCGCGGATTTCACCGATAAAATGGAAGCTTATATCGCGGAATGGCGAAAGCTCGGTGTACGGTTTGACGGCATCTTGACCGGTTATCTCGCTTCCGCTGAACAGGCGGATAAACTTCTTGCATTTTTAGACGAATTTAAAACCGAAAAAACCATCTATGTCTGTGACCCGGTTATGGCGGACGATGGCAGAATATATGATACCTATGACAGAGCGCTCTGCGAAAAAATCGCGATGCTCGCAAAAAGAGCGGATGTTATCACACCGAATTTGACGGAGCTGTGCATTTTAACAGGCGTTTCCTATGCCTCGCTTACAGCCGAAAGCGGAGCGGCGGATTATATGCAGAAAATTGCGAATGTTGCGGCAGACCTGTTGTACGGCAGTGTGCATACGGCAGTTGTGACGGGAATACACATGCAGGATGAAATTTGTAATCTGATTGTCACAAAGAACGGATTTACTTCTGTTTGCGGGAAACGCTTCGGCGGCAGTTACTCGGGTACGGGAGATTTGTTTTCCGCGGTGCTTACGGGGGAGCTGGTATGCGGCAGAACGGCAGAGTATGC
The DNA here is from genome assembly GCA_002490525.1 of Ruminococcaceae bacterium UBA7212. Classification (GTDB taxonomy): domain Bacteria; phylum Bacillota; class Clostridia; order Oscillospirales; family Acutalibacteraceae; genus Fimenecus. Next base: position 4,179 of record DKUE01000036.1, read on the forward strand.
AGTAGAAAAGGCGGTTCGATTTTTGGAACTGTCGCTTGCCGATACCTATGCCTGCGGCACAGACCGTAATGACGGTGTGAATTTTCAAAATCATTTGGAGATGTTACTCGATGAAAAAGCCAGACCCTAAAAAGCAATTGATGAATTTGGTTTCAGCGGCACTGTTTGCCGCCTTGATTGCCGTATTTACGGCATATGTCAGTGTCAAAACCGGTATTAACAACGGGTATTTGCATTTTGGTGACAGTATGATATACTTAGCGGCGTGCATTTTACCGATGCCCTATGCCGTGGCGGCGGCGGCAATCGGCGGCGCGCTTGCCGATATCATCGGTGGTGCGGCAATGTGGGCACCGTTTACAGCAGTGATTAAAGCGCTGAATGTATTGCCGTTTGCGCTGGTATATGCTTGCAAACGAACGAAGAGCCCGCAGAAGATACTTAATAAAACCACAGCGTTTATGCCGATTGTGTCGGGTATGATTACCGTTTTCGGGTATTTTTTGGTGGAAGGGCTTTTGTATACCTTCCCGACTGCGGCGGTTTCGATGATTGCAAGTTGTATTCAGGCAACAGGCAGTGCGGTGATTTACTATATCGCGGCGGCGGCGCTCGATAAGGTGCATTTGAAGACCCGTCTGTACAGAAAGTAAAGTACGGCTTTTTGGAAAGGAGCTATTTTTATGGCAGATATCGTTTACACATTCGAAAACAAAATTTACATGAACATCACCAACGCCTGCCCGTGCCGATGCAAATTCTGCATCCGCAACAACGGTGACGGCGTCGGCGAAGCGAAATCGCTTTGGTTTACGGCGCACAATCCGTCTTTTGCGGAAATCAAGTCGGCAATGGATGCGTGGAATTTTGACGGCTACACGGACGAGGTCGTGTTCTGCGGCTACGGTGAACCGACCTGTGCTTACGACAATCTGCTGAAAGCGGCGGCTTATTTAAAAGAAAAGGGCTTGAAATTGCGTCTCAATACCAACGGTCTCTCCGATTTACTCAACAAAAAGCCAACGGCAAAGGAACTTTGCGGGCTGTTTGATACAATTTCCATTTCGTTAAATGCCCCTACGGCGGAAAAGTATGCGGATTTGTGCCAGCCTTCGTTCGGGGAAAAAGCCTTCGATGCCATTTTGCACTTTGCTGAGGACTGTAAGGGCACAGGCACACAACTCAAATTCTCGTTAGTAGATGTGATTTCAAAAGAGGACATCGAAGCGTGCAGGGCATTGGCCGAAAAAATGGATATTCCGCTGCGTGTACGGGAATACACGGCGGATTAAAGCCTGAATAAGGCGATAAGCGAAAACGCACAGCGGGGTGAACCGTAAAAGGCTCACCCCGCTGTGCGTTGTGTGAATATAGAAAGGATGGTAAAAACAGATATTCGCCTACCTTACGCTACATGCGAGGGGCTGTGCGTTTTTTTATGCGGTGCAGGAACGGTACCGCTGCCGTTTACAACGCGGAAATCACGGTTTTTCTGCATTTTTGCATATCTCTTTTTGCGTTGATAGCGTTTGTAATTTACAAACAGAATACGCCAAACTTTTTGTTCAAAAGCAATCAGCTTTTTCTCGTGCAGAAGACCCCAAATCAAAAGGCCGATGCCAATCAGTTCTAATGCGGATTTTATAGCAATTGCGGCAGTCATAAAGATACCTCCATATCAATTTCGAACATTTGTTTCGTCCCGTTACATCCTTATTATAGCAGGTATTTTTTATTTGTCAACACAAATGTTCGAAAAATTTTTAGTAAAGTCCGTATATTTGGACTTTACTGCAAAAATATTCGAGAAAACTTTTTTACATCCACATGATACCACAATATATTGTGTATGTCAATACAACTGCACACAACTTTACAAAAGAACAAAACAGAAAAAATGCTGTTTTTTGCTCGAAAAAAGTAAAAACCAGAAAAAACAATTTTTTTACCGCCATGCTTTGACTTTTAATAGACATTTGGTATAATACTATATTATAAAATTCGTGTTAAAATGTATATTCCTTTTCACATTCACACAGCGGGTAAAAATTTCGAGGTAAAATGAATATGTTTGTAGACATTGCAAAAATTAAAATTAAGGCAGGCAACGGCGGTGACGGTGCCGTTGCGTTTCACCGTGAAAAATATGTCGCGTCCGGCGGGCCGGACGGCGGCGACGGCGGGCGCGGCGGCAATATCGTCTTTCAGGTGGATGACAGCCTCTCGACACTTGCGGATTTTCGTTATAAACGCAAATATAAGGCGGACAACGGCCAAAACGGACGCGGGGCGCGCTGTAACGGCAAAAAAGGTGCGGATTTAATCATCCGTGTGCCGCGCGGCACGGTAATACGTGAAGTGCAAAGCGGTGTGGTAATGGCAGATATGTCTTCGGACGAGCCGTTTGTGGCGGCAAGGGGCGGCAAGGGCGGCTGGGGCAATACCCATTTCGCAACCTCCACGCGCCAAACGCCGCGTTTTGCAAAGAACGGCGCCCCCGGTGAGGAGTGGGAGATTACACTCGAATTAAAGTTGATTGCGGACGTTGGACTGTTAGGGTTTCCGAACGTCGGCAAATCCTCTTTAATTTCTGTTGTCAGCGAAGCAAAGCCGATTGTCGGGGATTACCATTTTACAACTATCACACCTGTGCTCGGTGTTGTCTCTATGGGACCTGAGCAGAGCTTTGTGATGGCGGATATTCCGGGACTGATTGAGGGCGCCGCAGAGGGCGTCGGTTTGGGACATGAATTTCTGCGCCATGTGGAGCGCTGCCGCATGCTTGTGCATGTGGTGGATGTCGCGGGCAGTGAAGGACGCGACCCGATTGAAGATTTTGAGAAAATCAACGAAGAACTCCGAAAATTCAATCCCGAATTGGCAAAATGTCCGCAAATTGTGGCGGGCAATAAAATTGACCTTGCCGAAGATGTACAGCTCGAACGTTTCCGCAAATATATCGAAGCGAAGGGCTTGGAATACTTTGAAATCGTTGCGCCCATCAAGCACGGCACCAAGGAACTGATTAACGCCGTAGCGGCAAAACTGCAAACCCTGCCGCCTGTAAAGCATTATGAAAGCGAAGAGATTCCAATGGAACAGCTGGAGCAGAAAAAAAACGAAGGCTTCACCGTGACCGTCGAGGACGATGTCTATATTGTCGAGGCAGAATGGCTGTACCGTATTCTTTGCAAAACCGATTTGGATGATTACGAGTCACTTCAATACTTCCAAAAGGTACTCGGAACCAGCGGTATTTTGGATGCCCTTGTGGAAAAAGGGATTCAAGAGGGTGACACGGTCAGTATATATGACCTTGAATTCGATTACGTCCCTTGATTTTGCGGCCTTTTTTCCAAGATACTGCGTTATTTCCGCGCACTTGTTCCACCCTCTGGAAGAAAGGTGGCACATGCGAAGCGTGTGACGGAGGGAGAGCGGAAATCCGCACAAGCCGAACGGTGATGCACAAACCCGTGAATACAATTTATTTTCTGTAAGGAGCGTTTTAATGCTGCCTAAAATTCCGATACAAAATCCCAATACCTACAGCCCGCTGGCGCTTGCGTTCTTAGGGGACGCAGTGTACGGACTTTTGGTGCGTGAGCAGTTACTGCTTACGGCGAACCGTCCTGCCGGGAAATTACATACCCTTTCCGTGCAGGCGGTCAATGCCCGCGCGCAGGCACAGGCGGCAGAGAAAATTTTACCGATGCTCACAGAAGCCGAGCTTGCCGTTTACAAACGGGGCAGAAATGCGCACCCGGGGCATACGCCGAAGAACCAGTCGGAAGGGGACTATCACAGCGCAACGGGGTTGGAAGCTCTGTTTGGATGGCTGTATCTGCATGGTGCAGAAGCACGTCTGCGGGCGCTGTTTGATAGAATCCAAGACGATGGGGATGAGGGTTTTGCAACAGACAGGTGTTCGGCGAATCGGGAATCTGTTTTTTGATGTTTTGTATTTTGCGGCGGGCGGTGCTCTGTATGCGCTGTCGGTCAATGTATTTACTGCCCCGAACGGCATTTTGTCGGGCGGATTTACAGGTGTTGCAACCATACTGAACCGCTTATTTGCTTTTCCCATCGGTACGGCGGTGTTTCTTTTGAATATTCCGCTGTTTATCATTTCCTTTAAAAAATTCGGGTTTTCCTTTATCATAAAAACCGTAACGGCGACATTTTTGATGTCTGCGCTGATTGATTTGTTGGCGCCGATTGTCCCCGTTTACCGCGGCGATAAGCTTTTATCTGCGCTGTTCGGCGGGATTTTAAGCGGTGCGGGCTTAGGACTCGTGTTTCTGCGCGGCGCGACCACCGGCGGTACGGACATTTTGTCAAAACTTCTGCGTCTGCGTTTTCCTGTGGCATCTATGGGGCGTATGGTGCTGATTTTGGATTTGCTGATTATCGCCGCCTCTTTCGCGGTATACCGCAGTCTCGAAAATGTATTGTATGCGCTTGTGGTGATTTACGTAAGCGCCCAGTCCATCGATTTGGTGCTGTCGGGCTTTTCTCACGATAAGCTGTTGTTTATCATTACGAAAGAGGGTGCGTCCGCTGTCGAAACCATTACACGGGCGCTGGACCGCGGCGTGAGCATTTTGCCCATGCGCGGTGGATATTCGGGGGAAGGGCGACAAATGCTGTTTTGCGCCGCTCGTGCAAACGATGTACCGCGTGTAACCAAAGCGGTGCGCGCACTCGACAGGGATGCGTTTATTGTCGTAACCGAAACAGCCGCCATCCTCGGCGAGGGGTTTCGGCGTAAAGCAGAGGATTTGTAAATCCGTGCCCGTCATTCTGAGGCACAGCCGAAGAATCTTACACAGTACCAAGTAAATTTGATAAATGCGTAGGGAACGGCCTTAAGTGTCGTTCCGCGGGCGGAGGTGTATCCTAATATGCGGGAAGACCGAGCATATTTTTACTTACCTGTTATACTTTGCTTTCTTTGCGGTGCGCTTGTGTTCGGCTTAGGCATTCACGAAACGGTTACAGACCCACAGAAGGACTGGGCGGCGGCAGAAGCATATCCGCACCATTATACATATCTGTACGGCGGACAATATGATGCGGAAAACGATGTGTATGTACCGAAAACGTATGCGGTATTTTACAGCTATACGGTGGACGGAGAAGAGTATTTTTTTAGAAAGAAAACAAGCGAACTACCCAAAGAAGGCAGCCAGGCAGATATTCTGTATAACCCCGAATCGCCCGAAGATGCGGTGATGCAAAGCGGAAGTAACAGCCCCGCACCGCTGATTGCGATAGGCGCGTTTTTTATGCTTATACCGTTGTTTTTCTTACCGGTTTTGATAGATGATATTCGGTGGAGAAAATTTCAAAAATCGGGGTATGCAGAAAGCGCGGCAAAGGAAACAGAGAAAAAGCGAAAACCCGATTTTATAGGTGTGCTGTTCGGTATAGTGACGATGGCTTTCGGTGCCGTTATATTGTGCGTAATGGCAGGCGGATTTTCTGTGAATCGTATCGCCGTATTTTTGCAGGGACCGTTTTCACTGCCGATGCTGATTCCGCTGATTCTGTTTTCGGCGGGGATATTTACGGTTGCGGCAGGTCTTTTGGGTTTTACAAGGCGGCGGAATCAGCAAGCGGAACATGTAAGCGTCTCGGAAAAACAGGGGCAGAGTTTTGTGGATATGTTGGAAACGCGCCTGCCGCCAACACCGACGGTCGGCGAGGCCGTAGATGCTTTTGAAAGCATGTGCCGCGTGTCTCTGAATGCTGAAGCGGATGACTTTTTCTTTGAAACGGGTGTTTTTCAGTATGGCGGGGAAGATGTTTTTTATTTTTCTTTGATTCGGCAATTCAAAATGCCGACAGCCGAACCCATGCAGGTACATCTGCATTTGAAATATCCGCCCACAGAGAAAAACCGGGAATATCAAGCTTCGTTTTGGGCAGAAGGCGGTTTTTCAACCTTCTTTAATAAGGTGCGTGCATCGGCAGCGTATCAACATTTGGAACGGAATTCCGATTGCGTTTGTACTTGGGAAGTGCTTTTGGAAAATGCGTGAAAAGAGGATGTTTCCCCTTTTTGACTGTGCAAGCTTGTCGTTCTGCGCGACAGCGAAGAATCTCACATCATACGAAGTAGTCGGACGGCGCAGATTTGATACTGCTTAGGGAAGAACTTAAGTGGTGTTTCGTGGGCGGCTACAGTCTGCTGAAAGAGGTGAAACGGTATGACAGTCAAAATTGCATCTGAAAAAGATTTAACCTTTTTGCAAACCCATGATCGACATTTGTCACCGGAAGAGCTGGAATATTTGGTGAAAAGGCATCGGGTATATCTTGCAGAGCAAAACGGTGTACCTGTCGGCTGGCTTCGATGGAACCTGTTTTGGGATAACATACCGTTTATGAATATGTTGTACATATTGGAAGAGTACAGAAAACAGGGCATCGGGCGGGCACTTGTAAGCTTTTGGGAACAGGAAATGCAGGAACAGGGCTATCGCTTTGTGCTGACCTCTTCCCAATCAGACGAGCAGGGACAGTATTTTTACCGCAAACTTGGGTTTGCGGACACAGGCGCTTTGCTGTTGCGGAATGAACCGCTGGAAATTGTATTTGTAAAGTATTTTAGTTAAATTATTTTGAGAAAGGGGAAGAAAATGGATATATTGGAAATGTTGAAACAAAATATGTCGGAATCTGTAACGGTTTCTGAGATGGTAAATGTGTTTGAACGCATTTGTCAAGTCCCCTTAGATGCCGAAGAGGACGATTTATTATATGAAAACGGTGTATTTTCATTTGACGGAACAGAAAAATTCTACTTTTCTTTGACGCGGCAGTTTATGACCGAAGAAACAGAGGACGAATATCTACAACTGCAATGTGCCTTGAAATTTCCCGTAGATGCGCAAAATAAGCATTTCAAGATGACGTATTGGTCGGAAAATGAGGATTTTGATGCGTTTTTTGATACGGTTCGGCAATCTCCCGCATATCAGTACTTGATGCAAGCAGATATCCGTTGCACCGATATAGATTTATTTTTGGATGAAACATAAACAGAGGTAACCTATGCAAAAGAAAGAAAACATTCGCAACTTTTCAATCATCGCGCACATTGACCATGGTAAGTCCACGCTTGCCGACCGTCTTTTGGAATTGACGGATTCCGTTATGAAACGTGATATGGAGGAGCAGCTGCTCGACAACATGGATTTGGAGCGTGAGCGCGGCATCACGATTAAGGCGCATGCCGTGAAGCTCGACTATAAAGCGCAGGACGGCAATACATATGCGCTGAATTTGATTGATACACCCGGTCACGTGGATTTCAACTATGAAGTGTCGCGCAGTCTTGCCGCGTGTGAGGGCGCGATTCTGATTGTGGATGCGTCCCAAGGAATTGAGGCGCAGACGCTTGCCAATACCTACTTGGCGCTGGATCACGATTTGGAAATCGTTCCGGTTATCAATAAAATCGATTTGCCTGCCGCCGACCCCGAACGTGTGGCGACAGAGGTCGAGGATGTCATCGGGATTCCCTGTATGGAAGCACCGCGCGTATCGGCAAAAACAGGTAAGAATGTGGAGCAGGTGCTCGAAGAGATTGTAAAACTCATGCCGCCGCCCGAAAATCATGATGATAAACCCTTGCGCGCGCTGATTTTCGATTCCGTTTACGACAGCTATCGCGGTGTCATTGTATATGTCCGCGTAATGGATGGTTCCATTAAACCCGGCGACACCATGCGTATGATGGCAACGGGCGCGGAATTCACGGTTGTGGAAACGGGCTATATGCGCGCGACCTCGTTAGAGCCGACGAAGTGCCTTTCTTCGGGTGAGGTCGGTTACATTACCGCCTCTATCAAAACCGTTTCCGATGCGCGTGTAGGGGATACCGTGACGTTGGCGAATGTGCCTGCCGCCGAGCCTCTCCCCGGGTATCGAAAGGTGAATCCGATGGTGTTCTGCGGTGTATATCCTGCGGACGGCGCGGACTACGAAAATCTCCGCGATGCACTGGAAAAACTGCGCTTGAACGATGCGGCGCTGTCCTTTGAACCGGAAACCTCGGGTGCATTGGGCTTTGGCTTCCGATGCGGCTTTTTGGGGCTTCTGCATCTTGAAATCATTCAGGAGCGCTTGGAACGCGAATACGATTTAGACTTGGTCACGACCATTCCGAGTGTTGTTTACAAAATTCATTTGACCGACAAATCCGTGGTTGAAATTGACAATCCGTGCAATTACCCCGACCCTGCGGTGATTGATTATGCAGAGGAGCCGATGGTTGAAGCGCACATTTATGCGCCGCCCGAATATGTCGGGCAGATTATGGATTTGTGCCAGGACAGACGCGGCATCTATAAAGAAATGACATATCTTGCCTCGGACCGTGTAGATATTAAATACATTCTGCCGCTGAATGAAATTATTTACGACTTTTTTGATGTGTTGAAATCACGTACGCGCGGCTATGCGTCGTTCGACTACGAAATTAAGGATTACGAACGCTCACAGCTTGTGAAGCTGGATGTGCTGTTAAACGGCGATACGATTGATGCGCTGTCGTTTATCATTCATGCCGACAAAGCCTATGCGCGTGCCAGAAAGATCGCCGAAAAGCTCAAGGAAAATATTCCGCGCCAGATGTTTGAAATTCCGATTCAGATTGCGGTCGGCGGTAAGGTAATTGCGCGCGAAACCGTCAAAGCGATGCGTAAGGATGTTTTGGCGAAGTGCTACGGCGGTGATATTACGCGCAAAAAGAAGTTGTTGGAAAAACAAAAGGAAGGTAAAAAACGTATGCGTCATTTCGGTACGGTGGAAGTACCGCAGGAGGCGTTTATGGCGGTGTTGAAATTAGATGAATAGTCGTGAAAATATTTTTGAAAAACTGCATGAACTTAGAATTCCGTTTGAATTGGTGGAGCATGCGCCTGCTTTTACGATGGATGAATATAACGCACTCGGGTTTAATCCAAATGATGAAATCTGCAAAAATCTGTTTCTGCGCGATTACAAGGGCACGCGTCATATGCTGGTGGTCTTAAAGGGAAGCAAGCATGCGGATTTGCAGTTGATTCGCGGCGAGGTGGATTCCTCAAAGCTGAGTTTTGCTTCCGATGCGCGTCTGGCGAGATTTTTAGATGTGAAAAAAGGCTCTGTTTCACCGCTGGGCTTACTCAATGATGCGGCGGGTGTGGTCGAGGTCTATTTTGACGAAGACTTAAAAGACGCACCGCGTCTGGGCTTTCACCCGAATGACAACACGGCAACCGTGTTTTTGTCCTTTTCGGATGTACAAAAATACATAGAGAGCACGGGGCATACCGTACGGTTTTTAAAAGTATGAACCCGATAGGATTGTACTTACACGTGCCGTTCTGTCTTTCTAAATGTCCGTACTGCGATTTTTATTCCAAGAGAAGCACAGAGGCGGAAATGGATGCCTATTGTGCCGTACTTTGCCGTAATATTGCAGAAAGTGCCGAGGCTTTACAATATAAAGCCGATACACTTTACATCGGCGGCGGCACGCCGTCCGCATTGGGCGCGGCACGCCTAAAAAGCTTGATAATGGCAGCAAAACAGAGCTTTTTAACAACAGATGCAGAAATTACGGTGGAGTGCAATCCGCACAAGCTGCCATCGGATTTTTTTGAAGTTCTCCGCGCTGTCGGTGTAAACCGTATTTCTTTAGGCTTGCAGTCCGCAGTGGAGTCGGAACGCCGTGTTTTGGGGCGTTTGTCGTCCCGTACCGAGGTCGAATCTGTCGTGCGGGCGGTGCAAGACGCGGGAATTCAAAATATGTCCCTGGATGTTATGCTCGGTATTCCGAATCAAACCGCAAAAAGCCTTTCGGAGACGATGGATTTTTGCTTGTCGCTTGGAGTGCCGCATATCAGCGCCTATATTTTGAAGCTGGAAGAAAATACGGTATTTTACAAGCGCCGTGCGCAGTATGCTTTTCCGGATGATGACCGCACGGCGGATTTGTATTTGCAAATGTGTGAGACCTTGGAAAACGGCGGGCTTCGACAATATGAAATTTCAAATTTTGCAAAAACAGGCTTTGAGAGCCGACATAATCTGAAATATTGGCACTGCGAGGCATATTTGGGATTGGGGCCTGCGGCGCATTCGTTTTTGTACGGAAAGCGTTTTTATTTCCCGAGAGATTTGCAGGCGTTTTTAAAGGGTGAGCCGCCGATTTCGGACGGTACAGGCGGGAATTTCGCGGAATACGCCATGTTAGCCCTGCGCCTTCGGGAGGGCTTGCGGGAAACGGCTGTGCAGGCGCGGTTCGGGCACGAAATTCCGAAAGAAATGCGGCAAAAGGCGGAAGCGCTTGCCGTACACGGATTGCTCGAAAGCGACTGCGTGGGAATTCGCTTGACAAGACAAGGATTTTTATTGTCCAATTCCGTATTGGCGGAGATTTTGTAAAGGTGTGGAAATGCACAGCAACGCACCAATTGTAGGGAACGACACTGAGGTCGTTCCCTACTTGTCATTCTTCGCCTACGGCTCAGAACGACAAGCTTGTGTATCCGATTTGCATTTTCTGTTCCGTTGTGCTATACTATATAACCTTACAAATCCGATATAAAATTCAGTGAAAGAAGGTGGAGCGAATGCCTATCAAAATTGACGACCAACTGCCTGCGCATCACAGCTTAGAATTAGAGAATATTTTCGTTATGACGAATGACCGCGCCAGCCGTCAGGATATTCGCCCCTTAAAAATCATTCTTTTAAATTTGATGCCGACCAAAATCGAAACGGAAACGCAGATTTTGCGCCTGTTGTCGAATACTCCTTTGCAGGTGGAGGTCGAGCTTTTACAGGTGAAAACACACACCTCGAAAAACACTTCGCAGGCGCACATGCTCCAGTTTTATAAGACCTTCGACGATATAAAAAATCAAAAATTCGACGGTATGATTGTGACGGGCGCACCCGTGGAATTGCTGGATTTTGAAGAGGTGGACTACTGGGACGAGTTGTGTATGATTTATGACTGGGCGGCTACACACGTCTATTCCACATTTAATATCTGCTGGGGTGCACAGGCGGCGCTGTATTATAAATACGGCGTGCCGAAGCATCTGCTTCAGGAGAAAATGTTCGGCGTTTTCAAGCACCGTCCCTTAGACCTGTACCATCCGCTGCTGCGCGGTTTTTCCGATGTGTTTTATGTGCCGCATTCGCGCCATACGGAAACGCGCAAAGAGGATATTGCACAGGTTAAGGATTTGCAGTTGCTTTCTTATTCCGACCGCGCAGGTGTGCATTTGGTATCCGACATGGAATGCCGCAATTTCTTCTGCACGGGGCATTGCGAATATGACAGCGATACGTTGGCACGTGAATATTTCCGCGATGTGCAAAAAGGGTTGGAGATTCAAATGCCCGAAAACTATTTCCCCGATGACGACCCGAAAAAAACGCCGCTCATCACTTGGCGCGGGGCTGGCAGTTTGCTGTTCCAAAACTGGCTGAATTATTTCGTCTACCAGCGCACACCGTATGAATTGAATGCGATAAAATAATTGGACTGAAAATGCCGTCTTAGAAAATTTATGCTTTCTAAGACGGCATTTTTAATGTGCATGGATGGAAATGATGAAATACGTACAGGTGTTCGTCTGGCTATAACAAATTTACTTTGTGCTGTGTGCGATTCTTCGCTGTCGCTCAGAATGACA
>DKUE01000036.1:16169-64769 GCA_002490525.1 Ruminococcaceae bacterium UBA7212
TCTTCGCTGTCGCTCAGAATGACAGATTTGTACGAACCTTGTAGAGGTGCCTGCGCATTGCGTCCGAGCGCAGTTTGATTTTCCGCAGAGCAGACGGCTGTGTACAAAACGTAGGGGTATCGGCTCGGCGTCACGCAAAATTCCAGCAGGCTTTGGCGGGCGATTCGTGAATCGACCTATATGGATTGCATATCGCCGTTATTATATAGTGTAAAATAAGAAGTACAGGACGATAGTGTTACATCCTTTATTTCTTCTATTTCAAAAACAGCTTCCGTAAAACCTTTTCCGCTTCAGCAGTGTTATAACCGCCGGGGGAATTTTTAAAATTTTTCAGATTCTCCCAGCGCGCGCAGTATGCGGCGATTTGCGATTCTGTCATGGAAATATCGGACAAATCAGTTAAAGACAAAATAATCTTTTCAAATGCTTCGAAGTCCGTATCCAAAAGCGCAAAGAATTCTTCCGAGAGGCCGGGCTTAAACTGCATGCCGCGTGCAACGTAGCTTGGCAGAAACGCCGTGCAGGCTCGGCCGTGGGGAAGTGCGAAATCCTCGGTGAGCGCATACCCCATTCCGTGCGGAAAGCCTGCACCGCAAATGTTTAATTCCATCCCCGCATAAAGCGAGGCGTAATATAAATCATCGCGCGTGGCTTCATCGGGATTTTTGCCGTTTTCATAAAAACAGCGTAATGCGTGCCACAAAGGCGGCAGGGCTTTTTGAGCAAACAGCTTTGCCATGCTGTCCAAGCGATTCGAAAACCAGCCCTCCACGGCGTGGGCAAATGCGTCTAAAGCGGTGGTCAATGTAACGGCGTACGGTGCGGAATACGTGTATTTTGGGTCGGCAAACGAGACGGCGGCGTAAAAATCCTTGCCGCTGACACTCTGCTTTCTGCCGCTTTTCCGCGTGAGTACGGAAACACCTGTGACTTCACTGCCCGTACCCGCTGTGGTGCCGATTAGAATCAGCGGGAGCGGCGGAACCGCATAATTACCGTTATATACATAAATATCCTCAGCCGATAACATTTCATTTGCGGCATAAACGGCAATCGCTTTGGCGGAGTCTAACACCGAACCGCCGCCGATGCCGACAATGAAATCCGCACCGAATTCACGCGCGAGCTTCCCTGCAGAACAGCAGTCCGCCGCCACAGGATTGGGCTGCACGCCGTCAAATGCAGCATATTTTATATTTTGTGCCTGCAAAGCGGTTTGCACATCCGAGAGCGCACCGCACAGCTTTGCCGACTTGCCGCCAGTGACAAGCAGACAGCGTTTTCCGAATTCGGAGAAAAAGTCTGCGTGTGCCGAAACGGCATCTTTACCGCCGAATACACGCACAGGCATGTAAAAATGGAAATCCATGAAATCACCTCGATTCTATTGTAACAGGAAAATATGGTGAAACGCAATAAAGTTTCCTTTAAAATTGACATTTTACAAACAATTCTTGAAGAAAAAGCAGATTTATAGTATAGTATAAATAATAAATGTTAACTGCGGAATGGCGGCAACGGAATGAGAAAGCGACAAAAAGTGCGGCAAAGCAAAAATCTGCTGTGGATATTGTTTTTGCTGTGCGCCGTTCTTGCGGGCTGTGTACGGCAGGGGACGGCGCCTGTGCAGAAAAACGGCGTTGCGATGGGCTCTGTGGTGAGCGTGAAGCTCTATAATACCGAAACGCAGACAGCGGATGCGATGTGCACGCAGATTTTTTCAGAGTTACAGCGGCTGGACACACAGGTGCTGTCGAAAAACACGGAAACATCGGAGCTTTGGCGGCTGAACCAATCGGAGCATCCCGAGGTCCCGCAGGAAATCAGCGCGGAGCTCTACACGGCACTGCAAAAGACAAAAGAAATTTATGCGTTTTCGAGCGGACGTGCCGCGCTCTCAAGCGGAACGCTTACGGAGCTCTGGGGTATGGATACCGAAAATTTTCGCGTACCGATGCCGTCGGAAATGGAGACAGCGAAGCGATTCTGTGCGGACAGCACCGTGCAATTGGACGAAGAAAACCGCATTTCCTTTCAGCCCGGGCAAAAGCTGAATCTCGGGTCTGTCGGGAAAGGCATTGGCTGTGACAAGGCTGTTGAAATATTGCTGAAAAACGGATTTACAAGGTTGGATGCGGGTGCGGTGGTTTCCGTTGGTGGCAGTTTGGCGATATTGGGAAGTCCCAAATCGGGCGAACGGTTTACCGTTGGAATCCGTGACCCGTTCGGCGCGGAGAATGCTTATTTTGCTACACTGGCAACAGACGATTGCTTTATTTCAACTTCGGGATCTTATGAAAAGACCTTTACCGAAAACGGGAAAACCTATCATCATTTGCTTGACCTTACAAACGGTTACCCGGCGGACACGCCGCTTGTCGCAGTGACGGTGCGTGCGGATTCAGGGCTTGTGAGCGATGCGCTTTCTACGCTTTGTTTTCTCGTAGGCGAGGCGGAAGCACGCCCGATTTTAGAGCAGTATCAAGCGGATGCAGTGTTTGTGTATGCGGATAAGACCGTGCACGTCACAGACGGCTTGCACGCGGACATTGCGGTGACCGACCGCACATATACTTTGGAGGACACATGAAACGAAAATGGTTTTCCAAGGCGGATTTTTTCTTGATTCTCGCTGTGCTTGCGGCGGTGCTTTTGCTCTTTTTGCCGAGATGGCTTTCGGGTGGGCAGGCCGCTGTTGCCGAGGTGACGGTGCACGGCGAAACAGTACTGGAAATTCCTTTAACGGTATCCGCCGAGCAACAGCAATATACCTTAGAAAACGGCATCGTGCTGGCAACCGAAAACGGAACCATCCGATTTTTAGAATCCGATTGCCCCGATGCATTGTGCCTTCGTACGGGGGCGCTTTCCCACGCGGGTGAGGTGGCGGCGTGTGTGCCGAACGGAACGGTTGTCGTGCTGAAAAGCGAGGACGGCGCGGCTGTGGATGGAATTACCTATTGAGTCAGGTTACCTTATGAAAAAGAAAACATATAGGACGGCGCTGTTCGGCTTGCTTGCCGCTTTGGCATTGGCACTTTCGTATCTCGAAAGCCTATTGCCGACTGCCGCCTTCCTGCCGCCCGGGGCGAAACCGGGATTTTCCAATCTAATCAATTTATTTGCCGCATCTTTTATGGGGACGGTACCCGCACTCGGCATTGCGCTTTTGAAAGCGTGCTTTGCAGGGCTGACACGCGGTTTGACCGCCTTTTTTATGAGCCTTTGCGGCGGTATTTTGAGCACGCTTCTAATGTGCCTGCTTCTGCGGCAGTCCCGTCGGCTGTCCTTTATCGGCATTGGCATTGCGGGGGCGGTCTGCCATAATCTCGGGCAGTTAGCCGTGGCGGCGGTGTTGGTCGGCAACCGTTCGGTGCTCGGCTATGCACCTGTGCTGTTGCTGTGTGCGCTTCTTGCGGGAACGCTTACGGGATTTATGTTTCGCGCGGTTTATCCCGCACTGCAAAAAATACCGTATTCTAAAATATTTATGCAACACCAAAACAGTAAAGAGAAGGGAAAGGAGTAAACGGAATGCACTCTGAAATTATAAAACCGAAAAAAAAGGTGCGCGGCGGCGTTGCGGTTTCGCATGAAAAGCATACAAAAGATATGCCTGTCAAGCGGATTCCCGCGCCTGAATCCGTGACCTTACCGATGCGTCAGCATATCGGTGCGCCGTGCATGCCGACTGTGAAGGTCGGCGATACCGTAAAGGTCGGGCAGATTGTAGGCGACAGCGAGCAGTATGTCAGCGCGCCGATTCATGCATCCGTATCGGGCAAGGTAACCGCAGTGAAGGAGGTTAAATTGGCTTCCGGGCTTGTTTCACAGGCGGTGGTCATTGAAAATGACGGCGAATACACGCAGTTTGACTACGAAGTGCCGAAAGCGGATACAAAAGAAGAGTTTATAAAAGCTGTGCGGCAGTCGGGACTTGTGGGCTTGGGCGGCGCAGGCTTTCCGACGCATGTCAAGTTGAATATTCCCGAGGGAAAGTCCGTAGATACGCTGATTATCAACGCAGCGGAATGTGAACCGTATATTACCGTAGATTACCGCGAATGTATCGACAATTCCTGGGATGTGTTTAACGGTGTGTATCTGTTGAAGGATATGCTCGGCGTAAAACGCGTGGTTATTGCGGTGGAGGACAATAAGCCCGACGCCATAAAAATTTTGGAACGTATTGCGGAAAAAGAAGACCCCGATGACCAAATCAAGGTGATGCCCTTAAAATCCAAATATCCGCAGGGCGCGGAGAAAATGATGGTGCTTTCCGCTACGGGCAGAAAAGTACCGCCCGGGGCACTGCCTGCAGACGTCGGCTGTGTGGTGATGAATGTCGCATCGGCGGCGTTTATTTCGCGGTATTTGAAGACGGGTAAGCCGCTCGTGAGCCGCTCTTTGACCGTGGATGGTTCCGCCGTGGTACAACCGCAGAATCTGCGCGTGCCCATCGGTACGGAAATCGATTATATTTTCAAGACGTGCGGCGGTTTCAAAGCAGAACCCGAAAAAATCGTCAGCGGCGGTCCGATGATGGGTATGGCGATTGTGGACACGCATCATCCGATTCTCAAAAGCAATAATGCGCTTTTGGCGTTTACGGCGGACGATATGAGCTTGAAAAAAGAGACAGACTGTATTCACTGCGGCCGCTGTGCAAAGGCCTGTCCGCTGTCTTTGACGCCGACACTGATTCACCGTTATGCTGTATCGCGGGATGCCAAAAAGCTGGAGCATGCGGGCGCGACGGTTTGTATGGAATGCGGGTCTTGCGCGTATTCCTGTCCCGCCGGTAAACCTTTGGTGCAGTATATGCGCCATGCCAAAGCCGTTTTAAGAGAGGAGACGCAGAAAAAATGAGTGATACAACGATTCAAAATATGCTGACCGTCAGCGCGTCTCCGCACAAGCGGACAGGCGACACCACACGCGGCATTATGCTGGATGTGATAATTGCCATGCTGCCCGCGCTTGTACTGTCCGTGGTATTATTCGGACCGCGCGCACTGGTTGTGACGCTTGTCAGCGTGGCGTTTTGCGTGCTGTTTGAATTCCTTTCCCGAAAAGCGATGAAACGTGAAAATACCGTAGGCGATTTAAGTGCGGTGGTAACCGGTATGCTGTTGGCGTTTAATCTGCCGTCTACCATGCCGCTTTGGATGGTCATTATCGGCGACGCGGTGGCAATTATTGTTGTGAAGCAGTTCTTCGGGGGCATCGGACAGAATTTTGTCAATCCCGCGCTTGTCGGACGTATTGTGTTAATGGCATCTTTCCCGGTGGCAATTTCGGATTATCCTGCACCATTTGCATGGAAGATCGGCGCGGTGGATGCTGTCACTACGGCAACGCCACTTGCACAGTTTACGGGCATTTACGGTGCGGAAAACATAAAAAACGCTATCAATGCAACGGACCTGCCCACTTTGGCGAATATGTTTTTCGGCGTGCGCGGCGGCTGCTTGGGTGAAACCTGTGCGGCGGCGTTGCTGTTGGGCTTTTTGTATCTGCTCATCCGCCGTGTGATTTCTCCGACTATTCCGTTTGTATATATCGGCACGGTCGCGGTGATTATGCTGATTGCGGGCAAGGGCAATCTGATGTTTGTGGGCTATCAGCTGCTTGCGGGCGGTCTTTTGCTCGGCGCAATTTTTATGGCGACCGATTACACGACCTCCCCTGTCAGCTTTAAGGGCAAAATCATTTATGCCGTCGGTTGCGGTGTGATTACTTCGCTGATTCGCATTTTCGGTTCGCTTCCTGAAGGCGTGTCCTTCTCCATCATTCTGATGAATATTTTGGTACCGCACATTGAACACTTAACTACGCCGAAGCCGTTCGGCACGGTCAAACAGAAAAAACAGAAGGGGGAAGCAAAATGAAAGAAAACAAAGTTAAAGCTATTTTGATTCCCGCTGTGTCTTTGCTTATTATCTGTGTGGTGGTTACGGCGCTTTTGGGTGTGACGAATGCCGTTACCGCGCCGAAAATCGCACAGCTTGCCGCTGAAATCGAAGCGGCGGCAAAGCAGGCGGTACTGACCGATGCGACGACCTTCTCCGATGAAAAACAAATTGAAAAGGACGGTAATAGCTATACATATTATGAGGGCTTTTCGGCAGAGGAAAGTCTTGCGGGGTATGTATTCCGCACAAGCGCCAAAGGCTACGGCGGCGATATCGCCGTGATGGTCGGTGTGAAAACGGACGGCACGGTAGCAGGGGTAAATATCCTGTCCATCAGCGAAACGGCGGGACTCGGTATGAATGCGAAAAACGAAAGCTTTCTTTCGCAGTTTTTGGGAAAATCGGGTACCATCGGTGTGCTGAAAAACGGCTCGTCCGAAACGGAAATTCAGGCGCTGACAGGCGCAACGATTACTTCTAAGGCGATGGCGAGCGCGGTCAATCAGGCGCTCGCGTTATTTGAAGCAGTGGGGGGCGGACAAAATGGCTGAGAAAAAAAGCTTGGGGCAGGAATTTTCCAAAGGTCTTATCAAGGAAAATCCCGTTTTGCGTTTGGTGCTGGGCACATGCCCCACACTTGCGACCACAACTTCTTTAGAAAGCGCTATCGGTATGGGGCTTTCCGCGGCAATCGTTCTGGTTTGCTCCAATATCGTGATTTCCGCACTGCGCAAGGTGATTCCGCAAAAGGTGCGTATTCCCTGTTACATTGTGGTGATTGCAGGATTTGTAACCGTGGTGCAGATGCTTGTCAAGGCCTTTTTGCCTGCACTTGACCAACAACTCGGCGTGTATCTGCCGCTGATTGTGGTGAACTGCATTATTTTAGGACGCGCAGAAGCGTTTGCAGGCAAAAACGGCGTAGCGGCGTCCGCACTGGACGGTCTCGGCATGGGTGTTGGCTTCACGGCGGCGCTGGTTTTAATGGGCGGTGTGCGTGAGCTTTTGGGCGCAGGCAGCTTGCTCGGATTCCAAATTTTACCCGAAAGCGTACCGCCGATGACAATTTTCGTATTAGCGCCCGGCGGCTTCTTCGTATTCGGCATTTTAATGGCGTGCGCCAATAAGCTTGCCGAACGTAAGGGAAAGCCGAAAGCCACGCTTGGCTGTGCAGGCTGCCCGATGGCAGAAACCTGCACGGTTGCCGATAAAGCGGCGTGTGCAGGTGAAAAGGAGGAGAAAGACGCATGAAAATTTTTCTTTCGATTCTTTTAACGGCGATTCTGACCAATAACTATATTCTTTCCAAGTTCTTAGGCATATGTCCGTTTCTCGGCGTTTCCAAAAAGCTCAATACCGCGGTAGGCATGAGCGCAGCGGTTATTTTCGTTATGGTGCTGGCAAGTGCTGTGACTTATCCGTTGAACACATTTTTGGAAAATAACGGACTCGGCTATTTGCAAACGATTGTATTTATTCTTGTGATTGCGGCGCTGGTGCAGTTGGTGGAAATTGTTATGCGCAAGTACATTCCCGCGCTTTACAATTCGCTGGGCATCTATTTGCCGCTGATTACCACGAACTGTGCGGTGCTCGGTGTCACCATTTTGAATATCGACAGCGGCTATACTTTCGCGCAGTCCATGGTCAATTCTCTGGGCGCAGGGCTGGGCTTTTTAGTTGCGATGGTGATGTTTGCAGGCGTGCGTGAACGTCTGGAATCCTGCCATATCCCAAAATTTTTAGAGGGATTGCCGATTACTTTGGTGGCGGCAAGCCTGGTGTCTTTGTCCTTCCTCGGCTTTACCGGTCTTGTCGAAGGCATGTTTGCTTAAAAGGAGGCAGGACGAATGAATCCCATTTTATTGGCAGTAATATTGGTCGGCGGTATCGGACTTGTAGCGGGCATCGGTCTTTCGGTTGCGTCCGTTGTGATGGCCGTGCCGAAAGATGAAAAGGCAGAGGCGATTCGTGAATGTCTGCCCGGTGCAAATTGCGGCGCGTGCGGCTATTCGGGCTGTGACGGCTATGCGGCGGCGCTGTCGAAAGGCGAAGCCAAAGAAACCAATCTCTGCGCTCCGGGCGGCAGTGAAACTGCGGCACAGGTGGCGGCAATTCTCGGCGTTGCGGCAGGCAGTGTGAAGCCGATGGCGGCAATGGTGCACTGCAACGGCGTTTGCGAAAACTCCAAACAGAAACTGCAGTACAGCGGCGTGCAAAGCTGTGTTATGGCTTCCCAGCTGTTCGGCGGGCAAAAAGAATGCGTATACGGCTGTCTCGGCTACGGAGATTGTTTGAATGCCTGTCCGTATGACGCGATTCGCATTTGCGACGGTGTGGCGCGCGTAGACCCGTTAAAGTGCAAGGCATGTAAAAAGTGTATTGCGGCTTGTCCGAAAAACTTAATTGAGCTTGTGCCTTTATATGAACCGAAAGCGGCGGTGCTTTGCAAAAACCACAACAAGGGCGCCTTTACCCGAAAAGAATGCAAGGTCGGCTGTATCGGCTGTATGAAATGTCAAAAGGTCTGTGAAAATGATGCGGTCAAGGTCGAAAACAATACTGCGCATGTGGACTATGAAAAGTGTATCGGCTGCGGCAAATGTGTGGAAGCCTGCCCGACAGGTGCGATTCACGCCATTACACTCGGCGCAGTGCAAAAATAAAATATAAAAACGCAGGGACGGCTCTCGGATGGACGGAAAAAAGTTGAATCGGAGAATCGTCCTTTGCTTTTACAGAGGAATTTCTATGAAAAAGCCTAAAATAACATCAGAATGGAAAACGCTGTTTAAACCGAGACTTTACGGCAGATATGTAAATGACCATACCTTGATTTATAACGGTCAGTGGCATTTGATTGGTATACAAGCAAAAAAGGGGTCCCGACACAGGAACGATATTTTGTATATGCGAACGGTAACAGCCTGAACAGCCGTTTTCGGGAACAGGCAAAGGTGATAGACTATGGTACGCTTGCGTGGGCACCGTGCGTCATTGTACATAACTCACTTTACTACATGTTCTACGGTCCGTCGCCTACAAAACTTGCTGTTTCATATGATTTCGGAGATTGGTTTGGGCAGGAAATACAGCTGAACGGAAATCCGCCTATGTCCTGTCACCGTGACCATTTTGTGCTGAAGACAGAGGAAAACAAATGGTTGATGTATGTCAGCGGCATGAAAGACGGTAAAAGTTCCATTGTCATTCTGCGCCACAGGCGTAGAATCGCACATGGCAAAAAGCGAATTTGTTCTGAAGGAGATTCTTCTCTCGCTCAGAATGACAGATTTGTAGAGAACCATAGGGGCGAACTGTGTGTCAAGAGTATGATAGTATACAACCAGTGTAAGATGATAGTATACAGATTCACTCTGTTTAGAAAAATATATTACACAAAAACCACCCGCGGGCAGATTTCTCCGCCCGCGGGCATTTTTAACGACCGAAAGGGTTAGCAGCCACAGCCGCAACCGCAGTCACAGTCGCAGTCACGGTCGCGACGTCTGCATTCACAGCCGCAACCGCAGCCGTTGTTATCCGCTGTGAGCAGGATGATGATAATAACAAGGATCAAAAGACCGTTGTTGCCGAAACCACCGCAGAAGTTCATTCTTGTTCCTCCTTTCTACGAGGCGTCGTGAAAGCTGTCGGCGAAGTGTTTTTTTACTTGCCGCACTTTCACTACCATACTATGCGAAGCACAAAAAACGGTTCATAAAATCCTATGTTTTTGCATACACTATAGGAAATAAAAGCAAGGGAGCGTTACACATGCAGGAAGAATACAGAACTGACCGTTTACCCGATTATGAAGAGGAAGCCGAATTCGGCGAAGAGGAATGGCTGCCTGACGATTTACTGGAAGCAAATTTGCCTTATCAAATCGGAAAAAATCATGAAAACGAGAGAAATTCAGAGGATTTCGAAGAAAATGACGGATTTTAGAGAAAAATCCGTCTGTGCATTTTGTTTTTTGACCTTTTTTGACCTTTGACTTTTGCGGGAATCGGATTATAATAAAAGACATAAAAGGTCAAAGATAGTCAAAGTCAAATTTGACATATAAAAAGGATATGTGATGCAATGAATTTAAGCAAGGAAATTGCCGATTTGATTTTACAAATGCTCGGCGAAGAGGGCACTGCCGAAATTCGGCGCAATGATTTGGCAGAGCAGGTAGGCTGTGTGCCGAGTCAAATCAATTATGTGCTGTCTTCCCGATTTACGCCCGAGCACGGCTATATTGTTGAGAGTCGGCGCGGCGGCGGCGGGTATATCAAAATCACCCGTGCATCTTATAATTACGAGGCACTGAAGATGCATTTAATCAATTCCATCGGCGCGGAAATCGATGAAAAAACCTGCCGTGCCAATTTGCAGAACCTTTGTGCGCGCGGACTGTTAAGTGAAAAAGAAGCGGCGATTATGTATGCCGCGCTTTCGGATAACGCCTACCGCGATGTGCCGCAGGATTTGCGCAACCGCTTACGGGCGGGCATATTTAAACAACAGCTATTGGCATCAATGAAATAAAGGAGTGTATTCAAATGTTGTGTCAGAATTGTAAAAAGCATGAGGCGACCACGCACATTAAGCGTATCGTCAACGGTGAGTCCACAGAAGCGCATCTGTGTGCAGACTGCGCAAAAAGTCTCGGCTATGCCGATGCATTTTCGGATTTCGGCTTCGGTTTTTCCGATATGCTGAGTTCTTTCTTCGCACCCGCGGCGGTCGGCGCATTAAGCAACAGCGTACTGCGATGCGACAAATGCGGATGCACGTTTAACGATATTGTCAAAAGCGGAAAGATCGGATGCAGTGATTGTTACGGAACCTTTTATGATAAGCTTCTGCCATCGATTGAACGCATCCACGGACGTACTCGCCACGAGGGCAAAATCGCCAACGGCTCACCTGTACAGCAAGCACGCGGACGTATTGAAGAATTGCGCGAACAGCTGCAAAACGCTGTGAATTTGCAGGATTATGAGACCGCCGCCACACTGCGTGACGAAATTAAGGCTTTGGAAAAAGAGGAGGGCAAAAACAATGGCTAAATGGTATCTCGGCGAGGGCGAGCAAAGCGATGTGGTTTTAAGCACCCGTATCCGCCTGGCGCGTAATTTGGCAGACTATCCCTTCCCTGCACGGCTTGACACCAAAAGCCGCGTTGCAGTAGATGAAATTGTACGCGATGCAGTGCCCGCCGCGGCAGGACTTCGGTACATTGAAATGAAAACACTGACACAGGCGCAAATTGTTTCTTTAGCGGAACGGCACCTCATCAGTCCCGAATTTGCATCTTCTGCCGACGGGCGCGCATTGTTGCTGTCGGACAGTGAAGAAATCAGTATAATGCTCAACGAAGAAGACCACATTCGCTTACAGGTGATGAAGCCTGGGCTTTCCCTTGCAGAGGCGTACGCCGAAGCGGACCGCCTGGACAGCGCCATTAACGAAAACGTTAAATTTGCATTTGATGAGCGTTTGGGTTATTTAACGGAGTGTCCGACCAATCTCGGGACGGGCATGCGTGCGTCCGTTATGCTGCATCTGCCCGCACTGACCGCGCTCGGGCGCATGAATACGCTTGCGTCTACTGTCTCCAAGCTGGGACTGACGATTCGCGGTGCATACGGCGAGGGTTCGGCATCTATGGGTGACCTTTACCAGTTGAGCAATCAGGTGACACTCGGCATCACAGAAAAAGGTGCAATTGAAAACTTGAAAACAATTGTTTTGCAGCTGGCATCGCAGGAGCGTGCCGCGCGGACAGAGCTTTTGAAAAACGTAGAAACGGAAGATGCGGTTTACCGTGCATACGGTGTGCTGAAATCGGCAAGACTGTTAGGTACAAAGGAATTTATGCAGCTTGCGTCCCGCGTGCGTATGGGCGCGGTCGGCGGACTGCTGGGGATTGACCCGAAGCTGCTCAATGAACTGATGGTATCCATGCAGCCTGCCAGCCTCAATGCGCAGGCTGGCAAAATCTTAGATGCACGTGAACGTGATATTCTGCGTGCGAAAACGGTTCGGGAAAGGCTGTAATCGCTTTTTCTCAGGCTATGAAAGGACGGATGAGATATGTTTAAATTTACCGGCTTTACGGAAAAAGCCAACAAATCTCTCAACAAAGCTGTACAAGCGGCTGAAAATCTGGGACACACCTATATCGGCAGTGAGCATTTACTGCTGGGGCTGCTGTCCGATACGGGCACGGTTGCGGGTTCGGTGCTGGCGGCGAATAAAGTCAGCTATGATCATGTGGAAAATTACATTAAGCAGACCGTCGGTGTAGGCGTGCCCACAAGCCTTGTGCCTGACGATTTTACTCCGCGCAGTAAAAATATTATTGAGACCGCTGTCTCTTTTTCACGCGGTATGGGTCAGCAGCTTGTCGGCACGGAGCATGTTCTGCTCAGTATTGTGCGAGAACCGTCCTGCATGGCATCGCAAATTTTGATACAGTCCGGTGTTTCTTTGGAAGGTATTGTGAACGAAATTTCCAAAAATATCATGGGCAGTGCGATGCATGCGGCAAACGGCAAGGAAAACGCGGATGCAGATTCCACACTGGCACAATTCGGGCGTGATTTAACATGTCTTGCGCGTGACGGGAAAATTGACCCTGTTATCGGCAGGCAAAATGAAATTGAACGCGTGATTCAGATTTTAAGCCGCCGAACCAAGAACAATCCTTGTTTAATCGGTGAACCGGGTGTCGGTAAAACGGCGATTGCAGAAGGGTTGGCGCTGAAAATTGTTTCGGGTGAGGTTCCCGAAATGCTGAAAAATAAGCGTATTGTATCCCTCGATTTGACGGGTATGGTCGCGGGTACAAAATACCGCGGCGACTTTGAGGACCGTATCAAAAAGGTAATTGAAGAAGTCAAGTCGGCAGATGATATTATCTTGTTTATTGACGAGGTGCACACGCTCATCGGCGCGGGCAGTGCGGAGGGCGCGGTGGACGCCGCCAATATTTTAAAGCCCTCCTTGGCACGCGGCGAATTGCAGGTCATTGGTGCGACCACGATTGAAGAATACAGAAAGCATATTGAAAAAGATGCGGCGCTTGAGCGGCGTTTTCAGCCGATTACCGTCGGCGAGCCGTCTGAAGAAGAGGCGGTGGATATTCTAAGGGGTATCCGTGACAAATACGAGGCACACCATAAGGTAAAAATTACCGATGCGGCCATTATAGCGGCGGTGAAGCTGTCGGCGCGGTATATCGGCGACCGTTATTTGCCCGATAAGGCGATTGATTTGATTGACGAAGCGGCTTCCAGAGTAAGGCTGCAAACCTTTACAGCACCTCCCGAAATCAAAGCGTTGGAGGAACAGCAAAAACAGCTGGCGGCGGAGAAACAGTCTGCCGTAGGTGCGCAGGATTTCGAACGCGCGGCACAGCTGCGTGATGCAGAGAAAAATCTTACGGCGGAATTGGAATGTAAAAAGCAGGAATGGCTGCAGGCAACGGGGCAAAGCCATGACGAGGTCGGCGAATCGGAGATTGCGCAGATTGTTGCCTCTTGGACGGGTATTCCCATTACGCAGCTGACCACGCAGGAAAGCGAACGTCTTTTGCATATGGAGGAAGAGCTACACGAGCGTATTGTTGGGCAGGAGGAGGCTGTCAAAGCGGTTTCCCGTGCCATTCGGCGCGGTAGAGTAGGCTTGAAGGACCCCAAAAAGCCGATTGGCTCGTTCATCTTCTTGGGACCTACGGGCGTGGGCAAAACCGAGCTTTGCAAGGCACTTGCCGCCGCGATGTTCGGGGATGAAAGCGCGATGATACGTTTGGATATGTCCGAATATATGGAAAAGCACACCGTGTCGCGTTTAGTCGGTTCGCCACCCGGCTATGTCGGTTATGACGAGGGCGGTCAGCTGACGGAAAAGGTCAGAAGAAAACCGTATTCCGTCATTTTGTTCGATGAAATTGAAAAAGCACACCCTGATGTGTTTAATATGCTTTTGCAGATTTTGGATGACGGTATTTTGACCGACAGTCAAGGACGGCGTGTGGATTTTAAAAACTGTGTGATTATCATGACTTCAAACGTCGGTGCGAAGCTGATTACCGCAAAGCAGGCGGCGTTCGGATTTGCCGATACTTCCGAAGAACGGGAGCGCAACGATGAAAAAATCAAGGATGCGGTTATGGGCGAACTGCGCGGCACGTTCCGTCCCGAATTTTTAAACCGTGTGGATGATATCATTGTATTTAAACGGTTGACAAAATCGGAAATCCGTGAAATCGCCAAACGGCTGTTGGAGGATTTGCGCAAGCGTACAGCTGCACTGGATATTCAGGTGGAATTCTCCGACGGAGCGGTAGATAAAATTGCCGATGCCGGCTTCGATGAGGTCTACGGCGCACGTCCCTTAAAACGTGCGATTCAAAGCAAAATCGAAGATGCGCTTTCCGAGGCGATGCTAAAGAGTGAAGTGACGGCGGGAAATGCATATGTCTGCACCTTTGACGAGAAGGCGGATGCATTTGCGTTCCGACAGAATATACAGTGAAGTGAATGCCCATTTGCAAGGGGGGCGCCGTATCGGCGTCCCCCTTTATGTTTTATAAACAGGGTTGTCGTTCCGGCATAGCAAAGAGGCGCATACAGTGCAATGTAAAGAACAGAGCGGAATTCCGAAAACTTTCCCTTGACAAATTTTCGAAAATTCTTATAATAAAAACTGCAAAGCGAACAAATGTTCGAATAAGACATCTATGCCGGAAAAAAACCGCCTGCATAGGTGTTGTTTTCATTTTTGCCGAAATTTTTAAATTTCCGATTTCGGCAAACGGAAAGGAGAATGCTATGCAGTTTTTAGAACCCGAAGCACCGATTGTATTGTTAGAGGGAGAATACCTTTATCTCACCAATCGGCTTGAACCCATGTCGGCGGCGGAACTGGACGGCGGTGCGGCGGCGCGTTTTGTGGTGCGACGAAAAGAGGATACCCTGCGCCGTTTGGTACAGTGCGTGCTGCAAACGGAGTTGAGTGCGGCAGAACGGAATATTGCCGAGCGGTTGCTTTTGCGGGGGGAGAGTGTGTCTGCCGTCGCACGCAGATGCGGCATGACACGCGGGCGTGTGCAAACGCTGTCTGAAAAAGCAGACAGTAAGCTGCGCGCCTATTTAAAATATCCGTTTTTGATGGACTTTAGTTTGGTCGACCCTGCCAAGCCCTTCTTAGAGACGGTAAAACAATACGGAGGTGTGCAATGAAACAACACATTTTGGAAATTTCGATTCCCGAAACGCCCGAAACCGAAGCGCCCGAGATGCAGGCGGGCGTGATGTATGAGCATAACGCGACCGCACTGCGCTTTTTGCTCCCCGAAGCCTTTTGTGTATCCGACTGCCGTTGTTATGCGGAATTCGTGACGGTGTCGGGCATTGCGCGTACGGACTATTTAACGCCGGAGGCAAACGGCGCTGTTCTTTTGCCGATTCCTGTGGAGATTACCTCGCAAATGACGGCACTTTGTGTCTTTCAAGTTGTTAAGGTCAGCGAGACAGGCAAAACTGAGCAGAAAGTCACGGCAAAAACAGTACGTCTGTATTTTTCGCCTTTGCAAAATACCGAAAAAATGCTGGATGCAGACCACGCCTTTTCTGTGAATATGCTGTTAGAGGCGATTCGGCAAAATACCTTTAAAGGGGAAAAGGGGGACAAAGGCGACAGTTATGTGCTGACCGCCGCAGACAAAACCGAAATTACCGAGCGGATTGACAGAAGCTTTTACGGACTGCCGTTGCAGCACACGGCTCAGGGTGTCGGCACACTGCTGCTGCGCGGTGCAGGGGATACGCCGGCGATGTCTGCTTTGTGCGTAACCCCTGCAAAAGACGCTGAAGCGCTGTCTGCAATGAAGCTGACCGTCGGGGAGAATATGGCTGCCGGTGTGCTGGACAGTGCACTTTACAACACCTTTGAGAAGGACGCCGTTAACCCTAGTTATGTTATGATTCCGCTGTATTTAAAGCCCAACACCGCCTACACGTTTTCTAAATTAGATGCAAACAAAACGAAGTGGCTCGTCTCGATGCTGGTGACGAGCGGAAACCGTCAAACCTGTTTTTGCCATTCCGCACAGGATAGCGCGAATCTGCGCGAAATTCTGTTTACAACAGATGAGACGGGTATTGTGTACTTACGTGCCAGCGGCATATTTGTGGACAGAGAGAATTTTGATTATGTGCTTGCTAAGGATTGGGCGGGACTGACTGTGACGGAAACGGCGGCGACTTCCATATGCCGTGCAGTTTTTGAAACACCGCTTTACAGAATCGGCGAGAACTGTGCAGACAGCTTTAACGTTTTGACAGGTGAGGTTACGCGAACGGTTGCCGAGGCTGTGCTGACTGCATCGCAGCTTGAGCAAACTGCCGCAGTGCTGAAAATCGGCGGACAGACCGTTTACCGTTATAAGCTGAATCTTCCGTCGGGCGCTGTACATAAGAAGTCTGCGGAGCGCGCGGGCCGGTGCAGTCATGCAAAAACACTTGCCGTACCGCTTTCGGCGGATACCGCATGCTCTTCCGCAGAGGAAAACGGTATCATGGGTGTATTTTTCGGTACGGCGGGTGCATTTGTTTATATCTACAGTGTGTTGGGGAAAGAAGATTTTAAGACTTTTTTGTCGGCAGAGCAGACAAACGGCACGCCGCTCACGGTACGCTATTGCCGCGCAGAGACGGTGCGGGAGACAGCCGCCCCTGCACAGATACCCGTGTGGT
Organism: Ruminococcaceae bacterium UBA7212; assembly: GCA_002490525.1. GTDB lineage: Bacteria > Bacillota > Clostridia > Oscillospirales > Acutalibacteraceae > Fimenecus. Next base: position 32,845 of record DKUE01000036.1, read on the forward strand.
ACGGCAATCCCTGTTCTCTGCACATTGCACCGAACACAGCGGCGGTGCGTGCTTGCTATGACGCAAGTATTTCGGATACAGTGTCGGATTTGGAGTCAAGAATACACCGGTTGGAGAATAACATATAGCAGGGAGGAATTTATATGGAAAAATTGTTTAACGGTATCGATGTGTCCAAATGGCAGGGCGACATCGATTGGCAGAAGGTGAAAAACGCGGGCGTACAGTTTGCCATGCTACGCGACGGTTTCGGCAGATATGCCGGGCAGGCGGATGAAACCTTTGAAAAAAATTATCAAAATGCAAAAGCGGCAGGCTTGTTTGTCGGTGCGTACCATTACAGCTATGCCAAAAATGCACAGCAGGCAAAGGCGGAAGCGGAATACTGTCTGTCGATTTTGAAAGGAAAGGTATTTGATTTCCCGGTTTGCTACGATGTGGAAGACGAAACGCAGAAATCGCTGACGAAAAATGAAATTTCCGATATCGTAACCGCATTTTGCGAAACACTCGAAAATGCGGGATATTATGTCAGTGTATATATGAACTTGTCATGGCTGAATACGAAACTGCGCGAGGATGTTTTTCAAAAGTACGATATTTGGCTCGCACATTGGGTCAAAGAAACGACCTTTGAGAGAAGGTACGGCATTTGGCAATATGCCTCAGACGGCACGGTGGACGGCATTAAGGGACGAGTGGATATGAATTTTGCCTATAAAAATTATCCGTCTGTTATGGCGTCTAAGGGACTGAACGGGTATCCGAAAAACGGTTCGGCTACGCCCCCCGTTCTGCCTTCGGCATTTCCTGCGAAAATGATGGTGACACTCCACGATACGCCGTTGTACGTTTCATCCACTGCCAAAACGCCCGCGGCCAGAAGGTCGGGTACGTTTTATATTTATGACGGCAAAGAAATGCACGGGCGGTATCGCATTACCGTTTCTGCGGAGCGGGCAGGCAAGCGTCCGATTGCGGAAAATGTTACGGGCTATGTGAACAAATCCGATTTGAGGTGAGGGCTTTGCCCGAAAAGGAATTATATGAACACAGAATTGCCAAATTGGAGGATGATGTAAAGCATTTGTATTCCAAGGTGAACGGTTTTGCTGTCGCGAATGCGGAAATGAATACAAAATTGGACAGCGTACTGGTCACTTTAGGCGAATTGAAAGAAAGTATTCAGGCAGTCAGCGCCCGACCCGCAAAATTGTGGGATAAGCTTCTGTTCGCCGTGCTTTCGGCGGTAGGTACGGGCCTCGGTGCGGCGCTTCTGCTGTTTTTAAAGAACGGAGGATAATTTTGTATGGACATTGTCAAATATATTTTGGATAAAGCACTGATTTTGATTCCCGTGCTCAATATCATCGGTATGCTTTTAAAAAATATTGAAAAGATACCGGATAAGTATATTCCGCTGATTTTGCTTGTGTTCGGTGTGCTCGGTGCCGTCGCACTTGCGGGCTTATCTGCGGATTCCGTTATTCAAGGCGTGCTGGTTACCGGTGTTGCGGTGTACGGCAATCAGGTTGTCAAACAGCTGAAAAAGTAGTTTTATTCTGCTTTGCGGGTGAAAGGGATGTTCATAAAAGCATCCTTTTTGCCCGCATTTTTTAGCAATTTGCCCTAAATTTGCTGCGCATTTTTACAACATAAAAGATGCGATTTTGTTGACATTCACAAGCCCGGTGTGTATAATTATAGATTAGATAGTTGGGCTTATATCATCGGAGGTTTTTTATGTATTCTTATGCAAAAAGAGCATTAGATATTTTATCCTCTTTTCTTGCAATTGTGGTTTTGTCTCCGTTACTGCTTGTGCTTTCTCTGGCGGTCAAATGCACGTCAAAGGGGCCTGTTTTGTTCAAGCAAAAGCGTGTCGGTAAGGGAAAGACCTATTTTCAAATTTGGAAATTCCGCACGATGCGGACCGATACCCCGAAAGATTGCCCGACCCATATGCTTGAAAATCCCGACCGATATATTACAAAAGTCGGGCGCTTTTTACGCAAGACCAGTTTGGATGAGTTGCCGCAGTTATTTAACATTTTGGCAGGTCACATGTCCGTTGTCGGACCGCGCCCCGCGCTCTGGAATCAGTACGACCTGCTGGAGGCGCGGGACCAATACGGTGCAAACGATATTCGGCCCGGACTTACGGGGTGGGCGCAGATTAACGGGCGCGACGAGCTGCCGATTGATGTGAAGGCAAAGCTGGACGGTGAATATGTGGAAAAGTACGGGCTTTCCATGGATATAAAATGCCTGTTCGGCACGGTGAAAAACGTTTTGAAGGGCGACGGCGTAGTCGAAGGTGCGACGGTGCAGCAGGACGGGGTGACAAAATGAAAATCATGGTATTGTCTGCGCACACGACCTCTTTGTTTTGGTTCCGAATGAATATGATGCAGACCTTTTTGGAAAACGGCTATACGGTATATGCCGTTGGGTCGGAAGCAGAGCAGGAATGGGCGCAGAAGTTTGCGGAGCGGGGCATTGTTTACCGTCAGATTCCCGTCAGCCGCAACGGAGTGAATCCGTTGGAAGACCTGAAAACATACCGTGCTGTTTGTGCACTGTTTCGCGAAATACAGCCGGACAAGGTTTTTGCATATCAGGCGAAGGCAATTGTGTACGGCGCTTTAGCGGCACGCACCTGCAAGGTGCCGGAGTTTTATGCACTGGTTGCGGGCTTAGGTTCCATTTTCCGCGGTGAAGGTACAAAAGCAAAGCTAGTGCGCGCGGTTTTGACCGCGCAATATAAGCTTGCCTGCAAAGAGAGTCGTGCGGTGATTTTTCAAAATGAGGATGACCGCTCGGAGTTTGTTTCTCGCGGTATTGTTTCGAAAGAAAAAACGGCAATGATTCACGGCTCCGGCGTGGATTTAACGCATTTTTCTGCGGCACCCGTTCCCGAGACGCTTCGATTCCTGTTTATCGGACGGTTGATTAAAGACAAAGGTGTGCAGGAATATTTAGAGGCTTGCCGTATTCTGAAAAAAACCTGTCCGCAGGCGGAGTGTATGCTTATCGGTCCGTTTGACAGCAACCCGTCGGCATTACTGCCGGACGAGCTTGCGGCATATACAGATGACGGCACGGTGACTTATTTCGGCGAGCAGGCGGATGTTCGTCCGTTTTTGGAAAAAACAACTGTATTTGTGTTGCCCTCTTACCATGAGGGCACACCGAAAACCGTGCTGGAGGCTATGGCAACAGGGCGTGCGGTCATTACGACAGACGCACCCGGTTGCCGTGAAACCGTAACGGACGGTGTAAACGGATTTTTGGTTCCTGTGAAAAATGCCGAGGCGGTCGCCGCGGCAATGCGGCGTTTAGCCGAACAGCCGCAACTGTGCCGTACATTCGGTGCAGCCGGACGGAAAATCGCTGAGGAAAAATATGATGTAAATAAGGTCAATGCGGCCATTATGGATATTATGTCCATGCAGAGGAAGGAAGCAAAAGAGTATGTCACTGTATGAGAAAATCGTAAACGGAGAAGAGAAAATTTCACTGGTGGGACTTGGTTATGTCGGAATGCCTATTGCGGTAGCATTTTCTAAAAAAGTCAGGGTCGTGGGCTTTGATTTAAACGCGGCGAAAATTGCGCTGTACAAAAACGGCATCGACCCGACCAACGAGGTCGGCGATGACGCTATTAAAAACTGTACCGTGGAATTTACAGCCGACGAAACAAAGCTGCGGGAGGCAAAATTCCATATTGTCGCTGTGCCGACGCCTGTAAACGATGACCATACGCCTGACCTTTCCCCGGTAGAGGGTGCTTCGCAGATTGTCGGCAGAAATCTGACCAAAGGTTCTATTGTTATTTATGAAAGTACGGTTTATCCCGGTGTTACGGAAGATGTATGCGTGCCCATTTTAGAAAAAGAATCAGGGCTTCGCTGCGGTGTCGACTTTAAGGTCGGTTATTCCCCGGAACGCATCAACCCCGGCGATAAGGTACACAGACTGGAGACCATTACAAAGATTGTCAGCGGTATGGACGAAGAAACCTTGGACACCGTTGCAAAGGTATACGAGCTGGTCGTTGAGGCAGGCGTACACCGTGCAGAAAGCATTAAGGTCGCCGAAGCGGCGAAGGTAATTGAAAACAGCCAGCGCGATATCAACATTGCATTTATGAACGAGCTTTCCATTATCTTTAACAAAATGGGCATTGATACGCAGTCTGTTCTGCAGGCGGCGGGTACGAAGTGGAATTTCTTAAAGTTCTATCCGGGTCTTGTCGGTGGGCACTGTATCGGTGTGGACCCTTATTATTTGACTTACAAGGCGGAAGAGATGGGCTATCACAGCCAAATTATTCTGTCCGGCCGCCGTATCAATGACGATATGGGTAAATATGTTGCAGAAAGTACCGTGAAAAATCTGATTAAAGCGGATGTTTCTATTAAAAATGCCAAGGTAGCCATTCTCGGCTTTACGTTTAAAGAGAATTGTCCCGACACACGCAATACCAAAATTATTGATATTTATAACGAGTTAAAGGAATACGGCATTACAGCAGTGATTGCCGATCCGACCGCTGATGCAGATGAGGCAAAACGGCTGTACGGTATCGAGTTTGCCGATATGCAGACCATTTCTGACTGTGATGCGGTGATACTTGCCGTTGCGCACACGCAGTTTAAGGATTTGACACAGGCGGATTTTGACAAGATGTTCAAGGCCGGCAGCAACCAAGAAAAGGTGCTGATAGATATTAAGGGACTTTTGGACCGCAAAGCGTATGTGTCTGCGGGCTATAATTATTGGAGATTATAATATGGGTTACAAAGAATTAACATTTCCTGAAAATACAACCTTTTTAGTGACGGGTGCCGCAGGCTTTATCGGCTCAAATCTTTGCGAGGCGATTCTTGAAAAAGGCTGTAAAGTAAAAGCACTGGACGATTTGTCTACCGGTAAGCAGGCGAACATTGACATGTTTGCCGACCATCCGAATTACACCTTTATAAAAGGCGATATCAAAGATTTGGCGGTCTGCATGCAAGCCTGCGAGGGTGTGGATTATGTGCTGAATCAAGCGGCGTGGGGCAGTGTGCCGCGTTCGATTGAGATGCCGATTTTTTACTGCAAAAACAATATTGAGGGTACGCTCAATATGCTGGAGGCGGCGCGCCGAAACGGTGTAAAGAAGTTTGTTTACGCATCTTCTTCCTCTGTTTACGGAGATGAGCCGAATTTGCCGAAAACAGAGGGGCGCGAGGGGAATTTGCTTTCGCCCTATGCGCTGACCAAGCGCTGTGACGAGGAATATGCAAAGCTTTACACGAAGCTTTACGGCCTGGATACGTACGGCATGCGGTATTTCAATGTGTTTGGCCGCCGGCAGGACCCTGACGGTGCGTATGCGGCGGTTATTCCGAAATTTCTGAAACAGCTGATGCGCGGCGAAACGCCGACCATCAACGGCGACGGTAAGCAGAGCCGCGATTTCACTTATATTGACAATGTCATAGAAGCAAATTTAAAGGCCTGCCTTGCACCGCATGCGGCGGCGGGCGAAGCGTTTAATATCGCGTACGGCGGCAGAGAATATCTGATTGATATTTACTATGGTTTGACAAAGGCTTTAGGTCTTTCGGTGGAGCCGAACTTCGGTCCCGACCGCAAAGGGGACATTAAGCATTCCAATGCGGATATTTCGAAGGCGAAAAGCCTTTTGGGGTATGACCCCGATTACAGCTTTGACGACGGCATCAAGCTTGCCATCGACTGGTATAAGGAGAATCTGTAAGCCGTGTTGGATTATAAAAAACTGATTAAAAACCGAGAACTTCGGTTGCAGCTTATCAAACTGTTGTCGTTTATTCCGTCGGCACCGTATCTCAAACTGGTATATCGCATTAAGACGGGGAAAACGCTGCACTTAAAAAATCCGGTTGGCTTTAACGAAAAGCTCAATTGGCTGAAACTGCACGAGCAACATGCGGAGTACACACAGCTGGTGGACAAGCTCGCCGTGCGGGAGTATATTCGAGCTAAAATCGGGGAGGAATATTTATTTCCTTTGCTTGGCTCGTGGGACAGCTTTGATGACATTGATTTTGACGCGCTTCCCGAAAAGTTTGTTTTAAAGTGCAATCACGATTCCGGCAGTGTCAAGCTGATTACAGATAAAACCGCGATAGATAAGGCGGAGCTGAAAACATTTTTCGACCGCAGACTGGCGATGAATGCGTATTGCCTGGGACGTGAATATCCGTATAAGGATGTAAAGCCCCGAATTATGGCGGAGGCATTTATGGAAGCACCCGATGGCGGCGGCATTAACGATTATAAGTTTTTCTGCTTCCACGGCAAGCCGAAAATTATGTTTGTGGCAACCGACCGCGCCACAGATGTGCGCTTTGACTTTTTCGATATGGATTTCAATCATTTGGATATTGAGAACATTCACGAGCATTCGGAAAAGGCCGTTCCGAAGCCGGCGTGCTTTGACCAAATGAAAGCGCTTGCCGAAACACTCTGTCAGGGGATGAAGTTCGTCCGTATTGATTTGTATGAAATCGGCGGAAAAATCTATTTCGGTGAATTTACTTTCTTTCACGGCGGCGGTTTTTACTTATTTAACCCGCCGCATTGGGAAAAAGACCTGGGCGATTGGATTCAGATTGACACATAAAAGCACAGCAAAGAAACGGATGAAGGGTGTTAAACGGATATGAAAGCACTTTATAAGAAAATCCTGCGCTTTTTTTCACGCCTTCCCGAACGGCTGGAGATATGGAAATTCTTTTTTGCCGAATGGTTTGCGATTTTTCGGAAAAAGCCGCTTTATAAAGATATAAAGTGGACGAAGACGCAGCAGCAGGAATTTGATACATATTGGAAAACGTATTACGGCAAAAAAATATCCAACCGCTGGCATCGGCTGTATGAGGCATCTACGGGGGTGCACAGGGTAAATTATTTCCCGGAAATTCTGTATTCCGTGAAGTTGGAGCCGAAGCTGAACAACAGTCGGTACAGTGCGGTATTTTCAGATAAAACCTTAAACGATTTGCTGTTTGAAAACCGTATTCCGAATGTCCGCACGCCGAAATACTATTTCTTCAACAACCACGGGCTGTATTATGATGCACAGCGCAATCTGATTACCGAAGCGCAGGCTTTGAAAATTCTCGGAAATTGCGGGGAGGCGGTCATTAAGCCGACGGTCGATTCCAGTTCCGGGCACAATGTGGCGGTGCTTTGCATGCAGAACGGTGCCAATATAAAAGACGGGCGCACAGCAGAGGAAATCCTGCGACAGTATAAAAGCAATTTTATTGTGCAGGAAAAAATTCAGCCCTGCGAAGCGCTTGCACAGTTGTATCCGACTGCTATCAATACAATGCGTGTGATTACCTATGTTGTTGCAGACCGTATTGAAACCGTACCCATTACTTTACGTATCGGCGGCGGCGGAAAAGAAGTAGACAATATCCATGCGGGCGGCGTTTGTATCCACGTAGACAATAACGGTGTATTGTCAAAATACGCGTACCGTCTCGGATACGGAGATTCCTTTGAAAAAACAGAGGAACATCCCGACACACATACGGTGTTTTCGGGATATAAACTGGACTTTGTACCTGAAATTGTTGCGGCGGCAAAGCGGCTGCACACCTTGACCGCCGATATGCGTATGATTTCATGGGACTTCACGGTAGACAGCGAAGGCTGTATTGTGGTCATTGAGGCAAATTACTGCGGACAGAGTGTTTGGTTTCCGCAGATGATTTCAGGCGAGCCGCTGTTTGGGGAGAATACGGAAGAGGTTTTGCAGTATATTCGAAAATAAACAGGCAATTGGCTGTGTGAAAGAAACTTGGATTTGATTACAGGCAGGGAGAGCAGTATATGAAGTTGGTACGCCGCATTGTGGAAACAGGCGAAAAGGTTTCCGATTTTTTTGCATATGACTTGCAGGACAGATATTATAAGTTCCTGTTTAACCGTGAAATGGCAAACGGCTTTGAAGGGATTAACGATTCGCTTTCGGAAGACTACAAGCGCGCAATCAAGGCGTTTTGGCAGGACCGTTATCATCAGAAGGTTGACTTGCGCTGGTTTGCGCATTATACGCATTGCTACGGAGAGGAAAGTCCCTATTTTTTGCCGGACAATATTTTCCACAGTGTGATTGAGCCGTATTTTAACAAATCGGCATATGTGAAATGTATGTCCAATAAAAACTATTTTGAAAATTGGCTGCCGCAGCTCAAGCATGTGCATACGATTGCGAGATACATAAAAGGCGTTTGGTATGACAGTGCATTTGAAAAACTGTGCGCAGAGGACGTTGTGAAAAAACTGTCGGCATATCCGGAATTTGTGGCGAAGCCGAGCGTGGATTCTGCGGGTGGTGCAGGCGTACAGTTTATTACAGAGCCAATTGATGTAAAAGGGCTTTCAGCGCTTGAGAAATCGTTTTCGAGCGATTTTATCGTACAGGAGGTTTTACACCAGCATGACTGTATGAATGCGATTTATCCCCATTCCGTCAATACGGTGCGGGTAATGACCTTGAATTTCCATGGAGATATTCATATTCTGTCTTCTGTGTTGCGTATGGGTGCCAACGGAAATCGTGTGGACAACATGGTCAGCGGTGGTGTAAACTGTGCAATTTATGACAACGGGCGTTTGTGCAACAAGTTGTATAATGCCGTTGGCAAGCGGTTTGACGGACATCCCAATACGGGGAGTGTAGCGGATAGACAGGTTTTGAATTTCCAAGCGGTGTTGGATACGGCGCGCCGTGCGCACCAATCGTTGCCGTATATGGGGTTGATTTCATGGGATTTTGCTATGGATGAGACATTGGAGCCTGTTTTAATTGAATTTAATCTGAAGCCGCAAGGGCTTGATTTACATCAGCGTGAAAACGGCCCGTTGTTCGGCGACATGACGCAGGAAGTTTTGGATGAGGTATTTCTCGGCGGCAAAAAGAAGTAATAAAACGGAAGTTGAGTATATGGAACAATATAACCCGTTGGTTTCGATTGTCATTCCCGTTTATAACGGGGCAAATTATATGCGCGAGGCGATTGATTCCGCACTTGCGCAAACCTATAAAAATTTGGAGATTATTGTTGTAAACGATGGTTCGGATGACGGCGGCGAAACGGACGCGATCGCACAGTCTTACGGTGACAAGATTCAATATTATGTGAAAGAAAACGGCGGCTGTGCATCGGCGTTAAATTACGGCATCAGTAAGATGCACGGCGAGTGGTTTTCCTGGCTTTCGCATGACGATGTGTATTTTCCTGAAAAAGTACAGTCCGCAGTGGAGTGTATTCGCCGAAATCATCTGGATACCGAACATACAGTGGTGCTGTGCGAAAGCATGAGCATTGACGGTGACGGCAAGCCCGTGCTCAGCCGCAAGCAAAACGAGCAGAATACCTTGCACACGCCGCAGGCGATGTTTGCGCAGTTTATGCATGGCAGGGCGCTCAACGGCTGTGCGCTGTTGATTCCGAAGGCCGCATTGGATACGGTCGGTGCCTTCAGCACAACTTATATCTATATTTTGGACTGGATTTATTGGATTGAGCTGTCTTTGGCCGGGTATAGCTTTTTTGAATATACCGATGTTTTGGTGAAAAACCGAAAACATGCGGGGCAGGTGTCTGTTAAAAAGCGGGCGTTGCTGAGAGAAGAAACGGAACGTTTTGTTCTACAGCTGACTGACCGTTTGCAGACACAGCCGAAAGCGCTGGAGCAGCTTTGGCTGTACAGTTATCAGATTGGTTTTGGCGAAGGCGTCCAAAAAGCAAAATCCCTTTGTGCGATTCCCGCAGGCACGCGGCTGCGCGGTTACGCAAGACATTTTGTGTCCGTAAGCAAGCGGACGGCACGGAAAATTCTGCGCATATAGTGCTTGAATATAGTTTGGAAGCGAAAAGAGGTGAAGCACTTGAAGGTTTTACAAATTAACGCAGTCAATCAGATTGCTTCTACAGGACGTATTTGCTGTGAATTGTACGATTTTTTGCAAGAAAAGGGTGTGCCATGTGTTACGGCATATTCGAAAGGCAATACGGTCCATGCAAAGGATGAATATATTATCGGCAACCCGTTAGACACTAAGCTTCACGGATTTTTATCGCGCTTAAGCGGCAAGCAAGGCTACTTTTCAAGGTTGGAAACTGACAAGCTGCTCCGCTTTACAGACGAATATGTGCCTGATATTGTGATTCTTCATAATTTACATGCCAATTATATAAATTTGCCGAAGCTTTTGCGTTATCTTGCAGAAAAAGATATTGCAACGGTTGCGGTTTTGCACGATTGCTGGTTCTTCACAGGCAAATGCTGTCACTACACGGCAGATGCGTGCTATAAATGGCGGTTCGGCTGCGGGGATTGCCCGAGTTTGAAAAAATATAACGTCAGTTGGTTTTTTGACCGCACGCCGCAGATGTTCCGTGATAAAGAACAGCTGTTCGGTCAAATTCCGCGTTTGGCGGTAGTCGGTGTGTCTGATTGGCTGACAAACGAGGCAAAAAAAGCGCCGATTTTTGCCGGTGCGAAAGAAATTACGCGTATTTATAACTGGGTAGACGGCGAAACGTTTTGCCCGGTGGATGCGTCCGCAGAAAGAACACGTTTGGGGCTGGACGGCAAAAAGGTGCTTTTGTCGGTTGCAAGTGCGTGGAGCAACAGCAAGGGCTTGCAAACGGTTTTAGAGATAGCGGCACAGCTTTCCGAAAACGAACGCTTGGTTTTGGTGGGAAATATCCCGCAGCCGATTTCACTGCCGAGCCGTGTTTTACATCTGCCGACTACACATTCTGTAAATGATTTGGTGCGGCTGTATTCGATGGCGGATGCATTTTTACAGCCGTCTCTGGAAGAAACCTTCGGCAAAGTGACGGCGGAGGCGCTTGCCTGCGGTACGCCGGCGGTTTGCTTCGATTCCACGGCAAATCCTGAAATCATCGGCGAGGGCTGCGGTGCGGTCGTGCCGATTGGCGATATAGACGCGGTTCTTGCGGCGGTTCGGCAGATTTTTTCAAACGGTAAGGCGGCGTATGCCGAAACCTGTCGGAATTATGCGCAGCAAAACTTCAGTGCAAAAAGAAATCAGGAACAGTATTTACAGCTGTTTTATCGCTTGACAGGCGAGGATACCGGAGTGTAAGAGATGCAGTATTTTATCGTGTTTTTAGTTGCCGTTTTCGGTGTGACAGCCAATTTAAAATCCCAAAAACGGCATATTCCGCTGAATAAGAAGGTTTGGAACGCTGACCGCATTTTTATTTTGTGCTCGGCGTTGGTTTTATTTTTCATTTTGATGTTGCAGGATACCGATTCTAACGGCGATTTGATACTGTACAGCGACAGTTACAGCACGATTGGTTACCGTTCGTTTGCCTATTTCGGGCGGAACTGGAAGGACATGAAAGACCCCTTCTATTTCTTTTGTACTTGGTGTTTCTCAAAAATCGGGTTCGATTTTTATGCGTGGAAAACACTGGTTTCTTTCTTCTTTGTTTTCAGCTTTTACCGTTTGATTTTGCGTTATTCGGTGAATCCTGCTATGAGCCTGATTGTATTTCTGACATTGGGCTTGTATGCGTTTTCCTTCAGCGGTCTGCGCCAGACGCTGGCGCTTGCCGTGATTATGTGCACATATCCGTATTTAAAGGAGAAAAAATTACTTCGCTTTATTTTGTGTGTAGTTGTTGCAGCTTTGTTCCACCGAACGGCGCTTATCTTTTTGGTGGCCTATCCGATTTACCGTTTACAGGCGAAAATCCGCAATTTAATTTTTATCGTGTTAGCAGGCGCCGTGGTGCTTGTGAATGCAAATGCCATTACACGGCTGTATTTATCTGTAGCAGGTGCCGAAGACGATTATTCCAGGTATTTGGAGATGGATAACAGCCTTTCCGTTGCAGGCATTGTGGTTTGGGGCTGCATATGGATTTTCTGTACGGTTTTTCTGTATCGGAAAAAAGCAAATGCCAGTGACCCGCGTCTTTGCAATTTGCTGTTGGTGTCTTTGATTATCCGTATTTTGTCTACGGTTTGGGTGGCGGAATTTTTCCGCATTTCCATGTATTTTTCCGTGTTCGAGTGCTTGGCTATCGCAGACGCGTGCGCCGCTAAGGAAAAAAGCACCCTTGTTGTGCGATTCAAAACGGCCGGTGTTTCAGCGGCATTGCTTTTATACAGTCTGATTTCTCCGAGCGAAAACTTCATAAGCTATCAGGCACGGAATATTTTAAATTTTTGAGGTGACAATTTGATTCGGTATTTGGCGTTTTACGATACGCGGGACAATCAGGCAGAAAACAGAAATATTATTCTCTCCGCGACCAATAAACTGCAATACATTTTTGAATGCATGCAAAAATCGGGAATGCGGTTTGACGTGCTTTCCGCAAGCGGAACACGCAATAAAAAACCGATTTGCGGCAAAAAAGTAACGTTGTATGACGGTGTGCGTCTGCATTTACCGATGTCACTCGGCGCGTCCTGCGCACCGATTCGCGTACTGGACCGGTTTCAAATCAAAGCAGGGCTGTTTTTGAAACTGCTCAAGCTTAAAAAGACCGACACGCTGATTGTGTATCATTCTTTGTTCTATATGCAGGCAGTGGCACTTGCCAAAAAGCTGCGCGGATTTCGATTGATTTTAGAGGCAGAAGAAATTTACGGGGATGTTATGGGCGACAGCTCCGTTTCTGCACAGGAAATTGCTTTTTTCAAAACAGCGGACGCCTATATTTTCCCGACACAGCTTTTAAATGAAAATGTGAACACTGAAAATAAGCCGCATGTATGCATTCACGGTACATATAAAGTAGAAGAAGACCGGAAATGCAAGTTTCGGGATGGGAAAATTCACGCCGTTTACGCGGGAACCTTCGACCCGCGAAAAGGCGGCGGAATAGCCGCCGCGGCCGCCGCCGCGGAACTTGATTTTAACTACCATATTCACATTATTGGGTTCGGCACGGCGGAAGAGAAGAAAAACTTGCAGGACTCAATAACGGAACTTTCAAAAATGAGTACATGTACAGTTTCTTACGACGGACTTTTGTCGGGAGAAGAGTACATTCGTTATATTCAGAGCTGTGATATCGGGCTGAGTACGCAAAACCCTGATGCAGATTTTAACGCCACCTCGTTTCCTTCAAAGGTGCTTTCGTATATGGCAAACGGGCTTCGGGTGGTTTCCGTGCGGATTCCTGTGTTAGAGCGGTCGGCAGTCGGCGATATGCTGTATTATTATGATGAGAATACCCCCGCCGCCGTAGCAGAGGCGATTCGGCGTGTGGATGTCAACGACAGTTACGACAGCCGTCGGGTGATTACAGAGCTTGACCGTCGGTTTACGACGGAATTACAGGAATTGTTGAAATAATATTGGTTTGGTGACTGGATTTAGGAGTTTTGTAATGGTTTGTGAAATCAGTGTAATTGTTCCAATCTATAAAGTTGAGGCGTTTATGCACAAATGTGTTGACAGCATTTTGCGGCAGACCTTTACAGATTTTGAGTTGATTTTAGTAGATGACGGCTCACCGGACAATTGCGGAGCGCTTTGTGACGCTTATGCGAAAAAGGATGGGCGTGTGCGGGTCATTCATAAAAAAAACGGCGGCCTTTCCGATGCACGCAATGCAGGGATTGAAATTGCAGAGGGAAAATATATTGCTTTTGTAGATAGTGACGACTGGGTTTCTGATACATTTTTATCTGTGATGCATGATGAAGCCGTGCGAACGGACGCGGATATTGTTGCTGTCAATTTCCATAAGGTTTATGACGACCGAAGCGACCCGCCGCAAGAAATCAAGCCGTCGGTATGCACGGGCACACAGTCCATGGAAAGGTTATATGCCAACGAAAGTATATATATAAATATCGCGTGTAATAAGTTGTATAAAAGGGCATTGTTTGACAATATATGCTACCCCGTCGGACGTTTGCATGAGGACGGTTTGACAACATATAAGCTTTTGTATCAAGCGAAAAAGGTTTCTTTATTGCAGGAGGATTTATATTGTTATTATCAGCGTCCGACCAGTATTATGAATACCGCCTTTACCGAGGCACGGACAGATGAATATCGCGTTTATGCGGAACGGGAAAAATTCTTTGCGGAAAACGGTCTTGTAAATTTGCTGTGCGAAAATTACAGGGTATGCACCGCATGTATGAAATCACTTTTATATAAAATGTACCGTACTCAGAATTTTGACCGCGCGACTGCGAAAAAATGGACGAAAATTTTCAGAGAGGATGTAAAAAGGCACGAGCGCTTTATCCGCGAAAACTTTTCACAGTCTTTTCTGATTTCCCTGAAGTTGTTTTTTGCTTTTCCGCGTTTGTCCTGTTTGTTGCACGATATAAAAGGAATTCGGTGATCAAAATGAGGAAAGATATTCTGAAAAAAATGCCGTTTGCAAAAACGGCGGGCAGGGTATATCGCGCTTACCAAACGCGAAAAAGCTATGAAACGGAGTTTCGGCGTATTCAAGGCTGTCTGGCGGCGGCTCCGAATCCGTTGTTCCTTGAAATGTTGCCGCTTGGCGGCAATTTGGGAGACCAGGCAATCGCTATTGCCGAAATACAGCTGTTGCAGTCCGCTTTTCCTGAATATCAAATTATTGAAATATATAACAGTTTTAACTGTCAGGACAGAACCTTTAACAAGCTGTCTGCGCTGACAAACGGGCACCCGATTTTGCTGACAGGCGGCGGAAATCTCGGCACGCTTTGGCTGGAGGATACGGAATATAATGTAAGGCATATTCTTAAGGAGAACCCCGATTCCCCGATTGGAATTCTCCCCAATACGATATATTATGAGCAAGACGCATTTGGCGCGGCAGAGCTGAAAAAATCATCGGAGATTTACAACGGGCACAAAAACCTCAAAGTTTTTGTGCGGGAGAAAGTTTCCTTTGATATGTACGGTGATGTATTTAAGAATTTGATTTTGATTCCGGATGTGGTGATGTCATTGCAAAAGGAGGAACCGACAGAGGTGCGTTCCGGCTGTGTTTTGTGTCTGCGAAAAGATACGGAGAAGACGATGACCGAGGCGCAGGACGAAGCACTTACCGAATTTTTAGAAAGTCGGTTTTCCTCAGTAGAGCGCAGTGATATGGTAATACCGGGGGTGCTGGATGCGCAGACGCGGGAAGCGGCAGTCGAAGAAAAGCTTTCACAGTTTCGAAAAGCCAAGGTGGTCGTTACAGACCGTTTGCATGCAATGATTTTCTGTGCGATTACGGCAACGCCTTGTGTGGTTGTGAAGAGCAAAAGTCATAAGATTCAAGGTTGCTATGCGTGGATAAAGAATAATCCGTATATTCATATGACGAGCAGCTTTGACGAGGTATTTCAAGTGGATTTCAGTTTTGCGGACGAGAAATACCATTACAGCGGGAATGATTTGCAATTGTATTATGCGCATATGATGCAGGAAATCGGCGGTTTGCTTAAAAAGGAAGGCGGCATGCGAAATGCGTGAAAGCAGAGCAAAGAAATCTCTGAGAAATTCCGCGGCGGGGCTGATGAACACCTTCCTTTCCGTAGTATTTAATTTTGTGAAGCGTACGGTATTTGTTTATGTGCTGGGTGCGGAATATCTGGGCCTTAACGGCTTGTTCTCCAATATCCTTACCTTCCTGACACTCGCGGATTTGGGTCTTACAACGGCAATGGCTTATTCTTATTATAAGCCGTTGGCAGAGGATGACAAAGGAAAAATCGCCGCCTTAAACCGCTATTACGGAAGGCTTTACAATATTATTGCCGCCGCCATCGCCTTGTTGGGCCTTTTGCTGATTCCGTTTCTGAAGTTTATTGTAAATACAGAAAATCCGGTTTCTGATTTGGAATTCTACGGCTCCTATCTTTTGCTGCTTTCACAAACGGTTGTAACCTATTTGTTTGTTTACAAGGGCACCTTGATTACTGCAGACCAGCGTGAGTATATCGTTACAAGAATTCGAACGCTCACATCTTTGCTATGTATCGTTTTCGAAATTATTATTCTGTTGCTTACAAAGAAATACTTGCTGTATTTGTCTGTTGCGCTGATTTTTAATGTAGTCAACAATTTGACAATTTCACATTATGCCAACAAACTGTTTCCTTATATCAAACAGAATGCGGAAAAACTGGATAAGGCAGAAGCAAAAGATATTTTCAGCAACATTAAGTCTGTATTTATCTATAGATTGTCAGGCGTTTTGATTAACAGCACGGACAATTTGCTGATTTCAAAAATCATCGGTACGGTTTACGTCGGTTATTATTCAAACTATCTGATTGTAATTAACAACTTAACTACGCTTGTCAATATTTGCTTTCGTTCGCTTACGGCAAGTCTCGGCAATGTGTTGGTTACGCAGACCAAAGAAAAACAGCGAGAGATATTTAATACCATGCAAGTTGCAAGCGCGTGGTTCAGCACAGTGCTTGTCTCCAGTGTCTATCTTGTAATCAACGATTTTATTTGTGCGTGGTTAGGGCAGGACTATATGCTGGACAGTCTGACCGTATTTGCGATTCTGATGAATTTCTATTTGCTGTGTGTGTTGCAGCCGATTTGGATATTCCGCGAAGCTTCCGGTTTGTATATGCAAATCAAATATATTATGCTGATTACGGCTCTCGTTAATATCGTGTTGTCTATTGCTTTGGGCATGTGGATAGGTCTGGCAGGTATTTTACTCGCATCGGCAATTTCCAAGCTGGTTACATATATGTGGTATGAGCCGATTGTTTTGTTTCGAAAATATTTTTCTGAGAAGCCTTGGAGCTTTTTTAAAAAGTTACTTTTGAATTTTGTCGGCACATGTCTGCTGACAGCCGGCTTGTATTTTCTTATGTCGTTTATCAAGATGGACAATTTGTGGTTGCTGTTCTTTGTAAAAGGATTTATTTGCTTTGCAGCGCTCAATGTTGTGTATTTGATTGTATATCATAAAAATGTGTATTTTCTCGGTATTATACAAAGAGTAAAGAATATTTTTATAAAACGGCAAAAAAATTAATTTGTGCTTTGTAAAACAGCGCATGCTTTAGCATAGCAAACCAATTACCAATGGGCAGAACAATACAAACAGAAAATTTTTACAAGGAAAGTGAACGATATGTTTAAAGGAAAAACGCTTTTGATTACCGGGGGCACGGGCTCTTTCGGAAATGTGGTGCTGAATCGGTTCTTGTCAACCGATATCGGTGAGATTCGTGTGTTTTCGAGAGATGAAAAAAAGCAGGACGATATGCGTCACGAGTTTCAGCAGAATTTCCCCGAGGCGGCGGACAAGCTGCGCTTTTATATCGGCGATGTGCGTGATTTACAGTCCGTGAAAAACGCAATGTACGGTGTAAATTATATCTTCCATGCCGCGGCATTAAAGCAAGTTCCCTCCTGTGAGTTCTTCCCGATGGAGGCGGTGCGTACAAATGTTATCGGTACGGATAATGTGTTGACCGCGGCTATCGAAGCAGAGGTGGAAAGCGTAATATGTCTGTCCACCGACAAGGCGGCGTACCCCATAAATGCTATGGGGATTACAAAGGCAATTGAGGAAAAGGTTGCGGTTGCCCGCTCAAGAGACTCCGGCAAAACAAAGATTTGCTGCACACGCTACGGCAATGTAATGTGCTCCCGCGGTTCGGTCATTCCTTTGTGGATAGACCAGATAAAAGCAGGAAAACCGATAACGATTACAGACCCCGGCATGACGCGTTTCATTATGTCCTTGGAGGATGCGGTGGACCTTGTGCTCTTTGCTTTTGAACACGGTGAAAACGGTGACCTTCTTATAAAAAAAGCGGCCGCTTGCACAATTCAAACACAGGCTGAGGCTGTTTGCGAGCTGTTCGGCGGCAACAAAGAGGATATTAAAATTATCGGTATCCGTCACGGTGAAAAAATGTACGAGACACTGCTCACGAATGAGGAATGCGCCAAAGCTATCGATATGGGTGACTTTTACCGCGTGCCCGCAGATAACCGCGGACTGAATTATGATAAATACTTTAAGGTCGGCGATGAAAAAAGAAATACGCTTTCAGAGTTTAATTCCAACAATACAAAGCGCCTGACGCTGGAAGAAACCAAGGCCACCATTGCGAAGCTGAAATATATACAGAATGAGCTTGCGAGCATGGGGCGCATCTAATTCGAACGGTCGGAATATATAGAGTTGCGTGTCAAGGATTGTCTTCCTGCTTCGATGCAATTCTTTGCAGTGAAATGCCGATATGTGCACTCAGCAAGCTCTGTTTTGTGTTTTTGAAATTTGAGTTAAAGAAGTGAATCAGATGAATATCCTTGTAACAGGAGCAAAAGGGTTTGTCGGGAAAAACCTCGTTGCCGCACTGGAAAATATTCGGGACGGCAAGGACAAAACCATCCCGAATCTGAAAATTGACAAAATATATGCCTATGATGTGGATTCGCCGAAAGCGGCGCTGGACATGTACTGCGCAGATTGCGATTTTGTGTTTAATCTTGCCGGGGTGAACCGTCCTGAAAATCCGCAGGCGTTTTTAGAAGGCAATTTCGGTTTTGCCTCACAACTTTTGGATACGCTGAAAGCGCATGGCAACACTTGCCCGGTTATGCTTTCTTCCTCGATACAGGCAGTGCTGCAAAATCCTTACGGGGAAAGCAAGAGGGCAGGTGAGGAGTTATTTTTTCGCTATGCCGAGGAGATGGGCGCGAAGGTACTTGTATACCGTTTTCCGAATGTTTTCGGGAAATGGTGCAGACCGAACTACAACAGCGCTGTAGCAACCTTTTGCTATAATATTGCTCGTGATTTGCCCATTACGGTAAATGACCGAAATCATCCGATGACCCTTGTTTATATTGACGATGTGGTCGCGGAACTGCTTGCGGCGCTCAACGGACGGGAAACGCGCAACGGTGATTACTGCCGCGTACCCGTGGAGCATCAGGTGTTGCTCGGCGAAATTGCCGATTTACTGTATTCGTTCCGTGCAAGCCGCGAAAACCGCTATGTGCCGGATATGACTGAGGGCAGTTTTTCCAAAAAACTTTACAGCACATATCTTTCCTATTTGCCGACAGACGCGTTTTCTTATCCGTTAGAAATGCACAAGGATAACCGTGGGTCATTCACGGAAATTCTGCGCACAAAGAATAATGGGCAGTTTTCCGTAAATATTTCCAAGCCCGGCATTACAAAGGGAAACCATTGGCATAACACCAAAAATGAGAAGTTTTTGGTTGTCAGCGGTCAAGGTGTGATTCGATTCCGAAAACCGGGCGATACAGAAATATTTTCGTATTTTGTATCGGGAGAGCGGTTAGAGGTCGTGGATATTCCTGTCGGTTATACGCACAATATTGAGAACTTAGGGGACAGCGATATGGTTACCTTTATGTGGTGCAATGAATGTTTTGATTCGGCGCATCCGGATACGTTTGCGCTGGATATATAACGATGGGTAAGCGTATTTTACGGGGCATTTGCCTTTTTCTGATTCTTTTGACGGTCGGTTTTATTTTTTACAATTCCGCACAGCCGGTTAAGGCATCCAACACGCAGTCTGCAAAGGTGGCGGAAACCATCGGCGGAAAGCCGAAAAGTGAATATGAAGATCCTGCGGATTGGCGCGCGTTTTTTTTGCATGTGCGCAAGGCGGCGCATGCGATAGAGTTTTTTACGCTGGGGCTGGAGTTGTCGTTTCTTCTTTTGGTTTTGCTGAAAAGGACAAGTCTGCTGCAAACCGCTTGGAATATTTTGTCTGCTGCACTCGCCGTTGCCGTAACAGATGAATCGATTCAGATTTTATCGGGCAGAGGGGCGAGGGTGCAGGATGTACTGTTGGATTTTTGCGGCGCGGCGGTGGCTGCGGCGGCAGTATTCCTGCTTTACGGTGCGGTATATCTGTGGAGACGCCGAAAACCTGCGCACGAACAATAAAAGAAGGAGATTACCTTATGGAACTGAAAACGGACTATTCCGACGTATGTTTTCAAAATAACGGCAAATTAAAGCTTTTGATTATTGTCGGTACACGCCCTGAAATTATTCGTTTGGCGGCGGTGATTGACAAGTGCCGCCGATATTTTGACTGCATTTTGGCGCATACAGGGCAAAATTATGACTATAACCTGAACGGTGTGTTTTTTAAGGATTTAAAGCTTCAGGAACCGGAGGTCTATATGGATGCCGTAGGCGATGACCTCGGTGCGACTGTGGGCAACATCATAAATTGCTCTTATAAGCTGATGAAAAGTACAAACCCCGATGCACTGCTGATTTTAGGCGATACCAATTCCTGTTTGTCCGCTATATCGGCAAAGCGTCTGCACATTCCAATTTTTCATATGGAAGCAGGGAATCGCTGTAAAGACGAGTGTCTGCCGGAAGAGACCAACCGCAGAATCGTGGATATTATTTCAGATGTCAATATGGCGTATTCCGAGCACGCACGCCGTTATTTGCACGAATGCGGACTTCCCAAGGAACGTACTTACGTGACGGGGTCACCGATGGCGGAAGTATTGCGCGGGAATCTTTCTGACATTGAAAAATCGGATATCCACGCGCGCTTAGGACTTGAGAAGGGCAAATACATTTTGCTTTCCGCGCACCGAGAGGAAAATATTGACACCGAAAAGAACTTCCTTTCTTTGTTCCGCGCCATTAATAAAACGGCTGAAAAATACGATATGCCGATTTTATATTCCTGTCATCCGCGTTCCAAAAAGCGTTTGGCAGAAAGCGGTTTTCAGCTGGATGCCCGCGTGATTCAGCACGAGCCTTTGGGCTTTCATGATTACAACTGTCTGCAAATGCACGCGTTTGCAGTTGTTTCGGACAGTGGCACTTTGCCGGAGGAATCCAGCTTTTTCACCTCTGTTGGGCATCCGTTCCCGGCGGTTTGCATCCGTACCTCAACCGAACGCCCCGAGGCGCTGGACAAGGCTTGTTTTGTGCTGGCGGGGATTGATGAAAAATCTTTACTGCAGGCGATTGACATTGCGGTGGAAATGAATCAAAACGGTTGTTACGGGATGCCCGTACCTGATTATACGGATGAAAATGTATCCACAAAGGTTGTAAAAATTATTCAGTCCTACACGGGCGTTGTCAATAAAATGGTTTGGCGCAAGACAGATAATGCATAACATATTGTAACTAACCCCGCCCCCGATACCGTTCTTTCCGTATCGGGGGCGGGGTTGCTTGCGCTATAATCCGGATTCTTTAAAAATTTTCGCTAAGGTGTCCACGCTTTTTCGGTCTGTGTTTTGCAGTGCCTCTCGCTTGCGGACGATGGTTTTATCATTTGTAAATGTGTACTGTATCAATCGAACCAACCAAAAAAGCGGCAATAGGAACGGGAGCTTTTTTAAGATGGGGTATTTTGCGGACATATGCCGAAAGCTCGGAAACGCTGCGGAAAACATCCGCCGCACTTTGGATTTTTGTGTGACCGCCGCCGAAGAGGCGGCGCCCGCATTTTGCACAGGCGGACCGAGCGTGACAAAATTCTCCATCATTGTAAGCGTTTCGTTTTTCGGTGCACCGTCAAACATACACAACGTCAATGCGCGAATATTCTCTGCAAATTTTTCAATGCCGATTTCCCGAAACTGTGCGGCAATATAGTCAAAATTCAGTGCCTCTGCATGCTGTGCTTCCAGCAAATATAAATCCGTTACGGGGCGGAAGCACGATCCGGCCGCGGTGTAATGCTCGGCGAGGTGTGCCATTGTGTAGACATATAAGTCATTTAACGGCATGCAAAATTCATGCGTGCCGATTTTTTGCACTCTATCCCATACAGAACGGAAATACGGGTACATGAAATAGTCTTCCTGGAACAGACTGCGGTGTAATTCGACCGTCAGAAACGGTTTTTTCACGAATACAATGTCCTTGCCGTTGTCAAATTCAATTGTCAGTCCGAAGCTGAGCAGAATCTGCTTCGCACGCGCTAAATCTTGCTTGTGCACCAACACATCCATATCCACCATGAACCGCAGTTCGGGCGCGGGATACAGCGCCTTTAAATGACTGCCTTTCAGCAACATAAAGTCAATGGCATCTGCTGTAAACTGTGTGCGCAGTGCGGAGAGCAGTTCTTGCTGTGCACATTCGCGTACCGCCGCCGCCTGGCAGGATTTTTGCAGTTTGGACTGCATTTCAGCAGGCAGTTTTTGAAGTTCTGCGCCAAGCCCTTTGCAGAACAGCCCCTGCACTGTGTTACGCACTGCCAAACGGTACAGGCGCGTGCAGTCCGTTTGCGGGGGAAGCGGCGGTGCGGGCACATCCTTCAGCGCCGCACCGATTGTTTGGATAAAGTATTCTTTCACGTCCATCAGACTTTGCATATCGATTAGTCCTTATCTAATGTGAGATGTACTGAAATCGGAAAATGGTCACTCGGATACACACCGTTAAAGGTGGTATCGACCACTTTGTATTGCTCAACGGTAAATCCGGTTTTGGAAATCATCAGATAGTCAATCGGATTGCGGTCGAGCGCTTCTCCCCACTTCTGATAAGTTGCACTTTGCAAGCCCACAGCTGTTTTCGCTTGATATTTTGCGTCTAAAAAGTTTTCGGTTGCACTGCGATAGGTTTCGGAATTTTCCTCTGCGTTAAAGTCTCCCATAATCATTGCAGGCAGATCGCCGAACTGCTGAATTTTTTGGAGCACCACGCCGATGCCGTTGATGCGCGCCGCATCGCTGACGTGGTCTAAATGCGTATTGAATACCACAAACTGCCGTGTGCTGGCCTTATCTTCAAGAATCACATAGCTGCAAATGCGGTAACATTTGGAATCCCAGTCCTTGCTCATGACTTCAGGGGTTTCCGAAAGCCAAAACGAGCCTTTGTCGATTAGATTGTACAGGTCTTTGCGGTAAAAAATCGGACAGCCTTCGGAAAACGGAGATTTATCGCGGTAGGTAATCACCGAATCGTAGCCGGGCAGAGATTTGCACAAATAAATATACTGCCATTTTGTGGCTTCCTGAAATCCGATGACGCTTGGTGTTTGCTGCTCAACATTTTTCAGAATTAAGTCCGCGCGGTAAAACCAACTTTTTTTGCCGATGTCCTGCGGATTGAAGCAGCGCAGATTTGCACTCATGACGTGTATTTCCCCCGCCTGTGCGGTCAGATTCGGTGTAACAGTGGTTTGCGCCTTTTTGTAATGCGGATAATAGCCGAAAACCAAGCCGCCCCAAACGAGCAGAGCTGCCAAAAGCAAACACAACAGGGAAAGCAAAGTTTTTTTCAAAATTTTCATAGTTTCACCCCCACAGAATATTGTCACTGTTACTATAACACAGATTGCGGGAAAAGTCTATGCGGCGGTTGTGCGGTCGGTAAAAAAGTTTATTTCGATTTTTCGGGGGAGATTTCCCATAAAGCGCAGGTGCAGGGGGGCAGGTATACCGTTTCCGTCAGTGCAATCGGCTGTTTTGTATTACGCAGAAGCAAAGTTGCCTGTCCTGTACATAAATATGCGGGGATTTTGCATTTTGCGGACTTCGGTGAAAGACTGCATACGGCGAGCAGGTATTTTCCGTTCAGCTGTCGTGTGAAAGCAAGAACGTGTTTATTCCGTTTGTCAATGGGAGAGAATTCTCCATCCCGCACAATATCTGCATATTGTTTGCGCAAATCCAGTGCTTTTTGATAGAAGCAAAACACAGAATCAGGGTTTTGGATTTGCGATTGCGCATTGATTTCGCGATAGTTCCCGTTGATTTTCATCCAAGGGGTGCCTTGCGTAAAGCCGGCATTCTTTGCGGTGTTCCATTGCATTGGCGTACGGGCGTTGTCCCGCGCGTAACGCTGTAAATACTTTTCGGTGAATTTTGACAAGAATGCGCCGAAGGGCTTTTTCTGCATATCTGCGAGCAGATTGACAGATTGAATATCCCGATAATCACCGCGTGTAAACGGGCAGTTGGTCATGCCGAGCTCCTGCCCCTGATAGAGGAACGGTGTCCCCTTTTGGAACAGTAAGGAGAGTGCAAGGCTTTTTGCCGCGGCTTCTCTGTGCTTGCCCGCGGGCGCGAAACGGGGCAGACTGCGCGGCTGGTCATGGTTTTCATAGTACACTGCTCCCCACGCGGTTTCTGGCAGGGACTGCCAACGGAAGAGTATGCGCTTAAAGCGGCGCAGATTGGTCGACTTCTGGCTGTATGCGCAGACAGGAATTGCCGCAACATGCTCAAAATGGAACAGCATATCCAAAAGCCCCGCACTTTCGTCTGTGATTTCACATGCGCGCGGGAAATCAATGCCTGCCGCCTCGCCGACAATCAGCGTGTCATATTTGTTAAAGGAACGGTCAGCCAACTCGTGGATATATGTCTTCCAGCGTGGGCCGACAACGACTTCGCTTTGCTTGGCATTTTGTAAATCGTCCGGTTTGGAAATATAGGTGATTACATCACAGCGAAATCCGTCTACGCCTTTTCGCAACCAAAAATTGCAGATATCTGCAACCGACTCACGTACCTTCGGATTTTCCCAATTTAAGTCGGGCTGTTTTTTGCTGAATAAATGCAGATAGAATTGTTCGGTCGTTTCGTCATATTCCCATGCGGAACCGCCGAAGCAGGCGCGCCAGTTGTTCGGCGGATTTTTTTTATCGTGACCTTTGCCGTCGCGCCAAATATAGAAATCCCTGTAGGGGTTATCCTTGCTTTTGCGGCTTTCCTGAAACCAGTTATGCTCGTCGGACGTATGGTTCACGACCAAATCCATCAGCACTTTGATGCCGCGGTCATGAAACGCTTGCAGCATACGGTCAAAATCCTGCATAGTGCCGAATTCGTCCATAATATCGCAGTAGTCGCTGATATCATAGCCGTTGTCATCATTTGGGGATTTATAGCATGGGGACAGCCACACGGCATCCACACCGAGAGATTTTATGTAATCCGCTTTTTCGGTAATGCCGTTTAAATCTCCGATGCCGTCTCCGTCGGAATCCATAAAACTGCGGGGATAGATTTGATACACAACTGCATTTTTGTACCATCTTGTTTTTGCCATATACATACTCTCCTATTTTGTCAGCCGACGATGTTTTTGATCCATTTACCCTTGCGGTAGCGGAGCAGTCCGAGGAAAGCCTTATAGATTTCTTCAAACAGCACCATGGCGTAGACAATATAAATCGGTTGCTTGAGAATCAAGCCGCCGAGCACCGCCATCGGCACACCGATTGCCCATACGCCCGAAAAGTCAAGGAACAGGGTATATTTGGTATCGCCGCCGCTGCGCAGGATACCGACGATATTTACATAGTTGTGCGTTTTAAAAGGCAAATAGCAGGAAAAAACCAACAAACACATCGCCGCCGCGGAAAGAACCTCTGCTGACAGGTCGAATAGGGAAAGAATATACTTTCGTAAAAAAAACAGCAATACGGCAAGTGCAGTTGAAAAAACAAGATTGGATACCAGCAATACCTTGGAGTGCCGTTTGGCGTCGTCCAAGCGGTTTGCCCCCATCTCATTGCCCAAAACCACACCCGTGGCAGAGCCTAAGCCCGCAAATGCGGCAACAAACATTTCTTCCACGACCTGCGTTGCGGTAATCGCCGCCATGGGAACGACTCCCATTCTGCCGTAAACGAGGGCGTACATCGTTACGCCGAGTCCCCAGACGGATTCGTTGAAAATTACGGGGGTAGCAATTTTGAAAAACTGACGGATAAACCCTTTGTCAAAGCGTACCAGCTCCCGAAGCTTTGCGGCACCAGCACCTTTGGTGGCATATACGTAAATGAGAATTGCGGTGCACTCGTAAATTCTGGCGACCAACGTACCGACTGCCGCGCCGCGCAGTCCCATTTGCGGAAAACCGAATTTACCGAAAATCAGCGTATAATTGATAACGGCGTTGACCGCAATCGCAGAGGCGGTGATAACAACCGTAAAGGCAACCTTGTTGACCGCACGGTAAAAATAGGTGTAGCACTGGGAAATTGCCTGAAACGGATAAGAAAACGCGACCAAGGCAAGATATCCTGCGCCGAGCGAAATTGTGCTTTCCTCAGGTGTGAAAATACGCATGACGCTTTTCGGAAATACCGTACTGACAATCATAAAAATGAGTGCGGCGGAAATACCGATGCATAAGGAAAGACCCAACACACGGCGCACATTCGGCACATCTTTTTTGCCCCAATACTGTGCGGTCAGCACGGTGGAACCGCCAGCCACACCGAACAATACCAAAGAAAGCACGAAAAATACTTTATTGGCAAGTCCGACGGCGGCGAGGGATTCTTCGCCCAGAGACCCAATCATCACTGTGTCAATCACATTTAAAAGGTTATTCAGCAGTGCCTGCAATGCCACAGGCACTGCAATGGCAATGGTTTTTTTATAAAACCGTTTGTCGTAACTCGAAAGGGATGCCATAGATTTTATGTATACTCCTTTGCTTTATGATATCAAAATAAGCATCCCGCGCCAATGAACGCACGGGATGCTTTCGCAGTTTCCGTTGAATTTTATAATCTTTATGCGGGATAGAAAGCTCTGTGCACAGCCGATACTGCGCGGTCTGCGTCCTTAATGTCAATCAACACAGAGATTTTAATTTCGCTTGTGGAAATCATGTCGATGTTGATATCGTTTTCATACAGTGCCTCGAACATTTTCGAAGCGGTGCCGGGGTGAGACTCCATACCTGCGCCGACTACCGAGATTTTGGCAACGGCTTTATCGCAAACCACGTTGCTCTCTTCAATGTCAAAGGTGTCTAAGACCGCTTTGACTGCTTCTTCGGCGTTTTCCTTGGATACGGTAAAGGTAATATCCTTTGTATCGTCTCTGCCGACGGACTGCAAAATGATGTCTACATTGATTTTCTTTTGTGCAAGCTTTGCAAACATCTTAAATGCAACACCGGGATTGTTCGGGATTTTTTTAACGGATATACGGGCGACATCTGTATCCTTTGTGACGCCTCTGACAAGCATTTTTTCCATTTTAGCGACCTCCTTAACGATTGTGCCGGGAACTCTTTTTAAGCTGGAAAGCACTTCCACTTCCACATTGTATTTCTTTGCCATTTCCACCGAACGGTTGTTGAGCACCTGTGCGCCGAGTGTGGCAAGCTCTAACATTTCATCATAGGTGATTTCCTGCAATTTCTTGGCATTTTCCACCTTACGCGGGTCAGCGGTAAACACGCCCTCCACATCGGTGAAAATTTGACAGCGGTCTGCATGCATTGCCGCCGCAATCGCAACTGCGCTGGTATCGGAGCCGCCTCTGCCGAGAGTTGTCAAATCATCATATTTATTTAAGCCCTGGAATCCTGCAACCACAACAATATTGTGGCGGTCAACCTCTGCACGCAGACGGTCTGTCTTAATAGATTTGATACGTGCTGTGCCGTAAGCGGAGCTGGTACTGAAGCCTGCCTGCCAGCCGAGAAGCGAAACCACGGGAAACCCGAGCTTTTCAATCGCCATGGATAACAGCGCAATGGAGATTTGCTCGCCCGAGGTCAACAGCATATCCATTTCACGTTTGGACGCAGCGGGGTTAATTTCCTTTGCTTTTTCAATCAAATCGTCGGTGGTGTCGCCTTGTGCGGAAACCACGACAATCACATCGTTGCCCTGACGGTACGTGTCCGTGATGATGCTTGCCACATTCATCACTCTTTCGGCGTTGGCAACCGAACTGCCGCCGAATTTCTGAACAATCAGTCCCATAAAAACCTCCAAAAACAGATAAACAAATCGTCTATCTTAATAATCTGTCACACGAATGCAGGAGAGTGCTGAAATCCCTGCCTTGTTAAGCTTTTCGATGAGTGCTTTTTCTGTATCTGTGCCTGTAACGAAGGCCAATTCATTTTCAGGGGCATCGTCACGCGAAAGCACCTTAATCTTGCCGAACTGCGCTTCTGCTGCAGCGAGTGCGGCGGCTTTGTCGGCAACCTCGGTACGAATATACAGAGCAGTCTCAAGCGATTTGTAATCCACCACGTAATTTTCCTCGCTCGCACCCCAGCCGAACGCTTTTTTGCGGTCTACATGCTTTGCACAGTCGATTACATCGGCAACTACCGCACTTGCTGTCGGCAGCTTACCTGCGCCCTTGCCGTAAAATACGACATCGCCTATGGCATCGCCGCGCACCAAAATCGCGTTAAATACATCCGTAACCGATGCCAGCTGACTGCCGTGCATGACCACTGCCGGGCTGACCAGCGCGGAAATTTTACCGTTTTCCAACCGTTTGGCACGTCCGAGCAGTTTAATGACACCGCCGTAATTTTGAATGTATGCCACGTCCTCTAAGGTGATTTTCGTAATGCCTTCGGTGTAAACCGCGTCGGGGTATACATGCTTGCCGAAGCACAGTGACGCCAAAATGCAGATTTTACGGCAGGCGTCGTGCCCTTCAATGTCCGCTGTCGGGTCTTTTTCGGCATAGCCGTTCTCCTGCGCCAGCTTCAAAGCGTCGGCAAAGGACATGTTCTTTTCAATCATCATGGTGAGAATGAAATTGGTTGTACCGTTCAAAATGCCGGCAATTTCGTCAATCTCGTTCGCGGCAAGGCATTGCGTAATCGGGCGGATAATCGGAATACCGCCGCCGACCGATGCCTCAAACAGGAAGTTGACATTGTTTTCCTCCGCTAGGGTTAAAAGCTCGTAGCCTTTTGTCGCAACCAATTCCTTGTTGGAAGTGACTACGCTTTTGCCCGCCTTTAACAGCGAGGAAACAAATTCAAAAGCGGGGTGGAGACCGCCCATGGTCTCCACAACAATTTTGACGTCCGCATCGTTTAAAATAATATTGAAATCCTTAATAAACTTATCTGCATTAGGGTCACCGGGAAAATCCCGAAGGTCCAAAATATATTTCAAATCCAAAGCATCACGTGTACTGCGGCGGACAATGCTGTCATGGTTTTTGTTAAAAACCTCGACCACGCCGGAACCGACCGTGCCGTAACCCATAACGGCTACATACATATTCTCACTTCCCAATTATATTGATACGCATAATAGTTTAGCATAAATTCTGCACGGAATAAAGAAAAAGTTTTAAAATCGGTACGGGAAAATGAAATTTCTATGAAAGTTTCTATTATTGATTGTAACTTGTGAAAAAATAGTATAAAATGTATATATTCCCATCGGGCATATGCCTGAAATATCGCAACAAAGATGAGGCAAAATATGGACAGGATTGAAAAACGAAGAGCATTTCTAATCAATACAGCGTATATGGTTGTGTTGATTGGACTGTTTTATTTGGCGGTAAAATATGCACTCGGTGTGCTTTGGCCTTTTGTTGTAGCGTTCTTTTTGGCGATGGTGCTGCAAAAACCCGTGAATTTTCTTTCTGAAAAAACCTTTTTAAAACGCGGTGCCGCGTCTGTAATCATGGTGCTTTTTATGCTCGTGATTATCGGTTCTCTTTTAGGCGGTGTGATTGCGCGCATTGTGATTGAACTGCGCGATTTCTTCGGATTTTTGATGATGAAGCTGGAGGACGCCCCCACCTTTGCGAACCAAATTATTACTTGGCTGCAAGGTGCCTTGTCCTTTTTGCCGGATTCGATGGAGAGCGCGGTTCTTTCTTCAGCCACGGATTTTTTGCATAAGCTTTTAGGCTTGCAGGCAGATGTGGTTGCCAATGCACCGCAGTCCCCAAGCGGCGGCGGGTTTGATTTTTCCGTGCTTTCCTCTCCGCTCGGCATGGTCTGGGGCACGGCAAAGCAAATTCCGATGTTTGCGGTCGGGATTTTGGTGTGTATTGTTTCCTGTTGTTTTATGACATCGGATTACCGTAATATGCGCGATATGATTCTGCGGCAGTTGGGGCAGAAAAAACGCAGTGCGGTTATACGTACCAAGCAGGTGATTTTTTCCACACTCGGCAAAATGGGAAAATCCTATTCTCTGATTATCTGCATAACCTTTGCAGAATTGGCGATTGGTCTGTTTATTTTAAAGGCAATCGGTTTGTATTCGGGCAGTTATATTTTTGCGATTGCGCTGGTGACGGCGATTGTGGATATTCTCCCGGTGCTCGGTACAGGTACAATTTTGATTCCTTGGGCGGTGTATTCTTTCTGCACGGGCAAAATCGGATTCGGTATCGGTATATTGGTCATATATGCCGTCATCGGTGTGGTGCGTCAGATCATTGAACCCAAGCTGGTTGCTTCGCAGTTGGGTCTGCCGCCGTATTTAATGCTGATGGCAATGTTTGTCGGTACACAGTTGTTCGGCTTCATCGGTCTGTTTTTATTGCCGATTACTTTCACGCTGATAAAAGTGCTGAATGACGATGGCATTATTCATATTTTAAAAAAGGAGCCGATTGCCGAACAGGCGCAGGCGGAAACGGCGCCTGTGCAGAAGGGGGAAACGGCTTCGGAAGAAGGGGAAAATGCGGAATGATTGATTTGCACTGTCACATTTTATGGGATATGGACGACGGCGCCGATTCTATGGAAAAAACGATTGCGTTGTGCCGCGGTGCGGTGAAAAACGGAATTCGAATTATTGCCGCTACGCCGCATCTGACGGATGTAGAGCTGATAGACGATTTTTTGTATACGCGCAATCAAAGAATTTCCGAACTGAATACGTATTTGAAGGCGGAAAAAATGCCTTTAAAGGTGTGCGGCGGCGCAGAGGTGTATTTAAACAATCACATTTTTGAAGCGGAAAATTTGAATGAGATCACGATTAACCGTTCTAAATACTTGCTTTGCGAATACAGCCTGCAGCCTTTTGAGCCGGAACGCGCACTCGTTTTTGCAGAGGAAATTTTAGAACAGGGCTTGATTCCGCTGATTGCACATCCCGAGCGCTACCCGACCTTTCAAAGATACCCTGCCATTGCGCAGGAACTGCGGGACATGGGGGCGCATATGCAAGTGAATGCGGACTCGCTTGCGGGCTATCTGGGGGAAGAGATACAGGAATTTGCCAAGTCTCTTTTGCTGGACGGTACGGCGGAGCTGATTGCGACCGACGCGCATGACCCGCAGTACCGCAATAACGCAATTTTACGGTTGCAAGAACAGTTCCCGCCTGAAATTACAAAGGATTTGATATATTGGGCAACATGGATAGCACCGCAGTATATTCTGCGCAATGCGGAAATCCCCGCACGCCCGAACGGCATTTAAAAGACGGCATCCGCCTTTGAATTTACAGTTCGTTCATAAGACGGATTTTATTTGTTCACGCATGCGGCATATACTTTTGTACAAGAAAGTAAGAACGGAGAGAATCAATTTTGAACGGGTTTCGGAATAAGCTTTTTCGGTTTTTAGAGGGTCGCTACGGCATGCGCGGCATCAGCGACAGTGTACAGATTGTCATATGCTGTGTGTACTTGCTGTTGGTGCTTGTCAATGTATTTGCCCGCTCGCGGATTATCAGCGCATTACTGCTTTGCATGCTTGGGTACACATTGTTCCGCGTGCTTTCCAAAAATATTCCCGCACGTGAAAACGAGGACCGCGTGGTGCGCGAGTGGCTGTTCCGCATGCGGGACGCCTTTCAAAATCAGAGCCGACAGGCGGAAATTCGCAAGGGCGAGCGTGCGGCGAGAAAAGAAAAACGTGCTGTTGAAAAAGAACGCCGTAAGGATAAAGAACACATCTACCGCGAATGTCCCAAATGCGGTGCGACACTGCGTTTGCCGCGCAAAAAAGGTAAACACAGTGTTCTTTGCCCGCGGTGCGGCAATAAATTTGGTGTAACCATAGCACACGCGTACAAACACGATTTTCGCGGCATTCTTTCCGCCTCTGCATTGTTAAAATCCTCGTCAATCCGAAAGGATTGACTGCGTTTTATGGACGTGCAGAGCAAAAAATCCTGCGCTCGAAAATTCTGCGACCCAAAAG
>DKUE01000029.1:0-15229 GCA_002490525.1 Ruminococcaceae bacterium UBA7212
GATTCGTGGGGTTATTATACCATCCTCCTCCGATTTTGTCAACTAATAATAGTTTATTCTTTGAAAATAAGAAAATAATTATTTGTTATGCACAATAAAATTATCGCATTCTGCCAATATCGCAATATTCCTATTCGTGAAAAAGCAGGTATCCGCCGCATATCAGGTTGTGCGGAATCCGCAGATATTACGATTTTGTTACATTCGGGCAAGCCGACAATATTTTGTTGACTTTTCGGCGGTTTAAATGTATTCTGTATGTAGATATTTCCTGTAAAGAGGTGCTTTGTTTGGAGCAGTTTTTAACACAATTTGAATATCTCTCCCGCTATGTGCTTACGGCAGTCGCGGTATTTATCCTTTTGCGGTGCGTCATTTCACTTTTCCGCCTGCGCCCGCGCAAAGAGGTTATGGCAACGCTTCAGAACCTTGCCGACGACAGCGAAATTGAAATTGAAAATTGGGAAACCTCTATCGGCAGAAGCCGCACCTGTGATATATCCTTAAAAAATTACGGTACGGTTTCGCGCTTTCACGCAGTTTTGGCACTGCGTAAAGACGGATGGTTCGTATTTGATACAGAGTCCAAAACAGGCGTATATGTTAACGGCGAGCAAATCCGCCGTGCAGAGCGTATTTCGGACGGCGACACTGTCTCCTTCGGCAATGCGGTCATGAAATTCCGCTCCAACGGTTACGGTGCAGACAGTGCCGAAGAGGACGGACAAGAGGTAGACGATTTCACCAATGCCGCTCGACTTGTAAACCTTGCCGACAACAGCGCATTTTATTTACACGGCAGCTGTCTTATCGGACGCGACCGCCATTGCAACATCTGCCTGCCGATGCGGGACATCGCCCCCGAGCATGCAGAAATTTATCTCAACCGGGAAGGGTGGATGGTTGCCGATTTACAGTCGGAAATCGGCACTTATTTAAACGGTGAGATGGTATTCGGCGCGTATCCGCTGTATGACGGCGATATTATTTCTGTCGGCGAATACAGCTTCATGTTCAGAGAATAAGAGGAGCAATTATGGGAAAAGACACAAAGAAAAAGCGAAGAAAAGCTTACCGAAAGCCTGTAAAATGGCCGTTTTTACTGCTTTTCATGACGGTCTTTCAAATGGTTTGCATGCTGCAAATCTATATCAACGGCACACAGGAAAGCACCACAACACTGTTTGTGGTATTCGGTGTATACATTGCAGTGGAATGGCTGTATTTCCTGGTTTTCGGCGGCTTTCTGCGCCGAAAAAGCTTTGAAATTGAGCTGATTGCTTTTTTCCTGACCGGCATCGGTCTGACGCTCACAACCAGTGTGTATCCCGACAAAGCATACACACAGCTTATTGCCGTTTTGCTCGGCATCGGTGTATTCGCCGTTATGCTGTGGATTTTAAGTGACACAAAGCGCGTGATTCGCCTGCGGATGCCTGTGGCGGTGCTCGCGGTTGCGGCACTCGCGGTTACACTGATTATCGGCAAAGAAATCAACGGTGCGAAAAACTGGATTATCATCGGAGACGGACTTTTATCCATTCAGCCGTCGGAAATTGTAAAAATCGCTTTTGTGTTTGTCGGTGCGGCAACACTGGAGCATTTACAGTCCACAAGGAGCCTGACAAAATATCTGTTATTTTCCTTGGGTTGTATCGGCTGCCTGTTTATTATGAAGGATTTCGGCACCGCGCTGATTTTCTTCTTTACCTTTATTGTGATGGCGTTTTTACGCTCGGGTGACATCAAAACCATTTTCTTAGTCTGCACGGGTGCACTGCTCGGCGGTATCGGTATTTTGACTTTTAAGCCGTATGTGGCAAAGCGGTTTGAATCCTACCGTCACATTTGGGAATATGCCTCTACAAGCGGCTACCAGCAGGTACGTCTGCTCATATATGCGGTCAGCGGCGGATTGTTCGGTTTAGGGATCGGCAACGGTAAGCTGCGCAGTGTATATGCCGCAACCGAGGATTTAGCGTTTGGCATGGTATGTGAGGAATTCGGTATCATAATCGCTTTTACTGTGCTTTTGA
The DNA here is from genome assembly GCA_002490525.1 of Ruminococcaceae bacterium UBA7212. Lineage (GTDB taxonomy): Bacteria > Bacillota > Clostridia > Oscillospirales > Acutalibacteraceae > Fimenecus. Next base: position 2,037 of record DKUE01000029.1, read on the forward strand.
CCTTTGTGGCATTGGTCGTATACAGTATTCGTTACGCTTCGGCGGCGCGTTCAACATTTTATTCCATTGCGGCATTAGCGGCTTCCAGTCTGCTTTTGTTCCAAGCCGCACTGCATGTATTCGGTGTCACCGACCTTCTGCCGTGGACAGGCGTTACACTCCCCTTTATTTCTCGCGGCGGGTCGAGTATGATGTGCTGCTGGGGCTTAGTGGCATTCATTAAAGCGATTGATGTGCGCACCTATAAGCGCTATGACAAAATTACCGCAGACGGAAAGGAGCGTTCCAGATGAAAACACTTTCACGCAGAGCATGGATTCTGTACGCGCTCGTTTTCGCATTTTTAGCGGGACTTTGCATACTGTTCTATACATTTTTTACCAAAGCCGACACATGGGCGATGAAAAAGGAGAACCGCCATATTTACCGTTCAGGCACATTGATTGCGGCGGGTACCATCACCGATGAAACCGGCGCAGTGTTGGCGGATACGGTGGACGGCAAGCGTGTTTATAATAACAGCAAGGACATCCGCACGGCAACGCTTCACGTGGTCGGCGATTCGCAGGGCTTTATTGCCACAGGCGTGCAGACCGCTTATAAGGACACGCTGACAGGTTATAATTTTGCCGATGGCATTTATGACATTAAAAAATACGGCAAGGGCAACAATTTACAATTGACCGTCAATGCCGAGCTGTGTGCGGAAGCGTATAACGCACTGGGGAAAAACAAGGGTACCGTCGGCGTATTCAACTACAAAACAGGTGAATTGGTGTGCGTGACATCCAAACCCGCATACGATATCGGCAACAAACCGACAGAGAACATCAACAATGACCGCACAGGCGCATACGAAGGCGTATATTTAAACCGATTCTTTTCGGGTGTGTACACCCCCGGCTCTACCTTTAAGGTCATTACCGCCGCTTCGGCAATCGATAATATTGCGGATATTGACAGTCAAAAATTCAAATGCAGCGGTGTGCACAAAGTGGACGGCGGTTCGGTCAAATGCATGGGCACGCACGGCACGATTGATTTCGAGCGAGCGCTCAATGTTTCGTGCAACAGCGCTTTCGCACAGATTGCAATTCAAATCGGCACGGATAAGATGACCCAGACCGTAAACACACTCGGGTTTAATCAGACGCATACAGTAGGCAACATCCGTCTTGCGAAAAGCACCTTTGACGTAACGGGCGCCTCAAATCTCGACCTCGGCTGGGCAGGTGTCGGGCAATATACCACACTTGTGAATCCCTGCCATATGCTGACGATTGTGGGCGCGATTGCAAACAACGGGCAGGCAGTCGAACCCTACCTGGTAGAAAAAATCACTACGCAAACAGACCGCACCGTTTTGGAAACCAAGCCCACCACAGGCGCACAGATGTTCAAAGCCGAAACCGCAAAAAAATTACAGGAAATGCTCCGCTCCAATGTCGCAAATTACTATGGAGACGGTAAATTCCGTAAGCTTGAAATGTGCGGCAAAACAGGTACGGCAGAGGTCAGCACGAACGAGGGCGGCGATAAACCGCACGCATGGTTTGTGGGGTACTCAGGACGCGAGGACCTTCCCTACGCGATTGTCGTAGTCGTGGAAAACGGCGGCGGCGGAAGCTCCGTAGCAATTCCCGTGGCAAACACAACTATGCAAAAGGTCGCGGAGATTTACGGGAAGAAATAAACAGATAAACAAAAAATCCTCTTTCATCGCCGAAGAGGATTTTTTATGCAGCCGGGCGGGCGCGCACTGCGTCCGCGGAATGAGCGATGTCCAGTTCCTACATATGTAACGACCTCACCTCGCTCTGCAGGAGATTCTTCGCCTGACGGCGCAGAATGACAGATGGATGTTCTGATTCCGGTTATTAGAATGATGAAGTAGACAGACCGGCAGGATATTGCAAAAAGATATTGCCTAACCTTTAAAATCGTGCTATATTATTTAAAATCACGATTTTGAAGGTGTTTTTGTTTTATGCACTATTTTTATCCCGAAGAGTACGGCGCGGTCGGTGACGGCGTACAGAATGATGTAAAGGCTTTGCAGGCGGCGTTGGACGCGGCGTATGAAAACGGCGGCGGCACGGTGGTGCTGACAAGCGGCAAGACCTATTACAGCGATTCTTTACAGCTAAAAGCCAATGTTGAACTGCATTTGATGAAAGGCGCGCGCTTAAAAGCAACCTCAGATATCAACGGCTACATTCGCCCCTGCGAACGTATTAACGACCCGAAAACCGCTTTGGTCGGCAATCCCGTTACAGGAAAGCCCTCTTTCGTATTCCTGTACGGCTTTGAAGCCGACAACTGCTCGGTAACGGGCGAAGGCGTTATTGACGCAAACGGGCACGGCTTTGTCCGCCGCAAAGACAAATACTATGTCACAGGTGATTTTTACCCGCGTCCGACCGTGATTTATATTGAAAAAAGCAATCACATCTCTTTTCGGAACATCACGATTACCGATGCGCCGTTTTGGACGCTGCACCCCGCAGGTTGTGACGATGTGCAGATAGATTCGATTCGGATTCTCAACGATTTGGATGTTGCAAACTCCGACGGCATCGACCCCGACCACTGCTCCAATGTGCGCATTGTGAACTGCCATGTGGAATGTGCGGATGACTGCATCTGCCTAAAGACCTCGAAGGGCAACGCGGAATACGGTCCGTGCGAGAACATTCTCATTTCGGGCTGTACGCTGATTTCCACCTCTGCCGCAATTAAAATCGGCACAGAGGGCGTCGGTAATTTTCGGAACGTATTGGTGACGGACTGCATTATCTCCCGCAGTAACCGCGGGCTTTCCATTCAAATCCGCGACGGCGGCAATGTGGAAAATGTCCGCTATCAAAATATTATCATTGAGACGCGCCGTTTCTGCCCCGACTGGTGGGGTACGGCGGAACCAATCGTTTTAACCACATTTAACCGTGACAGCAACACAAAATCGGGCAAAATTAAAAATATCCGATTTCAGAACATCACCTGTAAAGGCGAAAACGGCGTGCTGATTCACGGAAACTGCGACAATCATATTGAAGATGTGACCTTTGAGAATGTACAGGTTGAGGTCACCAAAACTTCAAAGTGGGACTGCGGATTGTACGATTTGCGCCCGTGCATTGACTATGGCGTAGAAACCTGCAAAAATTCAGGCTTCTTTTTGCGGTATGCAGACAACATCACAATTGAAAAGACAAAGGTTCGTTTCGGTAACACCTGCCCCGAATACGCCCACGCACTCGATGCACAAAACTGCCAAAATCTCGAGTTGCTTCGCTTTGACGGAAAAGCGGCAAGCGAAGACATCGAGGCAGTCTCTATGCACTGATAAGCAAAGGATGGTAAACATATGCAGCGTGAAAAATTTTCTTCCCGCCTCGGATTTCTGCTGATTTCGGCAGGCTGTGCCATAGGTCTTGGCAATGTGTGGAGATTTCCGTTTATCACAGGTAAATACGGCGGTGCGGCCTTTGTATTGCTGTATTTGGTATTTTTGGTGTTGTTGGGACTGCCGATTATGGTTATGGAATTTGCAGTCGGCAGAGCAAGTCAAAAAAGCGTTGCGCAATCATTTGATGCACTCGAGCCAAAAAATTCCAAATGGCATTTGCATAAATACTCCTCGCTTGCGGGCAATTACCTATTGATGATGTTTTACACCACCATCGCCGGCTGGATGCTCATTTACTGCTATAAAATGCTGACAGGCGCATTCACGGGTCTTTCCGCAGAACAGGTTACCACAGTATTCACCGACTTGACCGCCAACCCGCTCTTAATGGGCATTGCAATGGCAATTGTTACCATCGGCTGTTTTGCCGTCTGCTCTTTCGGGCTGCAAAAGGGCGTGGAACGTATTACAAAAATCATGATGTTGTGCCTGCTTGCCATTATGGTGGTACTCGCCGTACACTCTTTAACGCTTTCGGGTGCAAAAGAAGGTGTGAAATTCTATCTGTTCCCCGATTTCACAAAGCTCTCGGGCAGGAACTTTATGGACGCCGTATTTGACGCCATGGGGCAGGCCTTTTTCACTTTAAGCATCGGTATGGGGTCGATTGCCATTTTCGGCAGTTACATTGACAAAAAAAGAACGCTGACCGGCGAAGCACTGCGTGTTACGCTTTTGGATACAGGCGTAGCACTGATGGCGGGTCTGATTATCTTCCCCGCATGCTTCACATTCGGTGTAAAACCCGACAGCGGTCCGAATTTGATTTTTATCACGCTGCCAAACGTGTTCATTTCCATTCCCGGCGGCAGAATTTGGGGTACACTGTTTTTTGTATTCCTGCTGTTTGCCGCACTGTCCACCGTAATTGCGGTATTTGAAAATATTCTCGCATGGTGGATGGATTTAAAGGGCTGGAGCCGAAAAAAAGCGGTTTTGGTAAACTGTATTCTGATTTTACTGCTTTCCCTCCCCTGCGTGCTTGGGTTCAATCTTTTAAGCAGTATACAGCCATTAGGCGAAGGCAGCACAATTATGGATTTAGAGGATTTCATTGTCAGTAACAATATTTTGCCGATCGGCTCGCTTATTTATTTACTGTTCTGCACCTCTAAGCGCGGTTGGGGCTGGAAAAACTTCACCAAAGAAGCAAATACAGGCAGCGGTCTGCGCTTCCCGAAATGGATACGCATTTATGTTTCCTATATTCTGCCTCTGATTGTACTTGCCATCTTCATACAGGGGTATATCGCTAAATTTTTCCCAAATCTGTTTGGGGGATAAAAAGTGTGCTCCCGCAAAACAGAACGTATTCATCGCAACAGCGAATATATGCAAACAAAGCAAAACTGATTCCGCCCCAAAAGCGGGATCAGTTCAGGCTTTTTCTATATTCAATTCTGTTTTTCGCCGTATTCTCTGAAATGCGGCGTTGCAAAAGTTTCACTTGTAAATCCCAAAGGTTCCATATAATGCCGAACCTCTTCATGGTGAGCGGTATAATTGCCATGCAAATCACTGCCGATGGTAATCGGAATCCCTTTTTCATGCAGCATACAGATATATTCTGCATATTGCCGTTTAAAATAATCTGTATAGCTGTTCGATACGAAGAAATCCGTATTTAATTCAACCATCTTTTTATTTTCAAGCACAGCTGCCGCAAATTCCTCGTGATGTGATTGCGGAATAATTGCAAAATCATCAAACCACGGCCCTGTCTGCATACCGTTTTTCACGAATTTGGCCATATAAATCCACCAAGGATGTGCAATAATATCAACGCATTTTTGCTCAGCAATAAACATCTGTTGCTCCTGATAGCTTTTTATTGCAGCTTTTCGGCTTTGCCGAAAGTCAAAAGACCAATGTGCACCTGCAATTACATATTCCACCTGACAACGTTCTAATTCTGCTTCCGATAAAGACAGTGCCATACCATCCTTTTTGAAAATCGGCGGAATATAACCCAAAAGCCATTTTTTTCGGCAATCCGGGTCAACCGGATGCTGTAACGCAAAATCATACTGTGATTGCGGCAACGTGGTAAGCTCCACACCGAAATGAAACCCTTCTGTCGGATTTGCTGAAAATAAATCTTTGGAGCGCTCTAAATGCTTGACCATAAACGGGTAATTCACATGGTCGCTGATGCCAAATTGCCGAATACCGTTTTGCTGTGCTCGTTTGATTAAATCGCTCACTTTTAAATCCGCATCATACGACGCTTCGGTATGGATATGCCAATCCGTTTCGTAAAAAACCTTCAATCCATTCACCCTTTATGCAGTCCGCAGATGAAAACGCAGACTTTATTTCTCGACACAAGCCCAACCGCCATTCACTTTTCGATGAATCATTGAGCTTGTCTGTTGAAAGCACCTACAAATCTGCATGCATGTATTTTTCCGCCTCAAAACGGTGTTAAGCCTTGACGAATTCTGTTGAGCTTTTTGAATAAATTTATTATACGCAGTTCTGAAACACGAGTCAAGCCCTGTATATATCCGAAAAAACATTTGAAAAACATAAGAATTTACACTTTTTTCCCTTGACAAACGGCAAGCGGACATATATAATATACAAGCACTTAAAATTGCGCTGATAGCTCAGCTGGATAGAGCATCTGCCTTCTAAGCAGAGGGTCGGGGGTTCGAGTCCCTCTCAGCGCGCCACTTTTGCGCTGAATAAGTTGAGTTAAGTGATTGTGCAAAGTCAACATGGTGGGATTAGCTTAGTTGGTTAAAGCGCCAGTTTGTGGCACTGGAGACCATCGGTTCGAATCCGATATTCCACCCCATTTCAAACGCCGCCGCAAGCCCATAAGGCAATAAGGGCGGCGTTTTCTCTTTAAAATTCTATATTGGGGTGTCGTCAAGCGGTAAGACACAGCACTTTGACTGCTGCATTCGTAGGTTCGAATCCTGCCACCCCAGCCATCAAGTGGATACAAAAAAGATGTATTCCGAAAAAACCTCGGTGTTACCGAGGTTTTTTGCTGTCTATTGGGTGGTTTTTAAACTGACCGTATTATAGATGTAAAATCGCTGTTTTCCCTTGGCGGGCAGAGTTGAACTCTCGTACAATTGAATCTAGCTAAAAAATCGGCAGATAGAAAATAAAAATCTATCTGCCGATTTTTTATATATACCTGCCAATCGTTTGAAATATAACGGCTGTCTTTTTTTGTACTGTTGCAAAATTTGGAGCAGTTTAAGATTAGACAAGGGTGTTTGTGTTTGTGTTTTTATATTTTAAATGAAGAACACAGAATACACCTAATTTAGAAATGTTAAGAGTAGTATTATCAAGAGTGTTATTGATAGTAATTACTGTACCGGAATTATTATCAGATAATATTTCAAATTGTGCGAACTTTTCCTTAAGTTGAACAGTAATATTGTCAATAGGATAAATAGGTGTATTTTCTTGCTGATTAATTAACGCCAGATATGTTTCGTCGTTTTTTTCCCATTTTATAATTTCCACAAATGCAGGAGCATTCGAAATAAATTCCATTTGTTTATTATCATATAATGAGCAAATCATATCAGCTATAGATTGTCTGCAATGATGTGCTTTTGTTAATTCTAAAGGCATAGCTACCCACATAACAGTTCCATTTTTGCGAGATACCTTTGTAACTGCCGGTAAATTTGTGTGTATTCCGGGTGGATCAGAATGAATTGCAGAAAAATCATCCTCAGATCTTGTTGTATATGGATATGTTATTGTTGCCATAACTTCAACAGAGGAATCAATAATATCGGCTTCTATTGCAGTGTGTTCCACCGGGTATGGACTTTTAGAATCAAATGTTTTCATTTGATCTTTAAAACATTCTTTTGGTTCAATATATGAGTATGTATATTTACTTATACCATTTTGTTTGATTCCCAAAAACTTCTCAAAATTCTTATTATTACCTAACGAACCTGTTATAAAAAGACAGCCGCCATTTTCTACATAGTTAATAATATCTGCCAATTCCTGATCGGTTATTTCTTGAACATCAGCAATACAAAGCACTTTTGATTTTATGTTTTTTATATTTTTACTGCCAATTACATCAAAAGCAATATTCTTTTCTCTCAATATGCTTGCGATGTTCATGGGAGATTCAATGTAATTCTTATTTGTTTTATAATTTGTATTATACCAAACTGCAACATCACTTTTGATATTTCCTGAAACATATTTTTCAAGAGGTTTAGTTGCGGCAAATACTTCTTTTATTGCTCCGTGATACAATTCATCTGTTATTGTGCCATTGGGGTTCATTGCATCACAAATTGAAAATGCACCATTATGAACTAAAGCGTTTATACTATGAATCAGTAAATCGTCAGCTGTTCTTGATACGGTGTGAAAAAATAAATTTCGATCACATCTGGAAGTAATATAACTAAAGGGTTTATTTACAGTTACATTGTTATAGTATTTACACATAAAACTTTGTTCTGCATACCCTCCGTAATAATCCCCGCCGGCATAATCGGAAGCAAGCATGTGGCTTTCAACATTACCTGTAATCCAATTAAGTCCTATAGCAGCCATATTATGTTCTACGGATATATTAGGATCAACATCTTTAATTGCCTTTGTATTGTGTTCGATAAATTCTTGGATCCAATGTTGTCTTGCATGTATATATTCTCTCCAGATTTTTTTATCAAATTTATATATGCGCGGTAACATTTTTCCTGTTTCTTTAAAAAATTTTTCAGTACAATGTTTGCAATAGCACGGCCATGGCCAAAAAGGCATATCAAGAAAAACACCTTCAAAATTGTATTTTTCACAAAGTTCTGTTAATATGTCCTGACAATATTTTTGGTAATTGGGATTGTTTGGGCAAACTAAACCATATCTATTGTGCTTTTGGGGGATTGGGAAACGAGATGCGGTTCCGGCAAAGCTTCTCAATCTCCATAAAGGATGTTTTTCATATGCATAATTATCATACACTTGAGAAAAATAAACAATAACATTTATTCCTTTTTTATGACATTTATCAATCATTTCACCGACATAGTCAAGGTTTCTTTTCTCTAATACTCTGTGCATTTTACCGTATTTTCCGGGCCAATAATGTAATCCTACATGTGATTTTGCTTTAACAACTACGCTTGAAACATCTGCATCGGATAAACAATCAACAAAATTGTCTATATCCAATAAGGATAAATATTCATCATTCGTGTCATTTAAATGCATATCCATAAAAATTCTTCTATAATCATTTTCAAACCACATTTTATTATGCAATCTCCTTCTTTTGTTATATAACATACAGCACGACTTTATTTCATTATATAGTATCACAATTTTATTGTCAATTTCAGTCTATTTAGGCAATAGACTGATTGATATATAAATATACATAATCGAAAACACCATTGAAATCCGAACCACTCAGGTGTGGACGGCAATCTTTAATTTCGGGCACCGTAGCGGTTCTTATAACGAGCTTGAGAGCAACAAGGTTCTGACGAAGTCAGGTTCTTATTTCATATTGCGAAGCAATATTTCATTTATAAAGAATAGTACAGTTTTATTTGTAGTTAGAGTTCAACTCTCTCCGCTAACAATGCAAATACATCTTTTTCGTATTCAACAGACATAAAAAATGTATGGCGCAAGGCTCTGACTTGCGCCATACACATACGCGGCTGTAGTTCATCGTAGAATGCAGGCTTCCCAAGCTTGACAGGTGGGTTCGACTCCCATCAGCCGCTCCAGAAATTGCTGAGTGAACAGCGACTAAGAAAGCACCGATAATCCTTTATTTATCAAGGATTATCGGTGTTTTTCTTTATTTTTTAATTTGCAGCATTTTCCTTATTTCACTCTATTTTTACGAATAAAATTTAATAATGCAAGTCAAGAATTTTGAATTATTTTATCTAAACGCAGTCCAAATCGCTTATATTGGAGATGTCGTTATTATACGTTAAATTTTGATATCCTGCGTCCGTATATATGTGTTTTCTCATAAATTTCATAACACTAACTCCAAATTCAGTAACTTTATATCCAACAGAAAAATCTGTATTATATTTGCCAATTAGTTTCATATCGCGGAATGCACTTAAAACTATTTTCAAATCACTATCAAATACCTTTGTTCGCCCAACAAACACTTTTATTTTATTTGATCTTATCGTTGCAGTTTCTCCTGAATATATCATAAGAATCTGATTCAAAATTCGCATTATCTTTCGTTTAGATAAGCCATTTTGTAAATATGCGTATAGTTCTAAGAATATTTCTGACATAGGAATTACGTACTCTGATATTAACATATTGTTTTTGTTTACAAAATGTATTTTCGCTTTACTTTTAGTTAACACACCACTAGTTTTTTCCACTCTGGATTTATATTGCGCTTTCTTTAACAAATCAAGTTCATATTCTAATTCCTCCATAGTTTGCTTACGATGGGTTTGAAAATACGGATTGGCATCGAACAAAGCTCCCGGAAGCCATCCAGAAAAATCGTTTTCTTCTTCTAATTCTTTTAGTGATTCATATATTGCAATTTGAATATCTTTTATTTCATTAATTTCTTTTATCATTTTAGTCTTAACAAAGTCTTTGAACTGTTTGTAGTTTTCTTGATATTTTTCTTCATAAACAGATTTTTCTTCCAAAGATTTTCTTTGCAAGAAATCGTCACTAAGAACTACCGCAAAAACCGGTATGTTTTTATTTATAGCATATTCATATTCTAATTGTGTATAACTTTTACCGGAATCTTCTTCAACGCTTCCATATCTTCCGCCTAAAATCAGCATATAAATATCTGATTGGTCTATCCATTTTTTTATAGTAGCTAATTGAGAATTATTTCCAGCCTTAAACAACTCCATTCCTGCGGGTATATGTCCAGCCCCCAAAATAGCTTCTACTGCAGCCTGTCTCTCATCTTTTAAATCTATATATGTAGAAGATATAAACACCTGTAACTTCCTTTTTGTCATCATCTTTCTCCCTCATATATACACTAAAGTTATATTTCTTTAAGAATAGTGCTTTTTCATCACACATCATATCATAACATTTTTGCTTTTGTAAAGCAAAAATGTAAAGACTCACCTAAAATCACAGAAAATTCTAAGTTCCTGTGGAATATGCTTTTGTCCGCAACAAATTACCAGCAAATAACCAAACACTGATATATCAACATTTTCAAGCTACTCAGTGCAGTTCTGCAAGTAAATATTTGCAGGAAAAATTTTTATAGTGCAGATTTTATTTGACAAATGCGTCTGCGTGATGTATAATACCTAAGCAATAAAAAGTTTGCCCGTTTACAGTTACAAAGTTTGGACCGGACTTCGGCGGCATTACCCGTCCCCCCTTTCAATATCCGGGTGTAGCGCAGTTGGTAGCGCGCGTGGTTTGGGACCATGAGGCCGCAGGTTCGAATCCTGTCACTCGGACCATTTTTGCAGAAACACGGTGCAGTTTATGACAACAGAAGATTGGATTGCCTATTGTCTTTCAAAACCCGGTGCGTATACTGACCATCCTTTCGGTGCAGGTTCTACAATCCTGAAGGTCGAAAAACGTATTTTCGCCCAGTTTTTTCAACTGCACGGGCAAGAATCCTGCACGTTAAACTGTGATGCTGTTTCAGGTCAATTTTATCGGCAGGCATATCCGAATATTATCGTACGCGGTTGGCATTGTCCGCCCGTACAGCAGCCTTACTTCAACACCTTCCCTTTAAACGGTTCACTTTCAGAATCTATCATCGCAGAAATGATAGATTCGAGCTACCGCACAGTGGTTGCCAAGTTACCGAAATATGTGCAGAAACAATTGAATCATTCGGAGGCATAGCTCAGCTGGTCAGAGCGCACGGTTCACATCCGTGAGGTCGGGGGTTCGATCCCCTCTGTCTCCACCATAAAGTGGCTACAAAAAAGATATAGCCCCAAAAAACCTCGGTAATACCGAGGTTTTTTGCTGTCTATGGGGCGGTTTTTAAACTGACCGTTTTATAGATGTAAAATGGCTGTTTTCCCTTTGCGGAGAGATTTGAACTCTCGCACAACTGAATAATGAAACGCAAGCACATGGAAATCAAAAATCCATGTGCTTTTTTTATTGCTCATTTTAGAAAGGAAACAAACGATGTATTGTGACGATATGTTCTCAAAGAGAAATTTTGAAAAATTCATGCAGACTATCCCGAACTTTGCTCCGAGAGGTCATGGACTATATATTTCTAAATCAGAATTGACTCTATATGAAAACCAAAACTCTCCTCCCGTTTCTCTGAGCGATGCCATTAAGAAAACAATGTCAGCAATTAACTATCCTCCGTTTCAAAGACGGCTGGAACAATATCTGAAAGAAAGCGAGGAAAAAACTATGTACTACCGAAATGAAAAGCATAGGATAGCTTTTACGAAAGCTATCGAAAAAATGAACAAAAAAGATTACGCTCTCATGTCCGCCATTATAATCTATATTTTGTGTTTACTGGTTTGCTCTGTTTTTTCCATATCCCGTTACTCCGTTTTGCTGTACTGCCGCACCGATGCTCATACACAAAAACGGCATCAACGGCGCCAAGACAGCACAGGAAATCAGGTCTGCACCTTCGCCTGTATATAAATTTCCAACCGCCATACAAAGCAGATTTCCCGGTATCACCACAGGCAGAAACAGAATTTCTGTTTCAAAAAGCACTGCACAGACTGCGAACCCTGTAAGCACGATAATCGGCAATACAGTTACAGACAATACGGTTTGCCAAATTTTTGGCATTGGTTTCAATATTTTGCCGCCGTAGAATAACAGCCCGACACACAACAGCAGGAACAGTCCTGCGGCAATCCAAGCACTGAGCAGTTCGTGCGATACGAAGCGCATTCCCAACACCGTAATGCTGTCGAAGCCCAAAAAGCCGACAAGGGAAAGTAAGCTGTTTTTAAAAAAATTTTTTGTATTTTCACGCATTTACAGTTCTCCTTTCTCAAGCCGAGAGCGCATTACCGCACCGACAGCCGTGCACAGAAACAAAATGAGCGGCATAAGGCAAAGGCAAATGAGCGGCGTAATATCATTTTGCCAAAAACCTGTTTCTTCGGGAATGAGTGCAAAAATCAGATTGCCGGGAATGGCAAGCAGTAATAACGGATATTGGGATTGAAAAAGTAGAGACAAAAGCCCTGATGCCGCAAGCAAAATCAGAATGGGCACTACGGTGACAGACAGTACCGTCTGCCACACTTTTTGGAGCGGCTGCACGAATGTGTAGCCGAGGAACGATAAGCCCGCGCCGCACAGAAGCAAGACCGTTCCTGCCGCAAGCTGTAAGGCGAGCAAGTCGTTAAAAACGGAAGAAAACAGTACAATTGCCGCCAACGCGTCCGCCGCTAAAAAGCCGAGCAAGGATAATAGGCTGTTTTTCAAGAATGCTGATCTGATTTTCTTCATTTCAACTCCTCCTGAATTTTCATAGGCTTTACGTACCGCCATGCCGATGTGCATATAGATAAATAGCAGCAGCGGTGTAAGGAACACAATCAAGGTTCTTGTCATATCAATCACGCTCCTAAACCATAGCGTACGCGTCCGAACACGCCCAAAAGGCGTGCCTTGCGGGCACTTTTTAACTTATCGCTCTCGCAAGGCGCCAGCCTTGCTTCGCGCTCTGCGTCCAAAATTGCACCGCAATCCGCGCCTTTTGGGTCGCAGAATTTTCGAG
>DKUE01000029.1:15405-15535 GCA_002490525.1 Ruminococcaceae bacterium UBA7212
ACACAAATTTTGCGGGGAACAGATTAAAAAAAGGAGCACTCGCTACCAACAGTATCTCTCCGGGAAAATCCGCTTCGAACACAAAAGTCAGAAATACGGTAAGGATAACCAAGACGCCAACAGGCAGTAC
>DKUE01000012.1 GCA_002490525.1 Ruminococcaceae bacterium UBA7212
AATATGAAAGTCCCGAAGCGGCTATGAAAGTATACGAAAAACTGAAAGCAGAGAAAAATATAATAAACATTAAACCTGACTTGATCGTTCAAATGCTTCCGGATGAATCGGATGAGTTGACCAAGGTTGATGTGCAACCTAACTCAGCAGAGCATCTAACTCCGTGGAGCTTACAGAGAACACAGGCTGACCGTTTGCTTGATTATCTTGAAACCGCCGATATTTCTATGAATACAGTCACTGTTGCGGTTATTGATTCCGGACTTGACTATAATCATGAATTTTTAAAAGACCGTGTAGACCAAACGGGATTCAATTCATCTAATGACGGAACTCCCGGAGATGAAATGGATGTTGAAATAAGTCATGGTACATCTGTTGCCAGCGTAATTGTTGATAACACGCCTAACAATGTGCGTATTAAAGGATATAAAGCTATGGACAACGATGCGTATGGAAGTACTTCGGGAGTTGCGGCAGCTATTTTGAAAGCTGTAGCAGATAAAGTTGATGTTATAAACCTAAGTTTATCTTTTACAACAGATGTAAAAATAAATGTTGATGCTCTGCAAACGGCATTTGATGCGGATATATCAGTTGTATGTGCAGTAGGAAACAACGGCTCAATACAAACAGTATTTGCACCTTCCAATATAGCAGGATGTATAACTGTTGGTGCAACTGACAGAAATAATAATATTACGATTTTCAGTGACAGAAGCTGGAATGTTGATGTTTCTGCTCCCGGTCAGGATATAATGGCTGCTGTCATAAATAATCAGTACGAATTAGTTGACGGCACATCATTTTCTTCTCCATGCGTTGCGGCACTTGCGTCAATTATTCGCAGTATACATCCCAATTTAACGAGTGGACAAATTGAAAAGAAAATTAAAGATACCGCACAGCCGGTCAACAATATTTTTGGCTATGTTTCAAAGCTTAACGGATCAGGAATGGTGCAGTTCTGTAATGCGCTTGATATTGCCCATCTTACAAATATTGAAACGAATTTGACGGAATACAAATACAATATCCCTCAAACGTGCGAACTTAGCTGTGCAGATGAAAGAGCCAAAATTTTATATACAACTGACGGTACATATCCTGATATTTCAACGGCAACAGAATATACAGCGCCTATATACATTGAAAAAATTGCACAAATTCGTGCCGTTGCATATTATGAAGGCTCTAGATATTACAGCGACGGAATTGAACTTATTATCCGTATAAGGACTCTTGGTGACGAAAAAGATTTTACAATTACCGATGACGGCATTATCACAAAATACACAGGTACAGTCGGTGACCTTATTATTCCGGATACCGTTAACGGTATAACTGTCACCGGAATTCAAAAAAATGCATTTAAAACATCAGCTATATATGGCTTGACTTTACCTAAAACCATCACAGAACTTCCTCGGGAAGCATTCAGATATAATGAAACACTTTCATATATCGAGGGAGAAGGTATCAATTTTATTGGTGCAGCAGCTTTAGATGGCGTAGAATATTTGCTTGAAGCAGAATTTCCAAATGTCATAACCATAGATGATTATGCGTTTAGAAATACATACAATTTAACATCCTTGCGTTTTGATAAATTGGAGAATATCCATACAGGCGCATTCTACAATTCCGGCATTTGGGAAATTTACGGTCCTTTGGTCACTACAATAGATCATAATGCGTTTATGAATTGTGACTTTCTTGAAATTGCATATTTCCCAAATTGGACACACATAGACAAAAAGGGAAACAGTAAAACGACAGGTATATTTGGTCAAACGATCTCACTGAATATAGCAGATTTTCCGTCCCTGGAGCAATTGTCGATGAGTTCTTTTATTCTGTCCGGTGTTGAAATTGCAATTTTACCTTCTGTAACGAGTATGGCATCCAAAGCATTTTCGGGGTGTTCAAATTTAAGGTATGTATATATGCCTAATTTGACAAGAATACCGTCTTTAGCATTTGAGAAAGCCGGGATTGATTCGCTAGTTGAAACAATCTATGTTTTGGATAGTGCCGAAGTAATTTCCCAATATGCTTTTAAGGAGACCCTTGCAAAAAGATTAGAGTTCTCTCATCTTAAATCAGCACAAAGTCTGCCGCAGACAGAAAATTGTATCATTACAATGCCCTCGACCTTTAAGGAATGTACGGAGAATACCGCAGGTAGAAACTACAAAATCTACGGCACAAAAGGCACATATGCCGAACAGTGGGCGAATGAAAACGGACACGAGTTCATTGAAATTTCACAGGGAACCGCAATTTTAAAGGATGTTCCCATGGAATACACCGAGGATATGGGTGTTCTTTGCCCCGATGTAATCGGATTTAACCGTACATATCAATGGTACGCAAATGATACAGCCGATAATATGACAGGCACTCCCATTGAGGGTGCTATAAGCAAGGACTTTAACCCTGCTGATTATCCTGCCAAGTATTACTATTGCGTGGTAACAAGCACGGATGTAGGCTTCGAGCCCATTGAAATCCGCACAGGCGTCACGGCAAATAAAACGCTTGCATCGGCTGATTATTCTGCTGTGGAAACCGCAGAAAAGCAAATCCCTGCTGATTTGTCACTCTATACCGATGAAAGCGTTTCGGCTCTGCAAGCTGTTCTCAGCGAAATTCAGTACGATTTGCCGATTACAGACCAAGCAATCGTTGACGGCTATGCAGAAGCAATCCTTGATGCCATTTCTACACTTGTCTATAAGCCTGCCGACCTTACCGAGTATCACAAAGTAGTTGAACAGGCAAAGGCTATTGACCGTGATTTGTACGAGGATTTAACTGCTCTTGATGTAGCGTTAGCCATTGATGTATCGAACAAAAACATCACAGAACAGGCAGAAGTTGACGCACAGACACAGGCGATACTGAATGCCCTTTATGCTCTCGTCTACAAACCCGCCGACTTCACTGAATATCACAAAGCAGTTGAACAGGCACAGGCGATTGACCGCAGTCTGTATGTAGATTTAACGGCTCTTGATGAAGCACTTGAAGTTGATGTTTCAAGCAAAAACATCACAGAACAAGCAGAGGTTGATGCACAAATGCAAGCTATTTTTGATGCACTCAATTCTCTTGCTTACAAGCCTGCTGACCTCGCCGAGTATTATAAAGCAGTTGAACAGGCAAAGGCTATTGACCGTGATTTGTACGAGGATTTAACGACTCTTGATGAAACACTTAAAGTTGATGTTTCCGATAAAAACATCACGGAACAGACGGAAGTAGATGCACAGACACAGGCGATACTGAATGCCCTTTATGCTCTCGTCTACAAACCCGCCGACTTCACTGAATATTACAAAGTAGTTGAACAGGCAGAGGCTATTGACCGTGATTTGTACGAGGATTTAACTGCTCTTGATGAAGCTTTGGCAGTTGATATGTCACACAAAAATATCACAGAACAGGCAGAAGTAGATGCACAAACGCAAGCTATTTTGTCGGCAATTGATGGCTTAGTGGAAAAAGAAATCACCACTGAGCCGACAGAACCAACAGAACCGATTGCTCCGACAGAACCGACAAATCCCGAAATTCCAAATACAAGCACAGAACACGCAGTATTATGCGGTTTCTCATTCCTTTTCCTCTGCGGTGCGGCTATTCTTACATCCGCACACAGAAAAGAGATGAAAAATAAAAACGATTAAGCTATGAAATATGAACTTAATACGTTTTTAAGGCAATTATAAAATTTATATTACAGCAGAAAAAATACAACCTTTATAAAATCCAAATGGCTATCAATATATGAAATGAGGTGAGAAAATGTCTGCTGAATCTGATTTTAAATATGCATATACTCTTTTTAACAAAGCAGTAGATGCAGAGGGAAGTACTCGACAATACTATTTACAACAAGCAAAAAATGTTCTTGAAAATGTACCGTCTAGTCATCCGGGACGCTCTGACTTACTTGGTAAGATTAACAGCATGCTTTATTAATATTTCTTTTCTGCTGTAATATATTTTCGAGTGGGTAGTTCACTTCACTTACCATCATGACAGGTGGCACCTGCCGCCAAGAGAGCATACTGCTCCCTTGGTGGTGGGTGTTTTCTTTTTCTGCGTTTTATCTTTTCCGAATTTTGTAAAGCAAACTGCTCTTACCGCCTTTTGCTCGGTATCGCTGTTCTGTTTTAAGCAATCCTGCTTTTCGTAAATCTCTTAAAGCCCTCCTAATTGTAGATTCGGAGAGCTTTAATTCTTTTGCTATAGTCGGAATCGCAGGCCAACATTCGCCGTTCTTGTTGGCTCTGTCTGCAAGATAAATATATACCGATACTGCCCTGTGTGGTAAATCCATACGGTATAAAAAATCAAGTCTGCTCATTTTGTTTCACCTCTTGCTTTAATTTTTGTGCTTGTCCGTTATGCGGTTCAATTTTCATTTTGCTTTTGCCTTTCTTTTTAGTCAGTTTTCGTTGCGAAGTATGATTTTGACCGCCTGTTGAATCAGTGCTTTCGTGCGGTTCTTCCTGCGTTAACCAGTCAGAATGGTATTTCTGCACAATACCGTCAATAATCTCACTCTTTTCGGCATATTCTACTTCACGGTTTCCGTTATCGACTACTGTATAAGGCTTGTCCTCATTAAAATTAATGCCCCATTTGTAGAAAAGCTTTAGCTTCACACGCATCGGATGAACGCCAGTTTTCATTACAATAAACTGACCTTTCGGCATAGATTTTAATTCGTCGGGCGTCATGAGCGGTCGTTCAATCATTTGTAAAGATTGGGATGGATCATTTTTGGAACGGCTGATAGAACCACTCATAACCGTTCTGCTGCCTAACGCTTTTGAAAGTGTTTCTGCCGAGCTGCTATTGGGAGCAAAGCCGCCGAACAGCGTAATCTGTGTATTGTCTACGATAATCTCTGCACCTTCCTTGCCGTAGTTCTTGTTGAGCTGTGAGAAAGACTGAATAATAGGAACAATCTGCAGGCGACGGGAACGGGATGCGGAGAACATCATTTCTGCAGACTCAATTTTTGGTAATGTGCCGAATTCGTCACAGAAGAATACACAGCGGTTCTTTAACTTGCCACCGTTCTCATCAGCAACGGCAAGGATTTCTCTGTATAGCTGTTGAATGATGAGAGAAATCATAAAAAATGTATTGGGATTCTCTTCGGGCATAATCACGAAAATGGCAGACTTTTCGTTGCAGAATTTTTCTGCGTCAATCTCGGTGTCAAAGCATAGCAACTGTTCAAGCTCCGAATCAAGGAACGAGTTCAGTCGGGAGAGAGCCGTTGACATAACGCTTGCCATACTCTGTTCGGCAGTATTCAAAGCCGCACCCGCAAACCACTTGGCTTTGTGGTCATTCGGAAGCATTTCCATGAGCTGCTGAAACTGATTTTTTCCTTTTTTCTGTGAGGGAGCAAGCAGTTCTTGGATAATCTTAAACACGGAAACAATGTGCCGTTTCTCAGGTTTACAAAATTCCGCTACCAACAGAATAGTTGCGGTGAGTAATCCCTCGGCGGCGTCATAGAAATATGCGTTCTGTCCAAAGCTCGCCGCATCCATGCCGGACAGGATGATGGTCTTGGAGATAATCTTCGCATATTTTTCTGCTTTGGCTTTGTAGATGAGTTTGTTCTCTTTCTGATACAAATCCATATACTTGTTTACAAGGTGCAGGAGATTGTTGCTGTTGGAGCGCGTGGGATTTCGTAAATCAATAACCGAAACATTGTAGCCATATTGCTCTGCGATGTTTCCGTAATTCCGCATCACATCGCCCTTTGTATCGGTGGATAGGAAAGACATCCCCGATGCACAGGCAGAGTTGTTGCCGGTCATAATGAGTCGTTATTCTTTTGGAGAGAGCTGATAGAGAAAGGCGATCTTTCCACTCCTTTTGATGTTATCCATGTTGACTCGCATGCAGATTTAGGCCTTGGCTACAGTTCTTGGACGCATATTCTGGATTATCTTCTGTATTATCCAGTTGAAGAAAGATCCCAGCATCCGAGATACTTTGACACATCAGGGCATCTGCGAAGCGAAGGTATCGGAGACTACTTGCTTTTTACAGTTGCTTACAGGTGGATATCCAGTATTGTTTACTGTGGAAATCCTCATGGCGAATGTAATGACTATCTGCTGGACACTCTGAAAGATTTCAAAGAAGAGCCAATCTGGGATAAGCCAGTTCAGAACACAATCCAATTGCTGTATAATCCAGATATGCCATTCCCTCAATATAACGATACCGAGTATGTGAAACGACAGTATATTAGGAATAGCCGCAAGGAGCCTGAAGTTCCATTTTTGATCATACCAACGATTGAGGATGTTCATTTTGATGGAAACTATGACTTTGCAGTACTTGCACAATCTCCTAACTATACTCCTGCCAGTGCAGACTTCATAATGGATATTTTTCGGGAATACATTGTTGAGGAATAAACGAAAAACGCCTCCGAGCCGATGTGGTTCAGAGGCGTTGTTGCGTCTATGGGCTTATGCCTTGATCTCGGTGCCATCCTTGAAGGTCACCAGGATGTCGTTCTTGCTGTGAACGGCGATGTAATCCACCATCGCCAGCCAGTCTGTTTCCCGGAACTCCGTCAGCGGCTCCCGGCTCCGCAGGTTTTTCAAGTATGCTTCGATCTGGTGCTTTCGGGCCATGCGCTCGGCAATTAGAATACTGCTTGCGATGTGTTCACTGACACAGCTGTTTGTATAGGACAGCTCCGTAGGCTTTCCGTTTCCCGAAGGAGGAAACTTCAGCATATACGGTCTGCCGTTATACTCTACTGCTATTTTCTTTCCGTTCGCCCCGTTGAATGCCCTATCAAGTACACGGGGACAATTTGTAAAATCTATTTTTTGGTTCATATACGAACTCCTTTTCATAAATATTTTTGACGCAGATAATCCGCGTGTTCGGGTGTAATAACGCCGTCTGTAATTTGTGCCATATTGATGCTCCCATACAGTTCGCCCCACAGGCAGTCAAGAATGGAAGATTTGTTTTTCAGTCCGTCTTTGTATGCGTCCAAGTCGTATTGGAGATACTCCGGCAGACCGTATTCATATGACCGTTCACGCTCAGTTTCCCTGATACCGCTTTCGGTCAGTATTTCCATCGGTACACCGAGAACACCTGCCAGCTTATATACCGTCTCGGCAGAGCATTTTTCAAGTTTTGTCTTTCCGCTGCAAATATCATTGAGTGTAGCGTGAGGAATGCCAGCTTCTACAGCCAATCGGTATTTTGTCATATTTTTCTTTTTCAGCAAGCTGTCTATAATCATACAAATCACACCTCT
>DKUE01000038.1:0-36433 GCA_002490525.1 Ruminococcaceae bacterium UBA7212
GTTCGAGCCTCGTCATCCGCTCCAAAGGACGCTTAAAAACCTTTTTAAGCGTCCTTTTTCTTCCAATGACACATACGGCGACATAGCCAAGTGGTAAGGCATGGGTCTGCAAAACCCTGATCCCCAGTTCAAATCTGGGTGTCGCCTCCAAAAGAAGCACGGTACGCATTTGCGTACCGTGCTCTTCTGTTATGTGTCTGTATTATTTTTTTGTGAGCAACACCACCGTTTCCACATGACTGGTATGCGGAAACATATCCACGGGTTGGATTTTTTTCACTGCATAGCCGTTTTTGCACAGGTACAGTAAATCACGTTGTTGGGTTTCGGGGTTGCAGGAGATATAAACTACCTTTTTCGGTGCAAGCGAGACGAGTGACGAAAGGAATTTTCGGTCACTGCCTGCGCGGGGCGGGTCCATCAGAACGACATCTGTGTGCTCACCTGCATTTGCTGCTGCAAGCATAAATCCGCCTGCGTCTGCTTCAAAAAACCGAATATTATTTATGTGATTGATTTTTGCGTTTTCTTTTGCATCCTTTACGGCGTCGCCGTTTAATTCCACGCCGATAACCTGTTTTGCGTGCGGAGCGGCAAAAATACCGATTGTACCTGTGCCGCAATACGCGTCAATTACAGTCTCATCCCCGTGCAGGTTGGCGAATTCCAAGGCTTTTCGGTACAGAATCTCTGTTTGCACGGGGTTGATTTGATAAAATGCGCGTGCAGAGATGCGAAACGTCATATCGCCCAGCTGTTCCTCGATTTTGCCGCTGCCGAAAAGCACAAACTCCTCTTTGCCGAGCACCATGCTTGTTCTGCGGGGATTCACGTTTTGCAGTACGGTGGTAATTTCGGGGTGCGCTTTTAACAGCGCGTTTACAAAGGAACGCTTTTTCGGGAATTCACGTGTACCTGTAACCAGCACAACCATGATTTGCCCGCTTCGAAAGCCGCGTTTGATAAGCACGTGCCGCAAAAAGCCGCGTTTTGTATCGGGGTCAAACGGCAGGAGCTTAAAGCTTTTCAAAAGTTTGCGCACTGTGGCGATGATTTCATCTGCTTTTTCATCCTCGGTCATGCAGTGCTCAACGGCGATGACCTTGTGTGAAGCGGCTTGATAAACGCCTGAAATAATATTTTTACGCGCATCCGAAGCAAACGCCGCCTGTACCTTGTTGCGGTAATGGTACGGGTTTTGCATCCCGATAATTTCCTCTACACGGCAGAACCGCCCAAGCAGCCGTATGCACTGCACTTGCTTGTGCTGCAGCTGCTGTGCATAGGTTAAATTTTGCAATTGACAGCCGCCGCATTTTTTGGCGTACGGACAGCCGTGTCGGGATTGCGCCATCTGCGAACGCTCCTTTCATAACAATACAATAGGTATAATAGCATGCTTTTTGTATTTTTGCAAACAGCGGGGCGAAAAAGAATCTGTCATTTTGTTTGACGCGGTTGACAAACCGAAATTCCTTTGATAGGATAGGCAATACGGTTGTGAGCGGTGTTTGGGGATGCGGAAAGGGTTAAAAAATAAGAGGTTTATTTGGTTATGCAGTCAAAGGAAAAGTCGGAAATCAGCAGAGAATTGATTATTAATGCCGCTATGGAAGAATTTTGTGCGTGCGGCTTTCAAGGGGCATCTGTCCGCCGCATCTGCAAGGCAAGCGGCGTTACAAACGGGAGATTGTTCCATCATTTTAAAGATAAAAACGAAATTTTTCTGGCGGTAGCGGAGCAGTATTTTCGTACGCTTGCCGCATATATGGAGCAGTTTCAGCCGGATTTTTCCAAAAATCTGGAAGAAAATTCGGTGGCGCTGTTTGCACACTGGCAGAATTTTTGGCGGCTGTATCCGAATACAGACAAGCTGTTCATTCAAATCCGCATCAACCCGCCGCAGGGGCTGCAGCGGGAGTTGCTGGCTGTTCGGCGGCGCACCTTTGTACGCAGTCTGAAAATGGTCCTGCACGATATTTTTGCTTTCTTTTATCCGGAGGATATTGAACAGCAGGCTTTTTTAGTCGGTGTGTGGCTGTCTGTTTTGGATTATACGATTGTCGGCATCGGTTTACAAAAAATCGATTTATACGATTCCATGGAAGAATGGCTTCGCTCGCAGGCGAGCATGTTCCAAAAAATCCTGACGGCGTTTCTCTACGGGTGGACAGCGAAAGCTTTGCGGAGCTTCGCCGCGACCGGAAGGCGTATTTTCCGGACATGGATTCGGAGTTTTAACCGTATTGCCATTCTGAGCGGAGCGAAGAATCTCACACAGCACAAATCTATTATTCTGCGCGCGTAGGAACAGCCCTTGCGGCTGTTTTTTTTATGGCGCAAATCTGTCATTCTGAGCCGAAGGCGAAGAATCTCCCACGGTAGTGCGTGCATTCGATTTACGCGCAGCGGTGCTGAAATTTATAAATGCTTCACGCCCCGCTCGGAGAGCGATTCCCCCGCCCTGCGGGCCCGCGCAAAAATATGTGTTTTAGAAATATGCGCAATGCTTTTTCGGCGAAGACACACGGTATATTGCAGCCGGTCTGCTTTTTATTCCCGATACTTTCTCGTTCGCGAAAAAACAGAGCACCGAACCGGCTTTTATTAGCACATCTGTGAATTGATAAATTTTTGACAGAAGCGTATACTGATGTTAATAAGTAAACGTATCTTTCGGCGGATTAGAACAGCTTTTGCGCCGAAATCGTTTTCTATTTAAGAAGGGAGACAAACCATGCAAAAGAAACTACTTAGTCTGTTTTTGTCAGCGCTGATGATTCTTTCCTGCTTCTCTGTTGGCTTGATTGCCTTCGCAGAGGAACCGCAGGCAGAAAACGCTGAAGCTGCTGTGGAAACCGTAGTTGACGCGGCGGAAGTTGACGAAACGACAGAAATGCTGGAAGAGTATCTCGAGCTTGCCGAACAGGAAGACGAGATGACGAAGGCACAGAGAGAAAAGTTTGACGCAGTTAAAGCATTTTTAAATGACAGCTTCAATACTTTGACCTCTGAAGAAACCGTTGCAAAGGTAAAGCAGATGCTTGCCGATGTAACCGATACCGCAGTGACGGTGCTCAAAGGCGGTCCTGTCGGCGCATTTGAGGAGAGCGTCAATGCTTACGAGGGTAAGCTGAATACCGCAACACCGAGCGACGAAGACCTTGCCGGCTACGAGGCATTGGTTACCGCTTACAACAAGCTTAGTGACGCACAAAAGGGCGAAATCGAAATTATGACGTTCGACAAGTTCTTACACCTTGTGCTTGACCGTGAATATCAAGTAGAACGCGCAAAGTATGAAAAAACGCCGACTGCAAAGGTACTGTACGGTGCCGCCTACAAGAATACGGTAGCGCTTTTGGGCAACGCGGGCTATGTTGCCGATTTCGAGGCTGCAGCAGCGTTGGCAACGGTACTTGCAAATTCCAAAGCCACCGCGCAGGAGAAGCTGGACGCCTTTGCGGCGGCAAACACGAATGCGCGTGCATATTCGGCGGTGTGGTACAGCAGCTATGAAACTTTCTATTATAATTTGAATGCCAGCTACATTAAGACCTCAGTAGAAAAGATTATGGATACATTCGGCAAAGAGCTTGACGCATCGGATAAGTTTACCGAGCCCGCGCCCGAAAAGCCGAAAAAGCCGAGCAAGCCGAGTAAGTACGATAAAACTAAATATCCGCAGGGTGAGAACGACCCTGCATTCATTCGGGATATGGAAGAGTACACAGATGTACTTTTGCCTGCGTATCTGCAAAAGCAGGAACCTTACTCAAAATGGGAAGCCCGCAAAAATAACTACTCCATTCAGCATAAAATGGAAGGCTTGGATAAGCTTGCGGCGGTGGCACCCGAATACGCACCGATTGCAAAGCTGATGAAGGATTCCGTGGCAGCAGTCGAAGCGTTTGAGCAGAGCTCCGCGAATCTTGCACCCGCCAAAAAGGTGGTTGCCGACTTTGAAAAGATGACGCCCTATCAGCAGGCGTTCGTGCGGAACAACGGTATTAATGTTCTCTCCGTTGCAAGCATCAACTCTTCAGGCGACAACTGGAGCACGTCTTCCAAAACAGCTTCCAGTATGTATACACAATGCGCGGATATTGCGCAGTATGACAAGCTGACGGCATTTATTGCGGTGATCGATTCCATCAACGAGCCGTATCAGAATGAAGATATTGTCCGCGCAAAGGATGCATACAATGAAGTGCCTTCCAGTCTGCGTGCCAATATCCCTGCAGAAACAGATGCAAAATACAAAGCAATTTTGGCGAGCATTGCGCCCGACAGACCGTCTTTGGACGAGCCCGACCTTGCAGTGTTCAAAAAGACCGTTGTTACCTATCCCGAGAAGGCAACAAAAGAACAGGTCGCAACTGCACTGCCGCGTATTCAGAATTTGCTTTGCGATGTGCTTCTGCCCCTGTTGGGTGTTGAGGGCGGTTTGACCGGTCTCGTTCAGAACGGTATTTATACCAACTACACAATTGCTGTAGTTGCTAATACACTGTATCCGCTGATTAAGGACGTATCAGGCGACCTTATCAAGCCGGATTTGGAAGCACTTGCAAAAGCATTGACAGAAGAAAAATTCAAGGGTGCAGTAGATTTAATCAATGCTGCGATTAAAGAAGGGGAAAAGGCAGGGCAGGCCGCGTTTGATGCCGCTGAGGCTCGCGGTGAGTATAAGGATATGACTGCCTCCCAAAAGAAAACAATTTTAGCGGATTTGCAAAAAGCTGAAAAAGCAACACGTTTTGCGGAACTGCAGTTCCCGAACGGTGCTTTCGGCTTCCAAGACGGCGATAAGGAAGGCTTCTTAGACGCTGTTGCCGCTTTGTTCCGCCCGCTCAGCTTGTTAACCATGGTGCTTAAGTTTGAAAACACCATCAACACAACAAACGGTACATATACCTACAATGCATATGAATTGCTTGTTCCGATTTTTGAGTTGCTTGATCTGAAAGGATATATGTCCTCTCACGAGTATACACTTTACGTGAACGAAAGTGCTTCCAATGCAAAGATGGATGCGCGTATTCGTCCGATCCTTGTACCCGTTTTCAATCTGATTGATGATTTCGCGGCATATCCGGTGGATACGCTTTTGGATGTATTGCCGAAACTTGCCTACGGTTTGGAAAGCGGTAAGCTTGATGAGCAGGTACAGGCATTGATTGGTTCACTGGGTATGGGCATCGGCAATTCCATTCAGATTTCGTTGACAACGGAATGGCTGTATGATACAGTCGCACCGTTGCTCAAGGATATCGTTGTCCGCGAAGCAGGCGTGAACGAAGAGACCGGTGAAGAAATCACAGAAGTCAAAATTTCCATTAACTTGGATAAAGCAAAATTCCTGCAAATGATGAAGGATATGTCCGGTTGCGGCGACGCGGTTATAAAGAACAGCAAAGCGCGCGGTACGGCATATCGCTTGGGCATCAACAGCGACAAGCCCGATGCATTTGTTGTTCTGTTCCGCTGGCTGTACGGTGAAATCACCACGAAAGAGAACATCAGTACGATTAAGACCGTTATTGACACTACGGACCTCAATTCCGTTGTCAAGATGCTGATTAAGACGGTTCTCAACCGTGTTGCGGAAACCCCGACAGATGACGCTTTGGTGGCGTTGGTAAACCTTGCCGCACCGAAAGCCCCCGAAATCAAGATTCCGGGCGAAATCGGCGACTTGTTCCCCGGCGGTTTGTTCCCGAATAAGGACAAAGATAAGGATGACAACAAGACCGAGAATAACGGTTCACAGCAGACCGGTACGCCGTCTATCCCGAAGACCGGCGGCAGCGTTATGACCATCTGCTTCTCCCTTGCGGCAACCGCAGCCCTTGCAGGCGGCGCAATGCTCGCAAAGAAAAAGAGCGAAGAGGAATAAGCTTGTCTGACCGTGCTTCATCAAAAGCACAGCATGAAAAAAGCGGCGGCAAAAACGCATAACGGCATTTCTGCCGCCGAGTTTATAATCGCTTAAATGTTTTTCTCTCTATATCGGATGTCTGACACATCCATCCCCCTGCGGGTATGCCCGCAGGGGGATTTTTTTGTCCCCGCTTGTCATTCTGAGCGTAGCGAAGAATCTCAAGCAGAACAAATTCACTCTGTGCCGTGTGAGATTCTTCACCTGACGGCCCGGAATGACGGATATGTGCCATATGCGCCTCTTCGCAACGTGCAGACGGACGGGCTACAAAAAACGCACAGGCAAAAATCCCGATTTCTACAGTTTTCGGAACATACATAAAATAGTTTGTGAAAACACAGAAATAAATATTCGAAACAATAATTATTAAGAAAATATTAAATATAATAAAGTATATTGTATTGCAAGGTAGTGTGTGCTATACTGTAGATAACATACAGCGGAATTTCGGGATTTTCCGCAAATCTCAAAAAGAAAGGAGCGCGGTCATGAACACACAGTTTAAAAAAGGCGTGCTGGAGCTATGCGTGCTTTCTCTTTTAAAGCAGGGTGACAAATACGGCTATGAATTAGCAGATTCTGTCGGAAGACAGATTGATATTTCCGAAGGGTCGATATATCCGCTGCTCAAGCGTCTGCGTGCGGAAGGGTATTTTGAGGTATATCTGAAAGAATCCCCTTCGGGGCCTGCACGAAAATATTACCGTCTGACACCGAAAGGCGCTGACATGCAAGTACATCTTGAAAACGAATGGCGTGAATTTACTGCAAGCGTTTCCACATTTCTCGGAGGTGATTCTGAATGAATAAAACCGAATTTTTGCAAGAACTGTATAATCATCTTCTGCCGCTGCCTGCCGACGAACGCAGTGAAATCATTGCGGACTTTGAAGACCATTTTCAGGCGGGGCTGGAACGAGGCAAAACAGAAGAACAAATTTGCGCGGAATTAGGCAATCCGTACACCTGTGCATTGCAATTTCTGCGTACAAGCGATACACAGCAAACCGCACCCCCGCCGCAGTATCAGACGCCGACGCCGGCCGCGCCGCCTTACGGCAAAAGCACGCCGCAAGCGGTATATGACCGTCGCAACAAAACGCTTTGGGCAATTCTGTTTTTCATTGTACTGGTTTGTGCAGTGGGGGTTTATCCCGCCTGCATTGCCCTGATGCTTTGCCCGATTGCCATTCTGATTGCCGCCATTGCCGCGGTCGCCTTTGTGCCGACAGGTATGATGGTCGGTTTGATGGTTTCCTTGTCTGTGTTCCTGTTCTCAATGGGGCTGTTCGGTTTCTTGCTGACCACTTGGCTTTTAAAACTCAGCTACCGCCGAGCGGGATTTTAAAGGGAGGCGAGAAAAATGAAAAAAGCACTTTGGATTACGGCAGCGGTTATGGTCGTTTCTTTGCTCTGTACGGTCTGCTTCGGTGTGGCACTCGGCTCGCAGGGCGTCCGAGAAATGATTCGGGAGGACGGTGTTTTAGATAATTGGGCCGCCAATGTAAATTGGCACGATGTTATTAAGCACGGCGAATACCTGTTTGATGAAATTCATGACGAAATACATGATGAGGAATTTCTGTTCGACAGCAAAACCTTGGAACTGCCTGCACGGGATACGCTGAAAATTACAGCAGAGGTCGGTGAGGTGCGCCTGGTACGCGGTTCGGGGGATACGGTTCGGGCGGTGCTTGACCAGTTTTCCGCAAGGTCAAATCCGAATTCCCGCTTCACCTTATCCCAAAGCAGTGAAACAGAACTGCGTTTGTCGGCGGAGCCTTCGCCGAACGGCTACAGTGCGCGGCTGACCGTATATGTGCCGAAAGCACTGACAAAGCTGACGGTGGAGTTAGAAACGGGCACAGTCAAAATAGAAGATATAACAGCAGACACCTTGACAGCGGATGTTGCAACAGGAGAAATAGAGGTTGAACGTATCACGGCAAAGAATGCACAGCTGCGGGTGGATACGGGTAACGCAGAAATAGACAGCAGTGTTTGTGTAAGCGATACCCTGCGCGTGCACTGCGCATGCGGCGAGGTGGAATTTGAAATGCCTGTCGGCGGCGCAAAGCTGGTGCAGTATACAGTGGATACGGGAAATGTAAATATAGACAGCAAGGTGCGGGCGGATTGGATACATTCCGATATCCGCAAGGGCGCGTCCTCGGAAGGTACGCTTACGTATACGCGGCAGGAAACAGCGGCGAACGGTACCTATCAAATTGATGTTTCCATCGGCAATATTGAGTTTGATGCGGAATCCGATTAAGCGCGTATGTCATACCGAAATACGCAAAATCTTTGATGTTGTAAGTGTTTCGTGAGTTTATTACACTGTAAAGAATTATTTTATAAAATAAAAAAAGGAGTTATCACTATGAAAAAGAAACTGTACAGAAGCAATCAGGACAAAATGCTTTGCGGCGTACTCGGCGGTTTGGCAGAATATATCGGCATTGATTCCACGCTGTTGCGCATTATTTATGCCGCGCTTTCTTTCTTCTCGGCGGGGTTTCCGGGCATTGTGCTGTATATTATCTGCGCGATTATCATTCCTGAAGCGCCGTTTGACGTGGAGCAGTAAGCTTTTCGCCGAATGCAGTTCACATCGCATGTGTTTTCCAATAAAATACAACAGACAAAGCAGGGGATGGGTGACCTTTCCCTGCTTTGCGGTTATTCGTCTGCATTGCCTGACGAAGTCCGCCGAAGCTTTGCGAAATGACACTTAAGGTCATTTTCTGCTTGTCATTCCGAGAAACGTAAGAATCTCAATCGGAACCATTCCGCTTTGTGCCATGTGAGATTCTTCGCTCTGCTCAGAATGACAGCTTTGTGCCGTGGGAGATTCTTTGCCTGCGGCTCAGAACGATAAGCCTGTTGAAAGCGTAAAACAGCACAAAAAGGACTTCCGATTTTTCAGTCGGAAGCCCTTTTCCTGTTTTTACAGAAGCCTGCGAAAAAATTGAATTTCGCTTATTTCATAGCCTCTTCTACAGCCACTGCGCAAGCAACGGTTGCGCCGACCATCGGGTTGTTACCCATGCCGATGAGACCCATCATTTCCACATGCGCGGGCACGGAAGAGGAGCCTGCGAACTGTGCATCGCCGTGCATTCTGCCCATGGAGTCTGTAAGACCGTAGGAAGCAGGGCCTGCCGCAACATTGTCGGGATGGAGTGTTCTGCCTGTGCCGCCGCCCGAAGCAACGGAGAAGTATTTCACATCATTTTCCATTGCCCATTTCTTGTAGGTGCCTGCAACCAAGTGCTGGAAGCGGGTCGGGTTGGTGGAGTTGCCGGTGATGGAAACGTCCACGCCCTCTTTCTTCATGATAGCAACGCCTTCAAGAACATCATTTGCGCCGTAGCATTTTACTGCCGCGCGTTCACCGTCGGAGTAAGCGGTTTCGCTTTCCACGGTCAACTCGCCTGTATAGAAATCGTAATCGGTTTTCACATAGGTGAAGCCGTTGATTCTCGAAATGATCATTGCCGCGTCTTTGCCTAAGCCGTTCAGGATAACGCGCAGGGGCTCTTTACGAACCTTGTTTGCGGTTTTTGCAATGCCGATTGCACCCTCTGCCGCCGCAAAGGATTCGTGACCTGCAAGGAATGCAAAGCATTTGGTATTTTCATTAAGAAGCATTGCGCCGAGGTTGCCGTGACCGAGGCCCACACTTCTCTGCTCGGCAACAGAACCGGGTACGCAGAACGCCTGCAAGCCCTTGCCGATGGTCGCTGCCGCGTCGGAAGCGTTCTTCACGCCGCTCTGAATAGCAAGCGCTACGCCGAGGGTGTATGCCCAAACTGCGTTTTCAAATGCGATGGGCTGTACGCCTTTGACGATGGACTCTACATCGATACCCTTTTCATCGCAAAGTGCTTTGGCTGCTTCGAGACTCTCAATGCCGTATTCGGCAAGGCATTTCTCGATTTTTGCCATTCTTCTTTCTTTACCTTCAAAAATTACATCGTTAGCCATTGTTTTGCCCCTCCTTATTCTTCACGAGGGTCGATATATTTTGCAGCATTTGCAAAACGACCGTATGAACCTGTATTCTTTTTCAGTGCTTCGTCAGCAGAAACGCCGTGACGGATGTCCTCGAGCATTTTGCCGACCTTGATGAATTCGTAGCCGATGACCTGGTCATCTTCATCAAGCGCCATTCTGGTGACATAGCCTTCCGCCATTTCCATATAGCGAACGCCCTTGAGCTTGGTGGAGAACATGGTGCCGACCTGCGAACGAAGACCTTTGCCGAGGTCCTCAAGACCTGCGCCGACCACAAGACCGTCTTCAGAGAATGCGGACTGCGTTCTGCCGTAAACGAACTGCAAGAAGATTTCTCGCATGGCAACGTTGATGGCATCGCAAACGAGGTCGGTGTTCAGGCACTCGAGCAGGGTTTTGCCGGGCAGAACCTCTGCCGCCATTGCCGCGGAATGTGTCATGCCGGAGCAACCGATGGTTTCGACAAGCGCCTCTTCTACAATGCCGTTCTTGACGTTCAGAGAGAGCTTGCAGGTACCCTGCTGCGGTGCGCACCAACCCACACCGTGCGAAAAACCGGAGATGTCTTTAATCTCGTAAGCCTTGACCCATTTGCCCTCCTCGGGAATCGGAGCGGGTCCGTGATGCGGTCCTTTTTTGACGCAGCACATCTTTTCAACTTCTTGGGAATAGTTCATAATGTTGTAAACTCCTTTCTCAAGACGAGAGGGCACCGCAATGCGGCAAAGCACACGGCTTGTCCCTCGCCTTAACCATACAAAAGTTATTATACAGTTTTGACAGGGATTTATCAATAGGAAAAATGCAGATTCTGCCAATCTTTTTGCATTTTTTTATGTACATTTCCTGAATCGTTTCGGGGCGGTTCTCTTAGGACAGCCGTTGCGGTGCGGCCGAAAAATACCCGTTATTTTTATGGTATATCCGTTTTTTTGGGGGCCTGTCGTAATAATGCTCCAGATTGTCGGCAGTCATACGCACATCGCGGCGCATTTCGTAAAGGCAGGCGAGCCGCCTGTATGCCTCACGGCGGCTGTCGCCGGAAAGGCTTTTGGCATAAGGCAGGAAGGTGTCAATTTGTCTGGTCAGCTTTTGTTCCTCGGTACGGTATTCGCAGGATAATTCTTGTAATGTCATGATTGTCGCCGTGTGATACTCGCACATCGGAAAGCAGCGGATTTTTGTGCGGTATCGTTCCTTTCTTTGTATTTTTATCGGGTTCAGGGGGGCACCGCACACCTGCTTTCACGGGGCCGAAAGAACAAATGTTCGGTATGTGTTCTATATTAACACAATATTTCAGTCTTGACAAGTGCGGCATGTGCACAAAGTCCCGTTTATTGGACTTTACAGATGATTTTTTTGCAAAAAACGATGGATTGAAAAGTTATTAGACAAATGTTGATAAAATATCTTTTCAAGGGGTAAAAAATGTGGTACAATAATCGTAAAACTTGCAGGTAATGCTGTAAGGTCGATTCATGAATCGACCGCAAGCGGACAGCCGTGAGGGCCGTCCCTACGGTATGAAAAATAATGCACCAACCGTAGGGGTGCGAACCCGGCGTCTGCGGACGGAAAGGAAAACTCCCACAGTCTTACTTTGCCCGACGGCTCCCTCTTATAGGGAGCGTTAAGCGGTTTGTAGAGTACAGCGTCCATATGCGTGTAAAAAAATTTACTTCGTGCAATGTGAGATTCTTCGCTGACGCTCAGAATGACAAATTTCCGCAATTCCATAGGATAGGATTTTGCACAAACCGATTGCGTGTAAAGCCGGGACCGAGCATAAAAACGCACCTGCTTCGCAAGAAAGGAACGAAACAGAAATGGACTTCTTTGCCGTATTTTCCTTTTTCTCGGGAAATAGTGAATTAACGCCGCAACAGAGGCTTTCGGAACTGATTTGCGTGTCGGTGCTGGCGGTTTTGCTGACCGCCGTAACAACATACGTTTTATATCAGAAAATAAAAATTCTGAAAACAGAGAAAACCCCGCAAAAAACAGAAACGGAGTCGGAGCATGACGGTCGGAAAGAACAGTGAAATAGAATTGGAAATCGAGTCGCTGTCCGCTGAGGGCAGCGGCGTCGGGCATTTTGACGGGCTTGCGGTGTTTGTCGCAGGCGGTGTGCCGGGGGATCGATTGCTTGTCCATATCATTAAGGCGAAAAAGACGTATGCCATCGGCAAAATCATGCGCTGTATCCGTCCGTCGGCGTCACGCATCGCATCCGACTGCCCTGTATTCCCGCGCTGCGGCGGCTGTGCCTTTCGCACCATGACCTACGAAACGGAAGCGGCGGAGAAAAAACGGCGCGTGGAAGAGGCGTTTCATCGTTTGGCGCATATGGATATTGCCTGCGAAGAAATTTTAACGGGCGCGCCTGCGCGCTACCGCAATAAGGCGCAGTATCCTGTAGCGGTTTCCGAACAGGGCGAAATCCAAATCGGCTTTTACGCACCGCGTACACGCCGTGTGATTGACTGTACCGACTGTTGCTTACAACCCGCAGAATTTCGGGTTATTGCAGAAGCCTTTCGTGCATTTTTGCAGGAATTTCGTATATCTGTTTATGACGCCGAGCGCGGCAAAGGTTTGGTGCGGCACTTGTATCTGCGCAAGGGCTACGCGAGCGGCGAAATTATGGTGTGTGTCGTTCTGAACGGCAAGACACTGCCGCACAGTGACGCGCTCGTGGAACAGCTTTGCACGTTAAATCCCCATATTACAAGTATTGTTTTGAATCAAAACACCCAAAAAACCGCCGTGATTTTGGGCACGGAATGCACTGTGCTTTGGGGTGCGCCGCAGATTACCGATACCCTTTGCGGTGTTTCGGTGCGGCTGTCCCCGCTGTCGTTTTATCAGGTCAATCACGACATGGCAGAGCGCCTCTATCGCAAGGCGGCGGAATTTGCCGATTTGGATGGCTCGGAAACTGTATTGGATTTGTACTGCGGCACGGGAACAATCGGACTTTCTATGGCATCGAGGGCGAAACGCATTATCGGTGCGGAAATTGTCCCCGCCGCTGTCGCAGACGCAAGGGAAAATGCCCGCCGAAACGGCATCGAAAATGCAGAATTTTTCTGCGGTGACGCAAAAGAGGCCGCTGCGCGTTTCCGTGAAGAGGGTGTTGCACCCGATGTGGTAATACTCGACCCGCCGCGCAAGGGCTGTGACGAAGC
Organism: Ruminococcaceae bacterium UBA7212; assembly: GCA_002490525.1. GTDB lineage: Bacteria > Bacillota > Clostridia > Oscillospirales > Acutalibacteraceae > Fimenecus. The sequence continues at coordinate 13,156 of DKUE01000038.1, forward strand.
GGTGCTTTGCACCGTTGCGGAAATGCGGCCGCAAAAAATCGTGTATGTCTCCTGCGACCCTGCAACGCTCGCCCGCGATGCGGCAAGACTTGCGGTGCTCGGCTACCGTACAGACCGCCTGTGCGCCGCCGACCTGTTTCCGAGAACACATCACGTGGAAAGTGTCGCGTTGATGGTGAAAATGAAATTTGTTAAGGAAGCGTAACGATGATAAATGTGTTACTGGAAAGCTTCGACATCGATGCACCATACCTTTATGGCGAACTGAAAAAATATATTCAGCCGAATTATTCGGTAGCGGTGGTGGCATTTTCTTTTCGGAATAACTAAGTAAAGTGTCAGTCGGATTGGGACGCGTTATATGGCAAAGACAATGGGAAGTATTACGGCGGAATTGTAAGCGGACTTACGGCTTACGGAATTTCGAAAGACAAAATCAACATCATCAACTACTTTTCGGACAACAAGGAATCCGCCTCGCAGAAGATTGAATCGGCAGATATCCTCTATTTCCCCGGTGGATTGCCGGACAGAATGCCGGAACGAATCAAAGAATTTGATTTGTATGATATTTTGTTAAAGTATGAAGGAATCATTATGGGCTACAGCGCCGGTGCAGTTATTCAGTTGGCAGAGTACCATCTGTCTCCCGATGAGGATTACCCGGAGTTTTCATATTATGAAGGGCTTCCGTATAGGAATGATTTTTATTTGGAAGTGCATTATGAGGGCTCGGCAGTACAGGAAGCCTCGATTCGGCGTGTGCTTGCCGAACGCGAGAAAACCGTGTATGCAACCGCTTACAAATCGGGCGCAATTCTTGTAGACAACGGAAATATCAAATTACTCGGGGATGTCAGAGTGTTTGACAACGGATAAAGGGGTATCCTATGAAACAACTGGAAATTCTCGGCGAAAACCGCTTGGAAAAGCATACGAAACTCCGCATCGGCTGTCGGGGTATTGTTCTGCAAAACGAACAGCTGTTGGCTTGCCACGAAGAAAAAACAGACTTTTGGCAGCTGCCCGGCGGGGGGCTGGAGGCGGGAGAAACCTTGCGAGAATGCTGTGCGCGGGAACTTCTCGAAGAAACAGGATATATTGTAAAGCCGATAAAGCGGTTTTTGACCCTAAACGAATACTATCAAGAATATAAATATGTAAGCCACTATTTTTTGTGCGAAATCGTAGGAAAAGGAACCTTAAACCGCACGTCTGTTGAAATCAAGCGTGGGCTTGTGCCGCGGTGGATACGCTTGCGGGATTTTTTGGACATTGTTGGGGGTTGTGCGGCGTATGCGGCGATAGACGAAGACAAATACGGTGCGTATTTGCGGGAAGACACCGCATTGCGGGCATATTTACATAGTATTTCATTTTGAAGAAAGGCAGATTTTTATGAAAGTTACGTTATCCGACTGGAAAGGCATCAAGATTGAAGCCTTGCGCCGTTTGGGCATTTCGCTCGGCGCGTCTTTGGTGATTTTGATTTTCTCTCTTTGTGCACCGCCGAATGCCGAGCTGTTTGATATGATTGGCATGGAGCTTGCCATTGTGGCGCTGGGAATTCTGCTTTGCCGTTTCCCCGTCGGTACATATTTAATGGTAAATCTGTTCACGCTGTCTGCGGCGGCGGGTTCTATTCTGAAGCTGTATGACAAATTTCCCGGCTATGACCGCGTGGTGCACTGTATCAGCGGCTTAATTCTCGGCTATATCGGTGTATATATCGGCGAATGGCTGTTTAAACGGCTGAGCGTCCCGCGCGAACCGTTTATTATAATTCTGTTTGCGGGGCTGTTTTCCTGCACCTGTGCGGGCGCGTGGGAAATTATTGAATTCCTGACGGACTGCGTTATGCATATGGACGTCCAGCACGGCAATACCGATACCATGGGCGATATTGTCGCTGGGTATCTCGGCTGTATTTTATTCCAAATTCATAAGCTGCACGAAAACCGTGCTTATTTTTCGAAGGAACGCATCCGCAGTTTCTTTAAAGGTGAGGGTATGCAGTTCCCGGTGCCACCCGAGGACGAAGCAGCGGAAGCTGTCACAAAATAAATGGGGAGAGCGTTGGCAATGATGAAGAAAAGAGAACGTATTTTTTGGATTACAGCATTTTATGTGCTGACACTTGCGCTGTTCGCGGCCGGGACATTTTACGATTTGCGCATAGACCGCGCGCTTTACAATCCTGAGAACGGATTTGCGCTGTTTTTGCAGAAATACGGTGAGGTGCCGCGCTTTGCGCTGTGGGGACCTGCGTCTGCGGTGCTGTATGCTACACGCGCGTGGGAATGTGAAAAAACCGTGGCTGTCATCGACCTTTTTAAGCGGAAATTCGGCAAGCAAAGCGGACTTTCCGAAAAAACGCGGATAACGCTTTTGCGCGTTGCCGACTTCGGTTACGGTGTTGGATTTTTGGTGCTTGGCTATTTCTCTTGGCAAAAGCTGATTCGAAACGTTGTGAAGCAGTGGTTTTCCGATGCGGTAAAGGAAAGTGTATTGTATACGGTTCTGTTGGTTACGACGATTCTGGTTGTCGATGTATTGGCAGCGTATCTTGTCAAGCGCAAAGGCAATCCCGAAACACTCAAAAAATTAAAACCGCTCGCTTACGGCGGGATTGTGTTCGGGATTCTGTACCGCATTGGCATCGACCCGATAAAAAATGCGGTGGAGCGTACGCGCTTCCACGAAATGATTGACCCCGCAATTCATAACGACCCGAGTTTTTCTCTGTATACACCGTGGTATATGCACGGAAACGGCGGCTCGTCTTTCCCGTCGGGGCATACGGCAAGCGGTGCGGCGCTGTTTTTGAGCCTGACGCTGTGTGACACGCTGGATAAATTTAAAAACAAAGAACGGCTGTTTTTTGCGCTTTCGTGGATTTACACGTGGCTGCTTGGGTTTACACGCATGATTATGGGCAAGCACTTCTTAACGGATGTGACTATGGGGGCGCTTTTGGGCTTCACCTTCTGCCTGCTTGCGCGGGAGTTTTTCACCCGCCGTGCCGCGAAAAAACTCGGTGTGGATGCATAATGTGCCGAACGTAAATGAAATATCCGTAAGGCGGGAGCGTTTGCTCTCGCCGTTTTTTTGTAAAAGGCTTACAGAGACTGTCCTTTTGCGCCCGTACGGGACAACCCTTGCGGTTGTCTGTTTTCAGATTTGTGAAACTTACAATCTGCACACAAATAAAACGCAGAATTCATAAAGTTTTAACTATTTTTCGGTTGAGAAATGGAAAACTATGCTGTATAATAAATCCCATATTGGAGTATTATGTCTGCCGTCAGGCTATATAAGGCGGAGAAAGGAAGTAAAATATGATTTTTTCACAGGACATCGGTATTGATTTGGGTACCGCGAATACATTGGTATTCGTAAAAGGCAAGGGGATTGTCATCCGTGAACCGTCTGTTGTGGCGGTCGATGTGAGCGCGTACCCGCAAAAGGTAGTTGCCGTCGGCGATAAAGCCAAACAGATGATCGGCAGAACACCCGGTTCCATTACGGCGGTTCGTCCTTTGAAGGACGGTGTTATTGCGGACTTTGAAATCACATCGGATATGCTGAAAGAATTTATCCGCATGGCAATCAACAAATCGCCGTTTTCAAAGGCACGTGTGTTAATTTGTATCCCCTCGGGCGTTACGGAGGTCGAGCGCAGAGCGGTGCATGATGCGGCAAGAAGCGCGGGCGCAAAGTATGTCGGTCTGATTGAAGAACCGATGGCGGCGGCAATCGGTGCGGGACTGCCTGTTTCTGAGGCAATCGGTTCCATGGTGGTGGATATCGGCGGCGGTACGAGCGAGGTCGCGGTCATTTCGTTCGGCGATATCGTTACTGCGCAGTCGGCGCGTGTGGCGGGGGATAATTTTGATGAGGCGATTATTGCCTATATCCGCAAAAAGCATAACCTGCTTATCGGTGAGCGCACAGCAGAGGACATTAAAATTAAAATCGGCTCGGCGTATCCGTATGACGGCGAGGGCGCGATGGATGTAAAGGGCAGAAACCTTTTGGACGGTTTGCCGAAGAATATTGAAATTACTTCGGAAGAGGTACGCGAGGCGCTTTCCGACCCCGTTAACCAGATTCTCGATACCATTCGTTCCACATTGGAAAAAACCCCGCCCGAGCTTTCGGCGGATATCATCGACCGCGGCATTATGCTGACGGGCGGCGGCGCATTGCTGCGCGGGCTGGATAAGTTGATTTCCATAGAAACCAAAATCCCCGTACATGTGGCGGAAAATCCGCTGGACTGCGTGGTGGACGGCACGGGTAAGTGCTTAGAAAGCGGCGAAATTTTAGATATTACAGGCAAAAAGCGTTACGATTGATTTTGTACAAAATCAATCGCAGTACACAAATTGTAGGGGGAGATTCACGAGTCGCCGCCGAAGTCTGCTGAGGCTTTGCAGAACAATACAAAGGTTGTTCTCTATGCCCGAATCGCGCATTTTTTACGGATGGAATTTAGAACTCAGCGAGTTTGAACGATTATGAAAAACTATTTTAAAAGTACAAGCTTTAAAATACTGCTCGCGGCGGCGGTTGTGCTGCTGGCGTGCGTGATTGCGGCTGCGGCGACTGCCGGCGGCACGTCACCGCTGACCTCGGCGCTCGGGACGGTGTTTTCCCCGTTACAGCGCGGCGGCGCTTACATAGCGGCAAAATTTGACGATTTCAAGGGCGGATTTATTTCCGCCGATGCATACAAGGACCGTGTGGAAGAGCTGGAACAGCAGGTCGCGGAATACCAAAGCAAGCTGGTGGATTACGAAAAACTGCAAAAGCAGGTCGAAAGCTATGAAAAATTCCTGGGCGTGAAGGAAAAAAATCCCGATTTCCAATTTGTCACAGGTACGGTAATCGGGCGGGATTCCGCCGATGTGTTCGGTTCGTTTGTGCTCAACTGCGGTGCGGCGGACGGTGTAGCGGTCGGCGACCCTGTTATCAGCGGCGAATATTTAATCGGTTTGGTATCCGAAGTGACCCCCACCGCCTGTACAGTGCTTTCCGTCTGTGACCCGAAGGTCAGCGCGGCGGCATATGAAATCCGCACGGGCGAGACGGGCTATACAGGCACGACGGCAAAGCTCGGTATAGAGGGTAAAATTAAACTGTCGGGGCTTTCCCGTGCAACGGCGGTTGCCCCCGGCGGCATTGTATGCACTTCGGGCGTAGGTGGGGTGTATCCGCGCGGACTGATTATCGGCACGGTCACAACGGTCGAAAAAGAAGAAGGCGATATTTCGTATTATGCCGAAATTCAGCCCGAAATTGAAATTTCCGAGGTGCAGGATGCGTTTGTGATTACGGATTTTGAGGGCAAAGGCGATGCGTAAACAAACGAAAATTCTGCTTGCGCGGCGCGGTATTTTTGCCCTTTTGATTTTGGCGGCGTATCTTGTGCAGAGCGCCGTGGGCGGTACGCTCGAATTTTTCGGCGTACGCGCGTGGTTTTTGCTGACGTTCACCGTTTGTCTCGGGCTGTTTGAGCGTGAAACGGCAGGTGCGGCATTCGGGTTGTTTGCGGGTGCGCTTTGGGATTTCATATCGCCGAGCGGAGACGGTTTTCACGCACTTTTGTTTATGGCAATCGGCGCGGCATGCGGCATTTTAATCAATACAATCATGCGTAACAATTTGGTTACGGCATTTCTGCTGAACGGCATTGCGCATTTGCTGTATGTTTCGCTGTATATCGTGTTTTTTGTGCTCGCCGAGGGCGTGGACAGCGCGGGCTGGCTGTTTGTGCGTTATTACCTGCCGTCGGCGGTGTTCTCCGTTTTATTTACACCCGTGATTTATTTGCTGGTGCGTGCGGTGATGAACCGCACAAAACTGCGGCGGTGATGCGCAATCCGCAGGGGCGTGCATCGCGCGCCTGCGAAGTCTGCACAATCGAACGGCGAACCGCAACCCGTGTAGGGATGGACGACCTCGGCGACCCGATTAGAAGCTGATGAGACTTTACGGAATGCGGCATCGGTTGTTCCCTACGCATTTATCCAATTTACTTTGTGCGCTGTGCGATTCTTCACTTCGCTCAGAATGACAGGTTTGTGCAGACCGATTGCTTGCAAAGCCGGGCTTTGCAAGCAAAAACTGCCTGTTTTATCAAGGCCGGTATGAAATAAAAAGACGGTGACAGTATATGAATGAAAAACGGAAAAATGAAAAAAGCTTAAAGCTCCGTTCGACGGCGTTTTTTGTGGCGGCCGCTGTGCTTTTTTCTGCGTTCTTCATCGATTTATTTCGGATTCAGGTGGTTAACGCGGCGGAGTACTCCACGCAAAGGGTTGCACTGCGCTCGGTGAATACTACGGTAGAGGCGGCACGCGGCGAGATTCTTGACTGCAACGGTGTGCCTTTGGTTGTGAACGAGCAGGTGAATTCCATTGTTTTGGACGCGTCCTATTTCCCGCCGACGGCGGAGCAGGAAAAGCGCAATGAAATTCTGTATGCGCTGATTCATTTGACCGAAGATATGGGCGTCGAATGGAATGACGATTTGCCGCTTGTATTTGATGTGAACGGCAATATTCAGTATAAAGAAAACGCGGAATCGGACATTGCGTTTTTGAAATCCCGCGACGTACTGCATTTAAATGCCTATGCCACGGCGCAGAACTGCTTTGACGGCTTAATTGAAAAATTCAGTCTGCAGAGCTATTCCAAAGAGGATGCGCGCAAAATTGCATCGGTCTGCTATTCTTTGAAACGCATTGCCTTTTCCGCCGCAAATCCCTATACCTTTGCCGAGGAGGTGCCCGGTGCATTGGCGGCAAAGGTAAAGGAGAACGGTGCGCTGTATACAGGCGTAGATGTGCGTGTGACCTCGAAGCGAAAATATACGGACGGCACAATTGCACCGCATATTTTGGGTGTGGTCGGCAAGCTGAATGCCGAGGAATACAACGCGAAAAAAGAGGCATTTGAGGCAGAGTCCGCCAATCCCGATTTGTCTGCACAGGATAAGCAAACGCTCTCCTTACGAGCCTATTCGATGGACGATACCATCGGTAAATTCGGCATTGAAAGCGCCATGGAGTCCTACTTGCGTGGGACAAACGGCATTATGACCACGACAACGGATTCCGAGGGCAACAAGACCTCGGAGCTGACCACCGCGCCGAAGGACGGCGATGCGGTGATTCTGACAATTGATTCCGTTTTCCAAAAGCAGGTGCAGGACGCACTCGGGCGATTCATTCAAAATTACCGCGACAAGGAGTCGATTCCCGCGGTCGGCTCGGCAGTGGTCATCGATGTAAACTCGGGCGCGGTGCTGGCCTGTGCAACCTATCCGAGCTATGACCTTTCCACCTATTATCAGGATTACAGCACGTTGGCGGCGGATAAATCCTCTCCGCTTTGGAACCGCGCGCTGATGTCCACCTATGAACCCGGCTCCACTCTGAAGCCCGCCATTGCCGTGGCAGGCTTGGAAGAGGGCATTATAACAGAGAGCACGCATATCCGCTGTACCCATGTGTATACGCAGTTTCCCGACACACCGTTCAAATGCTTAGGCTATCACGGCAGTATCGATGTGAAAGAAGCATTGAATCAGTCCTGCAATATCTATTTTTATGAGACGGGGCGGCTTTTGGGTATCAATAAAATGAACGATTACTGCACGCGCTTTGGGCTCGGGCAGAAAACAGGGGTCGAGATTCCCGAATCCACAGGCGTGCTTGCCAGCATTTCTTACCGTGAGGCACACGGCGGGATTTGGTATCCCGGTGATACGGTGCAGGCGGCAATCGGGCAGTCCGACAACCTGTTTACACCTATTCAGCTGGCGAATTACGCCGCCACAATTGCCAACGGCGGCACGCGTTATCAGGCGCATCTCGTCAAGAGCATCAAAAGCGGCGATTATGCGGAGACCGTGCTTGAAAACACGGGTACGGTCGTCAACGAGGTCGGCGCTTCTCAGAATAATCTGCGCATTGTCAAAGAGGGTATGCTCCGTCTCGGCTCGCGTCTGTCCGCATTTAAGGATTTGCCCGTGCAGGTCGCGGCAAAAACCGGTACGGCGGAATCCAAAGCCAAGGTCGGCGGCGATATTGTCGAGGGACTGAACGGTTTTATGATTTCCTTTGCGCCCTATGACGACCCGGAAATTGCCGTCGCGATTGCGATTGAGAATTTGAACAGCGGTTCTGCGACTGCCGTTTTGATGGCGGATATTTACAGAGCCTATTTTACGGCAACGGGAGAGTTTGCGGCGGAAGACAGCTACAATGCGATTTTAAAGTAACGGGGGACGGCATGAAACGGTACTTGATTTGTTCGGGTAAGGGCGGCGTGGGAAAGTCTACACTGTCTGTCTGTATAGCGCGGGCGCTTTGCGCGCGCGGAAAATCCGTTTTGCTGGTGGATTGTGATGTGGGGCTCCGCTCGCTTGACTTGCTGACGGGGCTGGGACAGTCGGCGGTTTACACGTGGCAGGATGTAGTGTCGGAAAACTGTATGCTGTCCGACGCGCTTTTGACGGATGCCGTAGGCAGACTGTCTCTGCTGATGCCTCCCGCTGTACTTTTTGAGCCGATTTCTGCGGAAAAATTTTCACAGATGCTTGAAAAAGCGGCAGTCGATTTTGACTTTTGCTTTTTAGATGCGGGTGCGGGTGTAGACGGTATTGTACCGATGCTTGCCCAAGCGAGCGAGACAGCGCTGGTGGTTGCCACGCCCGACAGCGTGTCTGCCCGCGCGGCGGCGAAAACGGCGGAAATGCTTTGGCAGATTTTACCGCCTGAGCGGCTTCGTCTGCTTTTGAACCGTTACAGTGTTTCGGCTGTGCGGGACGGTATAAATCTTTGCGCAGATGATATGATTGATGAAACAGGTATCCGATTTTTGGGCGCTGTGCCCGAGGATGCAGGCTTGCGTGTACTGCCGTGCGGCAAGGGGATAGCTTCGCGGACGGCGTCGGCGTTCGACCGTATCGCGGCGCGCCTTTTGGGCGAAGCGGTGCCGTTTTCGGTGCGAAAATTTTAAGAACACAATCGAAAAGAACGGGGAAATTTCCCCGTTCTTTTTCGGTGTACACAAATCAGAGCCATACATTACTATTTTATTATATGTCACTTGTGCCATAAAGCCAAGATACATGTGTCAGTTATGCTATATTCTTTCCGAAAAGGAGTGGCACATACGACTTTTAATCAGCGCGCAAGAGACCTGAGAGAAGATATGGAGATGACGCAGGAAGAACTTGCAGTCGCCATCGGTGTGGGTCGGGAAACCGTGAACCGCTATGAAAATGATAAATTTGATATGAAATTTACTTATGCAATCGTCCTTGCAAAGCTATATAATGTTTCACTGGATTATATTGCAGGATTTGCGGACGAGCCGATGCCGCTGCCGAAAAAATAAGCAAACGCGAATGTGAAGATTCGTACAAATAAACGGCAGTGTTTCTACCGTGTGGGGGCGGACTTCCACGTCCGCCCGAGCAAATCAGAAAATTTGCAAAAATCCAACGGTAACGCACAAATCGTAGGGGTCGATGACCTAGGCGAAATCTGCTGAGACCTGCGACACAGAAAAACTCCCTCGGTTACGCCTATGGCGTGCCGGATCCCTCTGTGAAGGAGCGAAAAGCTGTTGACCCCCGGGGGAACAACACAGTGGTTGTTCCCGCTTGTCATTCTGAGGCAGAGCCGAAGAATCTCCATCAGAACAAATTTACTTTGTGCCATGTGCAATTCTTCGCCTGACGGTGCAGAAGACAGCTTTGTGTGAATCACTGCGTTTTACCCGCTTGAAAACGGGCATTCGGCGCTGTCCCGCATAAATTTATATCTCTTTAAAAAAAATTGTTGAAATCTTGTTTTTTTTTTGATATTATAGTAAACGGTTTACAAGTTTTATCTGTATTATGAAAGAAAGTGAGGAAAGAACGATGAATATTGCTTTGATGGCACACGACTCCAAAAAGGAACTTCTCACACAGTTTTGTATTGCTTACTGCGGCATTCTGTCACGGCATAATCTTTGTGCTACGGGCACAACGGGAAAAATGGTCGCTGAGGCGACGGGTTTGAAAATCACGCGGTTTTTAAGCGGCTCGCAGGGCGGCGACCAACAAATCGGCGCACGCATTGCCTGCAATGAAATTGACCTTTTGCTGATTTTCCGCGACCCTTTAAATCCGAAGCCCCATGAACCGAAGGAAAACAGCCTTCTGCGGCTTTGCGATGTACATAATATTCCCGTGGCAACGAATATTGCGACGGCCGAGGCGATTATTCATTCGCTCGAACGCGGCGACCTCGACTGGCGCGACATCGTCAATCCGAAATAAGAACATAAAAATCGCGTTTCCCCCTCTTTTTGAGAGGGGGAAAATCTCTACTTAAAGGGGACTTTTACATGGCACTGATTACCAATGCGCCGAAAGGCACACTTGATTTATTGCCGAAGGAAAGCTACAAAACGCAGTATGTGGAAAGCGCCATGCGTGAAACGGCTGAAAATTTCGGCTTTTATGAAATGCGCACGCCTGTGTTTGAGCACACCGAGCTGTTCCACCGCTCGGTCGGTGAAACCACGGATGTGGTGCAGAAAGAAATGTATACATTTGAAGATAAGGGTGGGCGTTCCGTGACGCTTCGTCCCGAGGGTACGGCGGGAGCGGCACGTGCTTTCCTTGAAAACGGGTTGTTCAATGACCCCCTGCCGCAAAAGATTTATTATCTTACATCCTGCTACCGTTACGAAAAACCGCAGGCAGGGCGGCTTCGCGAGTTCCACCAGTTCGGCGTGGAATCCTTCGGTGCGGCGACGCCTGCCGCAGATGCCGAAATTATTGCGCTTGCCCACACGGTATTCAATTTCCTCGGTATACGGAATCTGACTTTGGAGATTAATTCCATCGGTTGCCCGACTTGCCGCAAGGCATTCCAAGATGCCTTGAAAACCTATTTTGAAGCGCACAAGGCTGCGCTTTGCGATACCTGCCGCGGCAGGCTCGACCGCAATCCGATGCGTATCCTCGACTGCAAAAGCCCTGTTTGCTCGGAAATTGCGGCGGGTGCGCCGAAAATTCTCGACTATCTTTGCGATGACTGCCGTGCACACTTTGAAGCGGTGCAGAAGTATTTGACCGCCATGCACATTGACTTTACCGTCAATCCCGAAATCGTGCGCGGACTCGATTATTACACCCGCACTGTATTTGAATTCGTTTCGAACGAAATCGGCGCGCAGGGCACGGTCTGCGGCGGTGGCAGATATGACGGACTTTTGGAAGAGCTCGGCGGCAAGCCGATGGCGGCATGCGGCTTCGGTTTAGGCATTGAACGTTTACTGCTGTTAATGGAAGCGCAAAAAACAGAATTGCCCGTGCCCCCGAAATGCGATATATATATTGCAAGCATGGGCGAAGCGGCGAACATCGAAGCGGCGCGCTTGGCGCTTGATTTGCGGGAAGAAGGCATGTCTGCACAGTTTGACACTGTTTCGCGCGGCTTGAAGGCGCAAATGAAATATGCGGATAAGCTCGGTGCCCTGTATACGGTCGTTTTGGGTGATACGGAGCTGGAGACACGCAAAGCACAGCTTAAAAACATGCAGAACGGAAATCTTACGGAAATTTCTTTAGACAATTTTACCGATACCTTTCAGTCACTCGTCATAAATGATGCTATGGCGGGATTTGACGACCTGGGACTTTCGGAAGCAGACCTTGCACAGATTATCGGAGGTGCAAAATAATGGAAACCATGAACGGATGGAAACGCACACATTACTGCGGTGAATTCACCGCACAAAATATCGGGGAAGAGGTTATCGTCTGTGGCTGGGTACAGAAACAGCGCGACCTCGGTGCATTGATTTTTGTGGATTTGCGCGACAGAACGGGCATTTTACAGCTGGCGTTCACCGAAAATACAGACCGTGAAGTGTTTGAAAAGGCATTCACCCTGCGTTCGGAATATGTGGTTGCCGCAAAAGGCGTTGTGCGCGAGCGTGCGGCAAAAAATGCAGAGATTCCCACAGGCGATGTGGAATTAGAGGTGCAGGAGCTGCGCTTGCTTGCCAAGAGCGAAACGCCGCCCTTTGAAATCTCATCGGACTGCAAAACGGAAGAATTGACGAGACTCAAATACCGTTATCTCGATCTGCGCCGTCCCGATTTACAGCAGAACATTTTAATGCGTCACAAAATTGCGAAAATTACACGCGATTATTTTGACGAAAACGGGTTTATCGAGATTGAAACGCCGATGCTGATTCGTTCCACGCCCGAGGGTGCGCGTGATTTCCTGGTGCCGTCCCGCATCCACAAGGGCAGTTTTTATGCATTGCCGCAGTCGCCCCAGCTCTATAAACAGCTGTCTATGGTGGCAGGCTTTGACCGTTATATGCAGTTGGCACGTTGTTTCCGCGATGAGGATTTGCGTGCCGACCGTCAACCCGAATTCACACAAATCGACTTTGAAATGTCATTTGTGGATATGGAAGATGTCCTCGCCGTCGGCGAGGGCTTCATGAAGCGCGTGTTTAAAGAGGCAATCGGTGTGGATATTCCGACGCCCTTGCCACGTCTTACTTATAAAGAAGCGATGGAGCGGTACGGCTCGGATAAACCCGATACCCGCTACGGGATGGAGCTTTGCGACATCACCGATGCAGTGCGCGATTCGGAATTTGTTGTATTCAAAGGTGCTGTTGAGGGCGGGGGCTCTGTGCGCGCCATAACTGCGAAAAACGCCGCTAAGACGCTCACGAGAAAAGAGATTGACAAGCTGACCGAGTTTGTCAAGGGCATCGGCGCAAAGGGTCTTGCCTGGATTCGGATGAATCCCGACGGCATGGCGTCTTCCTTTGCGAAATTTATGACCGATGCACAGATGCAGGCGATTTTAGAAAAGACAAAAGCCGAGACGGGCGATGTGATTTTTGTTGTTGCAGATGCCAACAACAGCCACGTGCTGTCGGTGCTCGGCGCACTGCGCCAGACCTTGGCGCAGAAACTGGATATCATTCCGCAGGATAAATTCAATCTTTTGTGGATTACCGAATTCCCGTTCTTTGACTATAATGAGGAATTGGGCGAATTCGTTGCCATGCACCATCCCTTCACCGCGCCCATGGATGAGTGCCTCGAATACCTCGAAACCGACAAGGCAAAGGTGCGCGCAAAGGCATATGATTTGGTGCTCAACGGCATTGAAATGTCCAGCGGTTCCATTCGAATTACAAATCCCGAATTGCAGGGCCGCATTTTTGACCTTTTGGGACTGACAAAGGAAGAAGCCCAGGAAAAATTCGGCTATCTTTTGGATGCCTTCCGTTACGGCGCACCGCCGCACGGCGGCATGGGCATCGGGCTTGACCGTCTGTGCATGCAAATGCTGAAAGCATCCTCTCTGCGCGATGTGGTCGCGTACCCGAAGGTACAGAATGCTTCCGAACCGATGACGGAATGTCCCGCCGCAGTGGACGGTGTACAGCTGCAGGACCTCGGTATCGATATCGTTAAAGTGGATTGAAAACAGGCTGAAAAACACCTCGACGGCAGCGAACCGACTGTGTAGGGGCAGGTCTCTTCTCTGTGCCTGCCCGCCGTTTGCATCTCCGCGCGGCCCGTTCAAAAAGAATTCACGAATATTTTGTTGACTTTTCCTCGCAAAAAACCTATAATTTTTACATCCGACAGTTTGAAACGGAGGAAAATAAAATGCATAATAAAATTATCGCAGTCATCTGCGTTTTGCTGATGCTTGTGACGCTCCTCGCCGCATGCGGCAAAGGACCGACAATCAAGGCGAAAGACGGAACGGAGTATGTTCTGGTTACAGACGATGAGGGAAATACCGTAGTGGACGGCAACGGCAATTTAGTTGTGCTTGTAACAGATGAGAACGGTAAAAAAGCAACGGACGAAAACGGTGAAAATAAAACGGCGATTTTAACCTTTCCCGAAGCAATTTCCCGTAACGACAGTATTGAAACCGCATCTTATGTTTTGACGGCGCCTGATGGCTGGGAACTGGAGCCGAACGGCACAAAACTCAGAAAAAAAGTCGGAAAGGCAACCATAGAGATTACGGATTTAGGGGATTTGCCGGAGGGACAAACCTTGGAAAGCTACGCGAAAGAGCAGATGCTGGTTGTGGCGGCAATTGCCGAAGAAGCGAAGGCCGAATACAGCGGTACGGTCAGTTCCGAGGAACCGATACAGTTCAGCGGCAATGAGGCGCGGCTGATGAAGTTATGCGTAAAAGGGGACAGCGGTGTTTTCCAAAATTCGGAAATGCTGTACTTTCTTTACAAGGGGCATCTTTTTAAAGTGCTTTACAGCGCCGATGCCGAAGGGTACGATGCAGCTTTTGATTTTATGGCAGAGCTGCAAGCCCATTTGCAAATGAAATAACCCAACACAGGAAAAGGTTTTGAAATGGCTCGCGCCGTAGTTCGGCGGCGGGCCGTTTTTTTACATACTACTATATATTGTGCCTTTGAAAATCCAATCCACTATCGTAAAAAACACTGACAAACAGTGAAAATGTTCAAAACTGTGTTGAAAACTCGGTCAAAACCGAATATTTGCATTTTGTTCACAAACTGTTCATAATACTTCAACAATGTCGACAAAAGTTCTCTTGCAATTTGCCCAAAAATCACAAATTTATTTGTTCATTTCATAAAAACGAGAACAATCAAGGAATAATTTATTGACATTTATAAATAAAAATCCTATAATTTTAGTAACCATAGGAGTAGTGTTATGGGGCAAGGTATCTTCTTTTTTAGAAGATGTCCGTTTTGCGTTGCATTGTGTGCGGCGCAGGGGACAAGTCCCATGCCATTAAGATACATATCCTACGGTCATTTTGCTCGGATGTGTATCATTCGTCTTCCGCCGGTTTTCTGAAAAGCGGAGAACGGTGGAGGGCGTCCGGGTCGATTAGAGCGCTTTTGCCAATCCTGCCGCGCGAATTAAAGTCTGTACGGTTGGTCAGAGGAAGCAGCAATTGGATGCTCCAAAACGTTCGGTGTGTGCCCGACACCGAGGCGGTTTGTAAGGGCAAAACACATTATTTCTGTAATGTGAATTAAAAATTACAGGAGGAAAACATTTATGAAAAAGTCAACCAAATTGTTAAGCGTTCTCTTAGCAGTTCTGATGATTTTCTCATCGATGTCCGTTATGGCTTCGGCTTATACAAAAGAGTATAAGACCAGCGAGGCTGTTAAGGCACTCAACGGTTACAATGAGATCGACACCGTAACCCGTTTGTCCGTGGACGTCCGTGCAGATATGATTTTGGACTGGCTGGATGAAATGCTGGCGGGCTTGAACATTAAACAGGACCTTTCCATTTTGGGTACCTTGGATGCGACAAGCATTGACAGCGCGCTGAACAGTATTGTTGAAATTGTTGGCGGCAGTACCTTCGGCTTTGCAGGCGGTATCGGCTTGCTCGGCGACTTGAAAAACCTGAACATCAATGCAGTCAAAACATATCGCAGAAGCAGTGCTGACACCGGCTCGGAATATGTTCTGTATTCCTTGGTTGAGTTACTCGGCAATTCGGATAACGTTGGTATCATTAAAAAGGTTGTGAACGGTTCTATCAATTTCGGTAAGATCGTCGGTCAGCTTGTAGGACCCTTCAAAAAATATATCAACGACATCCCCGGCTTGATTGCCGGCATGATTGCGCCTCTGTTTGAGAGAAAAGACGACACGATGGCTGAAATCAATGCGATTACTGCACATAGCGATATGGACAGTCTCGTTAAGAATTTCGTAATCGGTCTTTTCAGCAAACCGCAGAGCACCACGACCTATAAGGAAGATGCTTCCGGCGCGGTTGTCAGCAATCACACGCTTCCCACTGCGGAAGACAACAAGAGAGTCTATTATGTCAAGAACGGCGATTCCTTCACCTGCTATGTTTATGACACGGCAAAATCCGAATATGTCGCTGAAGCAGGTACCTTCGACAAGAAGGCGGAAGTCGACGCAGAAGGCAAAGCAACCGGTTACTATACCTATGAAAAAGCAACCGGCGAATCGTTGAAATACTACAAGAACGGCAGCTATTGGCTTCCCTCTCTCGCGGCAAGCGGCAAAGCGGGTACCATTATGGATATCACAGCCAATACACCTGCGAAGATGCTGTATGACATGATTCCCTATGTCTTTGGGACAATGGCTCCGACCGTATTGAACGGCTCCGTCAAAAAGTTGCTCGGTGAATGGCTCGGCGCGAGCTATTCCTATGTCGGCGATGTGAACAGCGATGCCGTGAAGGCATTGCCCGGTTATTCCGCAACGGACGCATTCTTCGGCAAACAGGGCGAGTATTTGTGGGAGTGGTCGGATTACACCGTAATCGGCGACAATCACTATTATCGCTTTGAGGACCAGATTTACAAAGCTGACCTCTCCAACATCAATGAATTCTTCACTCTTGTGAATTTCAATTACGAAATCACAGACGATTATTTGAACGAGTTCATTCCGGCGTCTTCAACATCTAATGAAAACACGCTTCTCTCCCAGGTAAACAACCTGATTGCGAAAGCATTCGGCGATTGCGTAAATGCAGACGTTCTCGGCTTCACTTGGGAAGCGGGCGACAACTCCAAGATTATTCCGAACATCCGTAATGCTTTCACCGCGATTTTGAATCTCGATGCAAACAGCGGCGACAGAATCTTCCAGGATTTGTATGATGAAGACCTTGTTGCAATCATCAAGAGCGACTCCGGCGCTTCTAACCAGAAGGTCGTTGCAGTTCTTCTTGCGTTCCTTGCAAGAAGCCTGATGCCGCAGGTCGTGCTTCCGGCTTATGCTAACATTAATTCTATGCTTGAAGTCGGCGCAGTCGTTGTTCGCGAGCTTGCGACACAGCTCATTCCGGGCAATGATTTCGATGACCTGATTTATGAGAACTATACAACATCTACACTGAAAACCCATACGGATGCAGAATGGCTCGATATTATTCTGACCATGGGCTCTCAGATTGGTGTGTTCTATCTGAACAACATTGCGGACTTGGCACTGACCGATCCCGCACTCGGCGGCTTTGTTGCGAAAAAGACATGGCATGCTGCTGATTTGACTGTTTCCGGCATTCCCACTTGGGAAGCTACAGTTGATTTCATTATCGACTGGGCGTTGGAAGACGACAACGGCGCAACCGGCGCTTGGAAGATGGGCAATCTTGTGAACACCAGCGGTCTTACAATCAACAGAAATACGGTTGAGGATCCGTGGCAGAAACTGGATACCATTCTTTCCTCTCTTCTTCCGGTGAACGAAGTCCTGAATGTGACTCCGACCGAATATCCTACCGTTCTTGAGCAGGCGCTTCGCGGCAACTTGGTTGACGCAATTCTTGCATTGGATGTAAACAAGCTGGTAGGCATGTTTGCAATTCCGAACAATTCCTGCCTGAGAACCATGAGTCTTGAGTCTGCACTCTTCTATGTTGTGCGCAAGCTGATTAACGACATTGCTCGTTTCGGCGATTCCGGCAAAGCAGATTTGATTGCAGATTCCTACAACAACATCAACTATCTTTTGAACAAGACAAACCTTGCCAATTTGGTCGGCGGATTGCTTCCGAGACTTTCGGAGTGCCGTGTTGCGTTGATTAACACAGTCCTTCCGTTCCTGAACTGGCTGATTGGTTGGTCCACAAACGATCAGTTCTTCAAAGCGGCAACGCTTAGCGCGCCGAGATATTCTTACAACGGCTCTGCCCCCGGTACTTTGGAGGGCACCATTACCGTTAAGAATAACGCAAACGGCATGGAACGTCAGTACAAAGATGCTGATGGCAATTATGCTTACAACTCGAACTATGAAATCGAAATCGACCATGCAACTGCAAGCGTAGAGGGCATAACTGTAAGTGTTCCTGCAGGCAAGATTCCGGCAGGCGAATCCGTACAGCTGACCCTTTCCGGCAGCTTCTCCGTTGCACAGCCTGTAATTTACAGAGTTTATTACAAGGTTTACAACGCAAACGGCGAAGTTTACAGCGACAATACTTATGTTGCAAACGCATATTCTTACCTTGCTTTGACCGATTCCGATGAAAATGTACAAAAAGCGGCTTCGTCCAATATGGACATTACCAGAGACGCACATAGCCAATATGTCTTCACAAAAGACGTTTATGCTAGTGTATCCAGCCACTCCACTTCCTTCCAGCATTACAATATCACCGCTGCTGCAACAGTGCAGAGCGTAACCTCTGATACCGCGCCTGTCGGTGAAGCCGGAAACTATTTCAGACACGCAACTTTGAATGAAGTAAAAGCGGACATGTCTCAGTTGGATAAGTGCAGCACCATTTTGTCCATCGCAAAAATGGGTGCACCCGGTTCCGCCAGCCTTTACAAAGTAAAAGAAGGCGTTTCGGCTGACGATATTCCTTACGGCATCTATGATATGGGTCAGTTCGCAGTTAAGTTTAAGCGTGGTTTAACGCAGAAATCTGTTACAGACGGCGTAATCTTTGTTTACTACACCGATTACGGTCTGGAAGATTTGACGAAAGAAGTAACCGGTGCCGGCATTACAGTTGACCGTATTGATTTCAACATGCCCGGCGCACAGGCAGCTTGGGATGAATATGTTGCAGCGGTTACCGAGGCAGCAGGTCTTATCAAAATGCCGTACGTTGCGGCAACTATGATTACGGACTGGATGCCGAAAGCAGAAGCATCTGTGGCACGTTTGAAGGCTGCCTATGAGAATATCGGCAACTTCTTCCACGGTGCGGATATCAGCTTGCTGAATACGGTTTACGCCAGCACTGAGGGTGTTAACTACCAGAACGTAGAGTTCTACCGTTACACGAAGTACGAAAAGGCGCAGAGAGCGGCTGACAGCATTATCGCGGGTCAGACTGCACCTGTTGCACCCGAGAAGTACATCAGTGGCGAAGGCTTGAATGCTGCTAAGATTGACGCGATTATCGCGGCTGAAGCAGATGCCTTCACGAAGAGCTTGATTGAAAACACTGTAGTTGAGCCGGACATGACTGACTACAATGCGGCAATAGCAGAATGGAAAGCGGCTCCGTTGTTCGACTATGACGTGGCAATCGCCGCTGAAAACCTGCAGTTGGCACATGATCATGCGCTTGTAAAGGCAACCGACAAGACCTTCCTTGCAAGAGAAATTGCAACTGCTGACGCACGCAATTTCGATCCAAACCTTTACACAGCAGAGTCTTACGCTGTTTATACCGAAGCCTTGGCGGCGGCAAGAACAGTTAACGACAATGCTGCTGCAACACAGCAGGAAGCATTCGATGCAAAATATGCATTGCTTGTTGCTGAAAACAAACTGCTTTTGAAGACGGATTCCTGCAGAGATCAGGGCGTTTACAGTGATTTGGACACCTTGATTGCTACAGCTGAAACCATGCTTGCAAACACCGGTCTTTATAAGCTTGCAAACGGCTCTGAAGATGCGGCTGAAGTAAAAGCTGCATGGACAAATCTTTTGACTGCACTCGGTTATGAGTACACGGATGCAGAAGGCGAACCCGCAATTCTTTACGGCAGTTCCGCAAAAGCATTTGTAAACAGCGACCGTCGCCTTACAGCTACCGCACAGTGGAGAGCTGAGGGCAAATACAATGCTTTGAAAGCAGCTATGAATGCGTTCACCTGCGCAATTCAGATTATTCCGGACGAGGGAAATAACCCCGATAAAGATACTTCGGTTGGACAGCTGGATAAGATTATCGACGGCATTACCCCCGGTACTGTGAACTCTGCTGAAGAGCTTCTTGCACTCCTGACAGTTTCTGCTCCGGAGGGCTACACTGCGGAAATGACACCTGCTTCTACCGCACTTGGTTACGGTACCGGCGCGACAATTACCCTTTCTGTGGAAGGCGTCGGTGTAGTTGCAGTTTACCACATCGTCGTTTACGGTGACGTAAACGGTGACGGCGCAATCGATGCGTTCGATGCTGCGCTGGTTGACCAGACTGTAAGCGGTGTCCATGAACTTACAGGCGTTTACAGAGATGCGGCTATGGTCGCAAGCAGCGACGAAGTTGCACTTGCTGACTACTCTGCAATCTTTGAAGCGGCTGTCGGTGCAACAGATATCCCGCAGTCCCGTGCGTAAGCACAAGTAAGAAAATCCACAAAGGTTTCCGCCCGGCTTCTCCGGTCGGGCGGAAACAAAATTCCTTGTATGCAATGAAATACATTTCAATTGCATCGATTTTAATGTACAGTTGAAAAGCATCTTGTACGGAAGCAGATTTTGACGGTTCACCACATTTGTGTCTGCAAAGTGGAGTGATAGCTGCTTGGCGGATGACGGCAAAGTTTGTGTTGGCAGGTTTTTTCTGTTGACTTTCTTCGGTGCATCCTGTATATTATATGGGAAGATTTTTATAAGGAGGATTTTATGACAAAAGCTAAAAAAGCGATGAGCATCGTTTTAGCTGTTGTTATGCTTGCAACGATGTTTGCGTTCGGCTCGCTTGCCGCGGGCGCAGGAAACGCAACCTTCGAAGTCACAACGGATGTAGCACAGGTTGAAGTCGGCGGCGCCGTTACGGTCAGCGTAAAACTCACTACAGATTATTACGCAGGCCCGACCTCTGTCCCGATTTACTATGATGCATCTTTGTTTGACTTTGATGCCGGTTCTTTCACCTCAGCTGATATTTTCGGCGCGGGTGCAACCGACGTTAAAAAGTTCAACAGCAACGGATGCCTTACGGTCGCATTTGTTCCGGTGAGCGCTGCCGGTGCGCAGGCGCAATCGTTGAACAATGTTACACTCTTTACCTTCCGTTTAAACGCGAAGGCAAACGGTGTTTCTCCGGTGGAATTGAAGCTTGCAGACCAGAAAACAGATAGCAATAAGGGCGGTAAGCTCTACTGCGGTGCATATGCAAACTCCAGTGTAACTTCTGAGGTGAAAACCACCGGTCAAACTTTCACATTGAAAAACACATCTGTCACAGTCGGCTCTGCAGCTGCTCCCGAACTTCAGCTTTCTGAAACAGGCGTAGCAAATGGCGTTGTGATTGACAGAGTATCCCTCTGCAACGATGGTGCAGGATTTATTTATGGTGTTGGCACCGATATGGGTGAATCCATTGAAGATGCTTTAGCCACACCTGCCGGTTCGATCCGTGTTACTAAAAATGCTTATGGTGTTATGAGCACCGGAGCAACAATTGAATTGCTTGATAACGATGGAAATGTTGTCGAGACATATTTGTTCATTTTCTTTGGCGACACAAACTGCGATGACTGGGTCGATGGTAATGACATCACTTTTGTTGAAGGTATAGCTGGTTACAGCGACTTTGACTTTTCCGGTGGCGATGGTACGGTCGGGAGTATGGCTGCTGATGTTAACGGCGATGGTTGGATTGACGGCAACGATTTGAGCTATATTGAAGGTGTTGCAGGATACACTGATTTCCCGACACAGGCTGAAACTGCTGCTGCTGTTGCTGCAATGAAGGGTATATAAACAAGTGTATTTGGAGGAAAAATAATGACAATGCGCAAAAAAGTGCTTTCTGTTGTTATGGCATTCATTATGCTGATTTCTTGCTTAACCGTTGCTGCGAGTGCGTATACGTATAATCCCGCAAACAAAACAGGTGAAGTCGTTATTAGCACTGTTGCCGATAAAACAACAGTTAAACGGGGCGATGTTGTAACATTTGATGTGCACATTGATCCGGGCTCAAAGACGAATCTTGCTGGCAGTGGTACAGTTATCGCTTTCAATGCGGATCAACTTACTCCTGTTGGTTCGACAATTCCCGAATTCAGAACCTATGTTGGTGAGCATGCTGCAACTTATGCGAACCAAAATAGTACTGCTGGCAACATGAACTTTAATGTTGCATCTTTAAAAACTTTCACTGATGAAGAAAAAGCTCTGTTTACTAGAGCAATTCAGTTCGTTGGTGGCTCAACTTCGGCTGCGAATAGATGGAATCCTGTGCCGGGTGAGTCTTATGTTCAGTTCCAAATGACCGTTTCAGATTCTGTTAATCCTGGAGACGAAATTTGGATTGGTGTACCGGAAGCGGCTTATGCTGCGGGTTCTGCAAATATCTCTTATTATGGTGATTCTACAAGAGTTACTCGTACAGCTTTAACCGAGTTTAATCTAACCAATTCTATGATTAAATTGACTGTTGCGGGTGAAACTCCCGCAGGTCCTGTAGTTTCCAAGAATGCTGCTCAGGTTAAGATGACACTGAATGATGAGAAGACTGCTCCGGTTATTTCCGCGGCAAATCCGTTCTCTCTTCGTGTAATTTCTGAGATTTCTGAGGAAGATTGGAACAGCTACTTTGAACCGACAGTTGTTGACGGCAAAGTGACTACCAACATCAAACGTGTCGGTATCGTTGGCTACAAGGGTGACGGTACGTTCGACATGGCTACAGCTGTGGAGGTTGCGAAGGGCGCAGATGTTGCAGATTATCAGGCGGCTGATACCACCTACATCCAGAAGAAGGATGGCGAAAGCGCAAAATTCGGCGCTCGTATCGACTTCAAAGCACAAGGGAACATCAAGGATGTCACTTATGTAGCTTTCGTTGAATACGGCAACGGCGAATATGCATTCTATGCAGAGCCCGCTACGGCTAAGCTTCTCACAAGTTATGAAACAATCGTGAATAGCTATATTGGTTTTGTGAACAAATAAGCTGTATATAGCAAAGAGGTACGGTTGAATATGAAGATGCAAAGCGAACAATATGCAGCGCCCGACTTTGAGTTGGTACAATTTGAACAAATCGATGTTGTGGCAATCGACATTTCCACAACACCGCCCCCCGATGATCGCGACGCTGTGATTGTTTGGTGAGCAGATTGCTTATAATTTGAAAGGAGAAAGCTTAGAATGAAACAGGCTTATACAGCACCCGAATTTGATGTTTCGCTCTATGACGTTGAAGATATTATCACACTCTCTATCGGTACCGGCCCCGTTGAGGGCGGCGATGAGGGCTGGATGCCGATTGAATAATTCTTTCGGGCATTCCCTGTGAAACACACAACGTCAGGCAGACGATTGGTGCAAACAAAACAACGGCAGGGCAAGGGTTATCCCCTTGCCCTGTTTTTTTGCAAAAAAGCCAACGGATACATACGAATATTTAGAGGCAGATGCCCCGCCGAACGCTGTTAAAACTTCGCGGAACAACACATAAGGGCGTTTCCTATTTGCTACTCTTCGCTTCGCTCAGAATGACAA
>DKUE01000038.1:36737-56343 GCA_002490525.1 Ruminococcaceae bacterium UBA7212
TCTTCGCTTCGCTCAGAATGACAAATTTGCACCGCGGTTTGCGTACATTCACTGCACACTTCGGCAACAAAAACACAGAAAATTTATGTTGTACATACACACAAGATATGGTATAATTATATAATAAGTATACCTATATTGTCTTGGCGAAACGGGGAAAGAAACAGGATGCAGACACAGGAAAAGCAGGATTTAATCATCGGCAGAAACGCCGTTGCGGAAGTACTGAAATCGGAACGGACGGTGGATACCTTATACATCCTGCGCGGGGAGAAAAATCCTGCCGTAACGCGGCTTGCGGCGATATGCCGTGAACGCGGCGGTGTGGTGAAAGAGGCGGACCGCAAAAAGCTGGATACGCTTTGCGGCGGTGCGAATCATCAGGGCGTTGCGGCGTTTGTTGCCGCGCATGAGTATGCTACGCTGGAAGAGATTCTTGCTTTTGCCCGCCAAAAAGAAGAACCGCCGTTTGTGATTGTATGTGATGAGCTGGAGGACCCGCACAACCTCGGTGCAATTATCCGTACGGCAGAGGCGGCGGGTGCACATGGTGTCGTAATTCCGAAACGCCGCAGTGCTTCACTCAGCTTTGCGGTCGGGAAAACCTCGGCGGGTGCGCTGGAATATATGCGCGTTGCGCGTGTGCCCAATTTGCCTGCGGCGCTGGATACGCTGAAAGCAGCGGGGTGTTGGGTCTACGGTGCGGATATGGACGGTGAAAACTACCGTCAAACCGATTTTTCGGGCGCGGTTGCACTGGTTGTCGGGTCGGAAGGAAAAGGAATCGGCAGACTGGTGCGCGATAAATGCGATTTTATTGTGTCTTTGCCCATGAAAGGTAAAATCAATTCACTGAACGCTTCTGTGGCGGCAGGCATTTTGATGTATGAAATAGCGGCGCAAAGAGGCTGATTACGAATTACTTGGAAAGGAGCGATACCGGACAAAGGAATACATTTGCATTCTTTTGGAACGGCGTGCATGATTATGGAACAGAATGATATTTTTTCCGGTCTTTCGGTAGATAAAATCCTTTCGGACGTCAAAGCCATGCAAGGGGAAGATGCTTTGAAGATATGGTCACTCGACGACGTAGACCAGCTGTTATCCGTCGATGAACCCGAGCCGCCTGCTGAACGGAACCGCTCTGCATCCGACGCGTCTGCAGAAAAAGAACCGCAGATGTCTGCGCCGAAACCCGAGGTCTCCTCGTTAAAGGCGGCGGCAAAACATATCCAAACCATCTCGGAGGAAACGCCTGAGCTTGCCGCAGAGGAAGAAGACATTCCTGCACTGCTGTCGGGGGTTATACCGCAGTCGGAACCGTCGGAGGCGGAAGCCGAGCCCGTTTCTGACCCAGAAGAGCCGCAGACGATTCCGGGGCAAATCACCATAGAAAAGACCCGCGTGTTTAACGAGGTGGAGTCGCACGCCGTGCATCATGCGGAAATCGAGCATAAAATCGGCACGAGGGTCTTGCGTACCACCACGGGTGAGTTTGACCCGATTCCGAAAAAAAGCGTGATGGAAACCAATGCGCAGAGAGAACGGTTTTTAAACCGTCCTGCACAGAAGATAGAGAAAACACAGGAGCATCGAGAACTGCTTTCACAGCTCCCGCCGAAAACGATTGAAAAGCCCGGCGTTATTGTGCGAAAAACGCAGACGCAAGCGGGCACAGACGGCTTGCAGGCGATTCCGACCCTTGTATTGCCCGAGGATGAATTAAAAGAACAGCGTGCCGCCCAAACGCGGGTGCAGGAAGGAACACTGAAAAATTATGCGGCAGAGGAGCTTCGGGCGGATGCCGATGCCCCGCTTGCCGACCAGATGATGTTAGAGGGATTTGACAATACGGAAGAATCGGTTGCGCGCATCGATGAGACCGAGGCGGAGCTGACGCTTTTGGCGCGTCGCCGCGAAAAAGCGAAAAGATTCCGTTTGTTCCCCGGATTGCAAGCGGCCGAAGACGATGAGGATGCCCCCGAACCGGATGAGGAATTCGCGGATTTGACCGTATCCGATACGGCGGAGGAAAAAACCAAGGCGCGCATTGATGTGCCGGAAATACTTTCGGAATCATCGGATTCTGACGGGGAAATATTGTCGCAGCCGTCCGCAGAGTGCCGCCGCAGTCGGCGGCAGAAGCCGCGCAGAACAGTACCGCCGGTCACGGTGCTGCGTGAGTTTTACGGTCCGAAGGACGCGCAGGCGGTTTATGATATTTTCCTTGCGGAAAAACGCAGCTGCACGCTCCGTTTGGTGATTTATATTATTTTAATGCTGGCTTCGGCGGCGTCTGCGTTTATTCTCCGTCTGACGGGCGGCTTCGCACTGTTTAATGACAGTGCGGCGGTCTATTCGGCGGCACATTGCGCCTTTTTGGGTGTGGCGATGCTGGCAGGCTTTACAGAGGAAAAAACAGCGGTGAAAAATCTGGTGCACGGGAATGTTACTGCTGAAACAGGCCTGCTGTGTGCATGGCTGTTTGCCTGCATACAGGCGGCGGCTTCTTTCGCGTTTCCGGAGCGCTTGCTTTCTGTTCCGCTGTATACAGCGGTAGCAATGCTTGCCTATGTATTGTATTTTGCAGGCAGAAGGCAAAAACTGAAAAATGATATTGCCGATTTTCAAATGGCTGCACAGCAATATAACCGTTTTTATGCGCTTGGCAGGATTACGTCTCCCGAAACGGCTTTTGAAATCGGGCGTGGGCTTTTGCTCGGCGACCCGGATGTGCGCTACAGCAAGCGCATTACATTCCCTGCAAAATTTGTGGAAACCGCAAAGCAGAACGATTCGGTGTCGGAGGTATATGCGCTGACACTGCCTGTGGTGCTGATTGCCGCAGGCATTATCGGTGCGGTAACCTGTTTTGTGTCGGGCGAGGTGTTCACGGGCGTTTCGGCAATGTCCGCGGTTGTACTGGCAGGTCTGCCGCTGTCTGCGGTCAGTGCGTCTGCTGTTTCTCTGCGCAGTGTCAACAAACCGCTTCTGCGTGAGGGTGCTATGATTGCGGGGTATGATGCGGCTTTTGACGCAACCTCTGCAAATGCGGTGGTCTTGGATGCCGCCGATTTGTTTGACGCCGCCCGCTGCCGTTTACGCGGCATGAAAATTTATCATAAAATGCGCGTGGATGAAGCGCTTTTGTATACTGCGGCTGTAACCATTCAGTCAGGCGGCACACTGTCGGCTGTGTTCGATGGTGTAATCCAGTCCAAAACCGAAATGTTGCCCGAGGTGGAATCTCTTTCTTATGAGGAACGTTTGGGCTGTTCCGGATGGATTTATAATCAAAGGGTGCTGGTCGGCAGCCGTGATTTACTGATAAAGCATAATGTGGATGCGCCGTCCAAGGAAGAAGAAAAGCATTTTTGCAGGGACGGCTGTGAGGTGCTGTATTTGGCTGTTGAGGGCAAAACGGCCGCGCTGTTTGTGGTGGAATACGCCGCAAATGAACGGTTGACTGCGTATTTACAGCAGTTGGAAAAATACGGCGTCGGCATTTTGGTGCGCACGGCAGACCCCAATATTACCGAGGGCATGGTAGAGCAGTATTTTGATTTGCCGCACAATCTTGTAAAAATGATTAACCCCGTAGCCGGGGAAATGTTCCGCGAATTGGCGGAAGAACCGCCGAAGGAAGAACCCTGCGCGATTTTGCACAGCGGACGTACGCCGTCTTTCCTGCGGGCGTTTTTGTCCGCCTTTGTGCTGGAGGAAAAATACCGCCTGTCACAAATTCTTTTGTATATCGGTGTGGGGTTGAGCGTCATGCTGATGGCAGTGTTGAGCTTTTTCACCCAGCTGACGCAGGCGGGTGTGCCTGAAATTCTGCTGTTTGAATTGATTTGGGCTGGGATTGTTGTAGGCATTCCGCGGTTCAAGAAAATACAGTAAGCCAACGAATCGGGGTTGGATTTGTCGCTTACTTCTAAAAAACGGAAAGGAACGATACCGCGCTGCGTACTACATGCGCAGACCCGTATCGCATGGCGATGAGTTATGGAAGAAATAAAAGAAACGCTCCTTACGGTTTGGAATGTCGGCGCGGTACGGTACACGCTGATTTCTTTACTGCGTTTGGGGCTTGCCGCCTTTTTGGGCGGATTGATTGGCTTTGAGCGGGAACACTCACACCGCCCCGCGGGCTTTCGAACGCATATTTTGGTTTCTGTCGGTTCCGCGCTGGTAATGCTGACGGCCGTTTTCATGACAGACAATTTTCCGGATAATATCGATGTCTCCCGCATGCCTGCACAGGTTATCAGCGGTGTGGGCTTCTTGGGCGCAGGCACAATTTTGCGCGAGGGCTTTTCCGTAAAGGGGTTGACCACGGCGGCGAGCCTTTGGGCGGTTTCGTGTATCGGTCTGGCTGTCGGCAGCGGATTTTATATCGGCGCGGTGGTCGGTACATTTATCATTTATATGACGCTGAATTCCTTAAAGAAGGTTATTGTCAGGGGCAAGGCGGGAAAAGCACTGTATGTGGAGGTAAAGGACCTTGCCGAGCAGGTCCCCGCGCTTTCCAAGCTGATTAAGCGCACGGGCACTGTGATACACTCCATGGAAATTTTATATGACAGCGATTCCAAACTGCGCAAGAAAAAGGGAACATCGACCATTAAGGTTTTGATTTTCCCGAAAACCGATGATGCGCTGAAAATGATTATTTCCACATTGCAAACCGATGAAAATGTCGTAGATGTATATATGGATTAACAGAATCTGTGCGGCGGAAGAATCTCTAGCCGTTTTTCAATGGTTATGAAAAGAGCAGAGGCATAGCCTCTGCTCTTTTCATAAATATGTTTATTGCCCGAGTTTATATTGTTTTCCTGTGCCGTCAATCCGATAATCTTCCCAATACAGGAGTTCTTCGGTTGTAACGAACCGGTACCCTTTCTCCGACAGTATTTTGAGAATCTGCCGAAGCGCTTCCGGTGTGTTTTTTACATCGTTATGGAATAGAAGAATCGACCCGTTTTCTGCTGCGCCCGTCACCCGGGTGACCATTTCTTCCACGGAAAGTCCCTGCCAATCCAGACTGTCTACAGACCATTGTACGGTCTGCATTGAGAGTCCTTCGGCTGCGGTCAGGGTGTCGTTTGAATAATCCCCCGACGGTGCGCGTAAAAGGCGGGGCGGCTTGCCTGTGACTTTTTCAATTTCCGCATTGCATGCCTGTATATCCGCCTGAATCTCTTCCAAAGACAGCTTGCTGTAGGCTTTATGGGAATCGGAGTGGTTGCCGATGGTGTGTCCTGCGTCATAAAACGCCCGCACCGCATCGGGATACTTCCGCACCCAATCGCCGACCGCAAATACAGTCGCTTTGGCATTGTACTCCTGTAAAATCGCCAGTAATTCTTCCGTGTCCTCTGCACCCCATGCCGCATCAAAGGTTACGGCAATTTTCTTTTCACCCGTGTTTACACAGTACACAGGGATTTTTCGTTCCTGTGTCTTGGCCGCCTGTGCCGTCTCATAGCGGGCAGAAACCCCCGAAACGACCAAAACCGCCGAAATCAGGAGTGTAATTGCCACAAAAATGCTTCGTTTGGTTAACAATATATACTGCATACCCGTCACCCTTTCGTCCCCGTTTTCCCACATAGTATATATATGGCGGAAATTTGAAAAAAAGACGGTTGATATTTCAACCGTCTAATCTGTATGCCTGTATGCCCACCCCTATGTGTGTATCTGATTTGCCTTGTGCTGCGGGAGGTTCCTTGCAAATTTATAGGGAGGTAGGCCAGAAACGAACTGCATGCAAAATCTGCCGTGTAAGGGCAATCACCCTTCGGACGGTACACGCTGTATATCAAACCAAAATTCTACTCCGTTCGGCACGTTTTGCACACCGCGCGCCTGTCCGTGCAGCTTTTGAATTTCGCTGACGATAGACAGTCCCAGTCCGTACCGTCCTTCTTTGCGGGAATGTGCTTTGTCCGCGCGGTAAAAGCTGTCCCAAATTTTTCCAAGGTCCTCGTCTGCAATCGGCGCGCCTTCGTTAAATACGGTGACACGGCAGTGTGTTGCGTCTGTAAATTCTGCGGTTAAGCGCACCGCTTTACCGCCTGAAGCGTGTGCACAAGCGTTCGAGATATAATTATTTAAGACCATTTGTATTTTTATTCTGTCTGCAAAGCACATACAGTTTTGCGGCAGAGAAAAAGAGAAGTCAATCCCCTTTTCTTCAAATTTTAACTGATTGGCGCGCACGTATTCCGAAACCAGCGCATATAAATCAAAGACCTGTGCCTGTACGGACATGCCTCCCGACTCATACTGTGAGAGCTCCAGCAGTTCTAAAACCAATCGGTTCATTCTTTGTGCTTCGGCGATAATAATATCGCAGTATTCGCCCGCTTTTTCGCCGCTGCCCGACTGTGCCAAAAGCTTTGCCCCTTCGGCATAGCCCTGCACAATGGAAATGGGCGTTTTTAATTCATGCGACACGTTGGCGATGAAATCCTTGCGCATTTTATCTACCCGCTGTTCACGGGCAATATCGTTTTGCAGTTTGCGGTTTTTCTCACTCAAATCTGCCAGTGTCTCTTCCAAAGAGGCGGACAGCTGATTGATACTGCCTGCCAGTTCGCCGATTTCGTCCGCGGTTTCAGCTGAGCATTTTCTGGAAAAATCTGTTTGTGCAATGCCTTTTGTGACGTTGCGCATTTCAATCAGCGGCTTTGTAAACCGTTTGGAATAAAAATATACGGCCAGCAGTGCGGCGGAAAGCGCGGCGATGCTGGTTACGGTCATGACCCACACCGCGGAATCGGCATTGTTGTCCACGGTGCTTTTTTTGCTGTACATTTCGAGTGT
Organism: Ruminococcaceae bacterium UBA7212; assembly: GCA_002490525.1. GTDB lineage: Bacteria > Bacillota > Clostridia > Oscillospirales > Acutalibacteraceae > Fimenecus. Next base: position 43,575 of record DKUE01000038.1, read on the forward strand.
ACAGCCGTTTTTGAGCGTGCGTACATATACAATAAATTTTGTATTTTGCCGCTCGAACAGCTGGGTTTCAAAGTAGGAGCCGTCCTTATATTCGCGCCGCTCCGTAACGGTGACCTTGCCGCCTGCGACAAACAGGGGGTCTTTGCCGTGATACAGCTGTTTACCGTCTGCCGTGTACAAATCTATACTCAGACCTTCGCCTTTTTCAAAGGAAGAAAGCCGCGCGCCGAAGTCCGCCGCAGTCGGGTCGAGCACATCGATTTGTTCGGCGATTTCGCGCATGTTGCGCCGTGTGGTATAGGTGTAAATGACAGGCATATACCATCGGTTGAGTGCAAGCAAAAACAGCACTGCCAGCAGAAAAATGGCACCGATTTGCAGAAAAAGCTTGACGCGGATACTTCTGAATTTTTGGCTTTTCGGTTTACGCATGGTTCTTCTCCTGAATTTTGTAGCCAACGCCGTATACGGTCTTTATATGTTCGTCGCCCCATGCGCCGAGCTTAGTGCGCAGACGTGCCACATGGGAGTCCACGGTACGGGTGTCGCCGAAATAATCCATGCCCCAGACGTCATCCAGGAGCTGCTCGCGGGTGTACACCCGACCGACCGCCGACAGCAGTTTTACTAGAATATTATATTCCTTGCGTGTCAACGAAATCAGCGTGCCGCCGCATTTGACTTCGTGCGCAACGGTATCTACGGTTAAGCCCCAATAGGCGGATGTTTCCGGCTCGGTGTCCGCCGCATGGCGGCGCAGCAGTGCTTCTACGCGCTTTACAAGCACCACGGGACTGAACGGCTTTGTGACGTATTCGTCCGCACCTGCTTCAAAGCCTGTCAGCTGGTCAAATTCCTGCCCGCGTGCCGAGAGCAGAATAATCGGCACGTCCGATTGCGCACGGATTTCCCTCGTGACTTCCCAACCGTCTTTTTCAGGCATCATAATATCCAAAAGAACCAGTGCAATATCCGAATGCTTTTGAAATTGGCAGATTGCCTGTGCGCCGTCAGCGGCCTCTACGGTGGTATGACCTGCCTCGCGTAAAAAATCGCATACCAATTGTCGAATCAACTGTTCGTCATCTGCAACCAGGATTTTTGCCATAATAAAACACCGTCCTTTTCTATGATTTTAACATAAAAGGACGGTGCTGTTCAACTGTTTATTTGTATTGCAGAAGTTTGGAGAGCTTTGTGCGGTCCATCGCCAACGCCAGCGGGATGCCTCCCGCATAGCAGACAATTAATTCGCCTAAACCCACCCATAAAGCGCTGAGCAAAAAAGCCGGCAGTGTAAGGTTTTGCAGGGAAATGCCTTCCGGCAAAACGATTACAACTTCTGCGCCGACAATGACGGCGTTAAACAGGACAGGAAAGAAGAGGGATACAAGCGGTATGCCCTTTACGCGGAGTTTTCGCGTACCGTAGGCGCATAGCGCCGCCAAAAGCGTGGCAAGCGTGCCGCAGACAATATCTACCGCGCCGTAAGGACTGCCGAGATTGCCGAGCAGACACCCGACAGTCAGACCCGGAATCGCGGCGGGCGTAAATGCCGCAAGCACCGTCAGCGCCTCGGAAAAGCGGAATTGTACGTTACCGTAGGCAAGTCCCGCAAGCCCTGCGGCATAGGTCAGCGCGGCATACATCGCCGCAATGACCGCTCCCTGTACGAGGAAAAGCGTTTTTTTGTGATTCATTTTTTTACTCCTTAGTTTTGTTCGGCATTTCTGCCGGTCGGGATGGTTTCGAACCGACCGCCCAAATGAGAATAAATTTTTGAGCAGAGAAAGTGTACTGCAAACCGCCCCGCTTGTCAAGAGGCGAAATCTGTACAAACGATGTCTTTCGTTTTGTCCAAATCTACCCCGCCTCGCAGAGCGGTGCTTTGTCTGCCCGAAAAAACGGATATATTTACATCATCTGCCGTGCTCTTAATAAACTTGTAACCATTTCGGGTCTTGTTTTGTTAGAATTATTTGCTATACTCGCTTTAACAAGGATAAACGGGATAAATCCGAAAATCTCTGCCGCAGGGGGTTTCTAAACCCGAAAAAATCTGTTATTATAGAGAATGGAGAAAAAGTATCTCCGCGCAACTTACGCAGGCGCACTATAACAGAAAACGAGGGAATAAAAGGTATGTATACAGTTTTGGTTTGTGACGATGATAAGGCGATTTTAGACTCTTTGGAAATCTATCTGCATCTGGAAGGATACGAGGTTGTCAAGGCGACCAACGGTATAGAAGCGTTAGACGCGGCAAAGAAACACGAAATCCACTGCATCATTTTGGATATCATGATGCCGAGGCTGGACGGTCTGAATGCAACGCTCAAACTGCGCGAAACCAATAATGTACCGATTATTCTGCTGTCCGCCAAAAGTGAGGATACCGATAAAATTGCGGGACTTTCCTTTGGAGCGGACGATTATGTGACAAAGCCGTTTAACCCCTTGGAGCTGATGGCGCGTGTCAAATCGCAGATTCGCCGATTTGCCACGCTTGGTAGTATGGACAGCCACGAAAATGTACTGACCACAGGCGGTTTGTCGTTAGACCCCGATTCGAAGGAGGTCATCTTGGACGGCGAACCCATCCGCCTGACAGCGACGGAGTACGGCATTTTAGAGCTGTTGATGAAAAACATGGGCAGAGTGCTTTCTACCAATCAGATTTATGAATCGGTGTGGAACGAGCCCGCGTTTTCCACGGAAAAAACGGTGACGGTGCACATTCGCCGCATCCGTGAAAAAATAGAGATTAACCCAAAGGAACCCAAATATTTAAAGGTGGTGTGGGGCATTGGATACAAAATCGAGAAGTATTAAGTATAGCTACGCCTTAAAAATCGCGGCGTTTTTGGCGGCGATAACGCTTGTGTTTGCAAGCGTCTGGAACGGCGTGAGCGTTGCACGGATGATTTATGACTACGGCTGGGAAAACCTGATGGTGCGCGACAAGCCTGTATATACAAACGCCGCGCGTTTTCAGCGAAATGTCGGTACGGCACTGGAGAATTTGGAAACGGTGTATGTCAACAATTCGTGGGAGGACTACCGTGCGGCAACTTCCCCGTCTTTAGAGGAAGTGCAGGCAGACGCACTGGAGTCGTTTCGGGATTTCCGCGCCGAAATCGAAACCACGGCAAGACATAAGTATGCGCTGAATGCGTCTGACTCCGTCAGCACAGAGGATAAAGACTACGACTATTATGAGACGACTGCCTATGCGGCGGAAGTCACGACCGCACCGGGTGACACCTCGACAGTGATTCTGACCGACGAGGGGCAGGAATATCTTCGGAATTCCGCCCGCAGCTATACTGTTGTGAGCGGTACAAACAACGCCGTATTTTTCCGATACAATATGACCGAAGAGGAAGTCGCGGCAGAGGTGGAAAAGGTTTATAATGATATGATGGCATCGAGAAAGCGCACCTTTGAATCCGATGTAATTCGCGCACAGGAGGAGCTTTCTGCACTCGTCAATTTCCGCTTTTTACTGGTGGACAACAACACAGGCAAAACCTACAGCAATATGGATGTGCACAACGCAAACGGCTTTTTCGGTGCGGTGACGGACGAGGACTGGTTTTTCGGATATACAGCAGAAAAAGGGTTAACGGAAAAATCCGAAAGCGCTTCACGCGACAAAATTTACGGCTATGAAACAAATTTCTTTTTTGATAATCAGCGGCTTTCCGAATTTATAGACAGAAATTTCAGCAATGCGGGGTACGATGTATATGTGTGCGTACCGCAGAATCTGCAGGAGGGCGACATCTTCAATGAAAACGAAGCCACCTTCCGTTCTGAAATGACACAGTTGCGCACACAGATTTTGTGTACCGTACTGTTCCTGGCAGGGGCTTGCGCACTGTCGCTGTATTTGGTGCTTGTCACAGGACGTGTACGTGACACGGACGGCGTAAAGCTGTCGCCGCTCGATAAAATCCCGACAGATATATATGCCATCGTCTGCGTAGGCCTGGCGGCTTTTTGTATCGCCGGAGCACTCGCCTGCGTGAGTGATTTGCTGTACAGCGGTACACAGCGGTATGTTGTGCGGGAAATCCTTTTGTCCCAGCTCGGCGCCGCCGTGTTCTGTATGCTTGCCTACACGCTTTTGATGGCTTGGATTACGGAAATTGCCAAATACGTGAAATCCAAAACACCGTATTTTCAATCGATGCTGGTCGTCAGAATCTGCCGCTGGTGCGGCGGCAAGGGCAGGGGTCTTCGGAAGCGCGTAAAAGCGTCTCGTACCCGCCTGCGTGCCGCCTATGTGCACAGTATGCGGCATATTTCCAAAAAAGCGTGTATATTGGCATTCGGCTATGTTGCTGTCAATTTCCTGTGCGGGATGTTTATTGCGCTGGAGGCTGCCGCGGCATTCTTCCTGGCGGTTATGATTGCGGTAAATGTCATTGCAGTGGCAGCCCTTTGGAAACACATGGTTGCACTTGACAAGATTATGGACGCCGCCGAGCAGAGCAAAAACGGCGAAATGCCGCAGGACATCGGCGCGGCGGTGATGCCCGAGCCGCTGAAATCCCTTGCGCAGAATCTCTCCTTTACGCAGGAAGAAATGCAGAAAGCAGTAGCCGAGGGCATCAAGGGCGAGCGGATGAAAACAGAGCTCATTACCAATGTTTCGCATGATTTGAAAACGCCGCTGACCTCGATTATTTCCTATGTGGACCTCTTGAAAAAATGCGACATTCCGGACACGGATGCACAAAAGTATATTGCCGTACTGGATGAAAAATCCGGACGCTTGAAACGGCTGATTGAAGATTTGGTTGAGGCTTCCAAAGCGTCTTCAGGTGCGGTTACACTCAATAAAATGCAGGTGAACCTCTATGAACTTGCCGTACAGGCGGTCGGAGAATTAGAAGACGGTTTTCAGGCAAACGGCTTACAGGTGGTACTCATGCCCCCTGAAACCGCGCCGATTGTTTTTGTAGACAGCCAAAAAACATGGAGAATCATTGACAACCTGCTGAACAACGCGCGCAAATACTCCCTCAGCGGTTCTCGCGTGTATGTGGATATCACTGAACGGAATGGTTTCGGAAACTTCATTATTAAGAATATTTCGGGAGAGGCGCTCAATATCGACCCCAATGAGCTGACCCAGCGCTTTGTGCGCGGTGACAGTTCCCGTACCAAGGAAGGCAGTGGGCTGGGCTTATCTATTGCAAAGGACCTTTGCACCCTGCAGGGCGGTACGCTGAAAATCGAAATTGACGGGGACCTGTTCAAAGCCACAGTTTCTCTGCCCAAAGCGAGCAGTATACAATTGCAGTCTGCGACCCCGTAACTGCGTATAACCCGCGCTCACTGAAATACACACAACTCTACAGCAGGATATCGACCGTAGAGGCACTTCACGAAGTACCTGCGAAAATCTGTTGAAACCCCGGGGCACAACACAGAGGTTATTTCTCGCTTGTCATTCTGAGGCAAAGCCGAAGAATCTCAATCAGAAGAAATTCACTTTGCGCGATGGGAGATTCTTCGCTTAGAATGACAAATTTGCGCAAACTGTGCAGGGTGAACTTTGTTCGCCCGCAGGGCACGAGTCATCGTTGCCTGCAAAGTCCGTATTACCGCCTAAAAAATGATAAGGAGGGCGAAATATGCTTATTGCTGTCAGTATTCTTGTTATTCTAACCGGTGTTTTGATAGAGGTTGCAATCAGCCGCAGGATGCGGCGCGACCCCGATTTCGGTGACGCACCCGAGGGCTTGCAGTTCGTCGGCTATACCATGGTCGCCCTCGGCGCGGTGGCACTGTACGGCGTGCTGTCCGGTCAAATCGTATTGCCGCTTACCGCATAATCCGCGAAAACACAAGCAAAAAGGATGGGTTGCCCATCCTTTTTTGTGTAAAAATTTGAGTTGTGCAATAAAGCTGTCATACATCTGTAGCCTGCATACCAATATGCGGCGGTCTGCGGTTTTATTTAATTTATATCAGGTCTTACGATGCGTTTCTTTCTTCCTGTTTTTCCAAACAACTGCCAGGATATCCTTTAAGACCAAAAGTGCATTTAATTCGTCATATCCGTATTCTTGTTTTAAACGGTCTAACAAATAACGCAGTTCTTTGGCGTATACGAAAACATCTACCTCTTCGCGGTAGATTGCAAGAATGGGATATTTTTTACTCCACACTTTGGACCAATCTATTTTGTCGGACACCGCCGCATCGGTTTTTCAATCACATTTTGCAGTTCCTGTACATCCGCATCAAATTCCGCCAACTCGTCCGGCGACAGGCCGTATAAAACTGCAAGCCTCTTTGTTCGGCGAATATCCGGCAGGGTCTCATCGGTTTCCCATTTGGAAATGGTTTGGCGGCTTACACCCGGTTTTTCTGCGACATCTTCCTGTGACAGTCCTTTTTTCCTACGTGCCCGAAATAAGCTTTCTCCGAAACGCATATCGTTTCCCCCTTGTTTTTCTTGTGCAGATATTATACTGCGGACGAAAGGATATTTCTATCTGTTTTGCAATACAGTTTTGCCCGTATTTTGTACATGAACCAAAACGCCCCCGATTACAAATTTGCAATCGGGGGCGTTGTTCTCGTTGCTTACGCGTCTTTATTGAGCAGTGCGAAGTTGTCTTTATTCGCCTTATACAGATTCTTGTATACAGCGAAGTTGCGGTCGTAAACCGCTTTGTTTGCCGCGTTCGGACGGAAGGTTTTTGCGGCGGGAATCAGTTTTTTGACTTCGCCCAAATCCTTGATAAGCCCTGTGCCGACAGCAATCATTGCCGCCGCACCGACAGCGCCGATGTTCTGCGGGCTGTCTACGGTTTCGACGGTTCTGCCTGTGCAGTCCGCCAAAATCTGGCAGGTGATGTCACTCAATGCGCCGCCGCCGACGAAGCGAATCGTAGACGAGGTTTGGACTTTCTTCGCCTGCGTTTCGAGCATCCAACGAAGATGGAAGCAAACGCCTTCGACCACCGCGCGAATCATTTCGGACTTGCCTGTTTCGAGACTGATATTGAAGAACATCCCGCGTGCGTTCGGGTCCTCGAACGGGCAGCGGTTGCCGTGCAGCCACGGGGTAAAGATAACGCCGCCTGCACCTGCGGGGACGGTATCCACAACTGCCATCATATAATCGTACAAATTGGTGTAAACCGTTTCTCTGTCCTCACGGTGATGCTTAAGGTCGTGGCTCTTGTCCAGATAAATATCAATTTCATCGAGCGCCAAGTGGTCTTTCACCCACTCTACGCATTTTGCGGCGGTCTCCAGCTCTGCGAAGTAGTTGAAGTAGCCGTCGCGTGCGCCGACGATAGCGGCAATCATCGCGCTGGTGTCTACAACGCTCTTATCCGTAACTGTGGAAACCCAGCCCGATGTGCCCGAATACATATGGGTATCGCCGAGGTCAACCGCACCTGCACCGACGCCGATGAGCGATGCGTCACCGCCGCCGCCGAATACGGATGTACCTTCTTCCAATCCCAATTCCTCTGCCTGTTCACGGCGCAGCTTGCCGACGCGGTCCGTGCACCGCACAAGCTTGGCAAGGTGCTTTTCATGCACGCCGTACAGCTTGCACATTTCGCGGCTCCAGCCCTCTTTGCCCTTGCGGATGTCATACAGCAATGCACCGTATGCCGAATCCTGCGTCATAACAAATTCGCCTGTCATACGGCAGATGAGATATTCCTTTACGTCTAACCATTTATGTACCTTTGCGAATACTTCGGGTTCGTTCGCCTCCACCCATTTGTATTTCCAAACAGGGTCTTTGACAGAGCAGGCAACTGCGCCCGTAATCTGCAAAGCTTTCAGCAACTTCGGTATATTTGCGCCTGCAATCTGCGGACCGTAGGCGATGCCCTTTTTCAGTTCCTCGCTCGCGCGCTGATCCATATAGCTCATCGCGCGGCGCACGGCATTGCCGTTTTCATCTACGAGCACCAGTCCCTGCATCTGTGAACAAAATGAAATGCCCGTAATATCTTTTTTGTCAATCTTGCTTTTTTTCATGACGGTGCGGGTGCTTTTGACCATCGCGTCCCACCATTCGTCTGGGTCCTGTTCCGCGCCGCCGCCGGGCAACACATAAAGGTTATACCCCTCGCTTGCCGCCGCCAGCAGCTCAATCTTGTCCGTAATCGAGAACAAACAGGTTTTTACGCCGGTCGTACCGATGTCGTAAGAGATTGTATAAGTCGGATTTACCATTTCCATTCCTCCCAAGAGATGAATATTGATTTTTTCAGGCAGAACCCGTGACGGGTTCGGATGGGAAAGAGCCGTTTTCGGGCGCTTTACCCCTGCCGAGGCTTTGCCAAGGCGGATTTTACAAATTTCAGACATTGTTTGACAACAAAGTCATCCCGTTCCGTGATGTCATTGCCGACATAAATGCGAAAGCGTTCGATATAGTAGTCACATGCATAAGAGAATTGCAGAGACATGAAAATATTATCCAGCAAAAACGCCGCGAACGGTGCGCTGATGTCCTCACGGATATCGCCGCTTTTTTGACCCGCCTCAATTGCCAAGCGGTAAATATGCGCGGTCAGCGCTTCCATTTCATAGGCGAACTGCGAGGCGAAACGCGGATTATTTTCCGCGGTCATGGCGTTGTAAAGCTTTAAAAGCACGGCACTTTCCTTTGAGGAATGCTGAATTTCACGAATAATGCGCTCTACCTTGACAAGAATATCCTCATCGCTTTCGGCAAGGACGGTGAGCAGCTCTTCCATGCTTTGAATTGAGTGGTGAATGACCGTCAAAAACAAATCCTGCTTGTTTTCGAAATATTTATAGAGCGACCCGACGCTGACGTCTGCTTTTTTTGCGATGGTATTCATGTTGGCGTTTTCGAAGCCCTTCAGTGCAAATTCCCCTGTAGCCGCGTCTAAAATCCGTTTTCGCTTTTCGGCGGAAATATTGTCAAACGTCGGTTTGTGGTGTTTTTGCAAATCCATGTATTTCATTCCTTTTGCGGCGCCGTACGGCGGTGCCGAATTCAGTCAGGGGATAACGCACGGCATCCTGTGCCCCCTAAAAATTTACGGTCGGAAGCGTGCTTGTCAGCCGTATAATAAGTATACATATTATAATACCATATCAGACAGAGATTGTTCAAGAAAAATTTTACAAAATCCGATAGAATCTTACAGTGCGGCAGTATCTACGGCGGCGCGTCCGTCGGTTACCTTTGCGACGTAGGCGGCAACGGCTTGATGTGCGGGATGCGTTTTATATGATTCCAAGGCTTGTGCATTTTCGACTTTTACAACAAGCATTGCGTCGAAATTGCGGTCGCATGCAACCTCGTTTTTATAAAAGCGAATATCTTTGAGCGCAGGGACGTTTCCAAGCAAGCCTTCTAAGCCTTCTTTTACAATATCGATGTTTTCTGCTTTCGTCCTGCCTTCGGCATCTTTAAATTTCCACATAACAACATGTGTAAGCATGATTTTTCCTTCCTTTGCATCAATTTATGAAAACAATCCGGTGACGATGCCGTAACTCGGCGCCCCGCTGAATTTTGCACAATTGGACGAAAATGCACCAACCGCATGGGGGGGACGCTTCGGACTCGATGTTCCGCCGAAGTTTGATAAAATTTCGCGGAACGCGCCACCGCTCATTCCCCACGAATATGCGTTTCGTTTTTTCGTACAAAATTTGCGGGCGTGGATTTTCTCCGAAAACGGGCACCTTTTGTCTCGTGACACTCGGCAATTCCCCTGTTAGGGGAATTGCCCGCCACTATGCGGATATCAACTTTACTCCGTGCGATGTGGGATTCTTCGCTGTTGCGCAGAATGACAGGGATAAGAATACGCAGGAATCTCTCTGTCACGGCTTCACCTTATATTCTTATTATATATCATACCATAGATCTGTGAAAAAGCAAAGAGAAAGCCGCGTGCTTTTGTGCAAAACCTCTTAAAATCGGCTGAAGCGGCAAATCCTTTGTAAAGAGTCCATAAACTTGCGGGATTCTCGGAAAAAATCTTTAGAAAACTATGGAAATCTTTAAAAATATCTGTTATAATAACAGACGGTTAATTGCGTCCAAGGGGGTATTCTCTTTTTGGACAACCATTTCTTACTATTTGTATATTAAAATTGGAGGTATTTGTTCATGAGCCAAAAGTATGTTTATCTGTTCTCTGAAGGGAACAAAGACATGCGCAACCTGCTCGGCGGCAAAGGCGCAAACCTCGCGGAAATGACCGGACTCGGTCTTCCCGTTCCGCAGGGCTTCACCATCACCACCGAAGCTTGCACACAGTATTATGAGGACGGCAGAAAGATTAACGATGAAATCCAGGCACAGATTATGGAATACATCGTGAAAATGGAAGGCATTGTCGGCAAAAAATTCGGCGACAAAGAAAACCCGCTGCTGGTTTCCGTCCGTTCGGGCGCGCGTGCTTCCATGCCCGGTATGATGGACACCATCCTGAACCTTGGTTTGAATGAAGACGTTGTGGACGTTATGGCGAAAAAGTCCAACAATCCGCGTTGGGCTTGGGACTGCTACAGAAGATTTATCCAGATGTATTCCGACGTGGTTATGGAAGTCGGCAAGAAATACTTCGAGCAGCTCATTGACGAAATGAAAGAAAAGAGAGGCGTGAAGCAGGACGTTGAACTGACTGCGGACGACCTTAAAGAGCTTGCCGGCCAGTTTAAGGCGGAATACAAAGCAAAAATCGGCACGGATTTCCCGACCGACCCGAAAGAACAGCTTATGGGCGCTATCGAGGCCGTTTTCCGTTCTTGGGATAACCCGCGTGCAAACGTCTATCGCCGTGATAACGACATTCCGTACTCTTGGGGTACCGCTGTTAACGTACAGATGATGGCGTTCGGCAACATGGGTGATGACTGCGGCACAGGCGTTGCGTTCACACGTGACCCCGCGACCGGTGAAAAAGGACTGATGGGCGAATTCCTCGTCAACGCACAGGGCGAAGACGTGGTTGCAGGCGTCCGTACACCCATGCCGATTGCCAAAATGGCGGAAGAGTTCCCCGATGCATTTAAACAGTTCACCGAAGTTTGCGCAACTTTGGAAGACCATTACCGTGATATGCAGGATATGGAGTTCACCGTTGAGGCGGGCAAGCTGTATATGCTTCAGACCAGAAACGGTAAGAGAACCGCGAAGGCTGCTCTTAAAATCGCCTGCGACCTTGTGGACGAAGGCATGATTGACAAGAAACAGGCTGTGGCGATGATTGACCCGAGAAATCTCGATACCCTTTTGCACCCGCAGTTCGATGCAAAAGCACTGAAAGCGGCTACTCCGGCCGGCAAAGGCTTGGGCGCTTCCCCCGGTGCGGCTTGCGGTAAGGTTGTGTTCACCGCTGATGACGCTGTGGAATGGAATAAGAAGGGTGAGAAGGTCGTTCTTGTCCGTCTCGAAACTTCTCCCGAAGATATTACCGGCATGAAAGCGGCACAGGGTATCCTGACCGTTCGCGGCGGTATGACTTCTCACGCGGCGGTTGTTGCACGCGGCATGGGCACTTGCTGTGTTTCCGGCTGCGGTGACATCAACATGGACGAAGAAAACAAAAAATTCACCCTTGCAGGCAAAACCTATCACGAGGGCGACTATATCTCTATTGACGGTTCTACCGGTAACATCTACGACGGCATCATTGACACCGTCGATGCTGAAATTGCAGGTGAGTTCGGCAGAATCATGGCTTGGGCGGATGAGTTCAGAACCCTGAAGGTTCGCACCAATGCAGATACCCCCGCTGACGCGAAGAAAGCACGTGAATTGGGTGCAGAAGGCATCGGCCTTTGCCGCACCGAGCACATGTTCTTCGAGGCGGACAGAATCGCGGCATTCCGCGAGATGATTTGCGCAGACACCGTGGAAGAAAGAGAAGCGGCGCTCGCAAAGATTCTGCCTTACCAGCAGGGCGACTTCGAGAAGCTCTATGAAGCACTTGAAGGTAACCCTGTAACCATTCGTTTCCTTGACCCGCCGCTCCACGAGTTTGTTCCCACCGAAGAGGGCGACATCGCGGCATTGGCAGAGGCACAGGGCAAATCCGTGGAAGACATTAAAGCAATCATTGCTTCTCTCCATGAGTTCAACCCGATGATGGGTCACCGCGGCTGCCGTCTGACCGTAACCTATCCTGAAATTGCAAAGATGCAGACACAGGCGGTTATCCGTGCGGCAATCAACGTGAAGAAAGCCCATGCAGACTGGAACATCGTCCCCGAAATCATGATTCCGCTGGTCGGCGAAATCAAAGAGCTGAAATTCGTGAAGGACATCGTTGTTGCAACTGCGGATGCTGAAATCGCAGCGGCAGGTGCAGAGCTGAAATACGAAGTCGGCACCATGATTGAAATTCCGAGAGCGGCACTTACCGCAGACGAGATTGCAAAAGAGGCTGAATTCTTCTGCTTCGGCACCAACGACCTGACCCAGATGACATTCGGCTTCAGCCGTGACGACGCGGGCAAGTTCCTGGATGCCTACTATGATACCAAGATTTACGAGAACGACCCGTTCGCGAAGCTTGACCAGAAGGGCGTTGGCGCTCTGATGAAGATGGCGGTTAAGATGGGTAAAGAAGTCCGTCCTGAGATGCACTGCGGTATCTGCGGTGAGCACGGCGGCGACCCGTCTTCTGTTGAGTTCTGCCATAACATCGGTTTGGATTATGTTTCCTGCTCGCCGTTCCGTGTGCCGATCGCACGTCTTGCGGCCGCACAGGCGGCTATCAAAAGTAGG
>DKUE01000028.1 GCA_002490525.1 Ruminococcaceae bacterium UBA7212
ATTTTCTCTTATTTACTCTGTTTTTCTCTAGTTTTTATATTATTTCCTGAAAGATTATTTTCGAAAAATAATTTACTTCTGCGGAAAATTGCGCTAAAATATTAGCAGTTTTTTCGAACGGAGGCATTGAATTTTGAAAAAAATTTTAAGTCTGTGCCGTACCGCAGTGGATAAGTACAATATGATTGCAGAAGGTGACCGTATTGCTGTAGGTGTATCCGGCGGCAAAGATTCTCTTATACTTTTATATGCGTTGGCACGTTTACGGGAATTCTATCCGATGCACTTTGAAATCGTTGCAATTACGTTAGATTACCGCTTCAATGACATGTGCGGTGATTTTTCAGAAATAAAAGCGTTGTGTGACACCTTAAATATTCAGTACATTATCAAACCCACAAACCTTTGGGAAGTAATTTTTAAAACACGGCAGGAAAAAAACCCATGCAGTCTTTGTGCGAAAATGCGCCGCGGTATTTTGCATGACACAGCTAAAGCCAACGACTGCAACAAAATTGCTTTAGGGCATCATTTGGACGATGCCGCAGAAACCTTTATCCTGAACCTATTTTCCGGTGGCAGAATCGGCTGTTTTTCTCCTATCTCCTATTTATCCAAGAAGGAATTATATTTAATCCGCCCCTTGGTGTTTGCCCGTGAAAAAGAGGTTGCAGCGGCGGCAAAGCACTTGGCACTGCCAATAACCAAAAGCGAATGTCCCGCAGACAAAGTTACCAAACGGCAAACTGTTAAGGAACTTCTGAACGCATTAGAAAAAGACTATCCCGCTCTGCAAAAGAAAATTGTAGGCGCATTAGAGCGCGGAGAAATTGACGGCTGGTAACCTTTCGTCTATTTTGCAAGGTAAAAATATTCAAAATGCAAAAAAACAACAAAAATATGCATACACAAATAACCCGATATGCAAATCTTCCATTTTCTGACAATTAATTTTTTAACGAAGAAAATGTTCAAAACTCTGTTCATAATGTTAAAAACTTCGATTTTCAAGGTGTTTCAGGCATTTTTATACGCGGCGGGATTGTAAAGGGCATTCCTTTACAATCCCGCCGCGTGCTGTAATGGCTTTCGACTTTACTCTGCATATTCTTTGCAAGACAACCTGCATTTCAAGACAATATATGAATATTGTAAAGTCTTAGACCAGTTCATTGCGTTTGTATGCAAAAACTCTTAACAGGGTTGCCTTTCCCCTATGACTGCGGATTCGGATTCGAATTTTTCTTGTGCGGTAGGTTTTTTTGAATCGACAAATACGCTTATGTCCGATAATTGTATACTTACCGATTCGTTTCCAACGGTTCCCCCTCTGAATTGCTATATCAAACGCCTCAATTTGCTGTCCGGTACGGATGTTTTCCTGCAAAATCAGGCTGTCAAACGCAGTTTCCCTGCCGAAGTCCAAAATCAGTTCCGGTGTTTCTTCATCCTGTGCAGATTGCCAAAAGCTTTCATCCGCCTCTAAAACATTTCCGGCGCCGTGCTCATTATCGATCTCGCTGGTTGCACTTGCATGTGCCCCTTGCAATAGGTCTGTCGGAAATTCTCTATCCAGCATTCTGCCGAAGGAATCCAGCGTTAATGTGTCTATCTGATGGATTTTACCCGTTTTATCCGGCGGAATATTTAACAAAAGAGACGCATTACCGCCGACAGAGTTCAAGTAAATCTGAAATAGTTTATCAAGAGATTTAACCTTTCTATCCTCTTTTTCGTGATAAAACCAGCCGGGACGAATAGAAACATCCACTTCGGCTGGATACCAAATCAAATCGGTTTCACCCTTAATGGCTTTTCTTGAACCCAAATCCAGTACCATAGAATTATGCTTTTTTGCAAATTTTTTATCATCACTTTTTTGAGATTTCTCTGCAACATATTCATTGATAGCAAGCCACGACGGCACAACACTCCATTCCGCTTTCCTGCAAACGCCCGCCTCGTTGCCTATCCAACGCACATCCGGACCGCTGATACTGATGACAGCATCGGGCTGCAATTCACGCATTACCGCATAGTAGCCTTGCCAATCATATTTTTGTACTCGTCCGTTTTTCCCTTCACCGCAAGCGCCGTCCAGCCAAACACAAAAAATTTCACCGTAGTTGGTTAACAGTTCACGCAATTGGTTCTTGTAATAGGTATTGTACGGTTCACCCTGCCCGTATGTCGGTTCATGACGGTCCCACGGAGATAAATACACACCGAATTTCAGTCCGTATTTCCTGCAGGCATCCGAAACCTCTTTTACAACGTCTCCTTTCCCGCCGCGAAACGGACTGTTCTTGACAGAATACTCTGTATATGCACTTGGCCACAAGCAAAAACCGTCGTGATGCTTACAGGTCAAAATTAATCCGCGCATCCCCGCAGACTTTATGGCTTTCGCCCACTGCTCTGCATCAAAATCTGTCGGATTAAATACTTCGGGCGGTGTTTTTCCATCGCCCCACTCCTGACCGATAAATGTTGTCATGCCAAAATGGCAAAACGCATAAAACTCCAATTGCTGCCACTTCAGCTGCCGTTCGGACGGCACAATTTTAGCAGCAATTTCATAGCTGTCACTCATGAGTGTTTCCTCTTTCAATGTTTTTATAGTTGAATTTAATACAGTATATCATATATAAAGAAAAAATACAAATTGAACTGCAGCGCAACAGGTGTTGATTGACAATCCGCAGTTAATCGTGATAAAATTTATATAGTATTTATATCTATTTATTTAATTTTTTATTTATTATCAACAAACTTGGGGGCTCTGTATGAAAAAGTTTCTTTCTGTTGTCTTAGTAGCATTACTCATCTCCTCGCTTCTGCCACTCGGTGCTTTTGCAGCAAAAAAAGAGCAAACCCCTTTAGTCATTTTGCAAGGCTACAGCGGTCCGCGGTTAGACGATGCCGATACCGGGGAACAGGTGTGGAGCCTGGATTTCTCTAAAGTCAAAGACCGCATTGTTGCCGCACTGCCGGATATTGCCGGCACAGCGGGTGATGTTTTCCAGGGAAACACAACGCAGTTGGTCGATATTCTCGGCGGCGTGCTGCTGGAAACCATGGAGCCCATTGTTTGTAACCCCGACGGAACCTCAAAATATAATGTTGTACCGCACATTACTTCTGCCGCACAATCGCGAGTATCCACACTCCGTGCAAACGGCGAAGAAAATTTGATTGCCGAAACACATCTTGTTGAAATCATGGAAAAAGAGCGCGGTGCGGACAATATTTTCGTTTTCCATTTTGACTGGCGCAAAGGGCAGGTCGCTTATGCAAAAGCAATCGATGCATTTATTCAGGAAGTCAAAGAGCTGACCGGTGCAAAGCGGGTCGATATCTTTGGCTTAAGTCACGGTGGACAGTGCGGCGCCTCTTATTTGTATTATTACGGCTGGAAAGGCGACGCTCGCAAGGTCATTTTGGACGCCCCCGCTATAGGCGGTACATCTATGGTCGGTGATCCGATGCTCGGAAAACCCTTGAATTTAGATTATGCTAAAATTTTGGAATTTGTTGAGTTAGGACTCGGAACGGAAGAAGAATTCGAATGGCTGATTAAATATATCGGGTTTCGGAATCTGAATGCCGTACTTTCTGATTTATGTGAACGATACATCATAGATATTATCAAAAATATTCCGAGTATTTGGGACTTTTGCCCGCTGGCTGTATACGATGAAGCAAAATCTCTCCGTCTGGACCCGATTGAAAACGCAGAAATCATCGCCGCTTCCGACGCGTTCCATTATGATGCGCTACGCCATATGAACAAGGGCTTGGAGCGTGCACAAAAAGCAGGTACAAATATTGCGATTTTGACCAATTACGGTCACGAAAATGTAACGGGCAGTAACAAAAACTCCGATTACATTATTGATACCGCCACCTCGTCGGGTGCTTTCTGCGCACCGTATGACAGTTGCTTCGCCGAGGACTATGCCGCAAAGGGTACAAATTGCAGTCATAAAAACCATCTGCATATTTCTCCCGAGCGCAATGTAGATGCAACCACCGCCTATCTGCCCGACAACACATGGTTTATTAACGGACAGTTCCACGGCATGTATATTTTTGACCCGTACACGGAAGATTTTGTAAAAACGTTTTTCTTTACAGATACCATTCAAAACGTATTTTCCGATAAAAAATTCCCGCAGTTCAATTCCGCACAGAATCCCGTGGACAGCATTTATTTGCGGTTTGACGGCACCGCACCCGGCTACCACAGCGCAGCGGACACAAAACTGCTGATTCATAATCTTTCGAAGGAATACGAAATTAATGTTTGGTATATTCAAGTCGGCGGCGCTAAATTTGAATTGAAGCCGACTATGAAAAAACGCATTGCGGCAGGTGAAACCGGCTACATTACCCTGCCCGATCATCTGCTTTCTGACTGTACCAATCCCTTTGATATTACGGTTGTGTATACGCTCTATAACAATCAAACACAGTTAAAGAGCAAAACCTTTACCTTTACGCCCCTATCCGCTGCAGAGGCTGTGCAATACAGCTATTTAATTACTGCCGCACCGATTTCGGCAGAGATTACAGATTTGGGACGTCCTGAGAAAACAACTAACACGGAAGTACCTAAGGACGAACCGACAACTGCAGAATCGGCGAAGCCTACACCGCCTGCTGATAAGGAGATTCCGAAAACAGAAGGTCAAAAACCGAGCGCACTGCCGTTTATGTTGACCCCGATTGCACTGGTCGGCGTATTCGCAGTCTGTGCGCAAAAGCGGAAACGAGCGGAAGAAATTTAATGCACTTGCCAGTTAAAAGGAGCACAGTAGGATTTTGACCCTGCCGTGCTTCTTTTTACTATTGGCCTACGCTTCTGTGTTAATAATCGCATCATTTTCTCTTCATTGGAAGAATAATGCCAATACTGTATTTTGAAATTATAATGCTCTTCGTTTTATTCTGTGCTGAAAATTGCCACAGCCTGCATACCCATAGAGCGATAACAGTTTTCAACCGCTTCACGCGGATACGATACAATTTCTTCCGCAGACAGCGGATCAGAAAAATAATACTTCTCCATGTCAAATCCGCATAAAACCATACAGTGCTGATTTACAGGATACAAAAAGGTTTCCGCTTTATCATAGGACTGCCATTGATATGCCTTTTCAATCGGCTGCATATCCTGAGTCACCCAAACGGCAATCGGAACGCCTACACCGATATATGTAATCGCCAGCTCACTCAACGGTTTTCCTGTTAAGTCCGCGACAATATACGTCTGCGGTACATAGCTTTTTAATGCCGAAGCAATCACGGGTGCAAAACAGCCGAAACCGCCGCGTGCTTGTCTCGGATTCCCCGCATACGCTTTAGATGGGTCAGGACCGTAGCGACAGCCCCAGCGCAGTTTTACGGGTTCGCACGGTAAATAGATGTCAACGAACTCTTCTGCTGAAACCGTGAATCCGCAATATTGCAATAAAGTTGCCGCACAAACCGCCTCACAGCCGTTCGGAAGCGCGTCGCCCTGCTGTAAATGCGGTACAGAAAGTATGGTTTTATACCGCGCATATGCAAACATCTCATTCAATTCTTTTTGCTTCGCTTGTAACTCGTTTTGCACAGAATACATCGAAGCGTACTCTGCGTATGGTACATCCTCTTCTGAAAATATTCCCTGTGGCACACTCGGACGTTCTTCCACGTGCGACTCAGCATCTGCCTTATTCATAAACGATGCATTGCTGAGTACAATATTCTTCGAAAATAAATTGACGCTGTGCAACTTATAGAACGCAATACTCAACGCCGCGATACAAAGAATCAACAGTACAGATACAGCGGAAAGTGCGATTTGCATACGGCAGATTTTCTTTTTTTCCATAATCGTTCTCCTATTCTGCAATCAAAAAACGGAGAAAAGACCACCAAAGGTGATCTTCTCCCCGTTTTTCATTTCTCAAAAAGCTTTACGCCTCGTTTGTTGCAACGATGTCTACCCCTGTATTCAAGATATTCTTGAGTACTACATCGCCGATTTTTACAGGCGCAGTCAAAGTGACCTTATTGATTTCCGTCATACAGTCAAACAGCAATTCCTTCGGAATCGGTTTTGCAGATTTGACAGGCACCACAGGCAATCTGCCACCCTCGACCTTGACGGTAGAGGTCAGCATCCGTTCGGGATGTGTGCACTCCTGCCGTGCATAGCTGTCACCGCGTTTGCAGGTGTTTCCTGTCACGGATATAACCTGCCCGTTGTCGTCCAGATCTACAGTAATTGCACAGCCGATGGGGCAAGACACACAAATTAAATCTCTTTTTTCCATTGCGTTACGCCTCCTTCGTGCTGACGACAATTGTACTATCTGCCGGCAGATGCTTTACAACTTCTGCTTTTAAGGTAATATATTCCATTTCGCCGGGCGTCATTTTCCGTTTTTTCTTGGAAAGCAGAACCTCATCACCGCAGGTAACCGTCAAAGTAACATTTTCAAGCACGCGTCCGACACGGAAATACAGTTTTACATCCTTGTCCGTTGCACGGTTGATATTTTGCGGAACAATATAGCGCACACCGTTTTCCCCTTTGGTATGTACCACACCATCTTCCGCTTTTTCACCTTTAATATATTTCGCCGCACCCAAGCCTGCAAGTTTGCTCTCTTCGGTCACAAAGTCCACTAAATCGTGCACTTGCAGCACATTACCGCAGGCAAATACGCCTTTGTGTGTAGTTTCACGATATTCATCAACCACGGGACCGTTGGTCACGGGGTCTAATGTGATACCCGCATTTTTAGAAAGCTCATTTTCGGGAATCAAACCTACTGAAAGCATCAAAGTATCACACGGGATGTATTCTTCCGTGCCGGGAATCGGTTTCAGATGCTCGTCCACATTTGCAACCGTAACGCCCTCTAAGCGCTCCTTACCGTGTGTTGCCACAACCGTGCAGGAAAGACGAAGCGGGATTCCGAAATCTTCCAAGCACTGAACGATATTACGCGTAAGTCCACCTGAATACGGCATCAGTTCACAAACCGCTTTCACCTTCGCGCCCTCTAAGGTCATACGGCGCGCCATAATCAGACCGATGTCGCCCGAGCCTAAAATGACAACCGTTTTGCCCGGCATATAACCGTCCATATTCACGTATTTCTGTGCTGTACCTGCGGTCATAATACCCGCCGCCCGACTGCCCGCGATGGACAGCGCGCCTCTCGGACGCTCACGGCAACCCATAGCCAACACGATTGCTTTTGCCTGTATGGTCAAAAGCCCGTCAAAATTGTTCACCGCCGTCACAACGTTGTCCGCAGAAATATCCAGCACCATAGTATCTACTTTTACATCGATATCGGTATTGTAAACCTGTTCGATAAATCGACCCGCATATTCGGGACCCGAAAGCTCTTCACCGAAATAGTGCAAACCGAAGCCGGTGTGAATACACTGCTCCAAAATACCGCCGAGCGTGTCCGCGCGCTCCAAAATAAGGATTTTCTCAATCCCCTCTTCGTGTGCCTGCAACGCCGCCGCCATACCCGCGGGACCGCCGCCGACCACGACCAAATCATAATTCAGCATTTCTTCACACCTCACTTTGTTTTCTCAAACAGAATTTTCGATTCGCCGCCGAATTTCGTAATTTCATTCATCGGCACATTCAACTCACGCGCAAGAATCTCTACGACCTTGGAACCGCAGAATCCGCCCTGACATCTTCCCATACCCGCGCGCGTGCGGCGCTTTACACCATCCACGTCCCGTGCGCCCGCAGGCGCATGAATCGCCTCCACAATTTCACCCTCGGTAATCGTTTCACAGCGGCAGATAATTCTGCCGTACGCTTTATTTTTCGCAATCAGTGCCTCACGCTCAGACTTTGTCATATGGCGGAAACGAACAGGCGCTTCACGCGTTTCCGTATACACGGACTTTTCTGTCAAATTGGCTTTTTCTTTGAGCATACCCGCCACCATTTCAGCAATTGCAGGTGCCGCGGAAAGCCCCGGAGATTCAATTCCCGCCACATTTAAGAATCGGTCATTTTTTGCGGAAAATTCTATAATGAAATCATCCGTCACAGGATGTGCACGCATGCCTGCAAACGAGGTAATCGCCCCGCGTACATTTAAAGTCGGCACAGATTTTTTCGCCTTCTCGACAATAAACTCCAAGCCGTCCGGCGTGGTATCAACATCTTCTTTATCATCTACATCCAAAGCAGAAGGACCAATCAACAGATTGCCGTCCACCGTCGGTGTAACCAAAACACCCTTTCCCATTTCGTTGGGGCATTGGAAAATCGTGTGGTCTGCCATATAGCCGAAGGACTTATCCAAAAGATAATACTCTCCCTTGCGTGCCACCAAAGAAATAGAATCATCGCCAATCATACGCGCAATATCGTCAGAATGAATCCCTGCGGCATTCACAACATATTTTGCCGCAATTTCACCAAGTGACGTCTCTAAAACAAATTCGCCGTTTTCCTCGCGGATTGCCTGTACTTCACAGTTTCGCAAAAATTCCGCACCGTTTGTAACAGCGTTCTCTGCCGCTGCAATCGTCAACTCATAAGGACAAACAATGCCGGCAGATTCAGAAAGAAGGGCACCGACCACCTCTTCGCTTACATGCGGTTCCATTTTCAGAACAGCATCTTTGTTGACAACTGAAAGACGTGGTACACCGTTTTTCATACCGCGTGCATAAAGTGTTTGAACATGTTCCATTTCTTTTTCGGAAAATGCCAAAACCAAAGAACCGTTATTGCGGTACGGTACGGAAAGTGCCTTACAGATTTGCGGCATCAATTCTGTACCGCGAACATTCAGTTTTGCTTTCAACGTGCCGTTTGCCGCATCAAAGCCACCGTGCACAATCGCACTGTTGGCCTTGGTCGTACCCATGGCGACATCGTTAAACTTATCCACCATAGCCACACGAACATTGAGCTTGGAAAGCTCACGGGTAATCAGTGCACCGACAACGCCCGCACCAACCACCACTACATCGTATTTCATAACTTCACCCCATAAAAAATTATTCATCATAATCAATATCCTGCCCGACAAAATCGTCCTTTTCCGTTTTTGACACAAGCACGACATCGTCTTTTCCGCGAACACCTGAAAAAATCGCGGTAATTTTCTGATTCACGGCTAAAAAATGCTCACGACGGGGAAAGGTGTCTGCATAATAAGCTTCAAAATCCGTCATAAACGACCCATCAGACAACGTCTGCACAGAGAGTCTCGGCAAGACAGCCAATGCACGGTTTTCGCTTTCGGATACCATCGCATCTGTATCAAATACACTGTGCAAAAAGAATCCAACCAATATACCGAAAAATAAAAGTACTACCAGCGCGGCGGCTGCACTGTGGAGCAACGGATTCGGTGCATCGGTACTATTTTGTGCAATTTTTTTCAACTTTTTTAAATAGACCATATATTTAACCCTGTTAAAACCGGAAGTATAAAAACGGATTGTAGCTGGAGCCGACCAAAGCGGCGGTAGAGAACCACAGAGCAGCAAAAGCAAAAACTATGCAAGATACATCTACAAGTATTCTGCCGATTTTGCTTTTGTTCAGCCGATTACCCAAAGAATGTATCTTTGAAAAAACGGGTACAGAAAACACAGCGCCCACAAGCAAAACAACTATATAATTGGTAATTATTGCATTTTGTGTAACATCGGTAAAGCCGTTTGCGCCGAATGCCGCTGCAAAAAACGCTTTAATGGAAGATAAATCTTCAAAATAGAAAAACACCCAGCCGACTAAAATAACCGCAACTGTATACAGATGTTTGAAAGCATTGGGCAGTTTTTTTAAAAAATCCCCCAAATACAGCTTTTCGAGCATCAGGAAAAAGAAATAGTACAAACCCCAAAGTACAAAATTCCACGAAGCACCGTGCCAAAGCCCTGTCAGTAGCCAAACCAACAGCATATTCAACGCCCAGCGCTTACGGTTTCCGCCAAGTGGGATATATACATAATCACGGAAAAAAGAGCTTAATGTAATATGCCAGCGCCGCCAAAAATCATTAACGGAACGTGCGGCATACGGATAGCGGAAATTCTCGGGGAAATCAAAACCAAACACACGACCCAGGCCGATTGCCATATCTGAATATCCGGAAAAATCGAAATAAATCTGGACAGCATAAGCGGCAATCCCAACCCATGCCCCGACAACAGACAATGCAGACAAATCGCCGCCAAGCATTTTCTCAGTCAATTCACCGGCAAAATTCGCCACAATTGTCTTTTTTAAAAGTCCGATGCAAAAGCGCAAAACACCGTTAGCCGCCTTTTGCCAGGTGCAGTTCCGTTCATCAATCTGCGCACAAATATCACTGTAACGCACAATTGGGCCCGCAATCAACTGCGGAAACATAGACACATACAAAAGCAGTTTATAATAATAAGGCTGCACGGACACGCGTCCGCGGTAAACATCTACTACATAGGTCAAAGCCTGAAATGTAAAAAATGAAATACCAATCGGCAGAGAAAGCCCCAAAAGCGGTATCTGTAAATGAAACAAGCTGTTGACACTTTCTGCGAAAAAGTCAGTATATTTAAACACGCCGAGTGCGGAAAGTGTCAGAACCACCGCAAGAGTCAAAAAAAGCTTTGCCTTCCATGTACCGCGATATTTTTCAATCAGCAAACCCGCAACATAGTCTACAGCCGTTGCCGCAAGCATCAGCAAAATATACTTCGGTTCCCCCCATGCATAGAACACAAGGGAAAATAATAAAAGTATAAAATTGCGTACTTTGATTTTTCCTGACAAAAAGTACGCAACTAAACACAACGGCAAAAATATGTATAAAAAGGTCAAACTTGAGAAGACCAAATGCAATCACTCACAAATATTATCTAAATACTTTTGTATTATATCACAAAGCACATAAAATTCATAGTCTTTTCTGCAAAAAATCAACAATTAAAACCAATAAAATGCTGTATTTTGCAAGCGAGTTAAACCGCTTTTTCCATCTCTTTCCGCAGGCGCTCGATGATTCTTTTTTCCAAACGGGAAATATAACTTTGTGAAATACCGAGAAGTTCAGCAACTTCTTTTTGCGTATGCTCTTTTTGTCCTGCCAAACCGAAACGCATATACATAATCTGCCTATCTCGCTCTGACAGTAAACCGACACTTTCCAGCAGCAACTTTTTTTCATCATCATATTCTAAATTTTCATGTATTTCGTCCGGTGAACTGCCTAAAACATCGGACAACAGCAATTCGTTACCGTCCCAATCCACATTTAACGGTTCATCAATCGATACATCCCCTTTATGCGAACCCATTTTTCGTAAAAACATTAAAATCTCATTTTCAATACAACGGGATGCATATGTAGCGAGCTTTATATTCTTCTCCGGTCGGAAGGTATTGACTGCTTTAATCAGTCCGATGGTTCCGATGGAAATCAAATCTTCAACATTCACTCCCGAATTTTCAAATTTCTTTGCAATATATACAACCAGACGCAAATTATGTACAATCAGTTCTTCCCGCACCCCTGTTTCCCCTGCCGAAAGGCGCGCTAAAAGCCGCTCTTCGTCCATTTTTGACAGCGGTTCGGGCAATGTTTCAGGGCCGTTTATGTAATGAATATCCTCCCGCAGAAAAAACAGACGAATTTTTTGCAGAACCGCCTTTAGTTTTTGCATGTACATTTTCTGTACCTCCTCTTTCAAAAAAATCGCTGCACAGCAAAACCTCATATTCCGTACCTGAAAAATCCGTTTTGCTTTGCGCTAACAAAATATTGTTCACTGTATAATTTTGTTTCGGCACGCGGATGCTGTCCGCATAAAACGCCTTCAAAACACCTGCACCGTTTACAGCCGTATACGGAATCAGACGAAGGTCTTTGGAAAGAACGGTAGGCAATGCGTCCTTTTCCAGAAAAGAACATAGTGAGGGCGGTGCTAATTTTTTTGACAGACGTTGGGAAACCACCAAAACAGGTGTATTTGAAAAACCGTCTGTCAGTGCGTTACCCGTATCCAATAACGCTTTTGTGCACACCGTTTTTCCTGCGTTTGTGATTTCAACATCATAGACTGTATTTTCAGGTGCGCGCCTGCGAATCAAGCGAAAAAAGCAGGTTAAAAATATATAACAAACGACGGTGGAAAGAATTAAAACTTTTATATCAATATCAAAATACACCGTGCCGTTTTGATAAATCATACCGTTCGGACGAAAGCACAGCCAAAGCGCCAGCATACAGCCTGCAAATCCGAAATTCACTGAAAAGAACGCCAAAAAAGCTTTCAAAAGCATCTTTTTACTGTGTATAGGAAACGATGCAAGTACCATAAGCAACGATGCGCAACTGTTCATAACAGCCGTTAAAGGAATCGGTAAATCCGGCAAAAATATTGTCAGGGAATATATGCTGCCAATCAGTGCACCCAATACGATTCGTTTTCGGCCGCCGTGCAAATGCAGAAAAAGTTTCGTTACCGACAGCAAAAAATAATTCACAAATAAATTCGTCGCCATTAGAACATCTGCATATACAATCAATCGCCCACCCGCTTCACACACAATATACGCAAAAAATCCGACACCAATATTATATCGGTATCGGATTTGAAATTTTGTCGTATTGTGGGTAACTTTAATTTTTCATTTTACGCAAATAATCTTCCAATATAAGCACAGCCGAAACCGCATCCACAATTTCTTTGCGTTTTTTACCGCGTGTATCAGTAACATTCAGCATTTGATGCGCAGAAACTGTTGTTAACCGCTCATCCTGAAAATCTACAGGTAATTTTGCGGTTTCTGAAAGCAAAACACCGAAAGCACGACAAGACTCTGCCCGAAAGCCTTCCGTCCCGTCCATGTTTTTCGGAAGTCCCAAAACAATCTTTTCGGCATGCTTTTCCTGTGCAATTTGGGTAACACGAGCCGCCAAACGTTCTGCATTTCGCTCATGTATGACTGTGACGGGAGACGCAAGGACGGCCAATTTATCACAAACGGCAATACCTGTACGCACGTCACCGTAATCCACCGCCAAAATCACCATGGCTGTACCTTACCGACAATGTCCGTAACAGATTTTTCGCCGTGCGCATCCAAATAGGAATTTAAGCCGTCAATCACCTTTAGCGGTGTATACGCATCGGTGAAATTCGCCGTACCAATCTGTACCGCAGTTGCTCCTGCCAAAAGCATTTCAACGGCATCCTGCCACTTGGTAATGCCGCCCAAGCCGATTACGGGAATGTGCACACGGTTCGTTGCCTGCCAAACCATGCGAAGAGCCACCGGAAACACAGCCGCTCCCGACATGCCGCCTGTATTATTTTTCAGAATCGGGCGGCGTGTGTGAATGTCTATTTTCATGCCGGTCAGCGTGTTAATTAAAGAAATTGCATCGGCACCGCCGGCTTCCGCCGCCGCGGCTATTTCTGCAATATCTGTTACGTTCGGCGTCAGTTTGACAATCAAGGGTTGCTTCGCTACAGCTTTAACCCGTTTCGTAATATTTTCTACACTTTTAGGCAATGTACCGAAAGAAACACCGCCTTCCTTGACGTTGGGACAAGAAATATTCATTTCAATCATATCAATTGGTGCATCTTGCAGGCGTCGAACGGTTTCCACGTAATCCTCTACCTGACTGCCCGCAATATTGGCGATAATCACCGTATCTGTATTTTCCAACAACGGTAAGTCATGCTGTAAAAATCCTTCAACGCCCGGATTCTGTAATCCCACACTGTTTAAAATACCCGACGGCGTTTCCGCAATGCGCGGAGCAGGATTACCCATACGAGGTTCTAAGGTGGTGCCTTTGCAGGAGATACCGCCCAGTCTCGAAATATCATAAAGCCTGGCGTACTCCTGACCGAAGCCGAAGGTTCCGCTTGCTGTAATTACGGGATTTTTAAAATCCACACCCGCAATATTTACGTGCAAATCAGCCATCAAAATCAACCTCCTTAGCATCAAAGACCGGACCGTTTTTGCATACATGGCGCATATGCGTACCATCAGCCTCCTGCGTTTTGCAGGCACAAACCAAGCACGCGCCTATGCCGCAGCCCATACGCTGCTCCAGTGAAACATAACATTGTACACCGTACTGTGCACACATATCCGCAACACCTTTAAGCATGGGCATAGGTCCGCAGGCATATACCACACAGTCGGAATTTTCCGAAAGTTTGTCCTTTAAAACATCTGTAACAAACCCTTTTACGCCGAAAGAGCCGTCATTTGTAGTAACCGCAACCGATTGACAGCAGTCTTTAAATTTATCGAGCAAAATCATTTGTTTGGCGGAACGAAATCCCAAAATCGCCTCTGCTTTTGCACCGTATTCCTGTGCCGCACCAAGCATAGGCGGGCATCCGATGCCGCCGCCGATAAAAACAGCGCGTTTATCCGCATCCGGGAAAAAGCCGTTGCCGAGCGGACCTAAGACGTCCAGTTCATCGCCCGCATGGCGTGCGGCAAGCCATTCCGTGCCCTCCCCGCGCACCTCAAATACCAAAGTAATTGTGCCGTTGGCCTTATCAATTTCACTGATGGAAATCGGTCTGCGTAACGTTTTTTCACCGCAACGTATATTTACGAACCGCCCGCACCAGCTCTCATTTGCCAGCTCCGCACAATCTAAAACTAAACTGTAGGTAGTCGGATTCAGCTGTATAATAGATTGAATTTTGTAAGAGGATTGAAACATAACAATTGCCCTGTGATGCAGAATACACAAAAAGCATCAGTCCCTTTCGTGCCCGCACCTGTCCTTTCTGATGATTTACAAAGGTTTTACAGCTTCTGCACACGGATTTCTTCCACGGTATCATTTTCCGCCAAACACGCAACCAATGCAGATGCCGTTTCCACAGAAGGTAAAACAGGGATACGGCGCAAAAGTGCCGTGCGGCGAATACGTACATCATCCGAATTGGTTTTCGGACCGCTTTGCGCAGTCGACACAAGATATGACAAACGGTTCTTCAAAATAAGTGTCAGCGTATTCGGCGCGCCTTCATGAATTTTGCGCACGGCATTCGCCGCCACATGGTTAGCGTTCAGCAGTTTTGCGGTATTGGAGGTTGCATACACCTTAAAATCCTGCTTCAAAAAGGCTTCGCCCAACGGAACAGCCGACTGTTTGTCGGAATCCGCAACAGAAATCAGTACACCGCCTGTACGCTTAATGCGCATACCGGAGGCAATAAAGCCCTTCAAAAGTGCCTCTGCAAAGGTATCGGCAACACCCATAACCTCACCCGTAGACTTCATTTCTGCACCAAGACGAACATCCGTGCCTTCCAACTGTGCAAAGCTGAATACAGGTACCCGTACAAAATATCTGCGCGGTTCCCGATACAGTCCTGTGCCGATACCGATATCCCGAAGGGACTCACCAAGCATCAGACGCACAGCAAATTCGACAATCGGCAATGCGGAAGCTTTCGTCATAAACGGAATATTCCGTGTGGCAACCGCGCTCGCGCTTGTAACATAAACCGCGTTGTCGTAGACAACAAATTGAATATTCAAAAGTCCGCGAAGTCCCAGTTCGCGCACTAAGCGCCCCGTATATTCCACCACATCGTTTCGAATACTTTCCGATAAAGAGACCGACGGATAAACGGAAATGGAGTCACCTGCATGCACCTGCGTTTTTTCAATATGCTCACAAATACCGGGAATTAAGAAATCCTCACCGTCCGTTAAAACGTCTACCTCAACACCCTTGCCGACCAAAACCTTGCGACCGCCTGTATGGCGGATATTCAGCTTATCCAACATATCGAAAAACTCTATTTTGTTTTTCAGCGTTTTGTGTACAGCCGCATCCGCGCCGTAAATCTCCACACCCATGCTGCGCAAAATTTCGGATTTTCGCAAAGCTTCGCCGCCGCCAAACACCAAAATGGCGCCGTCAGGCTTTTCAGTTGCCGCGACACTTTCAATATCTTCTGCGGTTATCGGGTCAACATACAGCTTATCCGTAGCCGCGAAATCCGTAGTATTCGCCGACGGATTGTTGTTAAGCATAACGGTTTCAAAGCCGAAATCACGCAAGCTGTAAAGCGCCTGATAAGCCGCATAATCCCTGTCCGTACCAAGTCCGACAGAGGTGGGACCGGAGCCGACAACCAAAATCTTTTTCTTTTGGGAGGGATTTGCGCGCAGGAACATTTCCGCTTCATTATCTTCATCCCAAGCAGAATAGAAATACGGCTTTTGCACATCGTACTCCGCGGCACAGGTGTCAACTGTATTATATGAAGAAAACGCCTTAAAATCCAAAGCTTCACGGTCTGTCAATTTCAAAATTACTGAATCCAAAAAACCAATAGACTTCGCGTACAGATATGTCTCTTGATTTATATGCGTACACAAAGCAGCTTCCGTATCAGCAATATTTTGAAGCTTTGCCAAAAAGAACAAATCAATGCTTGTCTGCGCATGAATGTCTCGCAAAGAAAAACCGCGTTTAATCGCTTCGTACACCACAAACACGCGTTCATTATCGCGCTGTGCCAGTAAATCGGTAATTTCAGCATCCGTTTTCAAGCGCAGTTTCGGCAAAGAGATATGCTCGGTTTTCGGATTCACGGAACGAATTGCTTTCAAAAACGCCAGTTCAAACCCCGTACCGATGGCAAATGCCTCGCCGGTCGCCTTCATAGTTTCATCCAGTTTTCGGGCAGCATCGTCAAAATTCTCAAAAGACCATTTCGGAATTTTAACAGCACAGTAGTCAATTGCCGGTTCATTTGCCGCCGTTGTTTTACCTGTGATTTCATTCGGGATTTCATATAACCGATATCCTAAAGCAATTTTTGCACAAACTGCCGCAATCGGGTAGCCCGTTGCTTTGGAAATCAGTGCAGTTGTTCGGCTTAACTGCGGTTCCACACTCAAAACAAAATAATCGCCCGAATCGGGATGCAAGGCAAAGCGTACCAAACAAACGCCTTCAATTTTTAAATGCCCGGTCAGCTTTCTCGCCGCGCGGCGCAGCATGGCGGTTTCCGAATCAGTCAGTGTCTGCGCGGGTAACACCGCAATACTGTCCCCTGTGTGCACGCCGACGGCGTCAATGTTTTCTGTACTGCACACACTGATGCAGTTTCCGTCTGCGTCCCGGACACAGGCAAATTCAATCTCTTTATAGCCTTCTGCACATTTTGTCAGCATTGCCTGTCCCACAAGCGATTTTTGTACACTTTCCGTAAAGCATGTAATCAACTCGCCTTCCGTATTGCATCGAGCGAAAGCGCCCCCCTCTGCGGAAAAAGCGGATTTGCAGGAAACAGGATAGCCCGCAGTTTCTGCAAATTGCAAGGTTTCCGTTTCAGAACTGACAATCGCCGTGGGTAAATACGGCTCGCCTGCTTCTTGTAACATGGTTTGTATGGCTTGCTCACTGCGTACATTTTTAATTACTTCAGGCTGTGCACCGAGTAAGACCACATGATGTTCATCCAAATAACCGTTTTGTGCCAGCTCCAAACAGATTTCCAACCCTGTTCTACCGCCTGCCGTGGCCAGTAAAGCGTCCGGTTTTTCTACTTCAATAATTTTCTTAACTGTCTCGCTGTTTAACGGTTCAATATATACAGCGTCAGCTAAACGGCGGTCTGTCATCACCGTTGTCGGGTTGGAATTTACGGAAACGACCTCAATGCCTTCCTGCTTTAAAACACGGCACATTTGCGTTGCTGCATAATCATATTCTGCCGCCTGCCCGATAACAACAGGACCCGCACCAACGACTAAAATTTTTCTGAACAGATGCTTCATGCGCGCACCTCCCCTAACATTGCAATAAAACGGTCAAATATCCAAGATGTACTGCTGTCCGGACTGCCGTTCGGTGTAAACTGCACACTCAAAGCAGGCACAGACGGGTAAAACAGCCCTTCGACAGAGCCATCATTAATATTAGTCATCAAAATCTCTGCGGTGTTTGACGGAAGACTTTCTTTATCAACCGTATAACCGTGATTCTGTTCCGTGACCATCAGCTTTCCCGTTTCCGCAACCAAAACAGGCTGATTAGAACCCCGATGCCCCTGCGGCATTTTTATAATTTTTGCATGCTCCGCCAAAGCGAGCATCTGATGCCCCAGACCCACGGCAAATACGGGAAGCCCCGATTTTATCATTTCAGCAATGTTTCGAATCAAAACAGGGTCATCATCCGGGTCGGCAGGACCGTCGGAAAGGAAAATTCCGTTCGGATTTAATGCCGTCACCTGCTCTACGGTACAGGACGCAGGTAAAATATCAACGGAACAACCGCGGGAAAGAAATGCATCCAAAATTTTGCGGGGAAATCCGTAATCCGGCACAGCGATACGGTATTTCTCATTTTCAGCCTGTATATGCTGCGGCGATTTGACCGTAACTGCCTCTACAGCGCCAGAGACAGTGTACGCCCGTATTTTTTCCAACAACATCTCCCGATTGTCTAACGTGTCGGTAATTGCGCCCTTCATATAGCCCTTATCCCGCAGAATACGTGTCAAACGCCGCGTGTCGATGCCGCTTAACCCGACAATCCCGCGTTTCAGCAGGTATTCATGTAAAGATATGCCGCCTGCAGGCACCTTGCACCACTCACGGACAATATACCCGTTTGACATAATATCGGAATCGCGGTTTTCATCGGTCACACCACGGTTGCCGACCAACGGATAAGTTTGCGCAACAATTTGTCCATAATAAGTCGGGTCAGACAACAGCTCCTCGTAAGAGGCCGTACAGGTATTAAACACCACTTCTCCGATTGCTGTGCCTGTTTTTCCCATGGAATTCCCGACAAAAACAGTTCCGTCCTCCAACAGCAAATAAGCTTTGTTTGTATGTTCCGCCATAAGGATTTACTCCTTTATCTTATTTTAAAGCCGCCGTAATTTCATCGCGCATACGGATAGCTTCCGCGCGCGCCGCGTCCGCATAGGCTTCTTCTTTCCAGTCGCCTTTCTTATAAGCGCACATAATTGCACGGGAAGAATTGATAATCGCACCCAAACCGTGCTCATCAAAAGCAGGTGCTACATCCTGCGCCGCGCCTCCCTGTGCACCGTAGCCGGGCACTAAAAACATCGTGTGCGGCAAAGCTTCGCGCAGTTCACCAAGCTGAGCAGGATAGGTCGCGCCTACTACCGCACCGACAGCGGAATAACCGTATGCTCCGCGCGTATCCGCGCCCCACTGTTCACACATATCACCTACGGTTCTGTAAACGGTTTTATCTGCAATCTGTTTATCCTGCAGTTCCCCTGATGAGGGATTTGATGTCTTTACAAGCACGAAAATGCCTTTATCCTTTTCCCTGCAAATCGGCAAGAGCGGATTTATGCCGTCACTGCCGAGATAGCCGTTCACGGTCAGTGCATCGCTGTCAAACGGTGCAAAAACGGCATCTTCTACAGATACTTCGCCGAGATGTGCCGCCGCATAGGCTTCCATTGTTGTACCGATATCATTGCGTTTCCCGTCGGTAATCACAAAAAGTCCCTTTTCTTTTGCATAGGCAATCGTATCATGCAATGCCTTTACGCCCTGCCAACCATACATTTCGTAATATGCACACTGTGGTTTTACCGCCGGCACAATATCATAAAGCGCATCAATCAAGCCTTTATTAAAAGTGAGAAGTGCATCGGCAGCCCCTTCTAAGGTCTGCCCGTATTTCTGAAAAGACGCCTCTTTTATAAATCGCGGCACAAAGGCAAGCTTCGGGTCCAAGCCCGCCACTGTCGGATTCTTCTTTTTAAGAATTGCCTCGCAAAGTCTGTCAAAGCCCATTATTCATTCCCCTTTGTAAGTTCATCATATACAATTTCACCGTTTAACACGGTCATTTTCACTTTAGACTGCAAAGTGCAGTTTTTAAATACACAATTCTTGGATTTACCGTGCAATGCATTCACGTCTACCGTCCAAAGCGCATTTTCATCTATCAAAATCAAATCCGCCCTCGCCCCTACACGCAGAGTGCCTGCATCAATACCCAAAATTTGTGCGGGTACATATGACATTCTGCGCAAAAGCGCCGAAACTGTCATCGCACCGCTTTTTACAAGTGCGGTATAGCTTGCGGCAAAAGAGGTCTCCATGCCGACAACGCCGTTGGGCGCTTTGTAAAAATCACTTTTTTCATTCACCGTATGCGGCGCGTGGTCAGTGGCAACAGCATCCAGCGTACCGTCCAGCAAAGCCTGAAAAATTGCACGGCGGTCTGACTCAGACCGTAACGGAGGATTCATGCGGTAATCTGCATCTTTCGCCGCCAGTCTTTCCTCTGTAAACATAAAATAATGCGGACAGGTTTCCGCCGAGATGCGAAGCCCGCGTTTTTTGGCATCTGCAATCAACGCTACACTGCCCTTTGTGCTGACATGACAAATATGCAAACGCGTATTTACAGGCGCGTTCATAAGTAATGCAATTTCACGTACCGTGCCGACATCCTCCGCACTGTTCGGAATCCCCTCGGCGGACAGTTGTTCGGCAAGTACGCATTGATTCATAATGCCCTTGCCCGAAAGTGACTTATCTTCGGTATGTGCCAAAATCGGCAAATCTAACGCCGCCGCTTTTTCCATAGCACGGCGCATCAAATTAGCAGTTGCTACAGGCACACCGTCATCGGAAAAGGCACAGGCACCCGCCGCCGCAAGCGCATCCATATCAGAAAGCGTTTCGCCATGCAGACCCATGGTGATTGCCGCCACAGGCAACACATGTGCTTTGGCAGATTTGGCTTTTTCTAAAATATACTGAACAGTTTCGGTTGTATCACAGGTTGGATTGGTATTGGGCATTGCACACAGTGTGGTTACGCCGCCTGCCGCCGCCGCCGCACAGCCTGTATATATATCTTCCTTTTCCGTAAATCCCGGGTCACGCAAATGGGTATGAATGTCAACAAGCCCCGGGGCTAAAATCAGCCCCGAAGCATCAATTTGTCTTGCGTTTTCGAAAACGGTATTTTTACCGATTTGTGCAATTTTTCCGTTTTTGCAGAACACATTACACACGCAATCCATGTTCTGCGACGGGTCAATCACCCGTGCGTTGGTAAACAGAATATCTGACATGGTATCTCCCTTAATGCGAAGGATTTGCAGACTCACCGCTTGTAGGCTCTGTATCTGCACCGGTTACAGGTGCGGAAGATTCTTCGGATGGAGCAACAGACTGCGGTTCCGTTGCAGGTGTTTCTTCCGGAGCATCCTGTACAGCGCCGGTACAGGAAGTACACCGTCCCGGCAGATTTTCTTTGGAATACCAACCCATAGCCTTACTCGGACAGTTATCGCTCGCCAATAATCCCGTTGCAGTACAATACGCATGCTGTTCAACAATCGGCGAAAACTTTGTGAAAGATTTGGATTCCAAACCTTTGTGTACGGCATTCATAACCGCATCAAAAATGGCACCCGACGGGCTTCCCGAAACATAATTGGAAATGGACTTTTGCATATCACAACCAAACCAAACCGCCGCAACATAATACGGTGTGCCGCCGACAAACCAACGGTCATTGTCATCTGTGGTTGTACCGGTTTTGGCAAACATAACAGAATTTTTTAAACCATACTTCAATCCGGTTGCCTGCCCTGCCGCGTCCGTGACAACGGTTTGCAACAGTTCATTCATAATATCCGCTGTGTCGGGAGATATTATTTGCTCGCCCTCTGTCTCTTCATGCTGTAAGAGAACTTTGGAACCGTTGCTGTTCGTCACCTTATAATAACAATAGGGTTCAAAGTATTTGCCGCCGTTGCCAAAGGCTGCGTACGCCGCTGCCATTTCCAAGGTAGTAACGCCTTTATACGTACCGCCGACCGCCAAAGAAGATGTATTTTTATCAGTCGGGTCAATAATCTTTTTCAGATGGAACTTCTGCGTTGCGTAGTCAAAACTGGTTTCAAACCCCATTTTTTTCAAAATTTGCGCTGGTACGGTATTATAGGATTTGCAGATAGCCTTTTGCACATTGACTTTTGAATCCGGAGAACCGGGGTCATTACCGTAGTTCACAGGACCGTAGCCGCCGTCTTTATAATAATGCGGAATACCGTAGTTGGTAATCATACTGCTCCAGTTCACATATTTCTCGTTTATGGCAGGTGCATAAATTGTAATCGGCTTGATAGAAGACCCCGGTTGACGGTAGGAATTCGCCGCACGGTTGAGCCCGCGGTTCTGCGTTTTTTCGCCTGCACCGCCGACCATACCGACAATGCGACCGCTGTAGTCCATAATTGTCATTGCCGATTGCGCATCGTCAATATTTTTGTTGTATTTCGGGAAAGAGGTTCGGTTGACATAAACCGATTCCATCACTTCCTGAATACGTAAATCCACAGCACAGTAAATCCGCAACCCGCCCGAATAAATGGTCGAAGAAGCCTGTGAAGGCGTGTATCCGTATTGGTCAATCAAATCATCACGAACACTCTGAATCACATAATCGACATAATAACTCCAAATGGCATTTTCGGTTCGCGTCTTTTTAGAGGCCAGCTCTTCCGACGGCACATAATTTTCACTGTTGGTAAAAACCATTTCGTAAGCCACAGCTTCATCATGCTGTTCCTTTGTAATCATGCCTTCATGCTCCATGTTTTCAAGGCAAGTCAGCTGTCGCTTACGGTTTAAATCCGGATGCAGAAGCGGGTCGTTTTTGGAGGGTGCCTGTGTAATCGCCGCCAAAGACGCACACTCAGCCAAATTCAAATCCTGCACATTTTTGCCGAAATATTTTTCAGATGCCGTCTGCACGCCGTAACAGCCATGGCTCATATAAACCGTGTTCATATATGCCTCCAAAACAGTTTCCTTGGAGACATTTTTTTCGAGGTTCAGCGCCATTAAAATTTCATAGAATTTACGGTTTAGGGTACGTTTGTTTTCCCCGGTCAGGTTTTTAATCAACTGCTGGGTTAATGTGGAACCGCCTGTTTCGCCTCTATCCTTGATAATGGCGGACATAGTTCTGAACCAGTCCACGCCCTTGTGCTTGTAGAAACGCTTATCTTCCAGTGCAATATATGCATTAGCAAGCTCCTGCGGGATAACACTTTCTTCGGAATTTTCGCGGTAGGTTACCCAAACGCGGTTTTGCTCGCCGTGCAGACGCGCAATCTCCGTCACCTCGTTATTCGCATCATAAGCATAGATAAACGTCGTTTGATCTTGGTTTTCCTTGTATTCCTCCAAATTGACCTTCGGTTCACCGTTTACATAGGAAACCATAAAAGACAACACATATATACCGACCGTGGACACAGTCAATATCGCTGTAAGCGCAATTGCAAGCAAAGCCGTTACGGTCACGCGCTGTTTTTGGGTAATCGGCTTTTTGCGCTTTTGTGTATTCTGTTTGCTTCGATGGACAGCCATAGAGAACCTCCGTAAGCATAATAAAATCGAATAAATCTATTGTAAGTTTCTTGGCAGACAATGGTATTGTAACATATTTTCGCCTGTATTTCATTAAAAATTTCTAATTTTCACCGAATTTTAATAAAAAAGAAAAACTTTGCCAAAAATACATACGAAAGGAAGTGACCGAAATGCAAAAAACCTTACAAAAATGTATTTTAATTTCTGTTTGCGGACTGTTGGTCATTGCTTTTGCCGGATATTTTTCACTCAATGCC
Source organism: Ruminococcaceae bacterium UBA7212 (assembly GCA_002490525.1). GTDB lineage: Bacteria > Bacillota > Clostridia > Oscillospirales > Acutalibacteraceae > Fimenecus. The sequence continues at coordinate 23,701 of DKUE01000028.1, forward strand.
GGAGAAAACACAGTGCAAACCACCACTGCGGCACAAGAAGTACAGCCGCAGTATACATTTTCCCAGTACCAAGGCAAGCTTGCGCTGTATCAGCGCGGTTACGCTATGCCCGTGGAAATTTTCGATGTATATTTAGACACCCTTCCCGAAGAAGAACGGCTTTTGGTTACAGCAGGCATCTGTGCCGAAACAGACGCAGAAATCCAAAAAATTATTGAGGACTATACCAGCTGAACAGAAACATGTAAATCTTCAATACACACAGGAAGCGAAATTTCCAGCATACCGCTGAAGCGGGATTGAAATTTCGCAGGCATACCGTTTATAAACACACGGTATTCGGCATTTTCCCGCATAACCAGCAGTAAAGTGCCTTCTGCCTCGCCATAATTCCGAAAAACACCCGAAAACTCGGTATAAGCAGAATTAAACTGTGCCGATTGGCAAAACGTGTCAAAGCCGATTTGATATGTACCCGGTTTGAAATATGCCGCCGTCCAAAGATTGACGGGTGCGGAAAGACCGCCGAAATTATGAAACCACCCGCCGCGCCCTGTTTCGATGCTGAACATTTCAAAGGTATAGTAGGAATACTCCACTTCTCTTTTCCAAGCTTCTAATGCAGTTTCGGCAATTTTCCAGGCAAAATCCGTTTCGCCGAGGTCCAGCATGGTTTTCCAGACGAACCACTGATGCGACAGCCACACATTGCCGTTCCAATACCCATTTGTCACATAATACCCCGCCGTTCTGTCTACCGCACTGATACCGACAGACGTAAACAGCTCCCGCGGATTCTTTAAATGGGAAAGGATACGTTCTTTCTGCAAATCCGTTACTGCACCGGCAACAATCGGATAGATACCGTCCATCGTCTTATTCAGATTTTCACCGTTTTTCGCACACAAGTGCCCAATCGGTGCACCGTCTGCATCATGCACCACATAAGAAAAATAGCCGCTTTTTTCATCCCAAGAATAGGTTTGCAATGCCTCTGTCAGACGGCGGATATCCGTTTCGTATTCGGCAATATCCTGTGTTTTACCGATCTGTTCGGCAATAATTTTCAGAAGCTTTGCGGCACGAATCACCTGTGAAGAGGAAATTACAGGAGCACAAAATTGTTGTATGCCCATTTGATACATTGCTTTTTGCGGCGGTAAATCATCCATACCGCTGCAATTATAGAAATAATCAAAAGTGGATGTCATACCGCTTTTAAATTTTGCAGTGGTTGAACCGTTAATTTTACCCGCCAGAAAATCATAAAACAGTTTGGCGCGGCTGTAATACGCATACAGCGCCGTTTTGTCGTTCGTATGATTCAGCATTTCAAAATACTGATACAAATGCACAGGTACGGGCGAACCGTGCAATAAAAATGCATAGTCGGGATTATCAGCGGTGCTGAAGTACATATCTAAAATACCGTCTGCAATTTCCGGCGCAAACATAGCCATATCCAAACCGATAAAACCGGAATCCCATGTATAAAAGGAATCCCAGCGCTTGCCCGGCGTGTGGTGCATAACATATTCCCCATGGCAATACAGCGGATATACCACATTTTGGAACATTGCTGCACGCAGTAACTGATTGGAAAATGCATATTTTTCACCCGCTGCGGTGTAACCGAGCGGCTCCAGGCCTTCGACTGCACAAGCATACACCTGTTCGTAAAAGTCAGGCGTTTCATAAGTTGTATCTCCGTAAGAAATAACAGCATATTCCGTATGACTCTCTCCTGGTGCGATATAAATTGTATGCACAACCGTATTATGATAAAAGCCGTCATCGCTGTGTTTTTCCGAGAACGAGCCCGAAAATTGCTCCATCATATCACCGAAGCTTTCATCAGGCTGTGTAATACGCGAAGTCGGACTATCCTCCAACGAACCGCTCGGAAAGGCACGGAAACGCGTATCTGCACGAAAAGTACGAATCACAAACGGCTTCTCGACCCCGCTGTAACGATATATAGCCTTTGCTCCGTTTTCCCCTGTCACAGTTTCTGTCTGTGGCATAAAATTATGATATGTTTTCCGACACTGAATCCTTTCGGCGTCTTCCTGTTCGCAAATCGCCAAAAAATCCAATTCTATACCGCCTGTACCGAGAGAAACAAATTCAAATTCATGCATACCCGCTGACAAAGGAGACAAAGGAAGTTTCGCAAGTTGCAAGCCTTTATCTGTTTTCGGAAAAACAATTTCTTCTCCGTTCAGCGTAAAGGTGCTGTTTTTGCCTTCTGTCGTTTGATAACGGACACAAAGCATCGGCGACCGAAACGCCTGTTCCAGTGTGAAAGCATAGCTGACACGGTCTCCGGCTTCCTCGCCGAATTTCGGGAATTTCGGCAAAATATAACGGTTATTATCTCTGTCACCTAAACCGCGGTGCTCGGTAAACGCATCATCAAAAAACTCGCCTTTTTTCATGGCATCCATAGTCTGTGCATCCCATGGACGCGGCGTATGATACCTGTAGCATATGTAATCCAATGCATTTTTAAACACACAGTTTTCGGGCAGACGCACCGTAGTTGCGTAGCGTGTCGGGAACTCTAAAGCAGAAAAGAAATTGACAAGACAATTCTGCATTAAATCGGAATTGTTAAAAATCTGTGTACGGACAAGTACGCTTTCCTCGGTCAGTTTGGTAAAAGACACATCTGCGTAAATAACATCCTTCCATTCCAAATCACAGCGATAGGCGTAATGCGTATAATCACTTTTCGCCGTCCATGGATGCACACCGACAGGAATGGTCACATTCGGCGGACATGTATTCGTGTTGGAAACAGCGGGACTGACCACCAAATCAAAACGTACGCCCGGTTCGTCCGCATGATCAACAATTCTGGAAATACCGCTGTATTTTTTGGAATAGGGACCCCATTGGGGCATAACCGATTTAATTTTTTGCATAATAATTTCCATAGCCTTTCCGGATACAAATAGTTCATTAAAAATCGCTTATACGCTTTGCTGTAGCCGGACAAGGCGTATAATGGAAATTTAGCCATATCAAAATTATGCCGCAGGCAAATTTTGATAGCAATATAGTTTGATTAGCGTGATTCTTCACGCTAACGACCTCTGCGTAATTTTAGTGTTTTTCTAATATCGGATTATAAAACAAACATACAAATAAAGCAACCAAAACCATTCAGCGCACATAAAAATCAATGCCGACGCAGTAATACAAAGCGCGCTCCCCCTGCCCTCTGAAGCTACCGAAATCTTTAGAAGAAGGCTTAAAAACAGCGAGCAATCCATACATATATTGCTCGCGACATATCCCTCCGGGCAAAAGAAAAACCGCAAACCTTTTTCGGCTGCGGTTTTTTGCGGCAATACCGCATATTTTTTGGAGCGGGTGATGGGAATCGAACCCACACAGCCAGCTTGGAAGGCTGGAATTCTAGCCATTGAACTACACCCGCGTAACAACAAAGTAGATTTTATCAAAGAACTGATAAAATGTCAATGACTTCTTGCAAAAAAACAATATAAATCCCGATAAAATCGGAAAGCTTGCGGAAGCAAACACGATAAAACTTAACGAACTTACTGCTCTGCTATTTGCAAAAAGATAAAAATATGCTATACTGCTGAAAGACTATATATCGGCGTACAAATCCATATTTGTACGGCAACAGCGAGGAGAGACATATGAAATTTTTGAAAAAAGTTGGGCATGCGTTGCAAACGCGCGGCAGTGCATATGTATTTTTTGTACTTTCAGTCTGTGCATTTTTCTTTTTAAAAAGTGCGGAATGGACATACGGCTGGATTGCCGCTCTTTACCCGTTAGGAAATAATTTTGTACCTACACTGTTAGGCATCATCGGCGCTTGTATCGTAATGACGTTTTTATATTTGGTTTTTTCCGCGTTTGCAGGCACGCGTAAAGCGAATACGAAAGGTATCCGCGTCATAAATACGCTGTATATCGTGTTTGCCGTTCTCGGTGTCACTACATTCTTTTATACAGCTGTACTTCTGTTCGGGCTTGACAGCGGTATTTCTGCATCCGGATTTGCACGTGGGCTGAAGGCTTTGACCGAATATCTGCTCTATATCGGACTAGCATTCGGACTCGGACTCGTGTTCGTATTTTGTGCCGATATGAAAAAATCCTTTCAAGCATTGCTTTCGGTATTGATTGTATGCTGTTTGGTTCTCTCTGCAACTTATTTCAGCACATCCGTCGAAGGGGCTGGAAAAAATGAGAATCTGCCCGCAATCGCTATGCAATCCGAAAATGTTGCAAAAGATGCTTCTGTTGTTTTTGAAAGCCTGAAAGAAGGCGAAAAAGCAGATGCGGCAAATCTGCTGACGGATGACAGCAAATGTTGGACCGCACAGGCACCGAACCGCACACCTGCGGAAGGGCAAGAGGATATAAACAACAGTTATGTAGAATTGCAGCTTGCAAAAGAGTCTGAAATCAATACCGCAGTGATTGAGGAAGTCGGCAACCAGACGCAGTATTTCCGTTTGCAGGCATTTACAGACGGTGCATGGAAAACGGTTTATCAAAGCGAAAAAATTCAATCGATGCGCCTTTGCAGTTTTGATGCAGTGAAAACAAGCCGTATTCGGCTTTCCATTGATAAATTCAGAGATACCGACACACCTGTTAAAATTAAATCCCTAAAGCTTTACAATGAACCGACCAGGGAAACTAATAATTTTGAAGTCACAGCATATCAACGTTTGGACGGCGATGTACCAACGGAAATCCTTGCAAAGGGCACAGACTATGTTCGAAATTACGCACGGTACTATGATGTCTACAGCACGGTTATTGTGTTTGCCGCCGTACACTGGGATACACAAGGACAAATGCAATTCGGTGAAATGGGCGAGGAAAAATTTGCGCAGGAAATCGCCGCACTGAAAGAAATTATTTCTTACCGTTCCAACCCGTCGCACGAGGTCAAACTGATTGTCACCGCACTTGCTGATGGTACATGGGGTGACGGGCACAACGGCGTCAATGCATACATGGCAAAATATTGGTCTTCTATCGCAGACCAGATTGTCGCTTTCGCGGCAAAATATGATTTTGATGGTGTGGATATTGACTGGGAATATCCGCAAAGCGCCGCCGACTGGAAAATTTATGACCAATTCATTCAAAAACTGCATACTGATTTAAAAGCAGTGAAGGCAGATGCAATTATTTCAACGGCGTTGTCCGCAGGACAGCTGGGTCTTTCGCAGGAAACCTATGATTGCATTGACCAGATTCAATTCATGGCCTATGACGGCAATGATACAGATGGGTATCAAAGCTCCTTACAGCAGGCGGAGGAAGGATTACGCGATTTTGTACAAAACGGTGCGGACATTCATAAAATCAATATTGGGATTGCCGCATACGGCCGACCGATAAACGGCACTCCGTTTTGGGCAGTTTGGCGCGATTTGAAAGAGGCAAACTATTGGAACAGCAAATATTACACCGTAGCCGATGGCAATCAGATTTATGAAGGTACCTTCTGTTCCCCCGCTTTGGCAGGCGATAAGACGGCATATGCACTGTTCAGCGGTGCAGGCGGTGTCATGGTGTTCCGTGTAGCAACCGACAAAACAATGGATGACCCGAACGCTGTGGCCCGCGGCATTGAAAACGCATTACACCGTTATGTAGAAAACTGGTAATATCGGATTCTCATTATTCTTCAAATTTTTTACGCAGCTCTGTAAGTGCGCGCTTTTCAATTCGGGACACATAGGAGCGAGAAATCTGCAAACGCTTTGCTATTTCCCGCTGTGTCTCCGGCGGTTTGCCGTCTAAACCGTAGCGCCTGATTACAATCTCCTTTTCTCGCGTATTCGGCATTTCACAGACATAAGTGCGTAATTTTTCAATTTTGATTTTGGTATCCAAATCATCAATAATGGTATCATCCGTATAAATAATTTCAGAAAGCGTCAAGGGATTGCCTTCCGAATCGGTATCAATCGGTTCGCTCATGGATATATCCTGGGCGCTTTTCTTTTGACTGCGAAAATACATCAGTATTTCATTTTCAATACATCTCGCGGCATAAGTCGCCAGTCTGGTCCCCTTTTCACCATTGAAAGAGTTTATACCTTTAATCAACCCAATTGTACCGACTGAAATCAGGTCGTCCTGGTCGGAATAAGACGAATAGTATTTTTTAATGATATGTGCCACCAAGCGCAGATTATGTTCAATCAGCAAATCCCGCGCCGCCGTATCCCCTGCCGCAAAGCGTTCCAACGCCTCACGTTCTTCTTTTGCGCGAAGCGGTTTCGGGAAGGAACCTGTTCCCTCAATATGCAACATAAAATACAGCATGTTATCGGCAATCACGGACAGCAATTCTAAAAACATTGTATACACCCCTTTCACCATATTTTCAATATATGACCAAAATTGAAACAGGTTGCAAGTCCGTTGCCAATAACGTTGCACAAAACAATACCTTTGCGCATATTTAATATTTTTGCCATTTTAAAGCAAATCTGCTATACTGTGAAACGAGGTGAAGACGATGCATGCGCCTTACTATTCTCTAAACATGTATTTACAGGAAACATTCGGTGAAAAGCTGTATAAGCTCTCACTGGAAACCGGCTGTACTTGCCCGAACCGTGACGGTACGCTTGGCACAGGCGGCTGTATTTTTTGCAGTGCAGGCGGCAACGGTGAGTTTGCCGAGCCGTTAAATGCTGATATCAACAAACAAATTGAGCTGGCGAAGCACCGTGTATCCAAGAAATTCAAAGGCAAACATTATATTGCCTATTTTCAAAGCTACACTAATACCTATGGGGATACCGAACGACTTCGAAGCATCTTTTTTGCAGCAGCAAAAAACGAGTGGATTTCTGCAATTTCGATTGCAACACGTCCCGACTGCCTGCCGCCGGAAATCCTGCACATGCTCACTGAACTGCAAAAACAAATTCCCGTATTCGTAGAATTGGGATTACAAACCGTTCATGAAAATACAGCTCGACTGATTCGGCGCGGCTACGCTCTGCCCATATATGACCGCGCGGTACAAGAGTTACACGAAATCGGTGTATCGGTCGTGACGCACATTATTTTAGGATTACCGTTTGAAACGCGCGAGCAAATGCTTGAGACGGTTCGGTATGTCGGAAACAGCAATACGGACGGCGTGAAAATACATCTGTTACATGTTCTGCGCGGAACAGATTTGGAAACCATGTATCGCAGTAACGTTTTTCAGACTCTTTCCAAAGAAGAATATATTGATATTTTGTGCACGTGCATCGAATTATTGCCCAAAAACACAGTAATTCACCGATTGACGGGAGACGCGCCGAAGTCCCTTTTGGTCGCGCCCATGTGGTCGGCAAATAAAAAGGATGTGTTGAACAGCATACAAAAAGCGTTTCGGGAACGCGGGATTCAACAAGGAAAGAACAACCGTTCGAACTAGCAGCCCGAACGGTTCTTTTCTATTGCATATTTGCTTCAGATGTCTGCCGACTTTGAGCATATTGCTCGATTTCTTTTACTAACGGACCATCGACGCAACCCATAATTTCCAAATCCCCATTCAAAAGCAACGGTGAACTTCCCAACGCACCTGTATCCGTCAGCAAATGTATGTCCAAAACCTAATGCTCCGTTATGGGGTCGAGAGAAAAATACGTTTTTTCTGTATGCACAGCATAATATGCCGCATTTTCAGGCAATTTACTACCAAACACGACAACCAATGTCGGATTTGCACCGACTTTCACATGATAACTGCCGAGTTTACCGATATCCGCTGACGTACCGCCCCAAATATGCCAGCGGTTTTCAAAAACCGAATCCCTTAAAAATGTTACGGCATAATATGCATCTTCGTACCACACAAGTGAGACCATATATGCACCTTGTTTTTCAACCACGCATATCTGCGGCTCCGCTTTTTCGCTTCCCGACTGCCGTGCACATATTTTTTTAGATTGACAGACCGGCATTTCCGTATCATCTTCTGCAAAAGTTGTAAATCGTTGATAACCAAAGAAAGACAAAATCACAACTATAAGCATAATTAAGACTACCGCAAATAAGAGAACCCAAACTTTACGGTAACAGCGCATTGTGTGCACAAGTACCGAGTCCGATTCTTTGGGAAATTCCGACAGTTCAAACCGCTTCCCTGCCAAAAACTCGTTTACAGAAACACCCAAAACCGATGACAAGTTTTCCAAACCGGAAACATCGGGTACGCCGCGCCCTGTTTCCCATTTTGAAACGGTTTTATCACTGACATGAAGACATTCCGCCAATTCTTTTTGCGTCCAGCCTCTTTCTTTTCGGGTTTGTGCGGTGAGCAATCCAATCCCATCTATATTCATCAAGAAGCCTCCTTTCTGCTTAACTGTAGCAAATTAGACCGGTTTTTGCAACCTACGCACAGCGTTAGCATATCCATTAAGCGTTTTTTTGATTATACATCTCCTCCAGCCGCCATTAAAAACACGAAAGAAAAACAGACGCATGCTTTTCGCACACGTCTGTTCTTTTCATTTCAACAAAACAACTCTCTTATCGGAAAGCTTATTCATCGTTTTCTTTCTTCTTGAGCGCAACCGCACCAACTACCGCAGCAGCTGTAACTGCGAGTGCCATAACGGACATGACTGCCTTACCACCGGTTTTCGGAATAGAGGGGTCCCCGGTCTGGGAAGTCCCACTATTGCTATCGTCATTCCCGCTATCACCAGAGCCGCCGCCAAACAAACCCTTTACGGTGTCAATTACTGTGTTCACGATGCCACTGACACCGCCACCGCTTACACCACCAAAGCTGGGCAATTCAGGCAAGCCCGGAAGCTTATCGGTAATACCGCCGATATCAGGAAGCTTATCAATAATACCGCCGATATCGGGTACATCGGGTGCCAATGCATTTACTAAAAGAACAATAATATCATCAGCAGACACACCTGAAGCCACTTGGGGCAATACCATTTTTAAAATAGCTTTTATCGGTGCATCCATATCAGCAGAATCAATTAAAACTGTGAACGCTGCGATATTTTCTTCAGTTGTTACTTCACCATACAGCCAACGCAAGAACACAACAAAAGCATCTGCCTTATCAGAATCGATTGCGACACGATATGGTGCATCTTCAGTCGCTGCCGCAACACTGTCTCTGACAACAGCATCGCCGCAACCGCCGAGATCATTGATGAACTGAATAAAGTTGTCTTTGTCAAGCTTGATTGAAATTGTTTCAGCAGGTGCAATTTCTTCACCTGTTTCTTCATTCACAACTGCATCTTTGACTGTAATATTTTCAAGCAACGGAGCAACGATATTATAAATAGATTCCGTTGTCAAAGAAAGACCGTTGGGGAACATCTCCGGTGCAAGCTGCCCAAGTAAGTCATTTACCATTTCTTTCATGCCCATCATTTCGAGCATTGTAGAAATCTGATTGTCAAGGATATCGGCCTTCAGCATATAACCGAGTTTCGGCAGAAGATTCAAAACTGTCTCAAACGGAGCGGCACCGATATCATCAATCAAATTGAAAATCGGGTCAAACACCGGACGAAGATATGCTTCCATACGTCTGATTTCGTTTGGATCATTTTCCTCATTGGTCATTGTTTCTACAAATGCAGTATAATCTGCCGAAGAAACAATATCTCTCAAATCTAAGAGTTCCAAAATCGGAATCAAACCTTCATAACCGCCGTAAATAACCTCACCTGACTCCTCATCCAACTGGTTTGTCAAGGGAATCATGGAAGCCAACTCACCATACGGTCTAAAGAGAGAAGCGAGAGCATCTTTAAAGCCTTTTTTATCGCCGTCTTCAAACGGGAAATCGCCAGCCTCAAACTCAAGAGCTTCCCAAGCAGCGGCAAATTTTTCCTCATCTTCTATATTAGCAATTTCGAAAAGCTTTTTAGCCGCACCGTTCAGGATGGGCTCCCCTTCTTCCGTATCCCCCGGATAATAGAAATCCTGTTCAACTAAAGCCAGACACTCGGCAAGTGTTGCAGCATAAGAAGCTTTGCTACCGAGCAGAAGTTCACCGAGAGCAGAAAGAGCCTTTGCCAACGCGCCAACTGTTTTACTGGTATAGAGCTGTGTTTGAATCATGTTATTCAAACCGCCCTCTACGCCAACCAACGGGAGAATGGTTTCTAAAAGATCATCCACTTTCGGAATCGCTTTCTCAACCTGCGGCTTCGGCGCTTTTTCCGGATAGGTAACAACTGTACGTTCATAGCCGGAAAGATCAGGCTTTGCCGCCGGAGTCTCCGCCGCCTCTGCCAAACGCTCAAGAATCTCTTCACCTGTCAAGTCAGCACTACCGAGTAAATCAGTAGCAGCAGACTGGAATGCATTAAGAGCTTCCTTCAAATCCACATCATCCAAAACTTTGTCCGCCGCTGTTGCAACCGTATTATACATTTGTGTATACACATCAACAGCTTCTGAAGAAGTAAGCACATCAGCACAATTCAGACCGAAAGTGACAATCTTTTTTTCCGCCTCTTTTAATGCTTCCTTTTCTTCAGGGGTTAATGAATCCTTCACCTGAATCAGTTTGTTGTAATCCCGAACAGCTTCTGCGACATCTTCTTCTACACTGACATCTGCAGCATCTTCTTCGAGACTGCTGTCTACTGTTTCCATTGCCGCTTCAGGTTCTTCTGCAAATGCGGTAAAACCCGCTACACAGCAAGAAAGCACCAAAAGGCAGGACAACAAAACACTAAGCAGCTTTTTCGCTTTTGTCATACTGTTTTCTCCCTTCATAATGTGAGTTCAAGAGCAAGCTTCTGCTGTGCAAAAGCATTGTACACACATTATAACCTTTATTTTTTTTCATTGCAATACTTTTTTTTAACAAATCTAACAAAAACACAAAAAAATATAGTTTTTGTCGGTTAAGCGTGCATTCAAAGTTTAACTTTTCCCAAAAAAATCCATAACTAATAAAATTATTCAGAAATTCAGACGAAACTATGCAATGATTTTAATTGTCTTCGTTTTGCCGATATAGATGGCGATTGAAGCTATAATGCAAACTTCCGAAGTGCTTTCCCCACACCGTTTTCATTATTTGATGTCGTCACACCATTTGCCGCTGCTTTTGCTGGCAACTGTGCATTGTCCATCGCGATGCCCAATCCGGCAGCAGAAAGCATGGTTACATCATTAAATCCGTCGCCGCACGCCATGGTTTCACTGCGGTCAAGCCCCAGCAGGTTTGCCAATTCTAAAAGCGCTGTACCCTTATCGCACCCGCTTGCCGTAATTTCCAAATAGAATGGCTCGGAACGAAATACAGTGACCGGATATGATGAAAGCATATCCCGCAGCTGTAGTTCCGCTTGACTTAAGTAATCGGGTTCGCCCGTAATTAAAAATTTCGGCGTCGGATAGGTAAGTTCTGCCTGCAAATCCGAAACCCGATCAACGGTCAGCTGATTCACTGAGGTTTCCGTCAAAAAATAGCGGTCTGTTGCTTTTTGCGTCACGGCGATATCCTGTTTGTAAGCAGTCAACGGCAGTTTCAGCCGTTCCGCCGCGGAAAAAACAGCGGCGTAACAGGATGGGTCAATATTTTTTTCCAAAACACTTTTTTTGCTTTGTGCATTTATAATTCGTGCGCCATTGTAAGAAATAATGTATCCGCCGAGGTTTTGCAAATCCAATTCCGAAATATATCGTAAAATCCCGCGTGTCGGACGACCTGATGCCAAAACAAATATACCGCCCTCCCGAATAAACCAATGAATATCCGCCTTCGTCTGCGGTAAAAGCGTTTTATCGTTGGTGACCAGCGTACCGTCAATATCTACTGCGCATAGCTTTTTTCGCAAAAAAACACCCCATTTTGATGAATTACTACTGCATTATTGTAACGAACCGGCTTACCTTTCGTCAATTCGGGAATTGGCAGATATTTTCTGAGGAATCCGTATTTTTTTGTCCATAACGCCCGACAAAAGAACCGCATGCTTTTAACATGCGGTCCTTCTTACTGTGTTATTGATTTACGGGTTGCATGTAAAGCCAACCAATCAGACTTCCTCGTCACGCTTGCGTTTCAGTGCACCTGCAGTAATAAAAGCAGTTGCGGCCACAGGTACAGCCAACACAAATACCGAAGCAACCTGCTTACCGGAAGTCTTGGGGATAGAACCGTCTGTGTCAGCCTCACCGCCGTTACCGTTTTCTGAAGGTGTAACGTCCTCCGCTTTGGAAATTGCAAAGCTGTCAATCTTAGAGGCTTTTCCGTTCTTCACGGTATAGGCATCAAAGAAAAGATTTTCGCCGTCAATCTGAATTGCAGAAAATACAGGTGCGGTCGCATCATAAATGGTTTCCGCTCGCGGGAACAGCTTATCGGTATCTGCAGCATTCTTCGTCTGATAATATTTCACACCTGAACAACCGTCAATCGTATATACAGTGCCATCGGGGTTCACCATTGCATTGTATGAATCACCGTTGTGCGTAACGGTGCGCTCCACAATTTCGCACTCTTTGTTATTGTTCATTGCGGTAGTGCGCAGATAAACATGGTCATGACCCTGCAAAACCACATCAATCCCCAACTCCGGCATCAATACAGACAACTGTTTACGCAATGCAACAACATCCTTGTCATCATAGTGCGAACCGTTAGAATAAATCGCCTTGTGCATGGAAACAATCTTCCATGGTTTATCACTCGCGGCGGCATCTGCTTTGAGCCATTCGAGCTGTTTTGCACCGAGTGTATTATCAGAGTTCAAATCGTTAGTGTTGAGCACCATAAAGTGTGCATTGTTGTAGTCAAAAGAATAATACACACCGTTTGTCGTATCCTGCTTCGGCAAATTCGAGAACAGGAAATTATCCACAGTTGCGTTTTCGCCGTTTTTCTCATGGTTTCCTGTTGCCGCCATCATAACGGTATCCATCAAACGGTCGCTTGCTGTATTGAATACCCAGTTCCACTGTTTAAAGTTCTTGCCGCTGTCAACCACATCGCCTGTATGCATAATAAACTTAGCCTGCGGATACAGTTTAAATGCAGTATCAACAACATTTGCCCATGTTTCATACTGGCGTTCAATACCGCCCTGGCTATCGCTCATATGGAAGAATGTAAACCTATCGGAACGGTCAGCCATTTCAAAAGTACCGACCTCGCTCCACCACCCGCGTGAAGCATCACCGACACGGTAACAGTATTTCTGACCGGGTTTCAGTCCGCCGACCTTTACCATATGGCGGTTAACCTGAAATTCATAGGAAATCACACCGATGACACCTAAGTCCACACCGGGTCTTTCGCGCGTCACGCGCTGCGTATCGGTTACAACACTGCTGCCGGTAGTCGGCGTACCTGTGAATTTCGGGTTTTTGGAATAAGGCACAATTTCAATATCTGAACCTTTAACGCTTGTTTTGGTATACCAACTGATATTGCGCGATGTTGCACTGTCGGCACCGAAGGTGACTGCAATACCCGAAGGCAAACGCAAATCTTCTACCGTAGGTGTAACAGGTATTTTGCCGCTGTAAGTAATCTTACCGTGATTGTCTGCCTGCGGTGCAGGATTGCTGTCCGTTGTTAAGTCGGAAAGTATGCTGTAAAATTCATAGGCAATGGTTTCAATTTGGCTTTCTGTTAAATACTCATCCATGTAGTGCTGCAAAACATCGTCCAGGGATTTGTATTCTACAATACCTGCTGCAAAGAACAAATTGATAATCTGTGCAAGCGTCGGCTGCGGAACCAGATCTACGATACTGGCGCTGCTCGCACCGCCATCCTCCAGCAATTGTGCAAGCGTCTGCTGTAAAAGGACTTCTGCTTCTTCGCCGCTCAGATTGCCGATAATACCGAACACATCAATGCGGATATTCTTGAGAATTTCATCCTCTAAAAGGTCATGAAGTACAACATCAATCAGTGTATCCAAAATAACGCCTGCGTTTTCACCGCGTTCAAAGCGTGCCAAAACATCGGTCATAAACGGGTCATCGCTGAGATTTTCATTGCCCGCATAGAATGTTGCCAAAACAGTAGATGCGGTTTCGCCGAAGTTGCCGCCGCGCGATGGGTCACCGAAGCCGTATGTGTTCAAATATTTTGTGCAGGGAACGGGAGACATCTGCAAAGAGGTGATTTTTTGCACTGCCGCATCAGCGACCGCAATCAAATGCGCGGTGCCCTTACCGCCATCCAAATAGGTTCTTTCGACCTGGTCACAGATATTTTTAATCAGCGCTTTCAAAGAAATCTTTGTAACACCCTTGATTGCACCAAGGCCCGAGCCGCTTTTCAGAAGCCCATCCAGAACACTGTCCAAATTCAAGCTCTTTGCCAAATACAGATACAAACTGCCTGCCTCGTTAATATCAGGCAACAAGGTGTATTCCAGCATATAGCGAAGGTAATTATGTATGAATCCGTTAATATCGTCACCGCCGAAATTCAGCGCAAAGGCAGTGAGACGGAACGGCTTCGGGTAAGTCACACCATATGCCGTAACCGGTCGGGATGCATCAATATCAATATTGTCATAGGTTACCGAAATGTCCCCTGCGGGATTGCGGTTGTCGAGCGTAACCGTGCGGATATAGCACGGGAAATTCAGCATGGATGACTGCGAGAAATCCGTCAGTGTTTCACCGTTATCGGATGTGTGCGAAGCCACATCCGTCAAGTGAATATGCCCCGTAAAGGCAAAATGCATACCTGCATCCGCAAAAGACTCGCAGACCTCCTGCCAGTTATCAATCGGGAAAGCAGTAAAGAGATTATCCTCATTTTCAAAATGCTGTACAAGATTGAAGTGCGTAAGGCCGAGCACTGTTAAGCCTTTTGCTTTTGCATCGGCAATCTGCTCAAGTGCCCACTGCATCAGCGCTTTGGAATATGCGCCGCGAGTTTCGCCTTTATCTTCACCCTTGGAATTGATTTCTTTGGAATAGCACCCGCCGTCCAAAGCGATTAAGCGATATCCGCCCTCTAAGGTCGCCGCATAGGAAAGACCGCCTGCTTTTTCCCCCGCGGGCGGTGTGAAGAATGTATCGGCAAGATCATAACCGAGCTCCGCATAAATTTCGCGAAATTCTTCCGGCTCTGTATAGCGGACAGATTCAAATTTGCCGTTCTTAAACTCTGCCGCGTTATGATTGCGTATATCGTGGTTACCGTTAATCAGCAGAACTTGCACGCCGGTATCTTTTTCAAACTGTTTCAGTTTTTCGGCAAGTGCAACGTGACCCTCGTACTCACCGTTTTTGGTCAGGTCGCCGGGAATAATTACATATTTCAGATTATTCTCTTTTGCCTGAACAGCATACTCATTCAACGCATTGTCTAAAAGAGCATCCGCCAAATAAGAGGTAGTGGAATTGAGCTTGGACGCTTCAATAAACGCATTGACATCCGAGCCCATCAATTTTTGCGGAAAATAGTGCAGGTCATTCATCACGCCGATGGTCAGTTCGCCGCCGGCAGCGACGGAATGCATCAGCGTTGTCGGCACAAACGACAGCAACAGTGCGAGTGATAAAACCAGCGCCGCCAATTTCGCCGACATTTTTTTCAATTTGTACATGGCATTCTCCCCTATCTGTAAAATATTAAATAGATACAGGTTGAGTATAGCACAATCTTAAAGCAATTTCAATAATTTTTTCCAAGTCCGAAATATAAAATGTGTGTATTTTCGAAGTGTTCTTATAAAATCATCATTTCATCTGTTCAATGCCCATGTTTTCCAGAATACAATCCAGCTTTTTGTGTAAATCCTTAAGGATGATTTCACATTTCAAATTGACCTTATAATCATTTTCACTGCGGCGGCGGTCTTTTTGCTCTTGACGCTGTTGACTCATCATAATCAGCGGTGCCTGCACAGCGGCGACACAGGACAGCACCAAATTGAGCAAAATAAACGGATACGGGTCGAAAGCCTTGGTCATGGCAAGTCCGTTTATCAATATCCACAACAGCAAAATAAAGGAAAACGAAAGAATAAACGTCCAGCTGCCTGCAAACGCCGCCATTTTGTCCGCCGCGCGCTGTCCGAAGGTTTCTTTGTCTTCCCGATTGTCGGAGACTGTGTTTTCCAGTAAAAGATGTATAATTTCTTCGTTGGACATATTGTCGTGTGACGTGTTTAAAATATAGCCCAAAAGCTCCTTGTCTTCCATATGCTCACCTCGGCAATAGTATCGCAATTTTGGCGTTTTTTATGCAAAGCGGCACGGTGTAACTTGCACCGTGCCGCTTAACCAAATATAAATTTTATAATGCATCCGTAAAATGGGATATATAATTCTTTATGTAATCATAACAGAGCGCTGTCAGTTCGTTGGATTGATCTTTTAGCTCGACCTCACAATTATATAAGGTCTCGTCAAGGCTGTCTTCGAGAACCGCATTGTAATACTGCATATCACCCGATAATACCGCCGTTATACTTTTTCTGTACATACCAAAGCAGGAATATGCTGACGGCAAAACCAGCAAGCAGAACAGCCGCCCACCAAGCTGACGCGGTAAATGCGTGCACCCCTACAGCGGAAAAACAGGACAGTGCAAACAGGAACAGCACACCGCCTATACTGCGTGTGTATGCTTTTGAATCGCTGTCAGCCATATTTGTGTAATGATAGCTGTGCAGCAGCTCGATTTTTCCGAAACCGCCAATCAGAATTGCACAGACAAGCAAAAGAATCCCGGCAAGACTGAGAATAATCATTTCAATCATAAAAACAGCTCCATTTATCATACTGCGCATTCACAAACGGGGCGGTATTTCTACCGCTCCGCCGAAAATCATTGATTTATTATTTTGCTTCTTTCGGCCCGTCCGTAACCAATTCCTTAAGGCTTGTGGCAAGACCTGCCATGCTCTGAATTTCAGAGGGGATAATAATCTTCGTTGCTTTGCCGTCTGCCGCCTTCGCGAACGCTTCCAGGCTCTTAATCGCGATGACCGCATCGCTCGGTGTAGCTTCGTTAATCATACGAATCGCATCGGCATTGGCTTTCTGCACAGCGAGAATTGCCTGCGCTTCACCCTCTGCCTCACGGATTTTGGCTTCCTTAACCGCTTCTGCGCGCAGAATTGCCGCCTGTTTTTCCGCTTCTGCGTTGAGAATTTCAGATTCCTTATGACCTTCCGCCACAAGAATCTTACTTGCTTTTTCACCCTCAGCATTGAGAATAGCCTCACGGCGCTGACGCTCTGCCTTCATCTGTTTTTCCATCGCGTCCTGAATTTCACGCGGCGGGATGATGTTCTTCAATTCCACACGGTTGACTTTAATGCCCCACGGGTCGGTGGCTTCATCCAAAATCACGCGAATTTTTGCGTTGATGGTATCACGCGAGGTCAGTGTGCTGTCCAACTCCAATTCACCGATAATGTTACGCAGAGTGGTCGCTGTCAAATTTTCAATCGCGGACAGCGGCGCTTCTACACCGTAAGTATACAGTTTCGGGTCAGTAATCTGAAAGAACACAACCGTATCAATTTGCATAGTAACGTTATCTTTGGTGATAACCGGCTGCGGCGCAAAATCCACCACCTGTTCTTTTAAAGAGACGATTTTTGCCACTCGCTCAAAGAACGGAATTTTAACGTGAAAGCCCGTCTGCCAGGTCGCCATATAAGCGCCGAGGCGCTCGATAACATAAGCTTTTGACTGCGGAACAATTTTGATGTTGACCACCACAATCAGTAAAACGAGCAGTAAAATACCTGCTAAAACATAAAACCACATAAATATTCTCCTCCTTAAAATGATGCGTTTGATTTATTTCGAACGATGAGCTTGACGCCCTCCATCCGTTCCACAATAACAACTGTGCCTTTCGGAATTACGGAATTGTCTGCCGAACGAGCCGTCCAAACGTTGCCGCCGGTCTTTACCTGCCCGGTCGGTTCCAAATTGTTGATTTCCTCAACCACGACAGCTTCTGCACCGATACAGCGGTCTGCATTGGTTTTTTGAATTTTTGCGGCAGTCAGCTTTTTCACAAGCGGTCGCGTTGCCACCAAACAAATTGCGGAAATCGCCAAAAACAGCACAATTTGCCAAACGACATTCAGCCCGCAGAGATTTGCTATCAATGCGGCAAGTGCCCCCACCGCAAACCAAGCGGAAACCAACTGCACGGACACGGCTTCCAGTACCAAAAACACGATCAGCAGCACGACCCAAATTACAGTAAGCGTTGCCGCAGACACAGAAAACACAGTGACTCCACCTTTCTTTTTGCTATACATAAATTTATGTTGTACCCATAGTATCACAAATTTTTTGCCTTTGCAAGCACCTGCAAGTTTCGGTAAATTCACGTTTTTTTGCAAAGATTCGGCAAATTTTACATATTGGATGAAAAGATTTACCCAGAAAAGATACGAATGTGTTTTTCAAGACAACTTTGCAATCGCTTTTTTATGTTTTCACCATATTGTCTTTAAAAACACATGTGTTTTGTTTCCTTTAAGGTTCGCGAGAACCTTAAAAATTTTTTAAAATATTTTTAAAGTAGTCGCCAACGGAACGAAATGCAGACCGTATTCCCCTGTTACGGGATTCGGTGCGGTATAATCGGCATATACGGCACGATTTTCAGTATATAAAATCGCAGTTGCGCGTTTCACGCCTTTTTGTAATTTCGTGTCAGGCTTTGCATTTAAAGCCGTGCGGACCGCTTTCAGCCGTACATCTTGCCGCTGTAAAAATTTCGGCAACACGCCTGACGCATTGGTGGCCAGTCGGTCGCACACCATTTTATCGCGTACAGCCACCATGTCCAATTGCAGAAAATCGGTTAAAAACAAAAACAGATATTCCGAATATATATCCAAAGGAACCCGCTGTATTGACCGTTTTGTTTCCAAAAGCCAATCAGAAAAGCGGATGAAAAATGTAAACGGAGCTGTATTTAACACTTGTAGTGCAAAATTCACTGTGCGCCGAAACCGTCCGCTGTTCCAAACGCGGTCAAAAGCGTCCTCCGCACGGTGCATCCGCTGCAATTCCCCAGCAGTCAACCACGGTGTAGACAGCACCTCATACGGCGGCACCTCTGAAAAAGTGCAGGGATACTGTTCGCAGTTTTCACGCATCGGCGCACCGTACAGCAATTTTAAAAATCCGAATTGCAGCATGTCGGGCTGTAAGGCAAATGCACGGTTGAAACTGTCAGCAAAACTGTCCGCATCTTCATACGGCAAGCCTGCTATCAAATCGATATGTATATGTATATTGCGCGGTGCAATCAGTTTCTCAATATTCGCAATCAAGCGCTTTGTATTTGTTTCTCGGCTAACCGCCGCAAGCGTAGTCTCGTTAAAGCTTTGCAAACCGATTTCAAGCTGTATTGCCCCGACAGGTGCAGTATTTAATAATTCTATGATGCGCTCATCCAGAATATCCCCTGCGATTTCAAAGTGAAAGCATACGCCGTTGGGAATTTTTTCTCCGTAATTTTCGATGATAAAAGAAAACAACACATATGCGCGGTGTTTGTCGGCGTTAAATGTGCGGTCTACCAGCTTTACGGTTTTTGCACCGCTGCTTGCCAACAGCAGTATATTTTCCTTGGCACGTTCCAAATCAAAGAAACGTACGGTTCCGCAACGACCTGACAAGCAAAATGCACAGGAATAGGGACAGCCGCGCGACGTTTCCAGATAGGCGATTCGACCGTGCAGGGTTTGCAAATATTCTTCCGAGTACGGTGAAACAGGTTCTTCCGTCGGCAAATAAGGTGCAGAAATATGATAACCACAGCCATCACGGTAACAAAGTCCACCGACAACGGATAAATCCGTACCCGCCGTAAGTGCATCTAACAACTGTGCAAACGGTCTTTCCCCTTCGCCCGAAAGCACAAAATCTATAAACGGGTATTTTTCTAAAATCTCCTGTGCACGGTAACCGACCTCCGGTCCGCCGAGGATAATTCGAATACCCGAATTTTGCTGTTTTAAAGTTTCGGCAAGTTCCAGCACCTCGGTAACATTCCAAATATAAGTACAAAAGCCGACCACCTGCGGCACATTTTCCGTGATACGAGCCAAAACCGCAGATATCGGCTCATTTACCGTGCCTTCTACGACTTTTACCGACACTGCATAACGGGAATACGCCTTGGCCCCTGCAAGCAGGCACCAAGGCGCTAAAGATGAATGAATATATTTTGAATTTAAACAACAAATAACTGTATGCATATAACCCCAACCGTTATTATTTTACCTGCAAGCCGAAAATGCCGATCAAATCGACTGCCTGCTGTGCAGAAATTTGTATGCCGCGCAGTTCACCGCCGCTTTCGGATACCGTTGGCGCTAAAAACTGACAGTCGGCAAACGAAACGCCGCCCAACCGGCTCTGAAAGAAATTATTTTTTATAAATGCACAGTCTGTAAGACATATATTTTTCCACTTCACCTGCGAAAAAGAAGTTTCGTCACATTTTGTCACCTTGAGCGCGGTATTCTCCCAAACCGAACGGTCAAACACAGTATAAGAAAAATTACTGTTTATCACTTCTGTGTTTTTACAGACTGACTCTAAAAAAATTGCACCGATTGCTTTGCAATTTTCGAACCGACAACGGTTAAACCAACTTTCGGAAAAGGTACAGCCCGAAAAGTTGCAGTCTTTGAAAATTACATCTGCAAAACTCGCCTTTTCGAAGTTACAATCCTCAAAAATACAGTTTTGCAGTAAACTCCCCCGCAAATCCATGGCATAGAAGTCCGCAGAAAGAATTTTTTGCGATTTACACAGGATGCCGCGCACCACGATTTCTTCCCTTGCGCAGATGACTGCAAGCATTTTAAAATCTTCCGCCGCTGTTAAATTATCGCCGATTTTCGGCTTTTGTATCTGCATATATTTGCAATTCCTTTTTATGCTGTAAATGAATACCGATATGCCCGATGCCCAAACAAGCACAGGCAATCAGCATCCAGATATTCCGCCCATAAATACCTAGGAAGAAAAAGGCAAAAACCGGCAGTGATGCGCCCGCCACGGGGATGCCGCAAAGACTGCGATAAAAATCCGACAGCTTCTTCTCATCTTTAAAATAACGAACCCACCAAACCTCATATAAAAACATGCACAAGCATGCCGCAACCAAAAGCAGGCTACGCCATGCCAACGGACGCAGATTGAAGTCCGAAAAGCAAAGCGAAATACAGGTCACCGCAATCTGCCCGCACATTTCAAAGATTTGAAATATTTTGCTTTCACCCTCAGCCGAGTACCCTTCAGGCCGATGCTTACTCCAAACAATATTCGGAATAAACAAAAGCAAGAGAAAAACAGCACCGACATAGGAAAACCCGAATGTACCGAGCCAATTCTTCATTTCAAGACCTGCTCGGATGTTTCAGCATCCGCCGCTTTCTCTGAATTTTGCGCCAGCTTATTGGTATTGATTGAATTTCGGTATACCCAAAAGCGGCAGACCAAGAATTCCGTGCTCATGTTACAAAGCATGGTCACGATTAAAACAAGATACTCATTGATTTCCGCACTTGCAGCCATGTTGCCGAGATAGGTGGAAATCGGTGTAAAAATACAATAATAAATTGCAATTTTCAGCATAGCTACCGGCACATTGGTTGCTGATTTGAAAGTATAGCGGCGGTTGACCGTGAAGTTATAAAGCACGGACAATACAAGTGCAGTCAAATAACTGCCCCAATACGCAAAATGCGCCACCTCGTTTAAAAGCGTAAATGTAACTGTCTGAATAATGCCCGCGCCCATGGAAAAAGCAACAAATTTCGCAATTTGCACAAGAGTCTGCTTCGGCGTCAGCTTCGGTTTTACGGTTTTCTCATTTTTCATACAGAGCGCCCCTTTAAAATCTGAATCCTACACTCGAATTCATCCGTTTATCGGAATTATATTATTTATTGTAGCACGGTGCCAAAAAATTTTCAATGTTTTTCAAGAATCGTTTTTTCCTTGTCTTCTCTGCATTTTGCGCCAACTGAAAAAGCCGTATAAATCATTTGCCAAGAACATAACAAAACAAATAATAACAGACAAGTAAGAAATATCGGAAACAGCCGCCAATATCCATAACCATATTAAAACCAGGTCATTTGCCGCATAAGCAAGTGCAAAATACGGACTTCTTCTAAGTGTCAGATATGCCGCTAAAAAGCTCGTGGCCACAGAGACAGTACTCGGTAAAATATTAGCGGTGTGGAATATGCACAAAATATAATAAAACACTGCTGTAACTGCCGCGGTCAACAGACACAGAAGTACAGACTCTTTTTTTCGAAGAGAATTGACTTTCACTTCACATTTCTTTCCGTGATAAGGGTTTCGCAACCATGAAACCAAAGCAAACACAGCCATAGGCGCAGTCATGCCGAGATAAGTAATCATTTCACCGTAATACGAAAATGTGTAAGAAATCACACCGTAAAGCGCACTGAAAGCAATCATTAGAATCTGTCCGAACGGATTGCCCTTCGCATTAAAAATCAAAGAGGTTACGCCAATCAGCGATGCGGCAAGTGTTAAAAAATTTTCTTTATCGAACAGACAGAAAGAAATGACAATTCCCGTTGCTGACAAACTCCACAACAGTTTTTCTTCTGACGAAAAATAACACAATAGGGATTTTATTTTTTGCATATTTTCACCTCATAAAAATAAGCATCCGCAGTGCATCTTCAAAGACCTAACGATGCACAAACGAATGCTTACATTCACTACCCGGTGGCAGTTATTTCTTATTATTTATTTATTTTCCGAAATTCGGAAACGTTTACGCTTTCAATTTCATATAAATTCTGCCAACCACTGCCATGCGCTTTATCCTCTATTATCAGATTGAAAAGCAATTTTCTCTGCCTTACATCAACGAGACAAACGGTGTAAAATTGGATGTAGAAGATATAAGTGTTTCTGGCCGATTCCTGATTCTATAAGAGAAATCCTGACAATCCTAATACGGAACATCAAACTCATATATTTTACTCATTTTTGTGATAAAAGTCAATATCTTCAAGCTCGGTACACTTGCTTTTTTTGTAGGTTTACAATAGATGTGTTACAAAAATAAAAAAGAGATGACGAATAGCGAAATCCTGTGTGCTTGCCTGATTGCCTTCATCGCATTGAACCACAAGAACAGGTCCTACCCCATTTTGGATTGAGCCTGCATTACTTCCAAAATCGTGCAGATAGATTTCTCCACGCTTCACTTTTTCCATATTCTTTGTTTGCATAGCATTGACCTCGCATTTTCAATATTAAGTGAAGGGGAAATCTCTTATCCGGATTTCAAAATAACCCCTTCACTAATTTGGAATTAGTCAGCCAAATGACAACCTATTTTCGAAAAAAAACCTCAAATATTTTTTTGACCTTCTTAACCGCTGCGTTCAAATGCTTTTCAATCGCCTGATGGGATACACCCTCCGCTTCGGCAATTTCCCTTACTCGATTAGAAATCGTAACGATATTTACTTGTAATTATCACCATCTGCCCGTCCTGCTCCACCCATTCTGACGGATTTTGCGGAAGTAGGCGAGATTTAAGATATGGACATTTTTGCATTTCTGACATTTCACACTTAAATGCCCGACTGCGTCTGAATATACCCGTTGTATTCTGAACCCGCAGATGGGGCAGAGAATATCTCGCTCCTTCAGCGTTTCAGCTTCCATTCGGGAGAGAAGCAAACACTTTCTGACTTCAGGTGTGACCTGAGCTTGTACCCTCATTGCGCAGCACCTCCCAAATTCAGCTCTTTGGAAATGTATTCCGATATATCGTGATATTCCAGCAGGTTCATATCTCTCAGCCTGATCAACAGGGCGGTATAAGAAACTCCGATATATGCCGCCATTCTGCGGAGAATATTCTTTTCTCTTTGTGCCAAAGTGTTATCTCCGTAAATCTTTATCGGCTGGCATTGATTGTACTTTGCCATAGCATTGTCAATAATGCGCTTTGGCATAAGCAGCGAGGCTCCCATTGCGTCAGCCTGCCATTCGGCAGAAGCAAACATTTGAGTCAGTTCCTCTTTTGAATAGCTGCGTTCACTATCATATTCGGTATGAAACCGCCCGGTAGCCGGTACAGCATACATTTTACTCAAAATATGATGTGACGCTTCATGCGCCATTGTAAATCTGCGTCGCCCCTGTTCCTTTTCGGAAAGAAGAAACTTATCCAGCACGATGGTATCTTTCGGGAAAACAAAGGGAATAATTTTTCCTTCCTGATGAATCAGCAACGGTGTTTCTCCGTCTGCCAAAAAACCAATCCGGCCTGCGTCATCTTCCGCAAAGGAAGCATATTCAATCTTCAACATCAAAAACTGCGTTATAAAGTGTTCGATGTCAATGGACTGAATCACACGGTTGCTGTATCGCTGGGCATATACTGTAATCAAGCCTTCGCTGATTTCTTCCAGCTCAGCTCGTGACGTATAAATATTCAAGTTGTGTCCACCTCCAACTTCACCTCACCGGACAAGATTGTTGCTCTGGTAAGGTTCAATTTTATTTCCGCACTATCCAAATTCATCAGATAGCGAATTCCTTCAAATCTTCGCATAATACAGACCTCTCTTTACAAAGCCTTAATGATATGACAAGCCACGCCTTGAATATAGCACTCGTCTACTAAAATATCTTTCATCCGCCTATTTTCCGGGTGCAGGACAATCTTCTTCCGTTCATCATCCCGATAATAGCGTTTAAGGGTGTTCTGATTATCTACAAGGGCAACGATAATATCGCCTTCATCGGCAAAATTCTGTTTCCTTACAACCACCAAATCCCCATCGTCAATTCCGGCTTCAATCATTGACTGACCGCTGGCTCTCAATATAAAGAAATCTCCTTTGCCGAAAATAGCGGTAGGAAGGGATATATATTCCTCAATGTTTTCTTCCTCATACTGTGGTGAACCGCAGGGAACAGAACCGACAATCGCCGTGCGGTTGATTTCATTATTCAGTTTTCTCGTTACCGCAGTATGTATTTCCTGACCGTCATACTCGACCATTCCTCTGTCGTTCATCTCAACCAAATATCTATAAGCTGTTGCCCTTGAAATGTTAAGCTCAGCCGCTATTGCGGAAGTAGCCGGAGAGTGATCGTTATCAAGATAATACTCCTCTGCAAATTTCAGTATCTTATCCATCAATTCCTGACTCTTGCTTCTCATCTTAATATACCTCTCTTTTTCTATCTGAAACAATCCGTTTCAGATAAGTAAATTATACTCCGTTTCCTAAAATTTTCAATAGTGTTTTGAGCAAAAGAAAAGAGGTGTCAGTTCTAACCGACACCTCATCTTGGATTATTCTATTTTTGCTCAGTGCATCTGCTTGCGAATGTTTTGAATGTAATAAGCTCGGTATACAGAAAACCAAGCTCTCTAATAAACTCCGGCGTAATTCTCCAAAAGGGAGATTGGTAAAGCTTTTCAAAAACAAGCCGCAATATTTCCATTAGCATGTCATTGTTAATCTTTATCTTGCTCTTGATTGCTTTTTGGGCGGCTTCCCAATCTTCTGTCTCGGATACTTCTTTTGAAATCATGATATATCCGATAATGAGCGACTTACATTTTTTGGCAATTGGATTTTGATAGCTGAGCCGATCATAGCAGCTTCTAATTTCGGATGCAGCCATTCCAAGTGTCATGGTAGCATAGTCAGACAAAATGGAGTCTGCCATTATATCTGCAATAGCTTCCCTCTATACAGCATATCCTGCATTAAAAAATCCATCTTCTTCGCCGCTGCCCATACAATATTTATCGTAGAAATCTCCGCCGTCAATTTCATTTTTCGTACAAAACAGATGTGATATTTCATGCAGAAAGATCATCAGTACCTCACCGAGAGTAAAGTCTATATCTGATCTGATAAGAACACCATATTGTTTGTCTCCGACAAAGGCTTCTGCACCCATAAACTCAAAGTACCCTTTAGCTTCGTGTTGCTTTTCATATCTGTCAGGAAAGTATTTCTCACAAAAGCTCCTATATACAGCAAGCCCATTGCTGAGTGTGAAAAAATCTATAATAACAGTTTCAGGTGTAATATCTGTGTCAAGCACTTCGTTGAACATAGATAATGCTTCATAGAAGTATTCTTTTAATTCTTTCTGTGTATATCTTTCGGTCACTTATTCCACCTCTGCAATCATTTCTCACTCAAATCAGAGAATCATCAAGTAAAAAGTCGATGATACCGATATTCAATATTCCGTTATCATCATACCACCGCTTGCGAATATCGTGACGAACAATGATTTTTGGGAATGAGTCTCCAGTCAAAGAAAATGGCTTGTTTTCGGTTTCCGTCTTTTCTTCTGTAGAAAGTGCATAAGCAGACTGAATATAGGTTCTCTTTCCGCCGGAGGTTGCAATAAAATCAATTTCCCTTGCAACCTTATTGATTTTTCCCTTTGAATCCTTTTCGTTTGAATAAACAACACCTACATCCACCGCACATTCCCGGATAACAAGCTCGTTATACAGGATATTTTCCATAATATGCGTCATCTCCTGCTGACGAAAACCAATCCTTGCGTTTCGCAGCCCTATGTCCTCGCAATAGTATTTATTAGGATAGTCAAAATAATCCTTGCCTTTCACATCCCACCTTTTACATTCGCTGAACAAAAACGAATCCGACAAATGATCAATGTATGCCTTTACCGTGTTGTGGGCTACAACATTTTCTCCTGCTCTCTTCTGCTTTGAATTGATGGTATTTGTAATATTCGCCGGGTTGGTAAGCGAGCCGACCGAGGAACAAAGCAAGTCAAGAATAGACGCCAGCACATCTTCTCTTTTAATTTTCTTACGCTCAACAATATCCTTCAGATAAACCTCAGAAACAAGCGACTGCAAATAATTCATTTTTGCCGCTTCAGTAGGACGGGATAAAATCAGCGGCATTCCTCCGTAAAAGGCATAATCGTCAAAAGCATCCGCCTTATCGCCGCCCACCGCAGAATAGTATTCTGCAAAGCTCAAAGGATGAACACGAATTTCATCACTGCGACCACGAAACTCTGTAAGAATATCCGAAGAAAGCATTTTTGAGTTACTGCCGGTCACATAAATGTCGAGATTTGACAGCGTTTTCAAATCGTTCAGAGCGTCATAAAAGGTAATTTTCTTTCCATCGGGGTTGTAAGGATTGACAACCTCATCGGACATTTGAATTTCATCAACAAAAAGATAGAACTGTTCGCTTTTGCCTTCTGCTTTTGTCCGCACAAACTTAGCCAGCTCTAAAGGATTACGGTAGCGAATATCGTTTGTCAAATCAAGAGCCAAGTCAATAATATTATCATCTGCCACGCCGGTGGATATTAAGTAATCTCGAAATAAGTTTTTCAGCAAATAAGATTTCCCGCAGCGCCTGATGCCGGTAATCACCTTAACCTGCCCATCCCACATAAACGAAATGAGCTTATTCAAATAACGGTCACGCTTAATCTCCATAACAACCTCCATTGAAAACTTGTATTCAGTATCGTTCTACTTTTCAATAGATATTATACCTTGATTTGCAGAAAAAATCAAGGGCTTCATTGAAAAGTTTATGTAAGTTCCGACTAAGTTTTCAATGCTGATTTTGTGCAGGGCAAAATTAAAACTTAGAGGAATTTTCCCCTAAGTTTTAATTTGCAGCCTCTACTTCTGCGTTTTATTGATTACATCAAATTCATTTCGTATCATCTGCCTATACTGCTCTTTTACTTCCACTGGCGCAAGTATCTGTACCTTGCCGCCAAACCCGAACACCCAACCGAAAAATGTAGGACTGGCTGATACTTCGGTTATCAGGCAAAATGATGTCATATCATATGATTAACTCTTATTAGGAACACGAAAACGCAAGATTATTGACGAAAATACAAGAAAACAAATTGAAACTATCACATTACGCAGAAAGTCGTCCTCGAAAATAGGACGGCTTTTTTGCGCGATATGGCCGGAGCCTACTGGGGGCCGCCCTGTTTTGGTTATCAAGACGGCCCCCAGCAGACCCCGGCCATTCTACCCACAAAGTCAAAATTATCGCGTAGTGACTTTGAGACAAAATGTCCCAAAGCAATCGTTGTCCCCGCGCATTTTTACATAGGGGCTCTGGTGGTATATCC
>DKUE01000021.1 GCA_002490525.1 Ruminococcaceae bacterium UBA7212
AACATAATGAAAATTATGTTGTCAATATCTTTTGCACTTTTTCTAATCCGAACAAATGCTTCTGTCCGGATTCCATTGTATAAATTCTTGTCGTATTAACACTGGCATGCCCAAGCAAGTCTGCAAGGCGCACGATGTCTTTGTCTATCCCGTAAAAGGTCCGTGCAAACAGATGGCGAAGATTGTGCGGGAACACCTTTTTTTCGGAAACCCCCGCCCTTTTGCACAGCCTTTGCATATCCCGCCAAATATTGCTTCGGTTCAGCGGATTTCCATTTTTTGTAACAAAAACACTGCCGTGTTTTATACTGTGTTTAACAATATACTCCTTTAAAACCGACCGAACCGCTTTCGGCAGCAAAATCACACGGCTTTTATTTTTACAGCTGATTTGTGCCCGCCCCGACTGAACCGCGTCCACCGTAATATATTGCAACTCGCTGACACGGATGCCTGTGCCGCCGATGGTGCGCAGAATATAAAACATACGTGTACCCCTTGCCGCCGCAAGCAACCGCTTATATTCACTGCGGCTTAATTCTTTTTCCGTCCTGCAAAATATTTGCCGCTGAATTTTTAAGAGCTTTACACAAAAGTGCTGCAAACCGCAAAATCTGAGAAAAACATTCATAGCAATCAGCATAGAATTTACGCTTGCCGGCGCATAGCCCTGCTCTGACAAATATTGCTTGTATGCCACCGTTTGCGTTTTGTCAAGAACGGTATCCTTCGGGAAATCTGATAAAAAAGAAAAAAAACGCCGTATATCCCGCAAATATTTTTCTGTGGTTGCGGCACTTTTTTCCGAATCTATCAGATGCATTTTAAAGCTGGCAAGCTGTTCTGCAAAATGGATTTGTTTCACGTCTTTCTCCTCCGTATACTGACTTTATTTACCTATTATTCTACTATAAATTTCTCAAGTCTCAACAAGAAGAAAACATCTGCCCGCGGGCAAAGCGCTTTATCTCTCGCTGATATAACGCGTATCGCCTTTTTCAAGGACACACAATCATAAATACAAAAACAGTGTCTCGCGTTTGGCGGGGCACTGTTTTTTCGTACTGTATCTGCGGTTTGGAAAATCATATAAATTTTGATGGGACTGCACAAATCTGTCATTCTGAGCACAGCGAAGAATCTTACACGGCACAGGGTGTACAGCATCGGTATAGGGTGCAGACTTGCTTGCGCCGAAGTATGCCGAAAAAGTTCGTTCCGTTCTCCTTGTCGGGGACGACTCCCCCACGGTGTGGGAAAATCGACTCTCGTCAGAGCGAGAAAAACAAGGTTTTTCTGCAAACTGAAAATCCCCCGAGGAGCGGAAACGCTCATCGGGGGATTCCTTTTGTTACGGTTACAGCAAACTAAGACAAAACACCCGTGGGACTGCAGGTCAATACAACCGTTTCATCAATTGTGTTAACCGGTATGCCCAACGCATAGTATTTGAACCGAAAACGGCCGATTGCCTGGTTGCCGTTTTTCTCTGACGAAGAGGAATACAGCTTCCATGCGGAGTTGTAAATGGCATGTGCGGTAAAGGCGGAGGTACAGGTCGCGGACGAACCGTCATAAGTAAACGTACCGTTTATTGTAGCCACCCACTGTTCCACATCTTTCGAGTTATAATAGTGTGCAGTCTTTGAGCCGGATTTGGTAGACGACCGCGCACCGCTGTTGTATTCCGTTACCGTGGTCACCAAGTAACTGCCGTCCGCAAAGTGCTCGACTGTCGTTTGCGAGATTTCTGCGGCAGGCGCCTTAGATGTTGCCGAGACGGGGAACGTCAAAACGCCGCCCAGCATAACAAGCATTAAAAAAAGTGATAAATAGCGTTTCATAAATAGCCTCCTGTTATTTGTTTGCTTGTGAATAAGTGACGATTTCCTCAGAAGCACCGTATGCAATATAACCGTGATTGCTCCGATGTGCGTCTATCGATATATAAGTCATCGCTGATGCCCAAATCGCGACCGCGATTAAAATACCAATCAGCACGGCGTGCTTTATGTTCATACGTTTTTTGATTCGGCGAATATCCGCCGTTTCAAAAAACGCTCTGGCGACTACCTCGGGGTCCCCGAAGTGCGCAATGATTTCTTCTATATCTGTCACGCCGTTCTCTTCCACATAATCTGTGATACTGTTATCCAAATCCTGCAAATAGGCTTTTGCCATTTTGGAGTCGCACAGCAATAGGGCTTTTGTGCGCTTTTTATATTTTCGGATTGCCTTTTCAAGCACCCTATCCATAATACGGTCTCCCCCGTTATACTGGTTTGTCTAAAATTTTATCAATTCCGCGGAGAATTGTCCTGTAGTCAATCAACAATTTTTCATAATAGGCTTTTCCGCCCGCTTCCAGCCGATAATACTTTCTGATTCGCCGTTTTCCGACAAATTGTGTGTATTCACTGATATACCCCGCTTCTTCCAAACGGTATAAAACCGGATAAAGCGACCCCTCCAGCATCGTATATATCCCCTCGCTTTTCTCCTCAATCAATTGTGCGATTTGATAACCGTAAAGGTCCTCTTTACTCAGCAAATACAGAACCAGCATTTCAGCGGTTCCTCTTTTTAAATTGTCTTGATTTTGACTCATATCACATCACATTTTCGCTCGTCAACCGCCGAAGCGTGTCAAAGTGACACGTTTTGTTGTGATTATAGCAACAATGTACATGAAATGCAATACCTTTTTAGACAATATATTATTAATAAAAATATATTTATGAAATATATTGCTTGTGAAAATATGATGTGATATAATAGCACGTATGAAATACGTTGCATGATACACCTGCAAAATTGTATTTCATACCAAACTCTAAAAATATGTAAAAGAAGGTGTTCATATGCGTTCACGGCGCATCAAGATGACCCCGATTGGGATCCTCTTTTTTTTGATCTCCGTCCTTTCCATTTGCGGATATATATTGGATTTTTTCAAATTGCCTGCCACGGGCAAGGGACTGGGAGTCATCGTCAGCTTAGTTACAAGCATTAATGAGGCGTTTGCCGCGCATCCGCTTCCGTTCTCTTTGTTTTTTATCGCTGTTGCCGTTTTAGATGATTTGTATTACGCATTCCAATATAATGTTTCGCCGGATGATTTATCCGTGCGTTTCGGAAAATATATCAAATATTTTCTAACCGGTTTAAATGTGATTTGCTGTGTGGATATACTGAACGGCGAAGGCATACAGCAAAAACTTGCATGGGTGCAGAACAACAAAGAGTATGCGATTCTCATTGTTGTCATTATGGTTCCCTTTGTTATTTTGACAGAACTGTTGCAAAAGAATATTTCGGCAAAACATGAGCAGGAAAAAATCCATCAGGAAATACAAAGCAATCCTAAAGGAATCAACGATGCAAATCTCCCGCCCGCCATCATGCGGCATCCGTTCGCCTATGCCTATGAAAACTTGAAGATAAAAGCAGCAAAAAGCATCGTGGGCTCGGTCCCTCCCATCGTTGATTCCAGCAAGGAAGAAACCAATGGTAATTCCACACAGGAAACTCCCGACTCCCAAAAGGAAACAAAGGGCTCCAATAACTCCAAAGGTTCTAAAATTGTTAAAGGGCTTAGCTATACCATTTTTGTCGGCATAACTGCTGGGTTAATTGCCTTTATAGGTGTTGGAATTCGAAAAATTACCTCTGGAGAGTTTAGTTTACAAAAGATCAAAGAAATATTAGAGGTAATTCTGACAGCACTTGTCACGTTCAACGCTAACGCTGACCCCATAAAAATAGCCGCACTGACTTTCTTACTTTATATCGGTACAATAATATCTTTGGTTATCATTTTTTTCGTACTCATCTATGGGATTACATTTATATTCAGAGCATGGGGCTATATGCTGCTGCATATTAATGATTCCGAAACGGACGTTCAGGATTTCTCGAAAAAAATTCAGCGTTTCTTCACTGAATCTGTAACCAGCGTATTGCGCCTGCTTCTGTTTTTCCCGGATTTCTTGGAAACCGTAGAGGAAATCGTGTTGGACTTTGACGAACAAGACAAGCAAGATAAATAAGAAGGATTCGCAACGTTGTCCTATTTCAGTTGTAAAGGAGTTTATATAATGACAGACAAAAAACCTGAAAATACAGATACGAACAATACACGTGCAACATCCGATTCCGACAAAAAGAAAAAAAGAACAAAGTTTGGGCGAAATAAACACGCATTAAAATACGGAATTGCCGCACTCTCTCTTATTTCTTTTTTTACGACCAGCCAAGGATTGGAAGAAATCATTTCATCCGAACATTCTCTGACCCCCTACCTGATTTCTTTTGGTATTCAGGTCATTGTGCTTGTAATCGGCATGCACTTGGCAAATATTCTGAAAACTGTACGCAAGTTGCAGATGGAAACATGGAAACGCGTGTTTATAGCGCTTTTTGCTCTGATTCCGTATATCGTATCCGTATGCTTTTCTTCCTTTTTCAGCTACACATTT
Source organism: Ruminococcaceae bacterium UBA7212 (assembly GCA_002490525.1). GTDB lineage: Bacteria > Bacillota > Clostridia > Oscillospirales > Acutalibacteraceae > Fimenecus. The sequence continues at coordinate 4,479 of DKUE01000021.1, forward strand.
TTAGCCAATCAGGCCTACAGCAATGTGCGCGAAACAGACTATAACATAAAAATCGAAAGCTTCATGAATGAAGAAATTGCAAATTTGGACAGTTTAAACGATGCGGCAGGCAAGGTCGTTTTGGCACAGGTGCAAAACTATATTCCACAAATTGACGGAATATTGCAAAATTTCCAAGTCGCTGCCTCCGGTGAAATCGGGAATATAAAAAACAGCCTTACCTTGAATCCGACCGCTACAATTCCGCAAGATGTTATTTTCAGCACAGATGCAATCACGGATGCTTCTGAAGCGCAGACAACAAGATTGCGCGTTGCGGAAGCTGCATTAAGAACGAGTGCAAGTACATACGGGATTTATTATTCTAATTATAAAAGCAACTATGATGCCTTAATGAATGCAGAAAATCCCGACAGCTTAAAAGACTCTATTGAGACTATGAAAACCGGTATTGAATCCGATATTCAATCAATGCGAGAACAGCAAAGGATTCTGAATGAACAGGTACAAGACCAAACAGCCAGATACAATATGCTGTTGCAAAACTCCGCCAGTGCTGTCTCCTCTCACTTTGAAAGCCTGATTGCCTCAGATAACGACTTACTGCGTGCTTATAATTTAATCGACACCAGCGAAGCCGTCAGCAGCGGTACTATAGACTTGCAAAACATTTACAACACCATCTATTCCACTACCGATGTATCCGATGGGAATGTGGAACAGGCTATTTTAGATTTACAATCGATTATTACAGCATTCCTGCGACAAGCAAATACAGAAAATGTCGATGATACCGCTCTGCAAAATCTTTCCGCCTGCATCACATATTTAGGTGAATTTCAAAAATATAAGGCTTTGAGCAACAAGCTGGATACATTTGAATCCACTGTATTGTCACAGGTTTATGTAATTGAATATCCCTCTACGACATCAAATATAACAGCCGATGCTGAAAGTACAGATGCGGAAAATACCGCGTCTGAAGATACAACCGCGCCTATAGCCGAAACTGAAACATCAGCGGAACAAGGCTCGACGCTTGTAGCATCTCCCGGTGAATTCGCTGTGAATCATGTAAAACAAGAGGAATGGATTGAAATTCGGCGTGCACAGCTCGGTGAGTTCATTAACATGGTAAAATCACTCCCGAACTTCGAAACGATTACCAATTCCGCCACAAATGTTTCCTTGGAAACAAGACAATATATCCGCTTGTTAAATAAAAACGATTCTTACAGAACCGACACATTAAAAAAAGCATATGAACTCAACCGTCAAAATCTTGAAAAAATCAGCAGTATCGAGCAGGCATGGAATTATCTGCATTCGGACTTTAAGTATATGGCATTATATTGCCTGTTTGTTGCTGCATTTTTGGATTTGTCTTCCCTGTTTGTCGGTCTGTTCCTCTTTTTCACCGATGAAACAGAGTCCGAAAACATATCCGATGTACCGAAAAACAGTTCCCCCGAAACTGTAAGTACAATCTAAACAGAACCTTGCTTGCAAGCCGTTCCCGCCCTTTTAAATTTCAATCCGACCGCGGTTCATACACAATGAACCGCGGTCGGATTTTCAAATGATTTGTATAGCTTTTCGCGCTTTCGCAAACACTATTTCTTACTTTTTCCCTTTTATTGCGTCCCAATAGGCTTTTGCGGCTTGCTCGGTGCGGTTGTCGCCGTACTGATAATACTGTTTGCCGAAAAGCGCATCGGGCATATACTGCTGTTCCACCCAGCGGTTCGGATATGCATGCGGATATTTGTAAAATTGCCCTTTGTTTTTAACGTCGTCCCCGTCATAATGCATATTTTGAAGGCAACGCGGGATTCTGCCGTAATTCCCCTTTTGCACATCATCACATGCTGCAAAAATCGCATCGTGCGCCGTATTCGATTTCGGAGAAGTTGCCACCAGCACCACCGCATCCGCCAACGGGATTTTCGCCTCGGGAAGCCCCACCGCCAGCGCAATATCGCATGCCGCCTTGACAATCGGAATAATCTGCGGATAGGCAAGCCCCACGTCCTCACAGGCACACACCATCAGGCGCCGCACGGCGGACGGCAAATCGCCGCCTTCCAAAAGGCGCGCCAAATAATGCAACGCCGCATCGGGGTCCGACCCGCGCATGGATTTTTGAAAAGCGGAAATCACATCGTAATGCTCATCACCCGCGCGGTCATAGCGAAACACATTATGCCCTGTGATGCCCGTCACCGCTTCGGCGGTAATCGTTTTACCGCCTGTCTCATCGGGCTTTGCGGCCAGCACCGAGAGCTCCGTAAAATTGAGTGCCTTGCGCACATCGCCCCCCGCGGCGGCGGCAATCTGCAGACAAATCTCGTCCGAAGCCACGATTTTTGTCTTCTGCTCGCTTTCCAGGAAAGCAAAGCCTCGTTTTACGGCAGGTACGATTTCTTCGGGCGTGACCGATTTGAATTCAAACACCGTGGAACGACTTAAAATCGCACTGTATACATAAAAATACGGGTTTTCCGTGGTCGAAGCAATCAGTGTAATAGCGCCGCTCTCTATGTATTCCAGCAAAGACTGCTGCTGTTTTTTATTAAAATACTGAATTTCGTCCAAATATAAAAGAATCCCGTTCGGCGCGGCAAGCGTGCCCAACTCCCCTACGATTTCTTTAATATCCGCCGTAGAGGCGTTTGTGCCGTTCAGCTTTCTGAGCGTACGATCGGTCGTGTTCGCAATAATACGTGCCAAAGTCGTTTTCCCCGTACCCGACGGACCGTAAAAAATCATATTGGGCAGTGTCCCCGACGAAATAATGTTTCGCAGAGGCATGTTTTCGCCGAGCAGATGCTGCTGCCCAACCATATCCTTCAGTTGTTCGGGGCGGAGCCTGTCCGCAAGTGGTGACGACATAAAATTATTCTCCGAGAAGCAAGGTTTTAATTTCAGCAGGCGTTTCTACAATGTATTCTGCACCGTGTTCTATAAACTCCGCACGGCTGCCGAAGCCGTACAGAACGGCAATGCACGGTACACCCACACGCTTTGCACCGCGGATGTCAAACAAACGGTCGCCGACCATGACGGTTTCACGCGCGGTCACGCCGAGTGCGTCCATCGCGTTTTGCAATACAACGGACTTATCCGCAGAAATATTGTCAAACTGCGTTCCGCCGATATAGTCAAAATACGCCTGCAATCCGTTTTCCTGTAATATTTTTTCGATAAAAACGGTCGGCTTAGAGGATGCCGTTGCGATTTTTATACCGCTTTCACGCAAGGCTTTTAAAAGCGCGGGAATCCCATCGTAAATGCGCGTTTCCGAATAGCCTGTTTTGCGGTAGCGCTCGCGATATTTTTCAATCATATAATCAATTTTATCATCCGCATAACCAAACAGTGTTTTAAAGCTGTCGTAAATCGGCGGTCCGATAAATTTGCGCAGTGTCGCTTCATCGGGTGCAGGCTTGCCGTCACATTCAAATGCATACAGCAGACTTTTAAAAATGCCCTCGGAGGAGTCCGCCAGCGTACCGTCAAAGTCGAATAACACTGCCTTGCAGTCGGAAATCATATGCGCGCCCCCTTTATTTCACCTTTGAAACATCAAGCACAACATTCTCGTAGCCTTCGACATTGACAACATAATAGGCAACGGTACGGTCATCAATAAAGCGCATGTTATCATGCGCGGCGTAATTGGTTTCGGTAAACGTCACAAATTTTTTGGTCTCGGTATTGTATACATAAATACGGTAATCGAGAGCATTTGCCACCGTACCCGCCATCACGACATATTTACCGTCCGGACTGACGGCGAATACAAGCGGATTCATTTTATAGCCTTTGATTTCAATCACGGTATTGTCATAAGTCGTGTAAATTCGCCCGTCCTCTTTGGAAAGCAGATAATCGCCGCTTCGAATATACGACGTGCCGTAGCCTGCATAAAAAGAGGTAATCACGGTCTCTGTGCCGTTTTCGTACCGAACAGTTTCAAAGCCATTCCCGCTTTTGCGCAGAAATGCAAACGCACCGTTACCCAAGGGCTTGACATATCGGTCCGCGGCGCCCGTAACAATCTGCGTTTCCTTCGCACCGTTTTTCACATAAATATCTACCTTTTTATCAGTGTCCGTTGCCAAATCATATGCGCGCCCCGAGAAAAACGGAATGGCAGAGGTATCTGCGGCAAGCGCCGTATCCGTAATCATGCAGAAATCCGAACGCACAGCACCGTTCATGCCGAGCATACGGTTGTTTTCGCTTAAAAACCGTTCGGTCGTGCCATCGGCACGGTTCAGAATATAGGCTTCCTCCCAAACCGGATTGATGGTATATGCCTGTGTTTGGTCCGTAAATGCAAGCAGCAAGCACTTGCCGTCCGCGGCATACGCAGCAGGCAGATTGCAGATTTTAAAGATAATAAAATTATATATATATACGTTGGTCTCCGCCGCCTCTGAAGAGAATACACCGAAGCCCGTTAAGACGCCGTCCTGCTCTATATACGGAATTTTCACGGGAATCTGCTGTCCGCTTAAAGGTACGGTCAGTTCCATTGTGCCTGTCGGCGCCGTTTCATTGTACTGTGCCCCGTCAAATGTATAATAGGTGACATTTCCCGCCGCGTCCGCCGTATAAAAAACGTTGGAAATGTCCGTCGGCATAAAAGGAATTCGGGTGATTTTACGGGACAGCAAAATCGAATCCAGTTTTTCCGAAACATCGGACTGCGGATTCGTATATCTCGACTGCGGCGGATTCATATACAGCCAACCTGCCGCCAAGAGCGCTCCCGCCGCAAGCAGAAGCAAAAGAACGGTCAAAATATTCTTTTTGGCAGAGGTTTTATTTTTCGGTGTCTGTGCCGTTTCCTGCGTAGTTGACAAATCAAATACCGCCTTTCATTTGGTTACCCGAATTTCTATTTATTATATAATAGTTACGTGTAAAAAGCAAGTAAAAACGAAGATGCGCACCCGTGCGGTACTGCACACGCTGCGCCGGATTTTTGCATGTATTGCAATCCCCTTACCCTTTCACCGAACCGAATTTTTTCATGCTGTTTCTATTTTTCGCAAAAACCTCATATATATGAAAGGTATAGGTGAAAACCGCCCCCGAGAAGCAGAACGCTTATCGTGGTCAGCCAAGCACCTGCAATAAACAAAAAACGGGTGAGAAACATGAAAAAATATATGCCGGAGGGCATCGGCTTAACGACTGCGGAAAACAAACGTATTCTTTCCGATTTTCATTTGCTGCGCGAGGCTTTTTACAACGGAACGGTATTGGAGGCACGCGCCGTTCTGTGTGACCGTGCGCACAATTTACATATTGATTTGGGCGAAACCCACGGGTTTATGCCGCGGGAGGAATGTGCGCTCGGCATCGCGGAGGGAACCGTGCGGGACATTGCCGTCATTTCGCGCGTCAACAAGCCTGTCTGCTTCAAAATCACGGGGTTTCGGGAAGAAACGGACGGCACCTGCACGGCAATTCTCAGCCGACGCGCCGTACAGGAAGAATGCAAGGCACAATACATTGCAAAGCTGCGGACGGGCGATGTCATAGATGCCTGTGTGACCCGGCTGGAACCGTTCGGCGCCTTCTGCGACGTCGGAGCAGGTCTGCCCGCACTTTTGCCGATTGACAGCATTTCCGTGTCGCGGATTCCGCATCCGAAGGTGCGCTTTTCTGTCGGACAGCCGATTCGTGCCGTACTGAAGGATATTGACGAAAACGGACGTATTACCCTGTCGCACAAAGAGCTTTTGGGCACATGGTCGGAAAATGCCGCACGATTCTGCGCAGGGGAAACCGTACCGGGCATTGTCCGTTCTATTGAAAAATACGGCATTTTTGTGGAGCTCGCGCCGAATCTTGCAGGGCTTGCGGAATACACCCCCGGCGTACACGAAGGGGACTGCGCAAGCGTTTACATCAAAAGCATCAATCCCGAGCGCATGAAAATCAAGCTGATTTTGGTGGACCACTTCCCGCCGACCGAAACAGATTATCACTACACATATGCCGACACGGAACATATTGAGGCTTGGCAGTATTCTCCGGATACTGCTGTAAAGCGTATCGAATCCGTCTTTTCGAAATAATTCTCCCGGTTTTCTTGCATTTTTTTATGTAATATGTTAAAATTTCTTGTGTATAACCCATCGGGGAATAGAATTCTCCGTACAACGGGAGGAATTGTAAAATGAAAAAGACTTCTTTGAAAAAAGCCGTCAGCCTGCTGTTGGCACTGGTTTTGGCGGTCATGCTGGTTGTTCCGTCTCTGGCGGCAAACAAATCCAAACAGAATCCTGTGCTGGTTGTTACAGGCTTCTCGGAGTATCCGCTTGTCAATCGGTCTACGGGGGAAGCCGCATTTCCGCCGTCTACCGATGCAATTCTAAATACGGTAAAGGGTGTTTTACCCGCGTTAACCGCACTGCTCGGCAGCGGGCAGACAAAAGCGGATTACGATGCGTTCTGCGATGCTGCACTGCCGGTCGTCAACGCGTTGTTTGAGCCGATTGCATGTAATCCCGACGGCTCTGTGAAGCACACCGAGGTCGGGCTTGCTTATCAATACCCCGAATCCGCCGCCGCATACGGTAAAAATTCCGAAGCCTATGCACAGGCATTTGACAAGGCGCTTCTGCGCAGTGTTGCGGATACCGTCGGTGCAGACAAAACCTATGTCTACGGCTTAGACTGGCGTTTAAGTCCGTTGGAAATTGCGGACGAACTCAATGATTGGATTCAGCATATCAAATCTGCTCACGGCTGTACCAAGGTCTCTATTGCGGGCATCAGCATGGGCGGTGTGATGGTTTCGGCATATCTTGCCAAATACGGCACGGCAGACATCAGCAACATTACCATGATTTCCTCTGCGTTTACAGGGCTTTCCTATATCGGTGCGCTGTTTAACGGCGGAATTACCATTGACGAGCAGGGGCTGTACAACATGCTCAACCAGCTTGTCGGTACGGAAAAGCTTTCACAAATCATCGGTTCAACCGGGCTTGTTAAGCAGATTATTGCAATGATTGACGATTTGTATGCCGCCGAGCAGGACCGTCTGTTTACAGAGTGTCTGATTCCCGCATTCGGCTACAATCCCGGGATTTGGTCATTCGTCCCCGCCGATGATTACGAGGCCGCAAAGACCTTTATGTTCGCGCACATGGATTCCACCGACGCCGAAAAAAAGGCTCTGGAAGAAAAAATTGACGCATACCATGCCGTTCAGATAAATGCAAAAGCGAACTTGGAATCGGCAAAAAGAGCCGGCGTCAACGTTGCAATCATTTCCAACTATAATTCCCAGATGCCGCCCATTTCCACTGCCTCGGCACAAACGGGCGACCAGGTCATTGAAACCGTGCACACCAGTGCTTTCGCCACCTGTGCAGACCAAGGCAAACAGCTGCCCGAAGGCACAAAGGGCAAATATGTTTCGCCGGACCGCATGATTGACGCCTCTACCTGCTGGTTCCCGAACGAAACTTGGTTTATTAAGAATATGCAGCATGTCGGCTTTGACGATTCACAGAATCAATGTGCGCTCTACGCTTGGCTGATGACTACGGAAAAACAAGTCACGATTCACAGCAACGCCGACTTCCCGCAGTTCCTGCTGTATAACAGCGAAACAAAAGTACTCTCTCCGCTTGCCCTTCTGCGCGGCGATGTCAATTTTGACGGTAAAGTCAATCTCGTTGATGTGCGTATGGTTCTGCGTCATGTACGCACGCTTTCCACTCTTTCCGCACTTGCAAAAGAAGCCGCGGACATGGACGGAAATTCCCGTTTGACACACACAGATGCACAGCTTCTGATGGACACCTATACAGGTGTTTCCCCCGCGTCGGCAGATAAAACCTTCTCCGCCGACAGCATAAAAGATGTGGTTTCCAACGCCGTAAACGGCGGCGAAAATACGAACGGCAACGACCCGCTCAGCGGCATAAAAGATAAAATCGGAGACGCACTTGATGCAATCAAAGGCATGTTCGGCGAACAAGCCCTTCCGCAGGATTCGCTCGCGCAAATTGCAGACAGGCTTCCCGAAATTACGCGCCCTGCCGATACCGAAGAACCTGCCGAAACAGACAAGGATGTACCGTCTGCCGAAACAGACAACACGCAGACTTCAGCGCTGTCAAATGTCACTGAAGAAAGCGAAATTTAATGCAATCTAATACAAAGAATTCCCGCAATGCATAAGCGTTGCGGGAATTTTTTTGTAAAAATTCCGAGGAAAACAGATATATTTTATCACATTCTACAAAATGAAACATAATGCGTTTTCAAAAACAGGAGAATCCTGTATAGTAAAATCATGGGGAGAGTGTATAAGTATGCATCGTCTGTTTCTGACAGTATTCTGCGTGTTTGCACCGCAGCAGAATCCAAAAAAAAGCCCGCCCTTGCGGCTGTGCCGCCGATACCACCGAGAAAGCGCACGGTGATTTAAAAAGCAGGGAGGGTATCCGTTGCGGTTTGTATACCTTTCGTTTCGGGAAATAATCCACGCAAATACCCCACAATCTTATGCATCATACAGCATTTTCTGCTACGATTCTGCCGCGCCGAGCCGCGTACTTCGCTGTTTTCATGATGTGGCCTTAGATGCACGGTTCGCAAACAGCCTTGCCCGTCTCTGTACGGAGGAACAGCTGGACCCTGCACATTTCATGGATGTGTTCTATGATTTCAGCTTATAACATACCGTGCGGCTTTATAGCCAAACGGCGCAAATTTCTCAAAAAGGGTACGGCTGACCGCCGCACCCTTTTCAACTGCAGCAACACGCACCCCGCGGCCGCTTATAAATCGTCCGCGTCCTGCACGGGGTGCTCGGTCCTATCCTTCGGCGTGCCCGTATAACTGCCGAGCACATCCGTTTTTGCCGTATCACTGTCAAAGCCGTTCCAAATATCGGCAATCTCCTCCGACACCTCGCTGATTCGCCGTACCGCCCTTGCAGAGGGCTTTTTTTTCTGTTTTTTGGACATGTTTAAGCTCCTTTCCCAACGCATGCATTTTCGCATGCCGTTTTTAGGATTCTTCACGTTTGTTAAAAAATACATGCTGAAAATTCTTTATAAAAATTCGTTTTTTCGGTTGACTTTTACAAAAACGGTTGCTATAATACAAATGTATATTTGACGTATAGTCTTTAGATTATACATTTGAGAAAGGAACATAGTATCATGAAAAAGTTTTCTTCTGTTCTTCTTGCCTTGGTTATGCTGTTTGCACTTTGCATTCCGGCATTTGCAGGCGATGGGGTTGCAGCACAGGGAGATTCTGTTGCATTATTCGCTGAAGCAGACGCTTCCGATGCAGATAAAACCGAGGATGAATCCGATTCTGCGTCCGAATCGGTCTCTGCCTCTGATGCAGACGCTTCGTCAACCGACAATACGTCTGACGACCTCGGCATCAGCACCTTTGACCCGAGCGGCGCATTAGATAATATTGTGGACGGCATCTCTGACAATGACCTTTCCGGTTTGTTCGGCACACTGCGCAATACCATCAATGATTTGAGCGGCAGACTTTCCGGCGTGTTTAAGAACATCGGCGGTAACAACAACGGCGGTACCGATGATAATTCCAACGGCAACAGCAACGGTGACGACACCTTCGGCGGTTCTGAACCGACCGGCGACACTGCAATCTATGCAGTTGCAGGCGTTGCAGTTGTTGCGGCAGCTGCTTTGATTTTCACCAAGAAGAAATCTGAAAAAGCTGAATAAGTATCCTTTGTACTTTTAAACGCTCCGTGTAAATACACGGAGCGTTTTTTTATCCCATAAAAGCGGGTGAAAGCCGGTACGGGACAAGCACAGAAAAAACATCATACCGCATACTTTAGGTCTACAGAAATACAGACGGACTTGCGAAAACAAATAAATCATGTTACAATGTTTACGAAAATAAATCACATAAGGAGCCCTTTGTATGCAGATTCGAAAAACAATTGCCCTTCTGTGCACGTTGGTGTTGCTCGCTTGTACCTTCAGCGCCTGCGGTGCAAAATCCGAACCGATTGTTTCAGAGGCTCTGCGGCAAGCGCAGACCGACGAACAGCTTAAAAACAATCAGCTGAAAATTGTGACGTATAACACCGCTGCGCCTTGGGGTAATGCGTTGAAAGGCACCTCTTCCAAACAGCGTTTGCCTTTGTTTGCCGAGCAGATGGCAAATCTTGCGCCGGATTCCTTTGGCGTGCAGGAATTAAATTCCGACTGGGCAGACAAATTGGAGACACTTTTGCCCGATTATGCCTATTACTGTGTAAAACGCGGCGGAGATGATGAAGAGAAAAAATCGGAAATTAACGGCATTTACTACCTAAAAGCAAAATACACGCTTTTGCACAGCGATACATTTTGGATTTCGGAAACCCCCGATACAGAATCGCGCTTTGCAGGCGCTGGCTGCCACCGCATTTGTTCCTATGTAGTTCTGCAAAACCGTCTGAACGGCTTTACCTACGCACATTTTAATACACATTTTGACAATGTAAGCGAGGATGCGCGCACACTCGGCAGTAACCTGATTGCCGACCGCGCCGCACAGCTTCTTGCGGATTACGGCAATATCCCCGTTGTAATTACGGGTGACTTTAATCAGGACAGCGGCGGTACCGCCTGTGCCATACTGCAAAATGCGGGATATATCAACGCATCGTCTGTTTCCCAAACGGGCGACAGCCAACCCACCTATCACGCTTGGGGTGAATATACGGAAGGTAAGCCGATTGACTTTATCTTTACCAACGATGCCCTGCGCGCTTCGGATTACAAAATTTGCAGTGATAAGCAAAACGGCAAATTTGTTTCCGACCATTATGCGGTTTGCGCCGTATTTGATATTCTTTAAAAGGACGGACTGACTTAAAATGCAATTCTCATCAAATTATCAGAAAAAAACACCGCCGCGCCGCGGCAAAAAAAGACAGACTGCCGATACTAAGCGTTTACTGCTGATTCTTGGGGCAGTTCTTCTTGCTGCGGTACTCCTTGTTTCGGGCATATTTTTATTTAAGCACTACCGCAAAACACACCCTGCAAGCGGAAATGCTTACGAGAAGGTGGAAACACTGCCTTCAACAGAATCGCAGACCGAAACACAGACCGCGGCTTCCACTGAACCGCAGACCGAAACAGTCGGCGATGTCAGCATCACGCCGTATAAGGCAACCTTCTACTCCACAACCACCACATTGAACGTGCGTTCTGCGCCATCCACAAACAGTGATAAACTCGGCATGGTTGGGCAGGAAACACCGCTTTCCGTAACGGGACGCTGCTCCAACGGCTGGTATAGAATTGACTATAACGGCGGTGTAGGCTATGTTTCAGGCGGGTATGTGACTGAGGCGCCCGGGCAGACACAAAAATCCGATGCACCCTACCTCTTTAAGGTCAACCGTAAGCAAAATATCGTAATTGCCTATGCAAAAGATGCGAACGGTGATTATACCGTCCCTAAAAAAGCGATGGTCTGTTCGGTCGGTGTAGATGACAAGACGCCGACGGGCACCTTCTCCACTACGGGCGATAAATACGACTGGCGGCTGCTTTCAGGCAATGTATACGGGCAATATGCCACCCGCATTAACGGACCGTATTTATTCCACTCCGTACCGTATGCCACAAAATCCAAAAGTGATTTGGAATACGAAGAATACAATAAGCTCGGTGAAGCGGCGTCTTTAGGCTGTATCCGTCTGAGTGTAGAAGACGCCAAATGGGTGCAGGAAAACTGCCCCAAGGGTACAACCGTGATTATTTACGACAGCGATGAAAAAGAACCGCTTCCCCGCCCCACGCCCACCAAGATTGATGTGAACGACAGCCGACGCGGCTGGGACCCCACTGACCCGGATGCGGGCAATCCTTGGCGTTAAAAATTCATATAGAAAACGGCACAGTCCGCGTGAAGTTACGCGACTGTGCCGTTGTTTTTTTATATTCGATTTTCAGCTTTCTTCCAAATAGTATTTCGCCTGTGCATTCCATAGGTTCGCATATTCACTGTCTGCATCGGCAAGCAGGTCATCATGCGTACCGACACCGACCAATTCGCCTTTTTTAAACACAGCGATGGTATCGCAGAAACGGCAGGAGGAAAGACGGTGCGAAATATAAATGGCAGTCTTCCCCTCAACAAATGCATTAAACTGCTGATAAATCTTGTGCTCTGCCACTGGGTCAAGCGCAGCAGTCGGTTCATCCAGCACCACCACGGGTGCATCCTTATAGAGTGCACGTGCAAGCGCAAGCTTTTGTGCCTCGCCGCCCGACACCTCTACGCCGTCTTTGGAAAGGTCCTTGTAAAGCACAGTGTTTTCTTTTTTCTCCATACGCTCTACTCGTTCAAGGATATCCGCTTCGGCAAGGCATTGCTTTAAGCGCACCGCATCGGGTGTTTCGCCTGCGGTCAAGTTGTCCGCCGTCGTCATTGCAAACAGCTTAAAGTCCTGAAACACTACGGAAAACAGCTTTCGGCAGCAGTCTGCGGATAAATCACGAATATCCACACCGTTCACAAGAATTTCGCCGCGGTCGGCATCATACAAACGGCACAGTAGCTTAATAAAGGTTGTTTTGCCGCTCCCGTTGCGCCCGACGACCGCTAAGCGCTCGCCTTTATGAATTTTCAAGGAGATATTTTTGAGTGTGTCGCTTTTTGCCGACGGATAGCGGAAATACACGTTTTTAAATTCAATTTCCACCGCTGTCAAATCTACGTCCTTTTCGCCGTAGGTCATAGAGGATTCGGTGTTCGCAATGCGGAAGAAATACTCTAAATTGGGTACGATTTGCGCGCTTCTGCCGAAGGTGCCTGCAATGGCGGTCACGCCCGCAATCACCTGCATAAACGAGCCTGTATAGCGAATGAGTGCTTCCATATCAAACAGCCCCAAAAGGCCTTTGACGCCGATAAAGGTGTACACACCGAATCCGATTGCCGCGCCGATAACCGCCATATAGGCGCTTGCGGCGGCAGACTGCTTGGAGGTTTCACGCAGAATGGTTTCACCCTTTGTCAAAAGCTGTTGGGTCGCTTCGCGCGAAATGAGGGCTTGCTCTTTATAAAGGCGTACCTCTTTGCCTGAATTGTAGTTCGACAAAATATCACGGTAACGGTGGAACAGGCGGTCAAGCTTGCCGTAGCGGTACTGCGATTGGAACCAAACTCTGCTTGTGTAGTTGGTCAAAAGCACCGTACACACTGCACTGACGGCAATCGCGGCAACCAGTACCGCGAAAAACCATGGGGAATGCACAAAGCCCTCGCCCGTTCTCACAAAGCCAAGCTTAAACAGAGGCAATAAAATCGCCACCGCGCAAATCAGCGTGACAAGCCCGGAAACAAAATCATTCACCATCCAGGCAAGCTGTGAAAATGCGGAATAGATTTTGTCCATCGACTCCGAATGCAGGTGTACCAACTCTTGAAATTCGCTGTTTTCAAGCTTTGCATAGTCGAGCGTGAACAACTTGTTTTCAATCGTCAGGCGCTCTTTCTGCGACAGCCGTGTGCGCATCACCTGTAAGGTCAGATTTAACCAGTCCGTCAAAATCTGGAATACGAGATTTAAGCCGACGCACAGCCCGACGCTTGTAAACAGAACCTTTGAAGAATCGCCCGCATACAACTCTGCAACGATGCGCGCGGAAAAATACACATTGATAAACGGTCGAACGCCGCGGCAAATTGCCGCAAGGAGTGTGCAAGGCAACATAAGCGGTTCAAACCGCGCTGTTTGACGAAATGCCTTCAGGTAGTAGCGAACGGTTTTCATACCTGCCCCGCCTCCTCTCGGTAGTAGTAACTTTGTAGCTGATACATTTGATAATATTTGCCTTTTTTCGCCATCAGTTCCTCGTGCGAACCGAACTCGGCGATTCTACCGTCGGATAAAAACAAGATTTTGTCACAGAACCGCGTGGAGGAAAGACGGTGTGAAATAAAGAACGAGGTTTTACCGCTTGAGAGCGCGTTGTATTGCAAATACAAGTCATTTTCGGCAATCGGGTCGAGCGCAGCGGTCGGCTCATCCAAAATGAGAATCGGTGCGCCCTTGTAAAGTGCACGTGCCAACAGAATCTTCTGCTTTTCACCGCCTGAAAAATCGGCGGCGTTTTTATGTACGGTTTTGTCCATAAAGGTATTTTCACGGTCGGGCAGGGACTCGATTTTTTCGCGGATGCCTGCTTTTTCGAGGCATTTCCACAGCTTATCGCGGTCAATATCCTCCTCATTTTGTAAGGTGACATTTTTCGCAATGCTGACAGGCAAGAAATAATAATCTTGAAACACGACGGAAAACAGATTGAAATAGCTTTCCTGCGCATAACCGTCGGCACGCGCGCCGTTAATCAAAATTTCACCGCTTGTGGGGGTATACAGCCCGCACAGCAGCTTAATCGCGGTAGTCTTGCCCGCGCCGTTTTCGCCGACAATCGCAATATTCTCGCCGCCGTGCACGCTGAAATCCATACCTTTAATGGTTTCGTTTTCACTGTCGCGGTAGCGGAAATGCACGTCGCGAAATTCCACGGAATAGCTTTCGGCGGCGGGAAATTCAGGCTTTTCTTGGGCGCCTTTTTCGGGTGTTTCCAAGTAATCGCGGAATTTTTGACACTCCAAGGTACAGCGAAGCAGTTGGTTGTATTGATAAGTCAACTGTGACACATAACCCGAAAATCCTGCGACAACGCTGAAATAAAAAATGAAATCCGACACGGTAATCGTGCCTTGCTGTACAGCGCGGATTAAAAAGAAGTAGGCAACGCCGTCGCGCAGGGCATACAGTAAGGCTTGCAGTGCCGAGGTGGTGTAGGTTACCCGCAAAAAGCGGTGCATAATTTTTGTGTATGCCTTGAGCACATCTGCGGTGATTTTCAAAAACCAGTCGCCCAAAGAATACAGCCGAATGTCTTTGCCTGCGGGAAATTCGTGGCTCGTCCGATAAAAATAGTTAAATTTTAACATAAGGGGATTGGTTTTCTCACGGGTACGTTTATCCGCGCGGTATGTGGCTTGGTCCAAGAAAAATCCGAGCAGACAGGTAACCAAAATCAGCACAAGCATAAACACGGGAAGCTTGTATAACAGCACAACCGAAGTAATAATGCCGAACACCGCCTGCGAAAGACTGCAAACGACGTCGCAGAAATGCTGTGCACCGCTGTAGGCACCATTGACGAAGGTGCCGCTTCGCTCTAAGCGTTCACGCCCCGCGAGGCTTTCCACATCGACGAAATCCGCGGACATTGTTTTGCGAAACGACAGTACCGCATAGCGCATTCTGAGAATTTGCGATGAGCCAAGCAGTTTTTGTTCCATAAACGGCGCAATCCACGAAGCACCCGCAATCCCAATGCACAAAAGTGCCACGCGCAAAACCAGTGTTTGTATAGATACGCCTTCGGTGATGCTATCCATCATCACCTTCGGGGCGAATGCCGAAAGCATCGGAACGGCAATCAGTGCGGGAATGCGCGCTAAAATATACAGGTAGCTACGGCGATGCCACGCGTACCAGTTTTTTAACATATACCCGATATTATCGAGCAATTCCGAACGGCGTTTACGTTGCATAGGAAAGTTCTCCCTTTCAATATTGCGTATAAATTCAATGATGCTGTTGCACGGTTCGATACAGGAATATCTGCAGGGCTTGCACGGACTTACACCGCGAGCCGGAGATATTTCAAAAGATTTTGAAAACGAAGCGCAAAGGCTCTGTTTTATGTTCTGCAAACCGATTTCCGGTTTTACAAATATATATGCAGTATACAGCTTTTCTGCCTGCATTGCAAGAAATCCGTCGGAATTTCTTGCTTTTCGGGGATTTTCAGACGAATACAGCCGACACACGGGCAACAACTTGCGATGCCTGCCCCCGCAAATGCCGACGCAAGTTATCCGCCTAGCCCACAAAAAACATATGTACAAACAGAAAGACGCAAAAAAGCGCACGATTGTCTTTGAAATCGTGCGCTTTTTCATTTTTAGATGCAATCAAAAGATTTCAGAACGCGTTTGTCATTGTGCAAGGCTGTTTATCAACCACGATGTAAAAATCGTTATCAACAGCCACATTGCAAAAAGTGTAAATAAAATTCCTGTTTTATTTACAGAAACGCAGTGTTTACAAGGCTTTTTCTATGATTGCGGGTAAAAAAAGACCTTGCAGAATTGCTTCTACAAGGTCTAAATTTGATATTAAA
This sequence comes from Ruminococcaceae bacterium UBA7212, assembly GCA_002490525.1. Lineage (GTDB taxonomy): Bacteria > Bacillota > Clostridia > Oscillospirales > Acutalibacteraceae > Fimenecus. The sequence continues at coordinate 20,726 of DKUE01000021.1, forward strand.
TTTTGCCTATTGGCTGCTAAATGGTTTTACCCATTAACAAGCGTTGTTCGGTTCTTATTCGCCTTTGATAGCTGCCTGTGTCGCAGTCCTGCTTGTTTGGGGAACTGCCTCCAATGACCAGAACTTTGCTGTTTTTTCGCTTTTTGCCCTCGGTTTTCATATGCAGAGGGTCATTCGGGTCGCCGTCAAAGCGAAGGTACCAATCAAAGCCGTCTTTCTTTGCTACAATCTTCACAACAAAGGCTTCAATCACACTTTCGGGAATGTCATTTTCGTCGGCGTTGGTGTACTGCTCTAAGGCGTACTGAAGCACCGTCAGCTTGTCTCTGTAATCTGTAATTACAGGCTCTTTATTGAGTTTCAGCTGAAGCTCTTCAACTTCGGCAGAGAGTTTCGCAATCTCTTCCTTGACCTCGGCAGTTTTTGCCCCGAAAGACTCCTTGTCAATTTCACCCTCTGCCCTCATTTCAATGAAAATGTCGAGTTTCTTCCTGAGCCTTTCAACCTCTTTGCACTTTTTCTCAATGATTGCCGCATAATCCACATCATCCTCTTTATCGTCAATGTGGGCTTCAAGCATGGAGTTGGCAAGGGCGAGCACCTTATCCTTCTGAGAAAGATAGTTTCTGAAAATGTGATTTGCCATCATCTGCAACTTCCACTCGGGTATCATCGGAGTCCGGCAGATACCGTCAAGAGGCAAGCCTTTCTTTTTTCTGCTTTCATAAGAGCCTGTACGAACGGAATCGTAACACTGATAACCGTAGCTTCTCTGTCGGTCGTCCCTGTCCCAGAGCTTTGTGTTGAACCTGTGACCGCATTCACAGATAAGGAACTTTCCCCATACGGTTGTTCTCGGCCTTTTGCCCGTTGTACTTCTTCTTCCTGTGTTAAGATTTTTCATCTGAGCTGTTTTACTTGCCATAATTAATTGCACCCTTTCGAATTCTTCTTCAGTAATAATCGGCTCGTGTCTCCCTTTCACCTGTATCAGTTCAATCTCCCCGTAGTTTTTAATCTTTTTCTGTGTGAGGTAATCGGGAGTGTATT
>DKUE01000017.1:0-29101 GCA_002490525.1 Ruminococcaceae bacterium UBA7212
TTTTCCTAATAGGAGCTAATCATAGGCAAGGGTAGTCACATCTTCACCGAATCGGTCAATCATCGTTTTCATCAGACTGTTATCACAGCGCAGATCCACCGTTACATTATCACCGTCATACATAAAGAATACTTCCTTTGTAAAGTCCGCGATATTGAAATCTTCCGGCTGCGGAACTCTTTCCTTTTCCAATATCTCCGGTATAGCGGCAATGCGATCAACTCGGAAAGTCACAACCTTGCTGAACTTCTCGCAAAAAAGCTTCAAATTGTTTTTATCATGCAGAAAAGGCAAGAACCATATTCTCTATAGAATTAGACCTTGCCCTTCTTTTAATTTTACATTATTCTTATTATTAATTATTGAATGGATACTGTCAATCGTAGAAGCCTTTCCGGTTTCAGCTTCTTCATCAAAAGACTTCAAACCATCCGGAATAATCGGAATTGTTGTAGAAAGTGATTTGCTTTTCAGCAAGTCCGATTCTCCAAAAGAGATTTGCTGTTTTGCAGTCAACGACTTATACTCACTCATAGGAATGGTTTGATTTGTGTCAAAAGTGATATTCGTGACCGCAGGCAGCTTTCCACCAAACGATTTTGTTTGATCCATAGGTTATTTTATCCGGCATAAGCGGAAGATTTTTGTCCGACCACTCACGCACAAGCTCCGGACGCATAGCTGCTAAACTGTTACTCATAATAAATCCTCGACCTCCTTTGCAAAACCATTGTATTGGAAATCAAGGAAAACTTGTAGTTTGCGACCGGATACATCGTACAAAGCAAAAAAAGACCTTGAAAGGTGTTGTCCTCTCAAGGTCTTAAATACAAAATTATGCGATTTTTTCACCTCTGCACGAAATCCTGCACCATTTGATGTAAGTTTGATGTAAAGATGTAATTTTCGGCGTCTTGCCAAGTCTCAAAACCCGCATAAATACGGGCTTTTTAGCCTTTTTCGTTCGGTAAGGACTTCATCGTTGGGAAGAAAAGAACATCGCGAATCGCAGGTGAATCAGTCAGAAGCATGACCATACGGTCAATGCCGAAGCCAATGCCGCCTGTGGGGGGCATACCAAGTTCCAAAGCATAGAGAAAGTCCTCATCTGTATGATTCGCTTCTTCATCCCCTTGTGCAAACTGTTCCTCCTGCGCCTGAAAACGCGCACGCTGGTCTACGGGGTCATTCAGTTCCGAATAAGCGTTCGCCATTTCCCAGCCGTTCATAAAGAACTCGAAACGCTCAACATAGTCGGGATTTTCAGGTTTCTTTTTAGTCAGCGGAGAAATTTCAATCGGATGATCCATCACAAAGGTCGGCTGTACAAGATGTTCCTCAACATAAGTTTCAAAGAACAGATTCAGAATATCACCCTTCTTGTGACGCGCCTCGTATTCAATATGATGCTCTTTAGCAACCGCTCTCGCTTCTTCCAGTGTATGAATCTCATTGAAATCTACGCCTGAATACTGTTTGACAGCCTCTACCATGGTAACACGTGCAAACGGCTTGCCGAGATCCATCTCAATGCCGTTATATGTGATGGTTGTTGTGCCCAAAACCTCTTGCGCAACGTAGCGGTATAAGTTTTCGGTTAAATCCATCATGCCGTGGTAATCAGTATATGCCTGATATAACTCCATTAGCGTAAATTCAGGGTTATGGCGTGTATCCAGGCCCTCGTTTCGGAACACACGACCGATTTCATACACGCGCTCCATGCCGCCGACAATTAAGCGTTTCAGATATAATTCCAAAGAAATACGTAGCTTTACATCCTCGTTGAGTGCATTAAAGTGTGTTTCAAAAGGTCTTGCCGCCGCACCGCCGGCGTTAGAGACAAGCATGGGAGTTTCCACTTCCATAAAGCCCTGTCCGTCCAGATAACGGCGAATGGTGCTGATAATTTTCGATCGCTTTACAAAGGTATCTCGTACTTCTGCATTCATCACCAAATCCACATAGCGCTGACGGTAACGCATATCGGTATTGGTCAGACCGTGAAACTTTTCGGGAAGTACCTGTAAGCTTTTGGAAAGCAAGGTAATTTCGGAAGCATGAATCGAAATCTCCCCTGTTTTGGTCTTGAAAACTTCACCCTTAATGCCGATAATATCGCCTATATCCAACTTTTTAAAAGCCTTGTATGCGTCTTCCCCGATGCTGTCACGTGCAACATAAGACTGAATGTTGCCTTTCAAATCCTGCACATTGCAAAAAGACGCCTTACCCATAACACGTTTGGACATCATGCGTCCTGCCACGGAAACGGTCTGCCCTTCCAAAGAATCAAAATTCTCTTTCACAGCCGTGCTGTGATGTGTTACTTCATATTTTGTCAGCTGAAACGGGTCATACCCCGCTTCCTGCATCGCAGTCAGTTTTTCCAAGCGAATTCTGTGCTGTTCACTTACATCCTGTTGCGGTGCTGTATTTTGAATGGTTTCTTCTGCCATGATTTCACATCCTGTTTTGAAATAAAATAGGGCGGACTGCGCCGCCCGAAGCGTATTACCGCCGCACTTATCTGTCAATCGAAACGATTGTAAAATACAGTGTGCCGATAGGCGCCTCTACAGTTACTTCTTCGCCGAGCTTATGCCCCAGCAACGCTTTGCCGACGGGAGATTCATCGGAAATCTTACCCTCATCGGGATTTGCCTGTGCAAAGCCGACAATTTTATATGCGAACTTCTGTTTCTCGCGGTTTTCAATTGTAACTTTAGACCCGATATGCACGACTTCTGTGCCAAGCGTGCTTTCATCAAACACTTTAGCATTTTTAATCATGGTTTCGATTTCATTGATGCGTGCTTCCAGCTTTGCTTGATCGCTCATTGCCTCGTCATACTCAGCATTTTCGGAAAGGTCGCCGAAGCTTCTCGCAACTTTAATTTTCTCCGCCGCTTCTTTTCTGCCGACGGTTTTTAAATTTTCGAGCTCCTGTTCCAGCTCCTTTAAGCCCTCTGCGGTCAGCAAGGTTTCCTGTAACATATTAAATATGCTCCTTTCGGTATTTACAATCAGATATTTTACACGTATACAAATGATAATTATAGAATAAAGCGCCGTTTCTGTCAATAGATTTTTATCGGCTTTAAACGTGCATATTTTAGATTTTCCAGTCCCTGTACATTACATAGCTCGTAAAGCGCCGCGGCAAACAGTACGGGGTCGGTACCTGCTGGGCGGCGCATTTCTTCTGCATAGGGCAAAGCAAACGAATCGTCCGCACAGCAATACCACATATCCTCATACCGCAGCAGGCCGCGTCCGCCTGTACAGCTTTCCCAAAAAGAATCGAGCACAACATTGCAGTCGTTCAGCACCTCCGCATGGGAAGAAACAATTACGGAAAGTCCCCATTCTTCTAAAATTTCTTTTACTAGCGTGTCATATCCGCGCGGAAAATCCGTATAAATTTTTATGCTTTTTGCAAGACGCACAAACGGAATAATTTTCTCCTGCAAACGCGCTTCACGGTCGGTAAACCCTAACGTGCGTGCATTGGGCGATTCCGAACATTCGCGAAGGAACTGTAAAGATGTATTCAAAAACAGCATTTCGGGATAAACAGTCGGTGTAAATTGTTTCAGTGGCGGTAAAATCGGTATATCTGCAGTTTCTAAAAGAAGCCTTTGCGCACAACCGCCGACCAATGCAGGCAATACGGACAAATCTGCTTTGCCGTATTTATCGGCAAAAAACTCTGCTTCATAAAAAAAGGCGCCGCCGCGCAACGGCACACGTGTTATCAACGGTGCAGGCGCCCGATAAAAAAGTCTTTTGAACAAAAGCGGTTTTTGATACGGATGCACTTTTATAACGGTAAACATACAAACACCCCACATACCTTCATTGTATGTGGGGTGTTCCCGATTCATTACGTTATTCGTCTGTACGATCGCCGGTCAACAAGGTATACGCTTGTTGATACTGCGGGTCATCAGCCTGTTCCAAAATCGGCAAAACCATCTGTTTTTCGGCAGGCAGTGCAACCGTAATATCCGGCGTTAAACCGACCGTGTTATAAACATCGCTGGTATACGGACGAATCACGGCGGTTGTCAAAAGAATTGCGCCGCCGTCCTGCAAGGAAAAAGCCTCCTGCATAGTACCGTTTCCGGCCGTTTTTTCACCAATCAGCTGTGCTTTTCCGTAATCGCGCAAATCGCACGCAAACAGTTCCGCAGGACCCGCAGTTTCGGAATTCACCAGCACTGTCATCGGCATGGAAATGCTTTCCGCCTCAGCCGTAAAGGTTTTTCTGACAGTACCGTCTTTGGCGACAGCTGTTGCCAAAGCACCGCTACCCTCACCGGCCACGGGAACGAGCACATCTACAGCAGCCGCCGCATGCGCAATCCGCCCGTTTGAAGTGCCGCGCAAATCAAAAATCAGACTTGTCGCCCCCTGCTTCATCAGCGCATCCACCGCAGTTTTCAGTTGTGCGGCAGTCGTGACATAAAAATCAGTAATTTTCACATAACCGACGGTTCCGTTCAGTGCATAGTACACAGTCTGCGCGGAATATCCTTTCACAATACTGATTGTCTTGCTTTCTTCTCCGCGGACATAGGTCACGGTCACAGAAGAAAGTCTGTCACCCGACAGCTTTTTGAGCAAATCTTCATAATTGTAAGCGGTTACGGCTTCCTCATCAATATGGGTAATTTTATCACCCTTTTGCAGTCCGCTGATAGCAGCAGGAGAGTTTTCAGACACCTCGGCTGCATAAATCGCCGTATCCTTTGGATTGAAAAACGCTATAATACCAATACCGATTTTTCTGCCTTCCATTTCATCCTTAAATACTGCGTATTCCGCCGCAGTCATATAACGGCTGTATTTGTCACCCAAGCCCTCGGTATAGCCGCCGGACAAATCGGCGTTCAGCAGATTGTCGTTAATTTCACCGTAATAATTATTGCGGACAATGTCATCCAATTCCGCAACCGCAGAATAGAGCTTGGAGCGGCTCGGCAAATCCTTGATAATGGAATTGTAGGTACGCATGGTCACAGACATGGTAATGGCAACCGTAGCGGCAATCGATGTAAAAATCAGTGCCAATGCAAGTCCTAAAGAAATTTTTTTATTCATTCTATCGTTCCTTTAAGCAGGATATTGTTTTTTATCGACTTACGGAAGCCACGGTGCGGGATTGACACGCTCTTTATTCACCCAAACCTCAAAATGCAAGTGCGCACCTGCGTGCGGATTGGATGCCGTCGGGCGTGGCGAAACATTACCTGTATTGCCGACATAAGCAATGACCTGCCCCTGTTTCACCTTTTCCCCCTTGCCGACCAATAACTTTGAGCAATGTGCATAGCGCGTATAAACGCCGTTACCGTGATTGATAAACACGTTATTTCCCCAACTGTAGTGGTACTCAGAAGAATCAACAACGCCGTCTGCCGCCGCACGAATCTCCTTACCATAGGTGTTTCCTGTTGCGCCCGCAGTGGTAAAATCAATACCCTTATGCCCGGGATAGCCGTACCAACCGGCAGAAATAACCACATTCGGATATTGCAACGGGCGAATCATGCCTTTCGAGGAAACCGGATAATTGGATGAACCGCTGTTGTCAATGGTGCCGCTTCCGTTTTCCATCTCTTCGGCATGTTTTCTGTCATACTCTTCCATTGCCGCATTTAATTCTTCAATTTGCTTTTCGGCTCCCTCTGTAATTTGGCTTTGCTTAGAGAGACGCTGTTCTATGGTATTTTGCTTACTTTCCTGCAAATTTCTTGCCTTATGCTCTTCGGCTCGGCTTGAGGCAATGGCATCACGCTCACTCTTCACCGCCGCTTGCTTTTCTTCGACTGCCGCTTTATCCCGACTGAGTTTTTCGGTTGTTGATTTCAGTTCATCAATATCCGACTGTAAGTCAGCGACCAAAGAGGTATCATGCTCCGCAATACGGCGCACCAATTCAAGTCTTGTCAAAAACGTCGCAAAATCCTCGGCACTCAACAGAATTTCCAAAGTGGAAGTCTCACCCGCAACATATGTAGCATACAGCCGTTCACTTAACAGGTCATATGTTGTACTGATTTCCGAATCCAACTCCCTTTGGCGTGCATCCGCCGTATCTATTTCCGCCTGCAGGCCGTTCATTTCCGCCTGATATTGCGTAATAACCGCATTTTTTTCAGCAATCTGCACATTCAAATCGCTGATTTTTTGATTCACAACATCAATCTCCGCCTGCATGGCATTAATTTCCTTTTGGAAATCCGATTCTTTTTGTTCGCTGTCTGTTTTAATCGCATTCTGTTTATCGATATCGGACTGAATTTCTTCCTTAGTCTTGGCCGCCACAGGCAAAATGTAAAAAGACAGACAAAGTACCGTGCACATCAAAGCACTGCAAATACGCAAAATCATAGGTTTATTCATCGCTGACTACGCTCCCCTGTTCTCTTAAATATTTGTTCATAGAAATCATACTGCCAACGCCGCCGGTAAACACACCAATCAACAGAAAGGCGCCCAAAATCGGCAATGCATACGGTAAAAACGGCACTAAGCTGAAGCTCAGCCCCGACAAAACGTCCGCAAAAGAAGTCAACATCAATTCATATAACCCCCACAGCACGCCGAGCGACAGCACCGAAGAAATGATGCCGATTAAAATGCCTTCCACAAAAAACGGCCAGCGAATAAAGCCGTTTGTCGCACCAACCGCCTTCATGATGTTAATTTCCAGCTTACGGCTGAACATGGTAATACGAATAGTATTGGAAATGATGAACAATGCGACCAAAAACAGCATGGCAACCAGCCCGATGCTGACAATCGTTACCGCTTTTCGCACCGAAACCAGCTTGCCCGCCAAATCACTGTTTTCACGCACACTTTCTACATTTTGCACGGCTTTAATGGCAGAAACAGAAGCGTCAAACTGCGACATATCCTGCAAGGTGACTTTATAGGTATCGGGCAGAGGGTTATCGGACAATCCCTCAAAAATAGCGCTGTCCCCGCCCATGGTTTCAATTTGTTCTTGGAAAGCGGTTTCCTTGGAAATGAACTCACAGGTATCTACGTTGGACAGTTTCTGCAATTCCGCACCGACTGCGTTTACCGTGGCTTCATCTGCACCTCTATCCACATAAACCATAACCACGTTTTGTGCTTCCACTTTATCCAGCAAAGCGTTGATATTGAAAAACGCCATAGCGCCCACACCGATAATCACAAGACACGCCAGCAGAACGGTTACGGACGCCAAAGTCATTAAACGGTTGACCCAAATGTTCCGAAAGCCTTCACGCGTCAAATATTTCAAACTTGCGCCCTTCATTTGCGGTCACCCCCGTTCTCAACCTCAGAGAGATACGCAGAATAATCAATGTCATCTTCTGCAAGGTCTGTATCCTCCAGCCCGTAATTTTGCATAAACTCCTCTAAATCTTTATCGACATTCGGCTGAATGTAAAACGCAGAGGTTTTGGATTCCTCAACCGTTGTATCGGAAAGCACCTCTGTCTTCGCCGGGGAAATGTCGTCTGCGGATGTAGCAGAAACCGTCTCGGTCGGATAATTTTCTTCAATCGTTGCATAGTCTGCCGGCAGCTTGTCCGTATCGTTTGTGTCGGAAACCACCGTGCCGCCTTCAATCGTCACCACGCGGTGATGGAAGTGCCGCACTAAGTTATGCTCATGCGTAACCATAACCACTGTTGTGCCGTTTGCGTTAATATGATTTAACAAGTCTACAATTTCATAAGACATTTCAGGGTCGATATTTCCGGTCGGCTCATCGGCAATCAAAATACCTGCATTATTCACCAGCGCCCGAGCCAAAGCCACACGCTGCTGCTCACCGCCCGAAAGCTGTGTCGGAAACTGTCGCGCCTTGGAAGTCAGCCCCACAAGGCTCAGAATATACGGCACCCGTTTGCGAATTTCTTTCTCTTTCGCACCGATTACACGCATAGCAAATGCAACATTGTCAAACACGCTCATAGTCGGAATCAAGCGAAAATCCTGAAATACGATTCCCATCGTACGGCGCAGCATAGGAATCTCCTTTTTCTTCATCGTATTCAAATTAAATCCGTTAATCAGCACTGTGCCGCTGCTGACCACCTGCTCACGCATAATTGTTTTTAAGAACGTACTTTTACCTGCACCCGAAGAACCAACGATGAACACAAACTCACCGTCTTCAATCTTCAAATTGACGTTTTTCAGTGCCTGGGTTCCGTTATCATACGTTTTTGAAACATTTCTGAATTCAATCACGCTAAAACCTCTTTACTCTTTCTCGCTTAGAACACATCTCTATACACACTTCGAAAACTTTTCTGTTACAAAAAGAATCGGCGGTACCGTTTCCGCAAAAAGCACGAAATCATACCGCCTATCATTATAGCATATTTTTGTCGATTTTGTAACCGTTTTGTAACCGATTTCAGAGATTCTGTATAATTCACAAAATCCACGCGAGCAACTGTGCAGATTACACAGAAAAAATCCCATATTTTGTGAACAAATTCTAAAACTTAGTATTTTACAGGATTGGAATCCAAATACTTTTTCACCATCAGTGCCACTTTAAACACGATAGCATCATCAAATTCACGCAAATCAAGCCCTGTCAGCTTTTTAATTTTCTCTAAACGATAAACCAAAGTGTTTCTGTGCACAAACAGCTTGCGGGAAGTTTCGGAAACATTCAAATTGTTTTCAAAAAACTTTTGAATCGTGAAAAGTGTCTCTTGGTCAAGCGTGTCAATGGAGCCACGTTTAAAAACTTCTTTTAAGAACATTTCGCAAAGTGTAGTCGGCAGTTGATAAATTAAACGCGCAATACCGAGATTATCATAACTGACGATAGTTTTTTCGGTATCGAACACCTTGCCGACCTCCAAAGCCACCTGTGCTTCGCGGAAAGAACGTGCAAGGTCCTTAATGCCCTCGACCGTTGTACCGATGCCGACAAGTACATGCGAGTAAAACTCCGCTCCAAGGCTGTCCGAAATAGAGCGCGCTAATTTTTCAAGGTCGCGCGGGTCAACATTCGGTTTCACTTCTTTAATCAAAGCAATGTCCGTCTCATTCAGATTGATTACGAAGTCCTTATTCTTATCCGGGAACAAGTTCTGAACCACATCAAAAACAGAGACGTCAACATGTTCCGTAATCCGAATCAAAACCACAACACGCGTCACATCATTATTAAAGCGCAGTTCGCGCGCTTTTAAATAGATATCACCGGGCAAAATATTGTCCAAAATGACATTTTTAATAAAATTACCGCGATCGTATTTTTCATCGTAATACTGTTTAATACCCAAAAGCGAAACAGCCAAAAGCGCTGTGTATTTCACAGCCAGCTCATCATCGCCCTCTACAAACACGGCATATTCAGGGTGCATCAATGCGCCGAAGGATTTGTAAGCGTATCCATCCGTCACCAATGTTTCGGTGCTTTGAAACACAGCATTCACTTCAGGAGAAAGCACCTCGCCGATTCTGCCGAGCTCACTGCAGGAAATAACGGTTCCCGATTCATCAATCACGCCGATTGTTCTGTCCACAGCATCCGTCATTTGATGCACAATCGTCTGAAAAAGTCTGTTTGACATGAAGTCCATCCCTCCGTAGTAGGATTCTACAAATTAACAATTCATTTACTATGTATTTTACACAATGTTTTTCGATTTTGCAAGGGATTTTTTTAATATTCTTATTTTTTTATTTGCATTTTGCCCAAAAAACACGTATGTTTTTGGTGAATCGGTAGATTTCATCTGTTTTTTTCGCCGATTTTCTCACTTTTTTATCGTGACAAATTCCCACGTCCCGATTATTCTGCATTACAAACAGAGCAAACTGTATAGCCTTGTGCAAGCAATTCCTCTAAGGATATATTTTCTGCCACTTCTTTGTTTTCCGAATTCATGGAAACAGCATATCGGCAGTCCGGCGCGTGAATCTTTTTTGAGCTTGTATTCAAAACGAAGCATTTTCCGCTTTGCACCGCGGAAACATTTTGCAATGTAGAAGGAACACCTGCGGTGTCCCCTGCGGAAATTGTAATCACATCCGTCTCCTCCTCATACCAACGAACGGCGGGAACGGTTGCGGTCAGCGCTTCCAAGGTTTCGAGTGCGGTTTGGTTTAAATGTATTTGATATAAAAGCAGTGCCAAACTGCCCAACAAACATGCAAATGCAAAAACAGGCAATCGCTTTTCCAGTTCCCGAAAAAATGAATTCTGCTTTTTCTCCGCTTTCGCCTTTTGCTTCGAATCAGATGCATTCATTTCGCACACCCCTCGCAATGCCCGCACAGTGCATAACCGTTTTCGAGATAGCTCTGCAAATCACCCGCAGAAATATCTGCACGGTTTTCCGATTTGATATTTTTAGCATAAGAGCAGTCGGGACTGTGAATTTTTTTGGTATTGGTATTCACTACCAATTGTTCGCTCAGTTGCTTCGGTTTCTCGGTTGCGGTGACGCTTTCGGGCTTCGCAGACGGTGCATTTGTTTTCGCGGGCAATGCCGAGAGTGCGCTTTCGGCGGCAATGGAACGCACAGATTCCGTTTGACTCTCCGACTCCGTTTCGGATGCATTGGACGAAGCTGCGGAAGTCGGCAAAGTTTCTGCCGTTTGCGTATTAGTTGCCTGTATCGCGGCAATTTGCGCCAAAGTGTTTTGCATGTGCATTTGCATCAAAAAAACGGCGAACAAACAAATCAGAACAGCCAAAAATAAAACGGTGACAAACAACGTCCGTTTTTTAGAGTCGTTCATCACCGTCACATCCTTTATATCTCAGAATATGACTATCATACACAAAAATTTTCGTTTTGTCACAAAACGTGCTGAATACTCACGCTTTTGGCAGAAATTGTTGCAAATGCAAAATGTCGGCAGCACATTCCCGTGCTTCCTGTATATCGTGTGTTACCAACAAAATCGGACGTGACTTTGCCTGCTTTTGCAAAACCTGAATCATATCGGAGCGCAGGGCTGTGTCCAACCCTTTAAAGGGTTCGTCAAGCAGTAAAATATCGCTTTCGTGTGCCAATGCCCGTGCCAGAGCAACACGCCGCTGCATCCCTCCCGAAAGCACAGAAGGCAATCGATCCGCCTCTTTTGCCAACCCTACTGCCGCAAGCCAATCGGCGGCCGCCTCAGCATTGCAAACGGTTTCGACGTTTTCTAGTGCGGTTGCCCAAGGCAGTAAGCGGTTTTCCTGAAACATAAACGTATATTTTTTCGGCATTCCGCATATTTTTCCGCTTTGCGGTGTTTCCAAACCGCATAGCAACCGTAAAAACGTGGTTTTGCCACCGCCGGACTCTCCCATAAGCGCCGTAATACCGTCTAAATGCAATGTGCAGGTTAAATCAGAAAAAATAATTTTGTCATCGTAAGCCATACAAACATTTTGCAGTTCGATTTTCATGTGCTCTCCCCCTTATGGGCTTTTCCCGAAATTTTGCCAACCGCAAAAATGATACCTTTTTCAAACAACATACTCAGCAATATAACCACCACTGTCCATGCAAACAAATCGGCGGTTTCCAAATATACTTTGGCGTTATACAGCTGTGTGCCGATGGAATTGTGCGGTGTACTGATTACCTCGGCGGCTATACCCGCCTTCCAAGCAAAGCCCACCGAAGTTGTCAGCGCAGTCAAAAAAGTCGGCAAAACACTCGGCACATAAATACGGTGTAAAATTTTTAAAGGTGAAAAACCATACGCTTTCGCCATTTCCAAAAGCAACGGGTCGGTCTCCCGAACGGCGGTGGTCAAATTTGCCCAAATAATCGGCAAAACCATTAAAAAAGAAATGAACACAGGCACTTGTGTTTTAGACATCCATACAAGTGCTAAAATAATGAAAGACACCACCGGGGTGGTTTTTATGACCGTCAGCATCGGCTTAAAAAAGCTGTACAGCGCTTTTGATACACTCGTAAGCACCGCAAGCAAAACGCCCGCCAACACGCCCAAAAGATACCCCTTCATAATACCGAATAAAGAATAAAATGTCTTCACCCAAAAATCGGCTGTGCCCATAAGCTGTACAATCCGTTTTGCCACAACAGCAGGCGAAGCGATTAAGACGGACATTCCCACCACCGAATATACAACTTGCCAAATACAAAGCCATACGGATACTGAAATCAGTATCCGTATACACTTGGGTAAATTCAGTTTTTTTCGATTTTTAAACACCATACCAAAAATCATTTCCGGGCAATTTACCGCCGACAGACTTCTTATCTGCATTTAAAAGCACTGTTAAATTTTCTGTGGCGATTTTCTGCATATCCGCCCCTGTCACGCAAGTAATGCTGCAACGCGGAATTGCCTGTTTGGCAACCGCGGCTTTAGGTATAATGCCGTATTGTTCGCACAGAGCGGCGGCACTGTCCGCATCGGCGGCAGTGCAATCCACAGAAACCTTGTATTCCGTCAGAAATGCCTCTATGGCCGCTTGGTTTTGGGAAACATAGTCCTTTTTGGCAATGATACAGCCCATAGCAAGTGAAACACCCGATGCACTTTCAAAAGCCGCAGATACATCCAAAACATTTTTCAGCGCTTGATTTTGCAGTAAAGCCGCAGTTACATTCGGTTCCGGCAATAAAAATACACGTGTATCGTTGGCATCCGCCACTGCGGCAAGCGTTGCAACTTCCGCATGCTCGGATTTAAACTCCACGGTAACTGCATCCTTTAATCCGTTTTTTTCCAAAAGATAATTCAGCACATATTCCGGAGTAGCACCCTGCCCTGCCAGCACGACGGTTTTTCCGTGCAGTGCATTGAAATCAGGCACTTCATTGGTCGAAAGCATATACAATGTGCCGAGGGTATTCACCGCAAGCATTTGCATATTTCCGTTCAGTTTATTGTACATGACAGACGCCATGTTTAACGGACATGCCGCAATATCAAAGTTGCCTGCCGCCATACCGCTCATAACTTCAGCCGGGTCGGCACACAGCGTCACCGTATAATTATTTGCCGCATTCCCCGCATCATTTTCCTGCATTAGTTTTACAGTCCCTATACCTGTCGGTCCCTTCAGTGTTGCCAGACGGATGTTTGCCTTTTGGGCGGGGACATCCTTATCTTTTGCACCGCATGCCGCAAGCGAAAAAACAAGCAGCAAAGCAAGCAGTAAAGAGAATACTTTTTTCATTTTTGCTCATCCTTTACAAATAGTTTTATTTTTTTGCCGCTGTGCTGCAATTTACCGTCTGCAGACAGACTGTCTAAAGCGCGGTAAATTCCCGCACGGCTGACATTGATTTGCCTTGAGAGCTCCGTTACGGGAACGCCGCTGACCAAACCGTTTTCATCACAAATACTCAAAAGATACTGTAATAGTTTTTCCGCACCGCAAGGCGCGGTATACGCTTCAATCTTTGCATTCAGAAAATAAATACGGTTAGAAAGATAGCGCACATATTCTACAGCAAACTGCGGGGTTGTTTGCATCAAACGGTCTATACCTGATTTTTCAAAAAAAAGCACCTTACATGCCGTTTTCGCGGTAATCGTATTGACAAAGCGCTCCGCATCGTTATAAAGCACAACCGCACCGAAATGCATGCCCTGTTTCAGAACGCTTACCGTAACGTAATCCTTCAGCACACGTGCCTCCCCCGTCAGAAGCACGCCAATACATTTCTCCGTGCTTTCGGGAGAATACAAAACAGCGTCTTTGGGGAATTTTCGCACCTGTGCACTACTGACGAGTAATTGCATCAGTTTCTCCGCAGAAACGGCAGAAAACAGGTCGGTTTGCTGCAAAACAGAAATGCATTGTTTTTGAGTAACTTCTGTCATACGCTCTCCTTTTTCTGTCTCATTTGATACAATATTTGGAGTATAGCACAAAAACAAAGTACCGTCAATAGTTTTTCAAAAGAAAAACGGTTGCCGAAAGAACAGCAACCGTTTTCATACAAACAAAAATCATCAGTCCGTTATAACGGATTTCTTTTTTCCGTCTTTATTTCTCGGAAATTCCCGAATTCTTGTGACGTATTCTAAATTTATTAACTGTTTCTGCCCGCGCTTATCTTCAAGCAACACACCGCCGTCACCAACCTCTCGAATGACACCCTGAATACTTCCGTCATTTGCGACAAGCGTATAAATAATACACTCTTTGTTTATGAACTGCTTTGCAAATGCTTCCACAGCTAAAATCTCCTTTTTCTGTTTTCGTATATGATGTGCGGCAACTGTTTGCACCTGTCTTTTTCCCAGCAAAAGCACAAATAAGAACCAACACACAAGCAGAACCGTCCAATACCATTTCATGTGTATATTTCCCTACAGCACTTTCGACAGAAATTCCTGCAAGCGAGAATTTTTCGGATGGTTAAATACCGCATCGGGCGTACCCTGTTCTAAGATTTTACCGTCATCCATAAAGAGCACACGGTCGCCGACCTCACGTGCAAAGCCCATTTCGTGGGTAACAACAACCATAGTCATACCGCTTGTTGCCAAATCCTTCATCACATCCAAAACCTCACCGACCATTTCAGGGTCTAACGCCGAGGTGGGTTCATCAAACAGCATTACATCCGGATTCATGGCAAGCGAACGCACAATCGCAACACGCTGTTTCTGCCCGCCTGAGAGCTGAGACGGGTATGCATCCGCTTTATCGGAAAGCCCGATACGCTCCAACAGTTTCAGGGCATTCTCTTTCGCATCCGCCTTGATTTGTGCGGAAGATTTTAACTCGGCATCGGTTTTCCCGAATTTTTTGGAACTGCGTTGCAATTTCCGCATTTTCTTTTTCTGCGTCAGCACAGGTGCTAAGGTAATGTTGTCAAGCACTGTCATGTTGTTAAACAAATTGAAATGCTGGAACACCATGCCGATATTTTGCCGTTGCTCGTTGATGTCCACCTTCATGTCCGTCAAATCCACGCCGTGATACAGCACTTGACCCGAAGTTGGGTCTTCCATACAGTTCAGGCAACGCAAAAGCGTGCTTTTACCCGAGCCCGACGGTCCGATGATAACAACCTTTTCGCCTTGCTCAATTGTTAAATCAATTCCTTTTAATACCTGCAAATCGCCAAAGCTTTTGGTCAGGTTAACGACCTCTATCACTCTTCCTCAGGCTCCTTTCCATCAGCTTTACAAGCAGACTGATTACCAGTACCAAAACAATATAAATGACCGCCATAACCAGATACGGAATCATAAATTCGTAGGTTGCCGTACCGATTTTCCGAAATGCAACATACAGGTCCGTTGCCCCGATAAAGCTGACAATGGAAGTCTCTTTCACCAAAGTAATAAACTCATTGCCGAGTGTCGGTAAAATATTTTTAACCGCCTGCGGAATCACAATTTTAATCATGGTCGTGCCAAAGCTCAAGCCCATGGCACGCCCACCTTCCATCTGTCCGGGGTCAACCGACAAAATGCCGCTGCGCATAATTTCGGAAATATATGCACCCGAATTCATGCCGAACACAATACAGGCAACCGTAACTGACGGAATATTTACGCCCATAAGCGGCAGAGCGACGAAGTAAAACAGCAACAGCTGTACAACCATAGGCGTACCGCGAAAAAATCCGACATATACGCTGCAAATGCCGTTTAAGACCTTCGGCAGTTTCTTATATTTCGGCAAAACGCGAACGGTTGCAATCAAAGTACCGATGACAATACCGATTAAAAGACCCACAACAGCAATCTTCGCCGTATTCTGCAGCCCGGTTAAAATCTCGGATATGTATGCATCCGCGCTGCTGCCCTGAAACAGCTCTATAAATTTTTGAAATTTACGTGCAAAGCTACCCATATTCAAACCCTTTATCTGTCTGAGATACGACAATAGCCTCACCGAAAGGTGAGGTTATTGCCAAACGCTTATTTAAATAGAATTATGCGGCTTCGTTGATGGATTTTACAATAGAATCCGCAGGAGCGGCATCAATAATAACATACTGCAAATTACCGTTCACAACATCCTGCACCGCCATTGCACCGTTGGAATAGCCTGTTGCCGTTACTTTAAAGCCGTTTGCTTCATAATCGCCCGTGCTCTCTGTAAACAACTGTCCGGTTGTACCGTTTTGGAAACCGATATTGGTTGTATTGTCCATAGTTTTAAGAATTGCGATTACATCATCTGCGGTTTTACACTCGTCAAATTTGGTGTCATCGCCCTTCACAATCAGTTTCTGAGAAGCCTGATAATAAGACTCCGAGAAGGTAACAGACTCTTTACGCTCTTCGTTAATCGTCAAGCCTGCCATAGCGATGTCACACTTATGACTGCCGACAGCAAGGCAAACCGCCTCAAAATCCATGTGCTGAATAACGAGCTCTTTGCCGAGCTTCTCTGCAAGCAGAGCGGCGATTTCCATATCTACGCCAAGGAAATTATCCCCTTCCGAATATTCAAAAGGCGGAAACTCCGCATTGGTGGCGACAACCAACTGGTCTTTGCTCTCATCTAACTGTGCAGATTTGATGGCTTTGGGTGTACCGCTGCCGAAATAGTTGTTGAAAACTTCATCTAATTTACCGTTTGCTTTAATTTCGGTAATAAACGCATTCACCTGTTCCAACAGCTCAGGTTGATTCTTATCAACGCCGAATGCATATTCTTCATCGGTCAAATTCACATTAATTACCTTAACGGCAGGCGTTTTTGCACCGCAGGCCGCGAACATGCCGACAACCAGCACCAACGTCATAAGAAGCGCTAAAATTTTTGTTGCTTTTTTCATTGTTACTGCCCCTTTACATAAATTATGGTATTACTATACACCAGATTGTATAATTTTGCAAGTAAAATGTATTTTTATTCGTCTTTTGTGTTTTTCTTACGGAAAACGAACCATTTTCCGAACACATAATTAGCAACAATCACAATAACCTGTGCAATTGTTTTTGCGGCAAACTCGCCGACAGGCAACGATGCATACATATAGGTATTCATATGCAAAACATCCAACAGCAGTTTCAGCGTTACCCATTCCATGCCGAGAGATAAAAGCCGTGCCGCTATAAATTCCGCGAACTCAAGCGCTATTGCACGGACGCCCTTGGCACTGCTTTCAAACACCCACTTTCGATTAGTCACATATGCAAACAAAACCGCGCCAATCCAAGCAAGTACGGTTGCCGCAGACCAACCGAGCTTAAACCCCGCTGTGCAGGAAAAATAAATGATGTAATTAACAACAGTAGTCAAACCGCCGAAAAAAATATACAGAATCGGTTCCTTGTATTTTAAAAAGAGTGCTTTTAATTTTCCCATAATCTCACTGCCCTCATATGAATTTGATACCCGGTGTCTCTTCAATTAGACAAACAGCATGTGCGGCAATGCCTTCTTTTGCACCTGTAAAACCGAGCCCTTCCTCGGTTGTGGCCTTGACACTGACCGACGATACAGGCAAATCGCAGGCATTCGCAATATTTTCACGCATTTGCGGAATAAAAGGTGCCAATTTCGGCACCTGTGCCAAAACGGTTGCATCAATATTTTGTACGGTATAGTGCGCCTTCTTTAACAGCTTAACAACTTCGCGAAGCAGCTGCATACTGTCCGCGCCTTTATACCGCACATCCGTATCGGGAAAATGCTTGCCGAGATCACCGAGAGCAGCCGCCCCTAACAGCGCATCACTGACAGCATGCAGTAAAACATCTGCATCGGAATGCCCTAGCAAACCGATGCCGCCGTTTTCGATTTTTACCCCGCCTAAAATCAGTTTACGCCCTTCTGTCAGACGGTGTACATCATAACCGTGCCCTATTCGAAACATTTTTCTTTTCTCCCTGCAAGTATACCCTCTGCCAGCACGACATCCTCCGGCGTGGTAATTTTTATATTTTCGTAACTGCCCTCAACCATAAACACGGGAATTCCCGCCGCTTCCATCAACTTACAGTCATCTGTAAAGGTGAGGCTGTTCGGCACAGCGTCAGCGGCATGCAAATACATCTGCCTTGCAAACACCTGCGGCGTATGAACCGCCCAGAGGGTGGAACGATCGGGAGTATCCAAAATTCTGCCGTCTTCCGCCGCCACCTTAATGGTGTCCTTGACGCGCACGCCTGTAGCGGCGGCATTTTCACAAAATGCCTTTTGTACAGTTGTTTCAATAATCTCCTGTGTAACTAAGGGGCGGGCGCCATCGTGAATCGCAAAGAATTCCGAATGCGGCGAAGCGCGGCGAATGGCGGCAAAAACGCTTTCCTGCCGTGTTTCCCCACCTTTTACAATATCTGTTACCTTTGCAATTTCATAAGCCTGCACTGCCGCAAATAAATCGGGAATGTCCTGCTCACGTACGGCCACAACAATCTCATCTATCCATGTACTCTCGGCAAATGCGCGAAGCGTCCGAATAAGCACAGGGACGCCGTCAATTCGCAGTTTCTGCTTATTGACGCCGCCCATTCTGGTGGAGTTGCCCGCCGCTACAATCACCGCCGTGACAAACGGACGCGCGGGTGCGGCAGACAACTCTGCATCTTCTTTTCTTTTACGGAATAAATGCATCGGGAGTCCCCCAAAATACAGCGAATTTTGTTTACAGGGCTTTGTGCGATGTATTTATTCTACAACAATCACAACAATTTTTCAAGTGTTGCCAGCTTTATGCAAAGGCAAAGCACTTCAACCGCCTTTTTCAACTCTTCTGTTGACGGATATGTCGGTGCAATTCGGATATTTCTGTCAGCGTCATCCTTACCGTACGGATAAGTAGCCCCAACCGAAGTCAGCACTACACCGAGTTCCCGGCACAGTTCACCGACACGCTTTGCACTGCATTCCGTTGTATTCAGACTGATAAAATAACCGCCTTTCGGCTCCGTCCAACGTGCCAAATCGTTTTCACGCAGTTCGCGGTCTAAGGCATCCAAAACAATACGGAATTTCGGCGCGATAATCGCCGCATGCTTTTTCATATGTGCCGCTATACCTTCCGCATCTTTAAAGTATTTTACGTGGCGCAACTGATTCATTTTGTCATAGCTGATAGTCTGCATGGAAAGACGTGCTTTAATCGCGCGGATATTCTTGTCTGATGCGGCAACTGCAGAAACGCCCGCACCCGGAAAACTGATTTTGGAAGTGGAAGTAAATTCCACAAACATATCTTCCGAACCATATGGCCTGCAGGCTTCAAAAATATTCAAAAGACGGTCGGGTCGGTCGTCCAAATTGTGTACAATATAGGCATTGTCCCAAATCACACGGAAGTCCTTTGCCGCGGGTTTTAACGCCGCCAACGCACGCACAGTATCATCTGTATACGTAATGCCGTCGGGATTCGAATACTTCGGCACACAGAACATACCTTTGACGCTCGGGTCTTGGACAAGTTTCTGAATTTTCTCGACATCGGGACCGTTCGGGGTCATTTCCACATTCAGCATTTCAATGCCGAAATGCTCGCAAATGGTAAAGTGACGGTCATACCCCGGCACATTGCAGATAAATTTGATTTTCCCCTGACGCATCCAAGGCTCTTCGCCCGCGCCGTGCGTCATGCACTGCGAAATATAGTCAAACATCAGGTTCAAACTGGACGCGCCGCCGATAATTACATTGGCAGGGTCAACCTCCAAAATTTCTGCAAACAGCTTTCTGCACTCGGGAAGGCCCTCAAGCACACCGTAATTTCGGCAGTCAAAGCCGTTTTCCGCCTTGCAGTCGCACACGCCGATAACGGTTTTTAATATATCCATGGAAAGGTCCAGCTGGTCGGCACCCGGTTTGCCGCGGGACATATCCAACTTTAAATTCATTTTTTTGAGCATTTCGAATTCTGCGTCCAAGCTTTTTTTACGCTTACGCAGTTCTTCTTTGGACATCTGCGAATACTGCATATCCTAAGCCTCCGAATTTCATACATTTTTTTGATTACCGATAAATTTTATTACATTTTATGTTTTTTTGCAATATATGTTTTTGTTTCCTGCAAAAATTCCATGAAAGAACCAAGTAAAAGGTATTCCCGCAAGGCTTTTCGTGCATTTCCGCTAAAGAAAAACGCTATTTTTTGCGCACAAATAATGCAGGCAACACGACCGGTTTCTCTTCGTCCGCATTTTGCATTTCCCGTATCAGCAAATGCCGCATGGCTTTGCGTGCTTCTTTATAAGCAGAATTTCGAATTAGGTTCACCTTTTCACACGGGTCTTTTTCTAAATCATACAAATAATCTTCAAAATAAACCTTTGCTTTATGTTTTGTAAAGCCCGAACCGACCGACCGCACGGAATATTTGTATTTTTTCGTACGCACTGCACGACCGCACTGACTTTCACTGATTTGTATAAACACGCAGTCGCGTTCTGTTTCGCCCGATAGCATAGGAACAATGGATTTTCCCGAAAAGCTCTGCGGAATCGGAATCCCTGCAAGGTCTAACAATGTCGGAGGCAAATCAATTAGACTGACAAGACTTTCCACACGTTTTCCGCCGCAGAACGGTCCGCCTGCAATAATCAGAGGCGTATGCGTTGCGCTGTCATGGCAGGAACGCTTATACTCCATATTCCGTGTTTTGAAATGCGAGCCATGATCGCTTGTATAAATAATCACGGTATTTTCGTAAAGTCCTTTTTCTTTCAGCCTTTCTACCAAACGGCCGACATTCGCATCCAAGCGATTGATGGCCGCCATATAATCGGGGTACATCTCCCGATAATCCCCCGGCAAAAAGGAGAGGTCATCAGGGATAGGATAATCCCTATACTGCTCTACGGTTTCTTTCGGTCCTTCGTACCGCTTATGATCATTTTGATGATGCGGCTCAATGTGGGAAACGAACAGGAAAAACGGTTTATCCGAGGTCTTTTGGTCAAGGTATTCTAATGCAAAATCATTGATACAGTCTGCACGGTATCCTTTAAAATCAATCTGATTGCCGTCGCCGTCGAAAACATAGCCGTCATAGCCGTGCGAAGTAAATTCCAGAACATCGGCGGCGCGCCACCAATCCTTATACTCGCCTTGCATATCTTTTGGGATTGCCGTTTTTTCACAATGCATGCCGACATTCGGGAAACGGTCGGATGCCAAATGCCATTTTCCGACATAGGCAGTCTCATATCCCGCTTCGTTAAAATAGGCGGCGAGCGGTTTTATGTGCTTCGGCAGCGGCACTCCGTTCCAGTAACACCCGCATTCCGTCGCGTATTGCCCCGTTTGCAGGCACGCACGCGCAGGACCGCAGACCGGCTGACAGGTAAAGGAATTCTCAAACAAAACGCCTTCCTGCGCTAACTCCGTTAAATTCGGCGTAACGGTTTCATTCACCGTATCCCACCGTTGCTGGTCACTGAAATAAAAAATGATATTTGGGTTCATATTGAATACGCCTTTCTCAGCAAAATGCGGTAACCGCATTGTATAAAGTTAACATCATCATAGAAAATATTGCCAGTGAAAAGGTAATCCGTGCCGCGTTCTCACTGCATCTTCGGTTTAAAACCGCGCCGAGCAAACCGCCCAGCACCGCACAGGGTATAATTACAAAAAGCATTTTCAAGTCGTAGCCCTGCACACCGCCGCGCATAAGCTGAACCCCCAAATTGGACAGCTGTGAAAAAAAGATAACGGCAACAGAATACACTGCTGCATCTCGTACGGAAAAGGAAAACAGCAATGTCAGAGCCGCAACATTGATAGGCCCGCCGCCGATTCCCAAAAACGCCGCCACTGCACCGAGCAACAAACCGGCACAAAGAATCCCGAAGGGATTTTTCAGCCGTGCCGTTTTCACACGGATATTCACAAAAACAAGCACACTCACAAGCAATGCACACAGCATTGCGGACTGTACCCCTTTCACCGTTTCCGCAGACTGTACAGACTGCAAAGCGGCTGAAAAAACACTGTTTCCAAAAAAACCGCCAAGCACCGCGCCGATGGACAGCGGAAACAAAATCCGTTTTTGAAAAGAAACGCCTTTTTTCAAATACTTCGCTGTAGAAGTAACGGACATGGCAAACACAGCGCAGGAGGAAAAAAAGGAGATTTCCGCAAGCGTATGCATATGCAATACATCCAGCATCGGCTTTATAATGACGCCGCCGCCTAAGCCGACAAATGCGCCGAGTAAAGTCGAAAGAAAAATCACAACGGAATAAATCAAACATTGCATAATAATCTCCATTCTGCCGCTAAAGCGTCAGCACAAAGTCGTAGAAGTTATTCTCACTTAAAATGGTATGGTCGCAAAACACGAAAGTCTTATTTCACTTCTTTGCACCATCCCGGGTGTTGACCGTAATTCTGCAATTACAATAATTTATGAGATTGGAAACGATATGTCGCAGTTTGGTTTCTCAAAACGTTTGTGTTGTTGGGCGGGATTAACACCCGGCAACAACGAATCTGCCGGAAAGAAAAAGTCTGTTCGCATTACACGTGCAGGAGTTTATCTCAAACCTGCATTGGTGCAAATTGCCCATGCAGCCGTGAAAGCTACAGACAATTCTTACTACCGCTTAAAGTATGAGCAAATTTCAAAGCGTAGAGGAAAGAAACGTGCCATTATTGCCATTGCAAGAATGATTCTCACTTCTATTTTCCAAATGATGACTACGGGTGAAGTTTGGAATCCCGCCGACCTTTTCAAGGTAGATATGCCTGAAACCCTTAAAGAAAAGCAATTATCCAAGGCTGTGAAGCAAACGACTAAATTCCTTGAAAAGCAAGGCTTAACCGTCGATTAAACTTTAAATCTTAGCTTTTAACTTCAACCCTGCAAAAACCTTTTTCCTTGCAGGGTATTTTCCTTATGTCTTTTGGCTGGTGGGTTATTTAATTCTTTCACGCTATTACCTCAAAACAGAGTATAGCATTTTTCCCTTGAATTTACAAGTTAGCTATTGATTTAGGAAAGCGCTTTTGATAAGATAAAGAGGAATTTTATCTATAAAGAAAAAGGATGATATATAATGCTGTTAAAATTAGTTCCTGCATTGAAAGACTATCTTTGGGGCGGCACACGGCTCAAAAACGATTTCGGATTTCAGACAGATTTAGACATTGTTGCCGAGGGTTGGATGCTTTCCTGCCACAAAGACGGTGAAAACCGCATTGAAAACGGCGTGTATCATGGTAAAACGCTTTCTGAGGCGATTGAAATTCTCGGCAAAGCAAGTCTCGGCACAAACGCAGAAAAATTCGACCGTTTCCCGATTCTGATTAAACTGATTGATGCCGAAAAGAATTTGTCCGTACAGGTACATCCCGACAACGAGTATGCACTTCGCGTGGAAGGAGAATACGGCAAAACGGAATGCTGGTATATTTTGGACTGCAATGAGGGTGCAGAACTAATTTACGGCTTTAAAGAGCCGATTTCCAGTGCGGAATTCCGCGCACGTATCGCCGACAATACTTTTTTAGATGTTGTAAACAAAGTCAAGGTGAAAAAGGGTGATTTATTTTTCATTGAAGCGGGCACACTGCACGCCATCGGCGGCGGAATTCTGCTTGCGGAAATCCAGCAAAATTCCAATACAACCTACCGTGTGTATGACTACGGCCGCGTTGGTGCAGACGGTAGGCCGCGCGAACTGCATACAGAAAAAGCCATAGATGTGACGAATTGCACACCGCCCGCACGGAGCACTGACCCCGAAGGCACAAAAATACAAAAAGCCGGTTATACCGAGCAGTTATTAACCGCCTGTGAATTATTCACTGTCAAGGCGGTTGCTGTCGCGCAAAAATACGAAAGCACGGCAGATATAACCTCGTTTGTATCTTTGTTGGTTACAAACGGTGTCGGTACGGTGTCCTGCGGCACAGAATCGGTTTCCGTTAAAAAAGGAGACAGCCTGTTTTTAACTGCGGACAGCGGCAAATTCACCGTCAACGGTACGTTGGAGCTTGTAGAAACGAGGGTATAATATGAAATCTCGGCATAAAAAATTAAAAACTGTGCTCATCGTTTTCTGCACGCTTGCGCTGTGCGGCGCACTGCTGTTCGGTGCAATTAACGGCATTGTCATCGGACAATCAAAGCCGTATATTCTGTCCGAAGCGGACTGCGCCGCACTCGAAGATATAGACTGTATTTTGGTCTTAGGCTGTGCAGTTTGGAATAACGAGACCTTAAGTCCGATGCTCCGTGACCGTGTAACAACCGGTCTTTCGCTCTATCAAAGCGGTGTTTCCGAAAAACTGCTGATGAGCGGCGACCACGGGCGTGAAAATTACGATGAAGTCAACCACATGAAACAGTTTTTTGTAGACGAAGGCGTCGACCCTGAGGTTGTGTTTTTAGACCATGCAGGCTTTTCCACTTATGAATCCATGTACCGTGCCCGTGACATTTTCGGAGTAAAAAGAGCGGTCGTTGTCACACAGGGTTATCATTTGTACCGTGCCGTATACATCGCCCGCGCATTGGGTATAGAAGCTTACGGCGTGGCTTCGGATTTACAGGACTATGCGCTGTATACCACTGTTCGCAACGCAGTTCGGGAATCTTTAGCGCGTATCAAAGATTTCGCAATTTGCCTTGTAAAGCCCGAACCGACCTATCTTGGTGAACCGATTCCCATCAGCGGTTCCGCTTCGCTTTCTGACGACAAGGAGTATGTATAAACCATGCAGAGAACCTATAAAGGTACAACTATCGCCTGCTACATCGGATATTTTGTACAGGCCATTATTAACAATCTCTCCCCCATTCTTTTTATCATTTACCGATGCCAACTCGGTATTTCTCTAAATGCCATCGGTAGTTTAATTTTGATTAATTTTTTATCGCAAACGGTTGTCGATATTCTTTCCGTGAAAGTTGTGGACCGCATCGGCTATAAAAAAATTATTTTGGCTTCGCACGCATTTGCCTTTGCAGGCTTAGTGTGCTTGTCCGTTTTGCCGCGCAGCGGAATGCCGCCGTTCGGCGCTCTGGTCTTTGCCACTGTAGTCTCCGCACTTGGTAGCGGCATGATTGAGGTGACCATCAGCCCGATTGTCGATGCGATTCCGAGTGAACGCAAAGAAGCGGATATGAGTCTTTTACACTCCTTCTACTGTTGGGGACAAATGGCAGTGGTTGCGCTTTCCACGTTGCTTATCAAGCTGTTCGGCGAACAGTATTGGTATGTTTTGCCGCTGTTATGGTCTCTGATTCCGCTCGGCAACTTATTCAACTTCGCTACACTGCCCTTTCCGAAGACCTTGCAGGAAGATGAAAAAATACCGATTCGCAAGCTATTGACTTCGAAAAACTTTATCATCGCCATGATTCTGATGCTGTGTGCAGGCGCATCGGAGCTCGCCATGTCGCAGTGGTCATCTTTTTTTGCGGAAACAGGCTTACAGGTGTCGAAATTCACAGGCGACTTGTTAGGGCCGTGCCTGTTTGCCGTCTTTATGGGATGCGGCAGACTGCTGTTCGGCATTTACGGACATAAAATCAACTTAAAAAAATCAATGCTTGCCTGTGCGGTTCTGTGCATCTGCTGTTATTTGACGACCGCTGTATCTAAAGCACCGCTCCTTTCTCTCTTCGGCTGTGCATTGACCGGATTCTCAGTCAGCCTGTTTTGGCCGGGTACATTCAGTTTGGTTTCGGAAAACTATCCGAACGGCGGCGCTGCCATGTTCGGGATTCTGGCAATCTTGGGGGACATCGGCTGTTCGCTCGGACCGTCTGTCATCAGCTATATTTCTACTGCCGCCGTTACAGCAAACCCTATGCTTACAGAAGGCAGTGCATTAAAAATCGGTCTTTCCTTCGGTGCGATTTTTCCGCTGATTGCCATTGTCGGACTTCTGTTGATGAAAAAGCCGAAAAAGCAGTTGACATCTCATGAAAATTAATATATAATAGAAGCACAAATGAATCGCTGTCTTCAAGGCGGGGTGCAATTCCCCACCGGTGGTTAAAGTCCACAAGCTCACGCTGATTGGGTGTAATTCCCAAACCGACGGTACAGTCCGGATGAAAGAAGATGTATGTGTCAGTACACCTGCGCCTCGTAAGAATTCTCTTACGAGGTTTTTTGTTTGACAGCCGCATTTGCAAAATCTATTTTTGAAAGGCTCTGAACAAACATGAAAGAACCCAAAACCCAATCTGCAAAGAAATCGTTTTCCCGCGCCAAAATCCACCGATTGACCGTAACTGCCATTCTTGGCGCAGTTGCCGCTGTTTTGATGTTTTTGCAGTTCAGCGTACCCGTGATGCCCGGTTTCATTAAAATGGATGTTGCAAACTTTCCCGCACTGGTCGCCTCTTTTGCACTTGGACCTGTAAGCGGGGTCGGCGTGTGCCTGATTAAAAATCTGCTAAACCTGTTTACTACCTCTACGGGCGGTGTCGGCGAACTTTCCGATTTTATTCTTGGCTGTATAATGGTCATTCCCGCAGGACTCATCTACAAGCACAAAAAGACAAGAGGCGGCGCACTGCTCGGTTCTTTGGTCGGCGCAGTTTGCATGGCGGGGTTCAGTTTGCTGACAAATTACTACATCACCTACCCTGTCTATACAAATTTCATGCCCATGGAACAGATTATTTCGGCGTATCAGTTAATTTTGCCGAGTGTAGATTCCCTTTGGAAAGCACTTCTGATTTTCAATGTACCTTTTACATTTGTGAAAGGACTGCTGTGCACGATAATTTCTTTTGTTATTTACAAGCCGCTTTCACCGATTATCAAGGGAAAACGGTAATTCAGCAAGATAAATTTTACAGTTTTAAAAAAATCTTCTGTTCTCGCATTGACAACGGGAGATTTTTTTCTTATAATATATCGCAGACATTTAAAAATGCCGCTGTGGCGGAATAGGCAGACGCAAGGGACTTAAAATCCCTCGGTGGCAACACCGTACCGGTTCAAGTCCGGTCAGCGGCACCAAAAAGAAAAAGTCGCATCAGCGGCTTTTTCTTTTTGGACTTTTCTCTTTTCTTTCTTCTCTTTTCGCTTTTCTCTAAAGCGACTTTTTCCAGATAAAAGATAAGAGAGAAGAGCGAAAAGAATCGGTGGCTTTGCTTATGCAAAGCATTGAATAAAAAGGAAAAAATGATACCATTCTTTTTGGGTGATTACAATGAAAACGCTTTTGCTCGACAAATCTCTTGAATTTGCAACCGAAATTGTTCTATTCTATGAAATGTTCTCAAAAACAAGAAAAGATACAACTATCGCAAAACAATTACTTCGTTCCGCCACAAGTATCGGCGCCAATATAAATGAGGCTATTTACGGTAACAGTAAAGCTGACTTCATATCTAAACTGCATATTGCACTTAAAGAAACAGGCGAGAGTATTTATTGGCTTACGCTTTTGAAAAGAACAAAGTTAACGGATTATAACTTCGATAACTTATTATCGCTTGCAGAAGAAATAAAGAGAATGCTTATTGCTTCAATCAATACGGCAAAGGGCAATAATAAATAAAAGTGTTAGAGGGCGATTGTTTTATGAAATACCGTTTGGAAAATCGACTGGAAGATTTTGAATTCCATGATGCACTCTTTTCCCTGATTCATGCTGATAACAAAAAATGGATTATATCGGCAAAATATTTGAATTTTCATAAAAATACTGAACAAAATCCTTCCGCATTCGATATGGAAATTGACGATGCAACAATCACTTTTACAGGCATCTCTGTGTTTTCCTATAAGGCAGGCGGCGCTTTAGTGAAAGATGTAAACGGAAATATATACAGAAAAGAATATATTCTTTTAGAAGGAACAGAAGCTGAAAATAAATTTCTATCTGTATTCGAAAATCCAATCAGCGTACTTTATTTCGGCACAGACGATAACACCCGATATTATTTGGAAGGCTGCGGCACCGAACCGTTTTTCACTGTAGAATGTAGTTTTGAGAATATAACCATTGAATGGGATAAATACCGTAGAAAGGCTTGGTATGAACTGCACAAACAGCATATATTTGATAGTCAGCTGAACACGCCTGACAATATACAGCAAACCAAAATAACGGTCAATTGTAGAGAAGAATCCATTTCGGAAAACATCACTGTCCATATAAAATATAAAGATACTGATTATTGCGGATGCGGCAACGATAGCCTTTGGGTAGATGCTTTTGCCGATTTGCAAAGGCAATTGCCGACGGATGTTACGCTGAGATGCTGTCTTAGCTGTCAACACGGAAATATGTGCCCTGTAGGCAATCAGCCCAATGAGTTATTCTGCACAAAGGACGTACATATTGCACAAAAAAGCGATTTGTTTTTCTATACAGAAGACTATGCGGAGCGCGAAAAACGTTCAAAAAAATATACGGATATATGTGAAAACTATCAACCACAAAGCAAAGACTGTTATACTTATAATAGTTATCTGTATTCTCTCACACAAACGAACGGAGCGGAAGATGTCTGAAGAATTTTTGGTGCACCCGATTGCATACATACACAGTGATTTTCCCGAAAAGTTCGGGATTCCGCGGCAAAGCGGCATTGTTGAGGAATTGCAGGCAACCATCGTTTTTGAACCTGATTACCAAAATACCGATGCGGTGCGGGGACTGGAGCAGTATTCACATATTTGGCTTTTGTGGCGTTTTTCAGAATGTGCAGACAAGCCGTTTACACCAACGGTGCGCCCGCCGCGTCTGGGCGGCAATACGCGTATGGGCGTATTTGCCACACGCTCGCCGTTTCGTCCGAACTCTATCGGACTTTCCTGTGTACGGTTAGAAAAAATGGATCTTACATCACCGAATACGCCTGTTTTGCACATTGCAGGCGCGGATTTAATGGACGGCACGCCGATTTTGGATATTAAGCCGTATCTCCCCTATACAGACAGCATACCGACCGCTTCCGGAGGCTTTGCATTACAGTCTAAAACGGATATTTTGGAAGTAGACTTTCCGCCTGATTTATGGCAAAAAGTCCCTGCAGAAAAGCGGCAAGCTTTGCTGCGGGTTTTGGCACAAGACCCGCGTCCCGCATATCAGGCAGATACCGAACGGGTGTACGGGTTTTCGTTTGCAGGGTTTACAATAAGATTTAAAGTAAACGAAAGTCTTTTAACGGTAACGGATGTTTCGAAATAAAGCAAAACAAATAAAAATCAAGCAAAG
>DKUE01000017.1:29389-84124 GCA_002490525.1 Ruminococcaceae bacterium UBA7212
CTTTGCTTGATTTTTATTTGTTTTTTCTTTTTGTTTATCTGCACACAACGCAGATATGCCGAAACCGACAAAAGCATTATAAGTGTAACCGATTTGCCGTATCAATAAACATAAGTTAACAATTTGTCAACCACAGTTAACATTTGCTCAGAAACGTATGCAAAAGAGAAAGAGCTCTTTTGCCCAAGAAAGATAGATAGGCACATTGGCGTCAAGCCATCCTTTTATATACGTAAGCTCTGTCTGCTCGGGCTTGCCGAGATGCGCATATATACTGCCGTAGACTTCGGTATTCCCGACGGCCAGCATAGCCCGCGCACAGTCGCCGACGGCGGCATAATGCCCTACCGCTAAAGCCCCCACAGACAAGCAACCGACCGAAAGCGCTCCGCAGGAAACACTCCCGATACAAATTGCGCCGATTGCGAATAATCCAACCTCTATTGCACCGACTGACAGCAAACCGAGCGCAAACGATGTTGCAAACGCCGCCAATCATTCGATTTTACACACAATAGGAAAAAGCAAGTTTAACGAAGCTGATTTTTCTTTTCCTGCAAAAATCGCTTCATAGCAGAAGACTGCATACAATAGCGCAGGACATTTTGTGCGGTACGCTGCAGCTCGCCCAAGGTGATACCGTCTGCTTTCCCGTAGGTTTCCAAAAGCGTACCGTCCGGCTTCTGCTTACCGACGCGCTTCCCACCGGGCATCAACACATCCACCTGCGCGCGGACGCGGTAGGCATTGTTGCATAGATTCGGAAATTCAGGACTTTTTTGTGCGCGCATCCACCAGTCGGTAATGACCAATCCGTCGTATTTCCATTCCCCGCGCAAAACCGTTGTACACAAATCATACTGGTAATGCCCGTGTACGCCGTTGATTTTGTTATATGAGGTCATAATGGTATCGGGATGGCTTTCTTTTATGCAAATTTCAAAGCCTTTTAAATAAATTTCGCGCAGGGCGCGTTCCGAAAGTCTGGAATCGTTCTGTACGCGGGCAAACTCCTGATTGTTGCACGCAAAATGCTTTGGGCAGGCAGAAACGCCGTTTTTCTGCAAGCCGCGCACAGCTGCCGCGGCAATTTTTCCTGTCAAAAGCGGATCTTCGGAATAGTATTCAAAATTGCGTCCGCATAAAGGATTACGGTGAATATTGATACCGGGCGCAAGCAAAACATCCGTCTCCTTTTGGCACATTTCCGCACCGATTGCCGAAAAAACCTCTTCTACCAAAGCCTCATCAAAGGTGCAGGCAAGTAAAGTGCCGATTGGTATCAGCGAACAGCAGCTCCACAAACGAATACCCGAAGGACCGTCAGTCGTAATTACAGGCGGTATTCCTTTGGCACGCAAGGACGCAAGCACGCCGCCGAAAGCACCGGCATTCCCTTCGACGCCCAATTTGCTGTTCATAGTATAATCGCCGCGGGAGATTGCTTCCAGTTCTGTAAGACTTAACTGCGCCGTAAAATCGGACAGCATAACCGTACCGTTTTGCACGTCGGATAATTTATAGCCTTTATCACCTGTTATAGGTGTACCCTGCGGCAGATTGTCCGTAATTCTTCTACGCAGATCCGTTTTTCCAAGATGAACTGACTGCTTGACAGGCACACGAACACCGCCACGTTCCTCTGCCTTTATAACGGAAAACGGTACACGCGGCGCCGCCGCTTCGGAAAGCTGTTCCGTTACAAGCAATTCCGTGCACACATAAGTATAGATTGCTTTCGTCTGCCGCACATCTGTGCCGAGATAAAAACGGTACTCGCCCGCTTCGGTTACATATGCGGAGTAAAATCCTGTAATCCCGCTGTCATCGTAAGAGGAAAGCGCTGTCTTCGGCACAGAGATTGTCAAAACTTCACCCTCACCCGGCGCCAGTGTTTTTGTTTTTGCGAATCCCGCCAAAATGCGAGCAGGATTTCCAAGCAAACCGCAGGGCTTTTCGAGATACAGCTGAACGGTTTCTTTGCCGCTGTATTTTACACCGATATTCTTAACCGCACAGGTAAACTGAAACGCCGATTGTGTCACCTGCACCGAAAGAAATTCCAAAGAAAAATCCGTATAGGAAAGACCGAATCCGAACGGATACTGCACCTTATCCGGTGTAAAGGATTCAAACCAGCGGTAACCGACATAAATATCCTCTGTATAGAAATTGTAATCCTTTTTACCGAAGTCTGCCGCCGAGGGATAATCTTCATACGTCTTTGCAACGGTATCGGTCAGTTTGCCGCAGGGCGTAACCGCGCCCGAAAGTAAATCGGCAACTGCATTGCCGCTTTCCATGCCGCCCTGCCATACAAGCAGTACCGCCCCGATTTTGCCGTCAAATCCGTCTACCCACGACAAATCCATCATACTGCCGATATTCAAAAGGACGACCGTCTTCTCGAAATGCTTTGTGACAAGGGAAAGCATTTCGCGTTCTGCATCCGTCAAATAGTAACTGCCTTTTTCAAGCGCATTTTCTCTGTCCTCTCCCGAAGAGCGCCCGATAGTGACAATTGCACAGGCAGACACTGCCTCCGCTTCGCGGACGAGTGTGTCGGATAACGGCATATCCGGATAATACCGCGGCCAGTGCCCCCAAAAGCCGTGGTCTATCGGATTTTTTTTACACCAATCCGTATAAACGGCTGCCAGTGTTTCATTGACGCAAACATCAGCGCAGTTCCGCAGTCCTTCTAACAGGCTTACGGCATACGGCTTGTTAACATCGCCGCCTGACCCGTAGCCCGTATAAAACCAATCTGACTGCCCTCTGCCGAATAAAGAAACCGTTACACCGTTTTGCAGAGGAAGCAAGCTCCTTTCATTTTTTAAAAGTACAGCGCCCTCTGCCGCCGCACGGCGAAGCAATTCGGGCATACCGGGTGTGACAATTTTTTCGGCAGCATTGCGTGCAGATTCCTCCTGGGAAAGTCCTGAAAATTTAGCGGTAAGTTTTGTAAAACCTTGCACAATTTTATTCAATACAGACATAGGTATGCTCCTTTTCTCAATAACCTAAGCTTTCGCCGACCAAAATGACCTTAATGCGATTCGGGATATGTGAACGGCGGGTAATGACGGTTTGACTGCAAATACAGTCGGATGCATAACAATCGCCGCACACACCGCTCACGGCACAGGGCGTTCTGCGGGAAAGACGCGTAGCATTGGGCGGGCAGGCAACTGTTTTTACACGGTCATATCCGCTTTCCACATCTTTAACCAGTTTATTCATCCCCGCTACGACAATCACATTTTGCGGTCCGAAAATCAAAAAAGCAAGGCGGCTGCCATTGCCGTCAATATTGACAAGCTCACCGTCCAGCGTGATTGCGTTTGTGCTCGTAAGGAAAAAATCGGAAGTACAGATTTCACCGTATACGGCACGCTGTTCCTCAGTTGTTTTCGCCTTTGCGCGGTCAATGAGACGGTAATCGGAATCAGAAAGTGCATCCATAATCCCCGCCTCGCCTAAGGTCATAGAACCGCCCCAGGAAACGCTTGCCCCTTTTGGTATTATCTCCAACACCTTTTGTACAGCGGCGGCTTTATCGGCACAATAATAGCCTTCTATCTGCCGTTTTTTTAAATTTGCAATCACGGTTTTTGCCGCATTTTCGTAATATTTCTGCATCGGTGTCATATATATATCTCCTTTTATTTTCCAAAAGCTTTTATCAACGCATTGTATTCCTCAATGGTAATGGGAATTACCGAGCCGTGACGCGGACCGAAGTCCATAGCATAGTTTTTTCGTTTCAACTTTAAGAAATGTTCAAAATCTGTTGTTTGCTGTGCAAAATAGCGATGCTTACCGTACTGATCCATCAGCATTATCCAAGTGTCCGTCCCTGTAACATTATACATAGAACTGCCCTCCACCCCCGAGGAGGCAAGCGAGACGATCACAGGCGAATCCGTATAAGGTCCGTTCATTTTATCCGCTGTGACATAGGCGATGGTCTGATCTTCATCGTGCTTAAAATACATATAATACTTACTGTTCTGCGGGTTATAAATAATATCCGCATCAATCGTTTGCACGCCCTCTCGGATATACAACGGTTGCGGTGTGCTGAGCGTTTTAAAATCCGATGTGTAAGCATAATACATAGCCGCGATATCGTTTTCCGCAGTGGAGTGCGCCCAATAGACCATGTACTGCCCTTTTTCACTGTCCCAAAGCGCTTGCGGTGCCCAGGCCCGGTTCGTTGCGGCAAACGCACCGCCGAAATCACGAATGTCAATCAATGTTTCGTCTGTCCATGTGATTAAATCCGCAGATTTCCATGTAATCAATGCATGATTTGATGTCCACCCCTCGGACGCAGCCATATCTGTAGCAATAATGTAATAAAATCCGTCTTCACCCTTTAATATGTATGGATCGCGCACGGACTTTTTGCCGAGGGTTTGTGTGATTACCGCTTCGTTTCCGTTCAGTGGTTCAAAGCTATAGCCATCACGGCTGACCGCAAAATGGATTCGTTCCTCGTTGGGCGCATTACCCACAAAATAACAAAACAAATAGCCACCGCTTAGACTTTCGGCAGGCTTTGCGTATTTTAAAATTCCCGTTACATACAGTACGGAAACCGTAACGCCTGCAGCAAGAAACAACACACAGGAAGCACCTGCCGCTATTTTCTTGATTTTTGAAGTATTCTTCATGGAGAACACACTCCAAATTACATATTTTTTGTTAGCATATCATAAATTTGCATTTTTTTCAATAAAAACACCTCTCCGCCGTAATGAAAAAACAGCAGAGAGGCTTTCATATCTATTTTTGCAAAAATATAATCAGTCTTCCTTAAAAATGCCGTCAAACAGCGGAAGCTTGGACATCTTCATCACAGCACTGAACAGTCTGCCGCCCTGCACGGGAAGAAGTCTGCCGAAATAATTCATGAATGCGGCATCCATACCGAATACCATCAAACTGTGCTGTTTAGAAATGCCGTTCATAATCAGATTCACCATTCTGTCGCAAGAGGTGCTGACCATATTCAGCATTTTCTGCGCCTTCTCATCGGAAGAGCCTTGGTTGCGGAAAATGTCAGTCTTTGTGAAGCCGGGGCAGACAATACCGACATAGCATTTGCCGCGCAACTCCTCACGCATGGATTCCGTAAGGGATTTCAGTGCCGCTTTGCTTGCGGAATACACGGAAGTACCCGCTAAAGACATAAGCGCCGCAGAGGAATCGATATTGATAATAGCGGGAGAAGAGGACTTCAAAAGGAGCGGCAACAGCGCGTGCATAGAATAAACTGCCGAATAGAAATTGATATTCATCGCCTTTTCGATTTCTTCAATCGAATAGTGCTGGAATTTATCAAACTTCGGCAAAATGCCCGCATTGTTAATCAGCACATCGGGCTGAATATTGTTTTCCTGCAAATATGTAAGATAATTGTCCCAATTGGCACGGTCGGAAACATCAAACAGCTGATAAGAAAACTTATCCGCATACTCGCCAAGCTCTGCAACCAGTGCTTCCATTTTCTGTTGGCTTCTCGCTACGCCGAGAACCGTACAGCCGTGTTCTTTAATAAGTTTTTCCGTAATGCCCTTACCCATGCCGCTGGATGCGCCTGTGACAATGACGGTTTTATTGTTCAGCCAGTTTTGATCCATAACCGAAACTCTCCTTTACATATAAAAACTATGATAAATATTTTAGCCTATTCCCCCAATTTTTGCAAGTCCTTTTTTCAGATTATGCGAGTAAAAAAATCCCGACAAAACGTACAAAAAAGGATTGCAAAACACCTTTGTTCCTGTTAAACTGACTGTAGAAAGGAATTACGCAATGGAATATACCGTGTTCTATGAGAAACGAAAAACGCTGTCTCTAAAGGTGGAGACAGATTTGACTATTACTGTCAAGGCGCCGAAGGGATTGCCGAGCGGGGAAATAGACCGCTTCGTGCACGCCCATGCTTTATGGATTGAAAAGGCAAAAACGCGGCAGCTGAGCCGCGCACAGACGGAAAATTCGCTCACCGATGCACGCATGGGGGAGTTACGTGCCTGTGCCAAAGCAGAAATTCCAAAACGGGTGGCATATTTTGCAAAAGTCATGGGCGTACAGCCCACAGGGATTAAAATTACATCTGCGAAAACACGGTTCGGCTCATGCAGCGGCAAAAACAGTCTCTGCTTTTCCTGGCGGCTGATGCTGTATCCGCCCGATGCCGTGGATTACGTTGTCGTGCATGAACTGGCGCACATTCGGGAAAAAAATCACTCTCCCGCCTTTTACGCCGTGGTCGCTTCGGTACTGCCGGACTACAAAGCACGCGAACAGCTGTTAAAAAACACCTGAAAGAAGGGCGACATTGCAAACTGTAAAGGCATTTTGAAAACGGTTTTTCTCACTGCTTTTCATTGAAGTTAATTTGTAACGGTAACGGGTAAATTCGCGAAGAATACGAATATCCTTTGATGGTATAAAACGACCGGGAACAAGACCTAAACGAAATAGGTCACCAATCCATTTAGAATCTTTGGTATCGTCTTTGTTGCCTTTTACGGCTTTAACCCATTTAGGATTTGCAATAGTAACCCGAACACCTCGTTCTTCAAGGATATTAAATACAGGAACCCAATACTTGCCTGTAGATTCCATACAAACATCCATACAGTTGTTTGTGTGGAGCCAATCGGCAAAACGATGTAAATCTGAATTGCAGGTAGAAAAGCGTTTCTTTTGGTAGTGAGGCTGTACCCCTTCCGTAGTGGAAATAATTGTTCCCACTACGGAAGGTTTTGTGGACATCTATGCCACAACAAATCGGATAAATAACTTTCAAACAATCTTCCTCCTTGTAAAAAAATTGAGGAAGAAGACAGTGACTGAATCATCACACAATTTAACAGGTTTTAAAACAATTTTTAGCGTACGTGCTCAAAGGCAACACTTATTTGTGCTTGAAAAGATGATTCCAACACTGATTATTATACTGTTTTAAGTGAGAATAACTTCTACGACTCCCCTCAACGTGCGTTGTAGTGTGTCTTCCTCTTCAAAACAATTATACAATAAAAATCGCCGCTGTTCAGCACTCTTTAATGCCTATTTGTGCTGACGCTTTAGCGGCAGAATGGAGATTATTATGAAAAAGACAAAACGGGAATCCCATCCGATTCCTGCAAAGGCACTATTGGCGGGCGCATGTCTTTCTGCCTGTGCGGCCTTTTTGATTTACATGCTCAGAATCAATGCGGTGTTTATTGATTCTACTGTCTTTAAGGGATTTTCTGCTATGCTGTTCGGCGGATGCATTTTGACCGCCGCGGTTCTGTTTACACTGTTTTTACTGCAAGCCTATCATATACAAAAACGGGGTACGGAATTACATATAAAGAAATCTTTTCAGGTGCTTGCCAAAATTGCTTTTATTTTTATGGGCATTTTTGTTCTGTACGCGGCATTTACCGTAATTTTTTCCGATTTCGAGATGCGGGCAAGACTGCGCACAGTAATTGCTGCTGCCCTGCCGTCTTTTTCGGCAATTCTTTGCATCATCCTGCTTGCATGGGGTCTGCCGCTGATTCAAAAAAAGACTGTCAGATGCAGTATTGCAATCGCTCTGTCAGGTGTGCTCACTTTGAGTGTTGTCCTGACACTGTTCCCCTGCTATACTTATAAATTTCTCTCCGACCCTATGGTGATAGATAACGGTGAAAGCTATTCCGTAGTATTTGCCACAAACGACAGCGGCACGGGCTTTGTGGAATACACGTATCAGGGTGAAAACTGCAAAGTCTATGACGAAGCCGCAGGCAGACTGAAAAACCGTACGGTGCACACAGTCAGAATTCCGAAAGCACATTTAAACGGCAACACGTACCGCATCGGCTCCACAAGAATGATAGAGGAACGCAGTTACGGCGGCAGAAGCGGAAAATCTCTGCTCTCCAAGGATTATGCATTTGCCGTGCCGAACGGTGGCACACAAACCTATCTCACGGTTTCCGACTGGCATCTGCACCTGCAGGAAGCCTATAACACCATACAGTATACCGGCGATTACGACGGCGTCATTCTGCTCGGTGATGCGGTGCCCGGTCTGGAGACCGAAAAAGATATTGCAGAAAATATTGTCGCTTTCGGCGGTACGGTTTCAGGCGGGGTTATGCCCGTTTTATATGTGCGCGGCAACCACGAGACCCGCGGACCGTTCGCGGCGGCGCTGCCTGATTATCTCGGTATGGACAGATTTTTCTATACGGCAGATTACGGAGACTACCGTTTTCTGCTTTTAGACAGCGGCGAAGATAAAAAAGACAACCATCCCGAATACGGCGGTATGGTTCATTACGACAAATACCGCGCCGATATGGTAGAATGGCTGGAGACGCTGGAAAGTTCCGATAAAAAGACGATTACCTTGGTGCACGACAGCGACCTTTGTGTCGAGGAAGATTTACGGGAACGGGCCGAGGTACAGCTTCAAAAGCTCAGTGCAACGGAAATTGTCAGCGGACATTATCATGTTTGCAAATTCGAGCAGGAAAACGGTTTTAATATTTACACGGACGGCGGATACAAAGACGGAGAGTATATCGCAAGCAAGCTGACGCTGACAACAGATAATTACCACTTATCCGCTTGGAACAACAAAGGTGAACAGGTGTTTGATAAAGAAATCGTGTGGTAAAATGCACATACAAAACAACACCGTACAAGCCGGTATTGCAATAGTTTGTGCGGTGTTTTCTGTTTTTCAATTTGCTGATTGCACCGTCACTGCACGAAAACGGCAGTAGGGATTGCTACCCACTATGCCCGCAAGCGGATGAGGAAACCCGCCTCTACGGGTTCCTACTTTAATTTTGCTGTAAATAAAAATAAAAAAAGCAGAATGCAGACAAGGATTTCTCACTTCCTGCGTTCTGCTTTTATTATACACTCAGAAAATACTGTAATTGACAACCAAAGCGGCGAAAACAATGGAAACCATGGATAAGAGCTTTATCAAAATATTGATAGCCGGACCGGAAGTATCCTTAAACGGGTCGCCTACGGTATCGCCTACCACCGCCGATTTGTGCTGTTCACTGCCTTTACCGCCGTGCACGCCGCCTTCGATATACTTTTTCGCGTTATCCCATGCGCCGCCGGAATTCGACATAAACACTGCCATTAAGAATCCCGTCACCGTTGCCCCTGCGAGCATGCCCACAACGCCTTTATAGCCGAGAATCAAACCGACTGCAATCGGTGTTACAACTGCGACAATCGTCGGCAGAATCATTTCACGCAGACTGGATTTTGTACAGAGGTCTACGCACGTTGCGTAATCGGGGTCGGCCTTGCCTTCCATAATCCCTTTAATTTCTTTGAACTGTCGGCGGACCTCCACAACAATGCTTTGCGCCGCGCGTCCAACAGATTCCATCGTCAGCGCCGCAAACAGGAACGGCAGACAGCCGCCGATGAACAAGCCTATCAACACTACGGGATTCATCAGGCTGAAATCCTCAAAGGTCACACCTGCATCCACGGTTTTTACTTTTTCAATATAAGACGCAATCAGTGCCAAAGCGGTCAGCGCGGCAGAACCGATTGCAAACCCTTTCCCTGTTGCCGCTGTGGTATTGCCGAGTGAATCCAGCGCATCCGTACGCTCACGCACTTCAGGCGGGAGCCCTGACATTTCCGCAATACCGCCCGCATTGTCCGCCACCGGACCGTATGCATCCGTAGCTAGTGTAATACCGAGCGTAGAAAGCATACCGACAGCCGCCAATGCAATACCGTAAAGCCCCATGGAGGTAGAGACCCCGCCGCCCGACACAAAGAACGCGCAAAGCACGCTGACGGAAACGATCGCGATAGGTAATACGGTCGATTTCATACCTAAACCCAAACCGCCGATAATAATTGTTGCCGAACCTGTTTCGGAAGTAGCCGCCAGTTTTTTGGTCGGCTTATACGTATCCGATGTAAAGTATTCCGTGGAAAGACCAATCAGGATACCTGCAACAAGACCTGCGATAATCGCAAAATAAAGCCCGATATTTTCTCTGCCGAGCACGCCCCACACTACAGGCAGTGCCACAACGGCAATCGCAACAGCACTGAGGTTCGTACCGCGGCGCAGCGCTTTTAAAAGTATTTTTTGGTCAATGCTCTCGCCCGTGCGCACAAAAAATGTACCGATAATAGACATCACAATGCCCAGCGCCGCCAAAAGCATGGGCACTGCCATCGCTTTGATGCTGCCGCTGAACGCGGAAACGCCGAGTGCAGAAGCAGAAATCACGGAACTGACATAAGATTCATACAAATCGGCACCCATGCCCGCGACATCGCCGACATTATCGCCGACATTATCGGCAATCGCGGCAGGATTGCGGGGGTCATCTTCGGGAATGCCCGCTTCGACCTTACCCACCAAATCCGCACCGACGTCTGCCGCCTTGGTGAAAATACCGCCGCCCACACGTGCAAACAGCGCCATAGACGAAGCACCCATACCGAAGGTGAGCATTGTCGTGGAAATCATCGCCGGCTCAAGTTTAAAGAGAAACTTTAAAATAAAAAACCAAACGGAAATATCCAGAAGCCCTAAGCCGACCACAGTAAAGCCCATGACCGAGCCTGCCGAAAATGCAACGCGCAAACCGCTGTTCAGCCCCTCACGGCAAGCGTTCGCGGTTCTGCTGTTGGCAAGCGTAGCAATTTTCATACCGATAAAGCCCGACAATCCTGAGAAAAACCCGCCGGTTACAAAGGCAAACGGTACAAACCAGGTCAACAGCTTACACACCGCCATCACACACAGCAACAGGAACATGCCGCCAAAGAAGATGGCCACCACGGAATACTGCCGCTTCAGATATGCATTTGCACCTGCACGAATGGACTTTGCGATTTTTTGCATCTGTTCCGTGCCTTCAGAAAATTTCAGCACCCTTTTTGCGGTAACTGCCGCAAAAACAAGTGCGATTACTGCGCCTAAGAACGTGAGCAAAACCAGGTATTTTTCCACAACATCGTCCCCTTCTAAAATTCATAGAATATGGAGTATTATATACCCAAAAATCCATATTGTCAATCAATTAACAATCAATTTTGCATTTTTCCGTAAAATCTCTTGCAGAATTTGAAAAATCCGGTCGATATTTTGGATATATTCTGAATCCGAGTCACTTCCCCCTTGCATTTTTCACAAAATCGAGTCGAAAGTTCCGGTGCAGTGCGTAATAAAACCGCCTTGCAATGCAGGCGGTTTTATGCACAGAGTTTGACAAAGATATTTTGCGCATATTCGGCTTTGAAACGGAAACGCCCGTAAAATCATTCGAGCCATATTTCAGGGAAATGTCTTACGATAAATTGGCTCATTGGATGGTTTGGTTGGTTTCTCAGTTGATATTGCACAATTGTCTCTTTTATGTCATTGTATACAAAAACGAGTTCTTTTTCCGAAACAGCGGAAAAAGGCTTCACAGCAAACAAACCCTTGTCTTGATATTCCATGAATGTATTATATACATCCTTTATTTCGGTACAGTTACATACTTTAATCGGGGCTTCATAAGTATATGCGCAGCGAATCGCCGTGGGATTTTCGGCATTTTCTGTCTTTTCACATGTATATAAAAATCCTTTTTTACCCATGTATATATCTTGGAAGCCGTCCTCGTAGTATTCATTATATATCACTTTATTTTTATCAAAGCCGTACGGATAAAAGCTAAACGGTTTCGGCACAGGCTTTACGGTATACAGTAAAGCCACAACAGGGCTGCTTGATAAATATACATACGTTTTTTTGTGCTCAGACAAAAAGGGCTTGAGATATGTAAGACCGCCGACAGAAGAACCGTGATATAAAATCATTGATTATTCTCCTTTGCAGTATGAAATATCCGTATTTTTTGAAAAAAACGATTCTCAAAAAACGCTCTGCATCTGTATACTATCATCTTGCACCGAGTGTGACTGTCATACTCTTGACAGAGCATCTATCCCTGCGGTGCATAGATATCCGCGTGTTTACAGGGCATGTTATTGTTCAAAATACGCATCGGTTTCTTCACGGGATTTGAAGGTGATTATTTCTTTATCATCTTTATATTTTTCTAACAGCGCATAGATTTTCGGCAGTTGATTTTTTGGGAAACCGAGAATCCACTGCTTAAATTCTTCGTCAAATTCCGATTCAATCCACGGCATATCCTCCCGCTTTTTATGGATGCGGGATTCGGCACCTGCAAGACAAACCTCTAACGGAAAATCCAGCAAGAAAACCGTATCACACGCTTGCAAACGCATTTCTAAGGTCCTTTGGTAATTGCCGTCAATAATCCAAAAGTCTTTTTGTGTGATTTCATACAGACGCATATCGAATTCTTCTTTGGAAATGTTGGTTTTGTCCGTTTTATGCCACAGCATATCCAAATAATACAGCGGCAGATTCGTTTTGTCGCGGAGTTTTCGCGCAAATGTACTTTTCCCCGCTCCCGGCGAACCGATTACAATCACTTTTTTCATAGATTCCCTTTCAAAAATGCATCGACAACACGGTTAAATTCGTTTGGCGATTCTTGCGCAATACAGTGTCCGCCGTTTAATGTAACAAGCTTTGCGTTCGGAAGTGCATCCGCAATTTCTTTAGAATGCGATGCCTTAATCATATCGTTTGAACCGACAATGACCAATGTCGGCATACATAATACTTTTAATTGTTCTGCTTTCAAATTCGGCTCGTTCACCATTAAACTGAGCAATTCGCATTTCTGCTTGGCCTGCGGACTTTTTGCGGCGGAAAGCTTCGCTATGCGGTATCCGATTTCAATCGGAATTTGCAAATGCCGTTTTACGCCGCCTGTATGCAGATTGGCACCGTTCAAAATCAGTTTTTCAATCCGTTCGGGATAGAGAATCGCGAACGTCATCGCAATGTTTCCGCCGTCCGAAAATCCGAGTATATGTCCCTTCTTTATATTCTGCGCATCCATAAATCCGCGCAAATCCTCCGAAAACTGCCGCATGGTAAACGGTGCTGTACCGCGCGGTGAAGCACCGTGCCCGCGTGTATCCACAGCATAGACGTGATACTGTTTTGAAAAATAGGAAATTTGCGGGTTGAAATAAGATGATGAACCGCTGTTGCCGTGCAGCAGAATCAGCGGGAATCCCTCACCTTTTTCAATATAGTGCAAATCTATATCCATAATTTTCTCATCGCCTAAAAATAATCTTATAAAAAAATCTCTGTGTGCAAACTGAAATTCTCGAAGACAGAACGTCTTTCCCTCCCTCCGTCACGCGACAAGCGCGTGACGCCCGCTGACGGCGGCGGTTCCCCTTTGCCTGCTTTTCGCAGACATTCTCCCGCACTGTGGGGGAATCTACCCTCATCAGAGGAAGGTTTTTGTGCACAACAAAGGTTTGAATACTTAAATATGCAGCATCAAAGACGCAACGCGGAAGTAAATCAGCAAAGACATCACATCTACAATGGTAGTGATGAACGGATTTGCCATAACCGCGGGGTCAAGATGCAGTTTTTTGGCAAGAATCGGCAGTGAACAGCCGATAAACTTTGCCAAAATGATGGTCAGAATCATAGAAACACTGACTACGCCGGCCACCAGGACAGATACACGGTCCATCCACAAAAGGCGTCCGAAATTGACAACTGCTAATGTTATGCCGCATAAAAAGGATACACGAAACTC
Source organism: Ruminococcaceae bacterium UBA7212 (assembly GCA_002490525.1). Taxonomy (GTDB): domain Bacteria; phylum Bacillota; class Clostridia; order Oscillospirales; family Acutalibacteraceae; genus Fimenecus. Next base: position 43,102 of record DKUE01000017.1, read on the forward strand.
CTTCCAAATCACTTGCAGTGTATCACGAAATTCGATTTCGCCCAAAGAAAGTCCGCGGATGATTGTTGTAGAGGACTGCCCGCCGCAGTTGCCGCCCGTGCCCATCAGCATCGGAATATAGGCTGTCAGCACCACATAGGCCTGTAAAGCCTCCTCAGAGCTTTGAATGATTTTACTTGTGAAAGTAGCGGAAACCATCAACAGCAAAAGCCAAGGGAACCGTTTTTTCCAAATATCGAACACACTCATTTTGAGATAGGGCTTGTCCGTCGGCGTAATTGCCGCCATTTTTTCAAAGTCCTCGGTGTTTTCGTCCTGCAAAACGTCCATTGCATCGTCAATGGTGATGATGCCGACCAAACGGTTCTCACGGTCCACCACAGGCAATGCCAAAAGGTCGTATTTTTGGAATTTTTCAGCGACGACCTCTTTATCTTCTAAGGTTGTGGTCGAAATAATATTGGTATCCATAATTTCAAAAATCTTTTCGCTTTTTTCGGAAAGCAAAAGGTCTTTGACCGTGACAATACCAAGCAGTTTTCGGTTTTCGTCGGTAACGTAACAAATGTAGATTGTTTCTTTATCCACACCCGTGCGGCGAATGCGTGTGAACGCATCGTCAACCGTCATATATTTTTTCAAGTCAACGTACTCAATCGTCATCAAACTGCCCGCAGAATCCTCAGGATACTGCAAAATTTCATTGATGCTTTTGCGTGTTTCGGGGTCGGTATGCTGTAAAATACGCTTAACAACCGTTGCAGGCATTTCTTCAATGATATCCACAGCATCGTCAACATACAGTTCGTCCAAAACCTCACGCAATTCGTTATCACTAAACGCATGAATCAGAAACTCCTGCGTATCCGACTCCATATTGACAAACACTTCCGCCGCCAGTTCTTTCGGCAGAATCCGATAGACAAGCGGCAGCTTTTCCTGCGGCAAATCCTCAAACACGGCGGCTATATCCGCCTCGTTCATTTCAGAAAGCATTTCTTTCAACGCAGAATAATTTTTTTCCTCTAAATAGGCAAGTACTTTTTCGTACACTCCGTTTCCCTCCTAAAATAGTAAGATAACCGCGTTGCGGCGGTAATCGGAAACAAAGTGCAAAGCCAAATCAGCAGAAAACAGCGGCACAGCAAGCCGCTGTTCCCCTACCCGTAGATCGGGGCGGTTTTGGGTCTGCACTTTTCACGCTTCCTGTGTCCATGTCTTCACCTCACAAATGTAAAATCAAAAAACGCATACCGCCGAACGAAAAGACGGTATGCGCACAATACACTTATGTTTTTCGTTCAAGCTTTAGCTTCAGAGGGCAATGAAACTGCATTAGAGCACACCTTGTTTTTCGATGTGCCCTGCTGACCTGCTGACGGTGTCTCCACCGTTTCGCGGCAGCAGCCCGTATCCCTGTGGGAGCCTTACCTACCGATATTGTTTTCGTATATTATGAACCGAAATAAGAATATTGTCAATAGAAATCGAAAATTTTTAAGAGCGGATTTCACTGTGTTTCGTATTTGCGGACACAATCCATGACCGTTTCTAAAAACGTTTCTTCGCCCCAAGTATTGATTTTGAAAAAGGTGGCTGTACTGCCGCCTGACGTCACCACACACAAATCAGAACATGCATCATCTCCAAACAGAGATATACTCATACTGACGCGGTTGCCGCCTGCATAGCTGAACCGTTCGAACACGCCGAAATAACACTGCACGCCGCCGCGCGCATACTGTACAGACTCCTCTTTTGTCGCAGAAATACTGCCGTTCATCACGGTATTTTCCAAATCGGAAACAATCTTTTCAAAATCCCCGTGCAAAGTTGCTGTAAGCGTTGCCATATATGCCGTCCCCTTTCCTTTTTTTCAGACTCAGCCGTGCAAGCCGCGTTCCTGTCTATCCATATCCTCCACAACAATGTCATAGATTTCGCCGAGCGTTGCGCAGTATTCCAGCACCTTCCACGGCGTATTGGTATGATAATGGATTTTAATTAAATCCTCGTCACCGACTGCAAGAAGACAGTCCCCTTTAAAATTCTCCGTGAAATAATCATGGATGACATCCTCGTCTAAGTCCTCACCTTCAATTAAAAGCTGTGTGTCATATCTGAATTCCAACATTTTGCAATTCCTTTCTGTCATTTTGTTATTTATAGGATACCATAATTTCCATAAATATACAAGTAACTCCTTTGCAAAAAATCGGATTGGTTGCGCCGTCTCAAAAAATGTGATATATTAAATATGACTGATACAGATATAAAGTGAAAGGATATAAAATGAATACAGAAAATTTGAACATCGCGCTGTTAATTGATTCCGACAATATCGCACCGAAATATGTGGAAACAATTTTTGATGAATTAAAAACCGTCGGCACGGTCACTGTCAAGCGCATTTACGGGGACTGGACACTGGAACAGGCAAAAAGCTGGAAATCACTTTTGCCCGAATACGCCCTGATGCCGATGCAGCAGTATGCATATACTTCCCATAAGAATTCCACGGATTCCGCTATGATTATTGACGCGATGGATATCCTTTATTTGAACGCGGTGGATGTATTTTGCCTTGCGTCCAGCGACAGCGATTTTACACGGCTTGCGGCGCGATTGCGGGAATCGGGCAAGCAGGTCATTGGCATGGGTGAAAGCAAAACGCCGAAAGCCTTTGTCAGTGCATGCGATTCGTTCCGATATCTGGATGTATTAAGTGGTGAAACCGATGCGGAACCGTCCGATGTAACCAGCATTACGCCGCGCAAAGAAATTGAGCAGGAAATTCTTTCGATGCTTTCGCAAAAAGAGGCGGGCGCCAAAATCCAAATCAGCGTCGTGAAAGAAGCTTTACAGCGCAAATACTCCGATTTTGACGAACGCAACTACGGATTTTCAAAGTTTTCGGGCTTCTTAAAATCATTCAGCACGTTTAAGGTCCTGCCCGACGGCGACCGCCATACATTGAGCGTCTGCTTACAGTATTCCGCGCGCAAGGCGGAAATTGAGGCGTACGTTTTGTCGCTTCTGCAAAAGAATCGTGCACATCGACTGAATATCGGCGAAATCAATTCTAAAATCACGGAGCGTTTTAAGGATTTCTCGGTGAAATCGCTTGGGTATAAGCAAATCAAGTTGTTTTTGTCCGACATTGATGGTGTGGAAATCGAAAACTGCGATTTGGTGTTGAAATAGAAAGATACAAAAAACGGGTTGCCTTGTGTTGGGCGACCCGTTTTTCATCTTTCCTATTGCCTTAAAAGTTATCCAGCAGAGATTTATAAAATTCGCAGTAATCACTGCGGTTTTCGGCGGTGAAGGTCATCGCCTCGCGCGGGTGGCGGTTTAATTGCCCCGTAAACATATACTGTAAATCGTAGCCCCACACAACGCCTGAGGCTTTCAAGGGCAGCATATATTTTTCAATAAAGGTCAAAAGGCTGTACAAATTATATTTCGGATTTTTTAAGAAGCCGAGCAACAGCTCCATTGCGCAGTTGCCCGCACCGCGTCCCATCCCCTGCGCGGTAGCATCTAAATAAGATACACCGTAGGACAGGGTCTCAATGGTATTTGCAAACGCCAAGTTCTGATTGTTATGTCCATGAAATCCAACCTGTTTCCCCGATTGCTCCGCCGCCGCCAAATAGGTTTTGGCAAGGTCGGATGCATTTTCGGGATATAATGAACCGTAGCTGTCCACAAGATAAATTACATCCACCGAAGAATCGCAAAGCATGGCGAGCGCTTCTTCCAGCTGATTGGTATTCGCCTGCGAAACTGCCATGATGTTGCAGGTTGTCTCATAACCGAGATTGTGCAGATATTCTATCATCTCCACTGCGGCGGGAATCTGATGAATATAGCACGCCACACGCACCATATCAATTACGCTTTCACTTCTCGGCAGAAAATCTGTTTTATAGTCACACCGCCCGACATCCGCCATAACCGCAATTTTCATATCGGAAATGTTATCGCCGACAACGGATCGGATATCCTCTTCCTTACAGAATTTCCATTTGCCGAAGTCCGCTTCGTTGAACAAATCACGGCTGGCTTTATACCCAAATTCCATATAATCCACACCGCTTTTAATGTTGGTTTTATAAAGCTCGGTGACAAATTCATCCGTAAAGCGAAATTTATTGCAAAGTCCGCCATCGCGAATGGTTGCGTCCAACACTTTTACGTCTGCGCGGACACCCATCAAATTCCCTTTTCTCTGTGCCATGATTTTCGTCTCCTGTTTTCTCTTCTGTCGCTTTAAAGCTTTAAAGCGATTTAGTGACTGTATTATAGCACTGTCAAGCGGGTTTGTCAAATGTTTTTAAGTAAAATCCTGAAATTCGGGGGCTTTTTAATCCACTGAAAAGTCGAAAAATTCTTCGTCCTGTAAAACCAATGTGCCGATTTGATCTTTATAAATCCGTTCAAATGCTTCCTGCGGCACTTCTAATACGCGCGTTTCGTTGTTTTCTAAGGTAAAAAGAATTCGATACCGAATATGGTGTGACGGCAATTTCGGATTGCCCGTATGCACGATTTGTGCATCCTTTGCGGTAACGACCGCGTACAGTTCTGTAAGCGGCGGCAATTCGACTTCGACATCTTCCGGGAAATCCTCGAATTTGGATTTCCGCAGAAAAAGTACCCGAACGGCGGATACACCGCCCCAAATCATAAGCCCGAGCAAAACCGCACCGAAAATGACGATGAACAGAATAATTGGGTCGTCCTTCAAATGGATAATACCGAAATTCGCGGGCAAAGCTATGGTAAATAAGCCGCCAAAAATACCACTCATAATACTTTTTCATACTCCTTTCGGTACGGTGCAAACCCGAGCGCCTCGTGCATTTGCATAGATGCATAATTCTCACAGCCCGTGCCTGCGCGAAGCACTTTTACGCCGCAGGATTTCGCATACTGCTCAGCAAGCGCATACATCTGCCGTGCAATCCCCTGCCCGCGGTAGGCTTCTTGGACATAAATTTCCTGTATTTCCGCAAAGGAGAATCCGCTTTCCGAATTGCTGAAAAAAGTCATCCAAAAATATCCGATTTTTTTGCCTTCCTGTGTTTCCAATATTTCAGCAAGCGTGCGCGCATCTTTCATCGACTTTTGCAGTGCGTCTAAATATTCCGCCGCCTGCGAAGCATAGGAAAACCATTCCATGTGATACGCTTCATAAGGCATCTCACGTTTCCACGGCGTTTCACAGGCATAATTGACACGGCAATGACATTCTAAACAGTAGTCACGGTCTGCCTCAATATCTATTTTTCTGCGTGTAAATTGCATATTCGGTTCCTTTTTTTGCTTTTTTATTATTTTAACATAATTACGGCAAAAAGTATAGCGCAATCAAAATCACCGGTTTTGATTGAAGACACAGAACCGCATAAAACCCTTTTCTCGGGAAAAAAGTGAAAAAAACTGAAATTTTGTCTTGACGAATAGCATTTTGTGTGCTATTATATTCGAGCGTTGGAAATGCTGGTGTAGCTCAGTTGGTAGAGCAGCTGATTTGTAATCAGCAGGTCGGGGGTTCGAGTCCGTCCACCAGCTCCACCCTTAACGCAGTGAGTCGAAACGGACTCGAAGCCTGTGAGGGTGAGCGCCGTGATAAAAACAATTCAGTGAATTGTTTTTAGGCGCGAAGTGCGAGGGCGGTACTGTTGCGAAGCAACGGTGACCGAGCACGGAAATCACGCGTAGCGTGATTTTGTCCGTCCACCAGCTCCACCCTTTTAGCGTAAACCGAATATGGGAGAGTTCCCGAGCGGCCAAAGGGAGCAGACTGTAAATCTGCCGTCTACGACTTCAGTGGTTCGAATCCACTCTCTCCCACCAAAGCCCGAAAAGCTTGATATACAAGGCTTTTCGGGCTTTTTTCGTTTCGTTTGGTATTTGTTTGTAAAACGCTCAGATTCCAATAAATTCTGATAAAAACTATCCTTTTGTCGTCAAATTGCCGTCATTTCTTAAGCGTATATTTTCTATACAATACTTGTTTTTTATTTTAGGCGTGCTATAATGAAATAAAGGCGGCGGTAATATGAAAAAGGGTAAACACAAGGGCTATGCTGCACCGATTATTATAACGGTAATTTTTCTATTGTATTTTGCCGTTTATTTCGGCGTGCTGATTGCAATTCTGCCGAGTGTGTGGAAATATGTTCTATTGATTTTACCGATTGCATGTGCCGGCGTTTTAATTTACGTTTGCATTGACAGAATCAAAGAAATCAGGAGCGGTGAAGAAGATGATCTTAGTCAATACTGATTACATCACAGGAAAAGAGCTGGAAATGTTAGGCTTGGTGCGCGGAAGCACAATCCAAAGCAAAAACATCGGAAAAGACATTACACAAAGCTTCAAAACAATTGTCGGCGGCGAATTGAAGGCTTATACCGAAATGATGAACGAGGCGCGTGCACTCGCCACAAAACGAATGGTTGCCGAGGCAGAAGAGCTGGGCGCAGATGCGGTCGTGAACATCCGCTATGCTTCGGCGGCAGTTATGCAGGGTGCGGCTGAAGTGATTGCCTACGGCACTGCTGTGAAGTTTATGGAAAAGTAATAGACAAACGAAAACAACAGAAAAAGCACCGAAGGAAATATATTTCTTTCGGCGCTTTTTCTGTATTTCTCAGACAGTATAATTTTTATAGTGCAGATGTATTATGCTCTCTGATTTTTGCTCAGTAACATACAATTGATTTTTATTACATATTTCCTGCACTTCATTATAAAAATTATCCATTCCACCATGCATCCGTTTGATACTTCTGCGGAATGTTTTCATTAAAAGCGGATTTTTGAATCCAAGCGCAGACAATTGAGCAAACCATTCATCCCGTAAAGATTTCGGAAGTTCTTGTCCGCACCACGGACAATGTGTAATCAAAATCACAGAAGCTCCGCTATCTTCTCTGCAGGGAATTCCGTATTTGTTGAATCGCTGAACATATAGGATTGCTTTTTCTTCGGAGTCTGTCGGTTTGTATGCGTGATATACCACATCTTCGCAACAGAAAGCCATTTTTATCTCCTTTTACCTTACCGCAAATATCCTTTAACAAATAAAAACGCCACTATGCGGAATGGGTCGCTGAATCGTCACCGTTGCAGATTATCAAATACGCATTGTTCCGTATCTTTGGAACGACCCCGAGGGCTTTCCTTACGAATTTATCAAATTCACTCTGTGAAATGTGAAATTCTTCGCTTTGCTCAGAATGACAAATCTATGCAACTGATTCGGCGATGCCAAGAACAGCAAGGTTATACGGAATCATTCGCCAACTCAGGTACAAAATATTTTTGTGGGATTTGAAATCGCAGCATTATTTATTTTTCTGCCCGTAATAGGCATTCTCACCGTGTTTGCGCAGGTAGTGTTTGTCTAACAGCTCCTGCTGCATCGGCGGCAGGTCACGGTTCATTTGTAAGGCATGCCACCCCATAAAGGCGACCTCTTCCAGCACAACGGCATTATGCACGGCGTTTGTCGGGTCAGTGCCCCAGCAGAACGGTCCATGCGAATGCACGAGTACAGCGGGAATATCCTTTGCACTTTTGTCCCGAAAGGTTTCTGCAATGACATTGCCTGTTTCCCACTCATAACGTCCGCCGATTTCGGCGGGCGCCATTTTTCTTGTGCACGGAATTTCGCCGTAAAAATAGTCGCCGTGCGTTGTGCCGAGCGCGGGAATTCCCCGTCCCGCCTGTGCAAAGGTTGTTGCCCAGCGTGAATGGGTATGTACGATTCCGCTGATTTCAGGGAATGCGTTATAAAGCACCACGTGCGTATCGGTATCGGAAGAAGGATTCAATGCCCCTTCCACCTTTTTGCCCGTTTTCAAATCGACAACCACCATGTCTTCCGCACACATGGTGTCGTATTCGACGCCCGAGGGTTTAATCACCAGCAAGCCCTGTTCGCGGTCTACACCCGATACATTCCCCCATGTAAAGGTAACCAGTCCATATTTGGGCAATAACAGATTTGCTTCGTAAACCGATTGTTTTAATGCTTCTAACATACTTTATTTCCTCATTTCAGCTTCCAAGCAAGGTCATTTAAAAACAGCTCACGCTCTAAAGCATCGGGTGTGGTGTCTTTCGTAATATGCACAAATTCAATTTCCATCATCCGCGCCCAATCGCACAGCATCTCAGGTGTTGCATCGTAAGTCAGCACGGTGTGGTGCGCGCCGCCCGCTAAAATCCAGCATTCTGCGCCTGTTCTGAGGTCAGGCATTGCACGCCACATCACGCGTGCCACGGGCAGATTCGGCATATCCATAATGGGTTTCACCGCTTCAATATCCTGACAAATCATACGCAGTCTGCCGCCCATATCCACAAGGCTGACGACACACGCTTTACCTGCATGGCCCTCGAATACAAGCCGTGCAGGGTCTCCTTTGCCGCCGATACCCAACGGGTGCACTTCTATGCGCGGACGCGCCGCCGCCACGGACGGACAAACCTCCAGCATATGTGCGCCGAGGGAATACTCGTTTCCGTTCTCCAAATGATAGGTATAATCCTCCATAAACGCAGAACCGCCCGTCATGCCCTCTGTCATCGCTTTAATGACCGCCGTGAGTGCAGAGACCTTCCAGTCTCCCTCGCCGCCGTAGCCGTAGCCCTGCGCCATCAGGCGCTGTGAGGCAAGCCCAGGGAGCTGTTCCATGCCGTACAAGTCCTCGAAGGTATTGGAAAATGCTTTGCAGCCTTCACGCTCCAGCATTTTCTTCATAGCAATTTCTGCCTTCGCCTGATAGCGCACCGCCGCAAGGTTCTCAGTCGCCATATCATAAAGCGATTCGTACTCAGTCATCAGCGCGTCGGTTTCTTCTTCGGTGACCGCGTGAATTTCCTCGACCAATGCGCCGACAGGCCAAGTATTCACTTGCCAACCGAGCTTCATTTGCGTTTCGACCTTATCGCCCTCGGTTACGGCAACATTGCGCATATTGTCACCGAAACGCATCACCTTTAAGGACTTTGAGAATGCGACCGCCGCTGCAGAGCGCATCCAGGCGCCGAGACGTGCAAGCACATCTTCATCCTGCCAATAACCCATAATCACCTTGCGCGGCATACGCAGACGTGCGGCGATAAACCCGTGTTCGCGGTCGCCATGCGCGGCTTGATTCAGATTCATGAAGTCCATGTCAATTTCTTCGTTGGGAATAGTGCGGTTATATTGCGTAGCAAAATGACAATACGGCTTTTGCAGTTTTTGCAGTCCGTCAATCCACATTTTGCTCGGCGAGAAGGTATGCATCCAAGCAATGACGCCGGCGCAGGCATCCTGATAATTTGCTTCTTTGACAACCTCTGTAATTTCTTCGGGGGTTTTCGCAGTTACTTTATAAACGACCTTACACGGCAAAGCACCGCTTTCATTCATTTTTGACGCCATTTCCTCTGCTCTTGCCGCCACAGTCTTCAAGACCTCGGGGCCGTATAAAAACTGACTGCCGACCACAAACCAAAATTCATATTCTTTTAACTGCATAATAAAAGCCTCTTTCCGTAATTTAATCGAGGGCAAAGCCCGAACATCAACATTTGTTAAGAGCGTAACCCGTTTCAGCGGAAATTTTTTTCTCCCACCGAAAGAAAAGGTGTTACCCGCCGCCTATAGAGGCGGAGGACATCTTTTTAAATGTTATAATACTTCTGCCGCCAATTTTTCGACAGACAGACCGTTTTTATAGCGTGCCAGAAAATGCTCGAACCGCTCAGCATCGGCGGCATCAGGCGTTAAGCATGTTCCGCAGTTATTTGCAAACACACGGGTATTTAAATACTGTACCAATGACTCACTCTCTGACTTTTCACGCAGGTACGCCGCCAGAAGTGCAATACCCCACGCACCGCCCTCACCCGCGGTTTCCATCACTGCAATCGGCGTATGCAGCGCAGCCGCCGCCAGACGTTGTCCAACCTCAGGTGTTTTAAATAATCCGCCGTGCCCGTACAGGCGTGATAAGGTAATCTGTTCTTTTTCAAACAAAATATCCATGCCGATACGCAAGGTTGCAAGCGTACTGTAAATCAGATTACACATAAAGTTCGACAATGTCAATCGGCTCTCGGCGGTTCTTACGAACAGCGGTCTGCCGTTTGCCGACTCTGTCACAGGCTCTCCTGCATAATAATTGTAGGAAAGTAAATCCCCGCACGCCGCATCTGCCGACAGCGCGGCGCGATACAGCATATCATAAAGCATTCCCTTCTGCACGGACACACCTGCTGTAGAAAGCAGTTCCGAAAACAGACGCACCCACGCGTCTAAATCGGAAGTGCAGGTATTGCAGTGCACCATAGCAACAGGCGCACCTGTGGGGGTTGTGACCATATCAATAGCTTTATATACACCCAAAAGCGGTTTTTCAAGCACCGCCATAGCAAAGATAGACGTACCTGCGGAAACATTGCCCGTTTTCGGTGCAATACTGTTGGTGGCGACCATCCCCGTACCCGCATCTCCCTCGGGCGGACAAAGCGGAATCCCCGCCTGTAAATCACCGCTTGGGTCAATCAGAAGAGCTCCCGCTTCGGTCAAAAAGCCGGCCGTTTCACCTGCGGAAAGCACACGCGGTAAAATATTTAGGAGCGGTGTTATAAATCCGTATTCTGCGGCAAGATCCGTAAATTTCGCACACATGGTACTGTCATATGTGCCCGTACGGCTGTCAATCGGGAACATACCCGACGCTTCGCCGACGCCGAGCACTTTTTCACCCGTCAGATGCCAATGCACATATCCTGCCAACGTCGTTAAAAACGCAATATCCTTTACATGCGGTTCTTGATTTAAAATCGCCTGATACAAATGCGCAACGCTCCAACGCTGCGGAATATTAAAAGAAAATGCCTCGGTCAGTTCCGCCGCCGCCTGCTCGGTTATGGTGTTTCGCCATGTACGAAATTCTGCAAGCTGATTTCCGTCTTTGTCAAACGGCAAATAGCCGTGCATCATCGCGGAAAAACCGATACTGCCGACAGTTCGCAGAGTAACACCGTACTGCAACTGCACCTGTGCTTTCAGCTGTGCAAAGCTTTCCCGCAAACCGCGCCATACGTCTTTTAGGGGATAGGTCCAAATTCCGTTTTCCATTCGGTTCTCCCATGAGAATTCGCCGGATGCGAGCACACGGTAATCCGTACCAATCAGTACAGCCTTGATACGCGTCGAGCCGAATTCCACGCCGAGAGAGGTTTGTCCGCCAATAAGCATATCCTTTATGCAATCCGAATCCAAAGCAATACCTCCAAACGCCTGTAAATGCATAAAACTGTATTTTTCATAATCATAGCGCAAAGTCTGCACTTTCGCAAGTTTTTTTTACTGACAGCCGTCCGGCGAATACAACTTTACAAGAACCGAAAACCGTGCTATACTCAATAGACTATAAACTGGGAAGCGATTTTTTTGAAACAAACACAAAAAAGCCAAATCAGTAAAGAGCATATTATTCAAACTGCGATTGCGGAATTCGGGAAATACGGATTTGCATCTGCTTCCGTAAATCGGATTTGTGAAAACGGCGGTATATCTAAGGGAAAGCTCTATCACCATTTCAACGGCAAAGCAGAGATTTACTTAGATACGATTACCTATTGCTACGAGATGTTCTCTGTACACATGCAGCAGTTTCGGGTGGATACGGCGGTTAGCTTGGAAAACAACTTGCTGTCCTGTTACCAGTTGTTCAGCAAATTCTGGTATCTGCATCCTGAAATGCTGAATCTATTTGTAGAATCACGCACCTTCCCCCCCTCGGAGCTTCGTGAGGAAATCATGGAAACGCGTTCTCGTTTTTTTAATCAATCCGTAAAAGAAAAGCTTCGTGAGATTGTTCTGTTTCATTTTCCGAATAACGAAAAGCAGCAGCAAACGCTGGTCAGTCTTTGTTTCACTGCAATTGATTATATTACTTCAAGCGTTGCCTCTCCTGCCATTCGTCCGCAAGAGAATTTGGAAGGCTATATTGATGCGCAAAATGAATTGTTTCAGTCTGCCATTCATATCTTTCTGTACGGCTGTCTGCAAACAGATATGCAACATACATAACCATAGCGCACGCGTGCGCATGATTAACTTACAAAACAAGTGCTGTTTCTTCTGTCAAAAGGAGAATCGGCACTTGTTTTTACATATTATTCTTTTGCAACCGCTTGCAGTAAGCGGTGTACTTCCGCTTTTGTTCCGACAGGCAATACATCCGCAAGCGCCGTAAGCAGGCAATGTACGGAAACACCGCCGAAGGGCTTTAACATCGCAGAGCTGACCGAAACCCCCATGTTTGCCGCAAAACAGCTTAAGCTTGCAAGCACCGTATTCGTTGCCTGTGCATTTTGTAAAATACAGGAAATTCGGTCATATACGGAATACCCTGTTCCGTTTTCCGCATACTGTTTTTTTGCCGTTTGCACCGTATCTGCTGTAATGGGAATCTGCAAAAGCAATGCATTCAGTATCGGCAAAAGTGCCTGCGGTAGTTTTCCGCCTGCCATCGCAAACAGTTTTTCCACCGTAAAGCTTTTACAGAAGGTCAGCATACCTTTGTTGACAGGCAGGTGCAATTCCTCAGATGCATATTGCAATGCACCCAAAACCAGAGATTCCCCTTCGGGGGTGCGCATGACCTGCGCCAAGGTACTGTATACGGAAAGATAACCGCTGCGGGAATCAAGCTTCATTCTCCGCCACTCCTTTCCGGCTGACCGAATATAGAATATGCGGCATATCCATACCGTAATAATGCTTTATCAATCTGCCCTTTGCCGTCATGCCGTTACGCTCGGCTACGCGCTGTGAGGGATAATTATTTTCGCGGATAATCGAATACACTTCTTCGGCATGCAATGTTTCAAACGCATATTTCTTGCATCCTGCGGCAGCTTCTGTTGCATAGCCTTTGTGCCAATAAGCTTTTTGAAATAAATACCCGATTTCAAGCACATTTTCCTGCAAAACAGGCTGTAAGGTCAGCCCGCACTGCCCAATCAATTCCGCATTCTCCTTTAAAATGACAGCCCACAGACCGAATCCGTTCTCTCTGTAGCGCCGCAACTGATTTCGGAGCCACGCCGTAACCTCCGCATCGGAAAACGCGTGTTCATAAGCATACATGACATCTTTGTCCTGTAAAATTTTACAAAGCGCAGAAAAATCTGTTGGACACAGTTCCCGTAAATACAGACGTTCCGTTTCCAATATCATTTACATTCGCTCCTTTCGCCGCATCCATTATAAGAGAATTCACACAGAAATTCAAGCAAGCCGAGCGTATTTTCATTGCAAATTTGTTTGAAATTTTATATACTGTATATAAATTTTAATTCGAGGACCTGTGCCATGAAAACACTGTACATTACCGATTTAGACGGTACATTTTTAAATGAAAACGGCGTTGTATCCGAGCAAAGCCGAAAAATTATCAATCAGCTTTCCGAAAAAGGACTGTTATTTTCCGTCGCAACCGCTCGCAGTATTATGACTGTTCCTGAGCTTTTGGAAGGATTGCAATTAAACGCTCCTATTGTGTTAATGAACGGTGTATTCTTATTTGATTTAAACTGTAATCATGCGGTTGCCTATCATGAAATTTCCGATTTTGCCTTTCGGAAAATTATAAGCATATTTCAGCAAAACGGCAAATCACCGATGCTTTGGTTGTACGGAGAGGACGGTCTGCTGTCGATACAGTATACACAGCTGGAGCTGCAAATTAACCGTGATTTTTACGAAAGCCGCAAAGACCGATTTGACGGAAGATTTTATAAAACCGATTCTCTTTTCCTGCCCGACGGACAGCACGCCGTATATATCAATCTAGTCGACACCTTTGCGTCACTGCATCCAATTGCCGAAGCGTTGAAATCCGTTGCAGGCGCGGCATTCGCCTTTTACAGAGACACTTACACAGACTACTGGTTTTTAGAGGTATACAGCGCGGATGCCAGCAAAGCAAACGGCGCGAAGGAAATTCAAAAGCGGATGCAAGCTGACCGAATCACAGCATTCGGCGATAATTTAAACGATTTAACACTGTTTTCGGCGGCGGATGAAAAATACGCCGTGGAAAACGCCGTACCGGAACTGAAAGCACATGCCACCGCTGTAATCGAAAGCAACCGTACCGACGGCGTAGCAAAATTTCTGCTCAAAGACTTTACAGTATAAAAAACGCCACGCCGTACAGCAGTGAACTGCACACGGCGTGGCTTCCTTATTAAGGCACAATCCGTTTGACAATCGGTATTTTGGCAAGCAAAAGAACCGCCGCCGTACAAAGCAGAAAAATAATCGGCGGAAAAATCACCATGGCGTAGACCGGATGCCCCGACAAAAGACCGGTATGCTCCAGCAAACTCAGACAAAACATATGCAGTACATAAATGCCTAACGTGGTTGAGGCAACTTTAGAAACCGCTTTTTGCGGTATCACACGGTAAATAATTCGCCACGGAAAATGTTTCGCGCCCAACATAACCGCTACGGACAAAGGGAAACAGGCAACGGAATTGTACTCCATAAAAAATATATCGGTTTCCCCGCTGCGGCGCGACAGCAGCCATGTTCCGAAAAACATAAGTGCGGCACCGCAGACCCCTGCGGCATAAACACATATCCGCGTTTTTTTTGAAAAAGTCTCATGCCGAATCAACCAGCCCATAAATACGTACCCGATAAATCCGCTGACCGCCGGCGGCGTAAGCCAGCCGGTAACGGGAAAACAGAATTTGGTGATGCACGGCAAAATGCCGCTGAAAAAATAGGACAGCAGACAAAGATAAGAAATTGTTTTAAAATTCTCCTTTTTGGCAACCAAAGAAAATACGGGCATAGAAAGATATATGCCGAAAATCGCATAAAAAAACCAAAAAATATAATTGGACTCATTATTCAAAATTGCATTGCGCAGTGCGGCGGCTGTCGGAAGCGGTGCACGGCCCAACACACAGGGATAGAGCAAATAAAACAGTGACCAAAATAAGAACGGTATTCCTGTACGGGCAAGCCGCTTTTTAAAAAAAGTTTTGGTATCGTATCGGATGCGGTATTCCAAAAGATTTGCCCCGCTGACCATAAAAAACACAGGTACGGCAAAATGAAAAACCGATTGTACAAGCATGGACATAAACCACAAACGGTTCTCTGCAAAATGAAACACTTCTCCTGAGCAATGTAAGCAGATTACACCGAAACAGGCAAATATATTTAAAAAGTCAATATAGTCAAGATGTACTGTCCGTTCCTTTATCTGTTCGCTCATTTTTCTGCTCCTCCGTTTTCTAGATGTATTATAATCAATTTTAAATTCATCTGTCAAGATAAGATATATTTTATATCTTGTCGAAACACCGCGAAAATCCCCGTTGAAAGTTTGGTTTTTCAGTTGACAAATCCGGAAAAACGATATACAATATTTAAAAACAAAATAAAATATCCTTATAGAGAGTGACGGAGGGACAGGCCCTGTGAAGTCCGGCAACCTGCATCAAGCAAGGTGCCAAATCCCACAGCATTTTTGCTGAAAGATAAGGTGACAGTAAAGCACCTTGGACTTGCGCTTCGGTGCTTTTTATTTGTGTGTTCTAACAGAAAAAAGGAGCAAAACTTATGGCAAAACATCTTTTCACATCTGAATCCGTTACAGAGGGACATCCCGATAAAATCTGCGACAATATATCTGACGCCGTGCTGGACGCAATCCTTGCACAAGACCCGAACGGGCGTGTTGCATGCGAAACAACCTGCATTACAAACCATATTATGGTTATGGGGGAAATTACCACCAGTGCAAAAATTGATATTGAAAAAATCGCGCGCGAGGTTGTTTGCGAAATCGGCTACGATGACGATACAAAAGGCTTTAACGGAAACACCTGTAAGGTGGATATCGCCATTGACAAGCAGTCGGCGGACATTGCTTTGGGCGTGGACGCCTCTTACGAATTAAAAGAAGGACAAAAGGACGATTACAACCTGCACGGTGCGGGCGACCAGGGCATGATGTTCGGCTATGCCTGCGATGAAACGGAAGAACTGATGCCCCTGCCGATTTCTTTGGCGCATAAGCTTGCTATGCAACTGACTAAGGTGCGTAAGGATGGCACGCTTCCCTATTTACGTGCAGACGGCAAAACGCAGGTCACCGTGGAATATGACGAGAATGACCGACCTGTTCGCATTGATACGATTGTCATTTCTTCACAGCACAGTGCAGATGTAGAACTGCAAAAAATCCGCACAGACATTTTAAAACATGTTATCAAGCCCATTATTCCCGAAAACTTATTTGATGATGATACCATCATTTATGTAAATCCTACGGGGCGCTTTGTTACAGGCGGGCCTGCGGGCGACAGCGGTCTTACGGGACGTAAGATTATTGTGGATACATACGGCGGAATCGGCCGTCACGGCGGCGGCTGTTTCTCAGGGAAGGATCCGACAAAGGTAGATCGTTCTGCGGCGTATGCGGCACGTTATGTTGCAAAAAATATTGTTGCGGCGGGGCTTGCAAAAAAATGTGAAATCCAGTTGGCATACGCTATCGGTGTGGCAAATCCCGTCTCCGTAATGGTGGATACCTTCGGTACAGGCGTGCTTGATGACAATGTACTGAGCGAAATCGTAACGGAAGTATTCGACCTGCGCCCTGCGGCAATTATGGATTATTTAGATTTGCGCCGTCCGATTTACCGTCCGCTTGCGGCATACGGGCATATGGGACGTACGGATTTGAACGTCCGCTGGGAACAGACCGATAAGGTGGACGCCTTAAAACGCGCGGCAGGCACCAAATAATTTTTCCAAAATTTTGAAAACGCATAAAGCAGTTTTTTCAACGCATACTATTCATAAGGTGAAGGAAGTCGAGCCCAATATGGTTTAAAACGGTATATTTCCGCCGAGGCTGCGTTAAAGTTGATGCCCGTCAACGGTGAAAAGTGAAAATCCACCGCAAGGACAAGGTTTCGGCATATTGTGTTCGACTCCCTTCACCTTAAGCATTGATAAGGAGTTGAAAAAATATGCTGGATAGAATCGCGTTGATTTTGGTCATCATCGGCGGCATTAACTGGGGCTCGATTGGTCTTTTTCAGTTTGACATTGTCGGCTGGATTTTCGGCGGTCAGGCTGCCATCGTCAGCAGAATCATCTATACGCTTGTTGCAATTGCGGCGGTTTGGTGCATTTCTCTGCTGTTCCGTGAAAACGAAGTTCTTGCCTCTGCGAGAGATGAATAATTACTATAAAATCGATTCGAATCAAAAAAACACCCCGATTTTCCGCGCTTGTATACACGGAAAATCGGGGTGCGACTTATAATTTGCAGTATATCACCGAATAAAGTTCATCGGTGCAAACGGTTCTTTTTCAGGAATACCATACTGCGCTTTACCGAGTGCGATACTCTTCATCAGAAACGTCATATTCCGTGCCAAGGTGCGCATGCCCTGCATGCCCTCCGAATCCTGCACGGCTTCACCGATTTCTCGGCCGTGTACGCCATTCCAATATTGCCCGGAAGCAATAGGCATACCCGATATGGCAAAAAACTTATTCAGTTCATCAAAGGTCGAGGTCATTCCGCCGCGGCGCGCCGCAACCACTGCCGTGCCGACTTTCATCGTTTTGTCAAAATGCGTGCTGAAAAACAGTCGCGTTAAGAATGCAATCAAGGTTGCATTTGCGGAAGCGTAATAAACCGGACTGCCGACCACCAAACCGTCACATTCCGCAAATTTGGGTGCAATCTCATTCACCGCATCATCGAATACACATTTTCCGCTTTTGGCACAGGAGCGACAGGCAATACAGCCGCGAATGTTCTGATTGCCGATATGCACAATCTCACATTCGATTCCTTCCGTTGCAAAAATTTTTTCCATTTCCTGTAAGGCGGTATAAGTATTGCCTTTTGCGCGCGGACTGCCGTTAATCATTAAAACTTTCATTAGAATACCTCCAAACGGATTTACTGCAGTTTATTTTTCATCAGGATTTTTCGGGGAAACATAAACGGTATTGTATACATGATAAATCACCTTGCCCGGCTTTGCACCGACAGGCTTTTTTATATTTTTAATCCGTGTATAATCCACGGGTACTTTCTGTGCCTCACGGGCACTGCTGAAAAAGGCGGCAATCTGCGCGGCTTCCGTGATGGCGAGGTTCGTAATTTCACGGTTTTCCGAAAGCAAAATCGTATGTGAACCCGCAAAATTCTGTGTATGCAGCCAAACATCATAATTTTTTGCCGTTTTTAAAGTCAGCTTATCATTCTGCACGTTATTGCGTCCGACCAATACTCTGAAGCCTTCCGAGGTCGTAAAGCTATAGGGCGGCGCTTCCTTCGGCAGACGCAGTTTCCCGCCTTTTTTCCGTTTTAAATAACCGCCGTCAATCAGCTCCTGCCGAATCAGCGCCAATTCACTTTCGGTATCGGCACGCGAAAGCGTATCCAGCACGCTTTCAAAATAAGCCAGCTCCTGCTCCCCTTTTTCAATCAACTGCTGAAGCATCTTTTCCGCCGTATGTGCTTTTTTATATGCTTTATAATACTTTTGTGCATTCTGTGCCGGTGTGAGGGCTGGATTCACCGCAATACGCTCGGTTTTTCCGTCCGCATAATAATTGGGGACTTCATAGAAAGCCGTGCCTTTTTTCAGCATATACTGATTTGCCTGTATCAATTCCGCGGACACACGCAGATTTTCTTTATCGGCACAGGCCTGCAATTCGCCCTTTTGATTTGCAATTTTGCGAACGGTACGCTCCTGCAAGGTATGCAAAGTGCGGTACAAATCGCCCGCTTTACGCTTGGCGCGCAATTGACGGTCACGCTCAAAATAAAATGTGTCCAGAAGCGTACAAAACGATGTATTATAGGATTTTTTAAAGAAATCCGCATACTGCATAATATCCAAGAACGAAAAATCGCAGGGCTTTTCCTCCGCATTGTACACCACACAATAAGCAGGCGTATTGTTTTGCAGTGCGGCTGTTACAGCACCTAAAGCCACAGTCACACGGGCGGCATCCGTCTCGTATACAGCGGCGGTGCAGTCCCCTGCCGCACGGTATGCCAGCTCACGGCTGACAATCGGAGAAATACCCTCAACCGTTTTCATAAACGCCGAGGAGAGCTGCGCATTCGGATTGGAAAGAATACGTTCTACCGCCGTCGCTGTACTGTCGGTCAGCAAATTGATTTTATCCTGCCGCGGCGGCAAGACGTATGTGCCCCCCGGCAAAACTTCACGGTAAGAGGATTTGTTTTCATCTACACGCTTTACCGCATCGATAATTTTGCCGTTTTGATTTATCAAAATAATATTGCTGTGCTGTCCCGTAATTTCGATGCAAAGCGTGATTTTTACTTTGTCGCCGATTTCGTTTGTCGCATCAAAATCCAAAAACAAAATACGGTCCAAACCCGCCTGCCGAATGCCGAAAAGCTGTGCACCTGTTAAATGTTTGCGAAACAGCATGCAAAGCATGGGCGGATTCTGTGGATTTTCCGTTGGATATTCGGTTAAGTGAATCCGAGGCGATGCAGATTCGGCGGAAAGAAACAAACGGTATGCTCCGCCGCGTGTACGCAGATGCAATACAATTTCCGTCTTCCCCGGCTGGTGGACTTTTTCTACCCGCGCGCCGATGAGCGTCTCCTCCAATTCGGTTTTGATAAAATGCAGTGTAATACCGTCCAGTGCCATAAGAAGGGCTCCTTAATCATCTATATCGAAAAAATCGGGGAAATCTGCTGAGAAAGAATACATTTCAGCTGTGGGAACCGTGCCTGCACACGCGCGCAAAGTGCACGGACAGCCGGAATTTCCGTTTCAAAGTGCCCTGCACATACTACGGAAATATCTAAAGCGACAGCATCCAAAATTTCGTGGTGCTTTGCCTCGCCTGTCAAAAACAAATCCGCACCCTGCGCTTTCCCTGCGGCGATAAAATCCGCCCCCGCGCCGCCGCACACGGCAACGCACCGTATCACTTTTTCAGGTAGGGAAACAGAAGCTTTTGTTTGCAGTGCAGTCTGCACTGCTTTTGCAAAGTCTTTCGCAGACTGCTCGGGAACGGAACCGATGCGGAACAGTCCGCAGTCGGATGCCCGCACCTCAGTCAGCCCAACCTTCTCCGCCAAAATATCATTTACGCCGCCTATTGCACAGTCATAAGAGGTATGTGCGGAAATCACGGCAATATGGTGCTTTGCCGCCTGAAATGCGGGAGAGGTATCCAAAAACTGCTTTTGCGGATGAAACAGAAACGGATGGTGCGTCACAATCAAGTCACATTGGGATATTGCGGCTTCCTGTACCAAATCCACAGTCGCATCCAGCGCAAACAGAATTTTGCGCACTTCCTTTGTGCGTTCTCCGACCTGAAAACCGCTGTTATCCCAGTCCTCCTGCGCCGCAAAGGGGGCAATTTCATTTATGTAATCATAAATCTGCTCAGCAAGCATCTTTTATCTCCTTTATAATTGCAAAGAGTTTCTCGGATTCTTTTGGGTTTGCACTTTGTAAAGCCTTCGCCCGCTTTTCAAGCCGGGATAGGACTTTTTGTAAATAAAGTAAATTTGTTCCTGTCGGATTTTGCGGCAATGTGCCCGCATAGTCATACCATTCGGGATACGCTCGGCTTTCACCGCTGTATCGGGCGGAAATCGCCAAATACACCCGTTCCCCTTCCGCCACAGTTTCCTCACGCAAAACGGAAAAGCCGTTTTCACGCAAAGCACGGCGCACATCCTCAAAATGTGTCATCGGCTGTAAAACAAGCTGTTTTTTTTCATCTTGCAGCCACGGTGTGCCTGCAACCATATCGGCGATTTGGTTGCCGCCCATGCCCGCGACCGCAACCGCCCCGACTTCCCAAGCATCTATATTTTGCAGGCCATCCGAAAGACGCAGTTCAATTTGCTCTGCAAACCCGTATTGCGCAAGGGTAGTTCGGGCATTTTTTAAGGGATTCGGATTGATATCTGCCGCAATCGCATAGTGTGCCTTGCCGTTTTGCAGCATCCAAACGGGCAAATATGCATGGTCTGTACCAATGTCGGCAAAACATGCACACGGGTCTAAAAAGTCAGCAACCATCTGTAAGCGTTCAGTTAATTTCAGCATAGCTTTATAAAACAGGGGTTGTGACAACCGTCCCAACCCCTTTTCCGTTTCTTATTTATTCTTCAGAAATTCGTTAATTTTCGCGACCAGTACATCGGCATCCACGCCGTGCACCATGCAGGCCTGCTCCACTGTTTCGCCGCGGGAAGACGGACAGCCGAGACAATGCATACCCATTTCCAAAAAGAACGGAACTGTTTCTCTTTCCTCATCCAAAATATCGCCGATGGTCATATCCTTTGTAATCTCTTTCAGCATAGAAAACACTCCTTACTTTCATTTTTACAATTATGCTTTTATGACAGACAGGCTTACGGTACTGCCTGCAATGTCCACATCCTTTTGCAAATCCGCCGCAAGCGTTTCATTCAGAAGAACCTCATCTGCCAACAGCTCTTCGGCAAGATACGCAGTTTTTTCGCGAAGCGCCGCAATAATTTCCGTATTCTCGGAAGAAATCGCCATTTTGACGCGCTGTTCCACTTCATAACCCGCCTCTTTGCGAATCAGCTGACACTGACGAATCACATCACGCACCAAACCTTCGCGTACCAACTCGTTGGTCAAAACGGTATCCAGCGCAATGACGGCACTGCCACCCGCAAATTCCGCAGAAACAATACCTGCTTTGGTTTTAGAAGCCACGTTAAAGATAGAAGCGTCAAACGCCTCGTCCCAACCGGGAACCAAGACCTGCTCCCCTGCCCGTGCACTCGCCACAGCCGCCGCCATATCGGCATCGGATAAAGTCTCCAGCGACTGTTTCATTTTGTTTACATTCTGCTTAAGCACTGCACCCGCGACCTTAAAATTGACCGTCAGGTATTTGTCCTCCAGCACTGAAGCATCCGTCAAATATTCGATTGCCTTGATGTTCAGCTCATCTAAAATATTTTTCTCAAAAGTACGGAGTTTATCCGCATCCGCCGCATCACAGCAAATATACAGCTTTGAGAGCGGCTGACGAACCTTTAACTGCTGCTCGTTACGAAGACGCATCGCCACGGCGATTGCTTCACGCGCCAAAGCGGTCTGCTCAATAATACCGGTGTTCTCAAATCCCTCGATGGGTGTCGGCCAATCGCTCAGATGCACGGAAATCGGCGCAGACAACAAAACCTTGCGCGTCAGATTCTGCCAGATATATTCTGTCATAAACGGAATGACGGGCGCCATAATTTGAACAGCGGAGTTCAACGCATAGAACAATACCCAATATGCCAGCTGTTTATCCTGCTCGTCGCCTGTTTTCCAGAAACGGCGGCGGTTGGTACGGATATACCAATTGGAAATGTCATCGACAAAGACTTCAAAGTCCTTAATCAGCAAATAGACCTTGTAATCATTGTAGCAATCGGTTGCACGTTTGATAAATTCGTTTGTACGTGTAACCAGCCACAAATCGGTCGGGCTCATCTTGGATTTATCGGGTGTGTAGCCCTCAAAATTCGGCTTATCGATTTTTGCATAGGTTTCAAAAAATGTATAAATATTCCAGAAAGACAGCAGTTTTCTGCGCGCTTCGTCGCCGAGATTATAGCCGAAGCGAACATCGCTCGACACGGGCGCGCCCGCATACAAATAGCGAACGGTATCTGCACCGATTTTCTCCGCCGCCTCATCAAAGCGAATCATAAATCCTGTTTTAGAAAATTTGGAGCCGTCCTCAGACACAACCGCACTGTTGGTCAGCACGCGTTCATAGGGCGCTCTGTCTTCTAAAACAACACTCATAAAGAGCATGGAATAGAACCACAAGCGCACCTGCTCATGCATTTCCGTGACCCATTCGGCAGGATAATTCTTGCGCCACGCCTCTTTATCGCGGAAATAGCCGAGGGTAGAGAACGGCACAATGCCTGCATCGAGCCAAACGTCGCCGATCTCGGAAACGCGTGAAACGGGCTTGCCGCAGTGCGGACATTTGATTTGAATCTCATCGACCCACGGGCGGTGCAGTTCGGGAAGTGCATCCACCTTTTCGGGGTCAACCGCCAATTCGCGCAATTCCTCACGGGAACCGACAACGGTCGTATGCCCGCAGTCACAGGGATAGAACGGCAACGGCATACCGTAATAGCGTTTTCTGGAAATGTTCCAGTCGCCCATATTGGAAAGCCAGTCATGCATACGTTTGCCGTTCGAGGCGGGCTCCCATTTGACGGAATCCGCCGCTTTCATCAAACGGGGCTTTAATTCCTCGGTGCAAATATACCACGCAGGCACCAAACGGAACACGACCTCAGATTTGCAGCGCCAGCAAACGGGATAGCTGTGCTCATGCGGCTCTACTTTATAAAGCTTATTCGCTTCTTTCAGATGCTCGAAAACTTCATCGGCAATAGTGTGGCTGTCCTTGCCTGTCATCCAGCCAAAGCCGTCCAAATAAATGCCGGTGTCGTCAATCGGCATCACCTTCGGCAGCCCCAAACGCTCGCCGAGTTCAAAGTCCTCGACACCGCAGCCGGGCGCAATATGGACAACGCCTGTGCCTTCGTCCGCGGCGACATCTTCCCAAGCGACGATTTTGTGCTCAATGCCTGCCTGTGCGGGAATATCAGGGAAGCAGGTTTCAAAATGATAACCGACCAATTCTGCACCCTTGAAGCCGCGCACTACTTCAATCTTATCATCGCCCAAATACTTAATTGCGTTTTTCGCCAAAATCAAGGTTTTCGCGTCGCTCTTGACTTTTACTTCCACGTAATCAATTTCGGGATTGACCGCCAACGCGATATTGGACGACAGCGTCCACGGCGTGGTGGTCCAAACCAGCATTTTGCTGTCCAGCTCTTCAATCGGGAGCTTAAAGAACACAGAATTGTGGGTCATCATTTTATAAGAACCCGTCATTTCGTGCTCGGAAAGCGAGGTGCCGCAACGCGGGCACCAGGGCATCGGTTTATATTCCCGGCGAATCCAGCCGTTTTCGTCGCATTTTTTCAGGAAATGCCAAATGCCTGCAATATTTTCATCGGTATTGGTGAAATAGGAATTCTCCCAATCCATCCACTGCCCGAGACGCCGAGACTGCTCGGTGATGATGCCCGAAAAATGTTTCACACGGTCTTTGCAAGCCTTGGTAAACTTGTCCATCCCGTACGCTTCGATATCTTTTTTTGTCTCGAAGCCGAGCGCCTTTTCCACCTCGACTTCCACCCAAAGTCCTTGAGAGTCAAAGCCGTTTTGGTAGCGGCAGTCACAGCCGTTCATTGCGTGATAGCGAATGAATATATCTTTTATACTGCGTCCCCACGCATGGTGAATGCCCATGGGGTTATTCGCTGTAATCGGACCGTCCAAAAAGCGGAACATTTTGTTGCCCTTATTCTTTTCGACCAGCTTTTCAAAGCACTTTTCTTTTTCCCAAAAATCCAGTACGGTATGTTCAAGCTCAACGAACATATTTTTTTCTTCTGCCACGAATTGCCTCCACCTTTCAGTGCGCATAATATAGTTAATTATATCTAAAATACCCGCCGAATACAAGGCTTATTTCAATTTTTTTCGTTTTTTCAAGAGTTTTACAATAAATTGCAAGAGGTCGCAACGACCGAATGCAATTTATTTTTTTATGCAACAAAGGAGAATTTGTAACGATGAGTATCCATTATTTGAGCTACGACCAAAGAAAGACACTCGAAAAAATGTATGCCGCCAATGTAAAAATTGGCAGCATAGCAGCAACTCTCGGCGTAAATCAAGTCACTATATATCGAGAATTGAAACGAGGTGGCACGGGTGTGCTTGACGCTAACGGGCGTATGGCTTATAGCGCAATGCTCGGGCAAACGACAGTGAACGAGAATTTCCGTCGGCGTGGAAACCGAACTGTGGCGCAGACCGTCGGCTCTGACGGCGCGGACGCAGCACAGCTGCGTCTTGGCACGAAAGAATAGCCTAAGCACGAACTTTAGGCACGAAGACACACAAATAAGGCAGCACTTTGTTTGTTGTGCTGTACACACTCCTTTTTGCGTTCCCGACAGATTGTGTTTTTCCTGTCGGGAGCGTTTGGGGAGCAACACAACGAACAAAAGAAATAAATCACTGAAAGTGGGAATGTAGATGTTCCAAATCACTACACGAACGGGCAGGACGGTTCAGACCGATATTGCCAGTTTGAATGACGCAATACATAAAATCCGCTTATTGGAATTTGACGCAAAGCGTGCGGATATATACAGCCCTGGATATTACAGAATCGAAAAATATGATACAAGCTCTGAGCCGGAACTTTGTGACACAGTGTCATAAAGTCGGAATATGAAATCGGACGTTAAAGAGGTGATGATTGTGCAAACATTGACAGAGGTTCTTTTTGAGGAGGCATTTCTTGCACAGCAAAAGTATGAGCAGTCCTGTAGTCTGTATGGTGAAAACGATAAATTTCTGAAATCGTTGTTCCAATATGAGGCGTTGCACGATGTCATAGAGCGTGCAGGACTGATTACGGAATATACGATGTTTTACAGGGAGAAAGAAAGGAAGTGACGGTATGGCAGACAGCATTTTTCGCGTGAAGAAAACAAATCAATTTACGGTAATTCCGAACAGCCTGTTTAATGATACACGACTATCTTTGAAAGCAATCGGCTTGCACAGCAGCATATTAGCGAAGCCCGACAATTGGACGGTTATGATTGGTGATATTGTGCGGTCGCATAAGGACGGCAGAGATAGTGTATACAGTGCCATTAAGGAGCTCATCCGCGCGGGGTATTGGGTAAAATATCCTATTCGCGAGGAAAATCGAATAAAGAGCTGGCAGACCGATATTTACGAGTTGCCCATAACCGATCCGTCAAAGCGCATTGCCAAAGTGCAAAAATATGAGTGGGGCTATACGGTTACATATGAGGACGGACACAGTGAAGATTTTGATTTGAACGATAAGCCGATAGAAAACCTTATGCTTGTCGACCCTGCACGTGAATATGGGGAAATAGCCGCAAATCTGAATTGGCGGTCACAATCGTCTGAAGATTCTGCCCCTGGTGTTTATGGACTTTCTCTAACTGAACCTTTACCTATTCCTGGTCTAAGTGAACCAGGCAAAGGCGAAAAAACCACTATCATTTATCCAACCAAACAACCGCAGGATACTGCAAATTCTCTACTTCCTGAAAAGACGGAAGTAGAGAAAAAGCCTGTTGATTCTGTACTTCCTGGAAAGGCGGAAGTAGAAAAAAATTCTGCCGATTTTGTACTTCCTGGTTTCCTACTTCCTGGAAACCCGAAAGTACAGCAACCTTATTATAATAATAAAAAATTAAATAATAAAGACTTATCTCTTACTCAATCTATCCATCCATCTCAGTTAGTAGATAGTACCGTGGCGGATGGATGGACGGAATCAGAACAGTGCGAATTGAAAGCGATTTTCGCCCGCTGTGACTTCAAATCGGGGTATCTTGAGGACGGCGAGGACAGCCTTATTCCGTTTGTGAAGAATGCGATTACGCAGATGTTCTATACCGAACGCTTGGTGGTCGGCAGAGCAAATTATCCGCAGGAAAAGGTACGGCGGCTTTTGCACACGGTAACTCCTGAGAATATTGTCAATGTTCTGGACATAATGCGCAGGTCAAAAAAGCCCGTGCGCAACTCGCTTGGATATTTCTGCTCCGTGCTCTACAACGAGATTGCGGCAGGAGAAAACATTTTTTTCGCCATTAACGTAGACGGACAAGCATATGGCAGAAAAGACCAAAGCGAGGAAAGCTCATTCACTTTACAGGATGCTTTAGCAGGGGCTACACTCACGCTTGAGAAATATGAGCAGCAGAAAAGAGGGAGCGTATGAAAATTTACTCAATCAACGAGGACGGTAGCTTTAACGCGGAGTTTTACAAGTTACTATCCGCAAAGAAAATCAGGAACATACAGCCGCGCTTCGAGTTCGGCACGGATGTAATCGCAATGGAGGGCGAATACTGTGAACATTAACCAAGAAACCTTAGCGGCGAGGAATTTTTTAAAAAGCCCGAAAAAGCTGAATGAAAGAATCAATCTGGACTTTATGCACTTACAGCGTTTGCGTAAGATTCGAGACCAATTCGGCGGCGGCACATTACAGCGGGAAAAGGTGCAGGGCGGTCAGCTGCCGCATTCGCCTGTGACCAGAATTATTGACCAAATCACGGACTTGGAGCGTGAAATTGACCGCGAACTTTTAGAATATGACGCAATTATGAGTACTGTGAAACAAGCAATTTTCTATTGCGATGACGATAGAGAAATTAAAGTCCTGACTAAGAAATTTTTTGAAGAAAAACGCGTAGAAGAGATAGCGGAAGAAATGGATGTTTCGGAAACCTGCATTTACGATAGCATTCGCAACGGATTAAAAAAAGTCAAGCGATATATGGAAGCAAACGGATTGAAAGGATACGACAATGGAGCAGGACAAGAAGATTAAAATCGCGGCATATGTCAGTCCGCGTGCGGCAGACATTATCACACAACGCTGTGCGCAGGAGTTTCGGAGCAATTCAGAGTTCATCGAACAGGCGATTCTGTTTTATGCGGGCTACCTCAGCAGCTGCGACAGTGGAGAGTTCCTGACGGCTGCCGTTACGGACTCGGTTAAGGGCGTTGTCAGTCAGTCTGAAGAACGCATACGCAAGGTTTTATTTAAGCAAGCCGTGGAGCTTGCCACGGTCGAGAACATCTTAGCAGCCGTCAGCGGCTACGCGGCGGAAGATGTCGCCAAGCTGCGTAAAACGGTTGTTAAGCAAGTGTGTAGCCTCAAGGGGTCATATGATTTTGAGGAAGCGGCAAAGTACCAAAATGGGGCACGTGAAGCGTCAGAAGCAAAGGAGAAATAGAATGTACTTATCCAATGAAAGACAAGAAGAATTGTATTCCCTTTGGGCAAGTGAAAACAACGACCCCGAAACTGAGGAGTGGCGAGATGAGCTCACCCTTGAAGAACAGGAAATGGTAGCACAATGGGACGAGCAGTTTGAAACGGGCATTGAAAATCTTATGCAAGATATGCAAGGGCTATCTTTCTAAGCCCTCAAAAATAGGGAGTGCAGCTCCTGCACTCCCTTTCGATGTTCATATGCGGCTTTAATACACAACGTAGATTTCCCACTGCGTATAGCCGTCACTGTCCGTGTATTGCTGGGTGACAACATTAAAGGTCGAGCCTACACAATTCCCAAAATCTTCTATGGCAAAATCATACACTTCGTCTATGAGATATATTAAACGCTGTTTTGCCTTTTCGGGTGTTGATTGTGTTGATGCAGGATTTCGCCAAGAACTACCTTGTATGCCCTTTGCACTGTTTACGGTTAAGCCCTTGCTTATGCCGTATGCTTTCATTTCCGCCACAAGCGCATCCACTTCGGCTTGCGTCCATTGCTTTTTGTTCGGTTTCTGCGGTTCGGCAGGCGGCGTATTCGGCGCAGGCTGCTTTGCGACCGCGCCGCTGCCGTTTCCCGAACCTTGCGCAGCGGGTTTTGCAGAGGTTTTGGGATTTTCTTTTTTCTCTGTTGTGGGCGGCGCCGCCGTTGTCGGCTCGGTCGTTTCCGATGCGGTCGGCACGGTTACGGCTTCGCTTGTCGGTGCAGCTGCAGCAGTTTCGGCAGCTGTCTGTTCGGTCACCGTCACCGACGGTTCCGCCGCCTGCGCTGCAGGCGTGCGATTACGGAGCATAACGGGTACCGTGACCGCTGCGGCAAGGACAAGCACCGCACCGACACTTGCGCCGATGACTGCCTTCCGTGTTCTCTTATCGTTCCGAATCGTTTGCAAAGATAGCTTCTTCATTACACTCACCTACAAATATAAAGTGATAATACATCACTTTTCTTGACACCTACACTTTACCACGTTTTCCATTTTTTTGCAACTGTCAGACCCGTAATCAAGTCCAAGATTTTGGACTTTTCACATAAATATTTTTTAAAAAAGGAGTTTTTCACGATGAAAAGACAAACCAAACGCTGTTTGGCTGTGCTGTTGGCTCTGCTGACGCTGTTTTCCTGCCTGTCTGTCGGCGTATCTGCCTTAACTGTCGGCGATACGGTGCGGGTCAGCGGCTCTAAGGAATGGATCAGCGGCTTCTACTACGATTTTTCGGGGTCGGGCTTAGGCACAAACAAGTACGGACAGCACCAGTACCTGCACACAGAGGACGGCAGACCTGCCTACTGCATTGAGCCGAACGAGCACTTTACAGACGGCACAAAAACAATCCGCGACAGTATGGATTCCCTTTCTGAGGACGTGCAAGATAAGATTTCCTTTGCCGAGCTGTACGGATATGACGGTCACAGCACAAAGTACGGCTATTCCTGGGAAACAGAGTATGTTGCTACCTGGGGCATTGTGTGGTCGCTTGTATTGGGGCACTTTGACGGCGCGCAAGAGGAGGCTTACCTCAACCACGTGTTCGGCGGCAGAACCTCTGCAGAGAACCGTGCAAATGCAAAAGCGGTTTATGCAAAAATCAAAGAACAAATCTTGTCACATCGAACCGTTCCAAGTTTTACTACTCGCGATTTCAATCGAGCGCACGAGAAGAAAATCACCCTCAAGTACAATGTTTCCACAGGGAAATATGAGGGCAGTGTCACGGACACAAAAGGCGTGCTTTCGGGGTATACCTTTGCCGCAAACGGCGTAACATTCTCGAAATCGGGCAACACCCTGCACATCAGCACAAACCAGATTCTGAAAGACTGCACAGTCACAGGAGAGCGCATCAGCAATACCTATGTCAGCTCGCTCCCCGCCCTTTGTGCAGGGTTCGCAGTCGGTTCAGACCAAACGACAGCAGTTGCGATAGACTTAAAAGACCCTGTCAACGCATATTTCAGCCTGGAAACGGAATCTGTCGGCAATATCCGCATTGTTAAACAGTCCGAGGACGGCGTGATTGCCGACGTTCCGCTGCATATCAGCGGCAACGGCGTCGAAAAAGACGTGCGCACAGGTTCGGACGGCACAATCACCGCCGAAAACCTGATTGCGGGCACATACACCGTCACGGAGCTTGTCGGTGATAAATACATCCCGCAAAGCGCACAGACTGTTACGGTTCTGCCCGGGCAGACTGCTTCTGTATATTTCTCGAATATCCTCAAAAAATTCACTGTAACCGTTAAAAAGCAGGACAGCGTGACAGGTACGGCGCAAGGTGACGCCACTTTGGAAAACGCCGTATACGGCATTTATGACGGCGACACGCTTGTTGACACCTACACGACCGATAAAAGCGGCGCGTTCACCTCAAGGGAATACATCTGCGGCGAAAATTGGACACTCCGCGAGCTGACACCTTCACAAGGGTATTTGCTCGATGAAACCGTGTACCGTATCGGCGCAGAGCCGCGCAACTTTACAATCGAGCACAACCCCATTTCTATGACGGTTACCGAGAACCCGATTCTCGGGCAGATTGCCATTATCAAACACAACGACAACGGCGATACGCAAATCGAAACGCCCGAAGTTGGCGCGGCGTTCGAGGTGTATTTGAAGTCTGTCGGCTCTTACACTGCCGCAAAAGACCTTGAAAGGGATTTGCTTGTCACGGATGAAAACGGTTTCGCGCAAACCCAAAAGCTCCCCTACGGCGTTTACACGGTACATCAGACACAAGGGAACGAGGGTGCAGCCTTTATTCCCGACTTTGAGGTTGTTATCAGCGAACACGGTGAAGTGTACCGATACCTCATCAATAACGCCACCTTCGAGAGCTATCTAAAATTTACCAAGTCGGACGCGGAAACGGGCAAAACCATTCCTTTGGCGGGAACAGGCGTACAGCTCTATGACCCGCAGGGCAAGCTTGTAACAATGTCCTTTACCTATCCTACGCCGACTGTTGTGGATACATTCTATACAGACAGCGATGGTAAGCTTGTTACACCCGAAAAACTGCCCTACGGCAAGGGCTACAAAGCGGTTGAGGTCAAAGCGCCTTACGGCTATGTACTCGACAGCACGCCTGTATACTTCGATATTACGCCTGAAACAATGCAAGAGGAAGGCGGTCTGACCGTTGTGCTGATTTCGAAGTCTGACGCGCCGCAGAAAGGCACAATCGACATTACAAAGCTCGGTGAGGTATTCAGCTCTGTTTCCGAAGAAAACGGCATATATCAGCCTGTATTCGATTTGACGAATAACAAGGGTGCAGAGTTCCGAATCACTGCCGCAGAGGATATTACCACGCCTGACGGCACACTGCGCACAGCTGCGGGTGCTGTGGCGGATACGCTTGTTATCGGGGACAGTACAACCAAATCGAAGCCCCTGTATCTCGGTAAATATCTTGTGCAGGAAACCAAAGCGGCGCACGGTATGGTGCTTGACCCGACCGTATACGAAGTGACGATTGCCTATGCCGGGCAGAATGTTTCTGTAACCTCTGCGGCGATTACCGTCACCAATGCGCGGCAAAAGGCAATTATCGACCTTGAAAAAGTCCTTGAGAAAGACGAAGTGTTTGACATTGGCGAAGACGATGAGATTCTGAACGTACAGTTTGCGCTGTATGCCGCCGAAGAGCTTACGGCAGCTGACGGTTCGGTGATTCCGAAAGACGGCTTGCTCGAAATTCTCAGCTTAAACGAGAACGGTACGGCGCAGTTCTCTACGGATTTGCCTGTGGACGCCAAAACCTATGTCAAGGAATACAGCACCGACGAGCACTACATTCTTTCCGATGAAATCTATCCTGTTGTATTCGAATACGAAGGGCAGGACACGGCAGAAGTCCATATCTCTGTGAACAACGGTGCGCCCATTGACAATACGCTCAAGCGCGGCGATATTTACGGCAAAAAGGTGGATGAACAAGGCAATGTGCTTGCAGGCTGTCAGTTCGGACTGTTCCCGACAAGTGCCGAGGACTTCACCGAAGAAACCGCGCTTATGCTCTCCGAGAGCGACGAGAACGGCATTTTTGCCTTTACTGACGTGCCGATGGGCGACTATATGCTTGTCGAGCTGTCTGCACCCGATGGCTATTTGTTCGGCGGCGAACCGATTTCGGTATCAATTACCGAGGATGGTCAGCTCGTGGAGCTCGAAGCTGTGAACACCTGGGCGGACGGTAAGCTGATTATTATGAAATCCGATATTTCTAACGGCAAGCCGCTGCCGAACGTGGGCTTTCGGATCCGCAACGAGCAGGGCGAGATTATCCGCGAGGGCTACACCGATGAAAGCGGCGTTGTCGAGTTTGACAAGCTGCAGAAAGGCAAATACACCTACCAAGAGTTCGCCGCGGCGGATGGGTATATTCTTGACGAAACAGAATACCCGTTTGAAATTACGGACGAACAGACGGTTGTGCGCATCAATATGACGAACACGCCGATTCCTGTGGAGATTCCGAAAACGGGTGAAACAGCTGCCGTTTGGCTTTCAGTGACTGCGACCGCCGTATTGCTTGCCGCAGCGTGGATTACGCTGTCGCAGAAAAGGCGGAAATCCAAAGTTTAATCAGACCATATCTCTCTAATCGTCCTCCTATTAGACGGCTTTGCGGCTGTGCAGCCGATACACCTGCACAGTCGCTTAGTCGGAGGGCTTGAAAAGGGTTAAAAATGACCTGTCTACAAATTTGTAGACAGGTTTTTTCTTGATATATCAAGCTTTTTGCCGTTTTTCTGCTTATTTTGTATACAACTTTGTCGACAAAACGCTTCTTAGGTGCACCTTGGCAAATTGCACAAAGAGGTCTGAAAAACCGCGTAACAGCGGGCTTTGCCCGATGTTGTCAACCGCAAGGTACGCCGTTAGGTGTACCTTGCTTTATCCTGCACACTAAAATACAGATGAATTTGCGGTCAAAACAGCAGGCTTCGTCAAAATGCACAAAATAGCATAACGGTATTGTATCGAGATATACAAAAACAACATAACGGTATTGTATTTTGACAAAATTCGCGGTATACTGCTCTCAGAGGTGATAAAATATGCCAACGGCAAGAACAAGAGCAAACCGCAAGTACAACGCGAAAGCGTATGACCGCATTGAATTCACAGTAAAAAAGGGTCAGAAAGCGGTCATTGTCGCCACTGCACAGGCGGCAGGAATGAGCACCAATGCATTTATCAAGGAAGCATTGGCAGAAAAAATGCAGAAAATGCAGAACGAGGAGTAAGCCAAACGAAGGGGGCAGTTATATGCGACATTTCAAACATCTTTCTTTTAATGACCGATTGAAAATCGAGGCGTGGCAAAAAGCAGGGGTTTCAAAAAAGGATATGGCAGCAATGCTCGGCGTGCATTGGAGAACAATATACAACGAACTCGCGCGCGGACAATATGAGCACCTAAACGGCGATTACACAACCGAAATGCGTTATAGTCCCGATATTGCCGAAGCAAAATATCAAGAAAATCTTCGTGCAAAAGGTGCAGGGCTTAAAATCGGAAATGACCACGAATACGCGGCATATCTCGAATATAAAGTATCGGTAGAAAAATACGCTCCAGGTGCTATCCTCGGAGAAATTAAGCGTAAAGGCTTACAATTTGATACTACTATATCCAAACCGACCTTTTACCGTTATATCGACCAGGGCGTATTTGCAACGATTACAAATGACGATTTACCCGTCAAAAGGCATAAAACCGAACATCGATACAAACGGGTTCGCGCCGCCCGTGCTCCCAAAGGAGAGAGTATAGAGAAACGCCCTGCAGAAATTGCAGAGCGTTCCTCTTTCGGACATTGGGAAATGGATTGTGTAGTAGGTAAAAAAGGAACAAAGAAAACTTTTCTTGTGCTTACAGAACGGTATACACGGTACGAAATTATCCGCATAATGAAAGACCACACAGCTGCAAGCGTAGTAAAGACTTTAAACGGTATCGAGCGTACATATGGAACGGGGCTGTTTCCTAAATTATTCCAAACAATAACCGTAGACAACGGCTCCGAATTTTCCGATTGCGCAGGACTTGAGCAGAGCTGCCGAAGCACAGGCAATCGCACGAAAGTTTATTATTGCCATCCGTACAGCTCATACGAACGCGGTTCGAATGAAAATCAAAACAAGATGATACGTCGTCATTATCCGAAAGGCGTTAGCCTGGATAAAGTTACGCCTGCCGATACGTGCAAACTCGAAAAATGGATAAATAATTATCCCCGAGGGATTTTTGATTTTTATAGCTCAGCTGATTTATTCGAAGCGTGTTTAAACAGTCTTATCTCTGCTTGATTCATTACCCAAATGTGAAAATTTGCGGTTTTTTGCAATTTACAACTTGACTTTTCAATTTTTTTCGTTTTTTCAGGGTAAAAAAGAACGCGGTCACGAAAACCGCGTTTTTGCCGTGGAAAATAGCTTGTTGCGGGCGAATCAAAATTACGCTGTGCAGAGACGGCAAAACGCATATGCCGATTTTATTTTTCGGCATGTGAGATGCTTCTCTTCGTGCAGAATGACAGTTATCTATGCATCCGTATTCGCCTTATATTTTTCGCGTGTGGCAAGTCCGCCGCGGATATGCCGCTGTGCTTTGTTGACATCAAGCACCTCGCGCACCTCGTTGTAAAGCCCCGGACTGATTTTTTCCAAACGTTTGGCAACATCCATATGTACCGTGCTTTTGCTGATGCCGAAAACCCTTGCGGCGGCACGAACCGTTGCCTGATTTTTAACAATATATTCCCCCAGCTCCACAGCGCGGTCTTCTACACAGTCTTTCAATGTCGAACCCTCCTTACCTTATCAATACATAGATATGATAAGATAAGAAGGGTTATGACTTTTCAAAAAAACTTAAAACGGATGATTTCAAAAATTTAGCAATATTAGAATTTATTCACTTTCATATCTTCGGCATGAAAGATAAAAATACTATTGCAAACGCAAATACAAAGCAAAGGAGTGTTTACAGTGGCTAGCAGAAACAAAACAGTTGTTCCCGAGGCTCGTGCGGCTCTTGATAAGTTCAAGATGGAAGCTGCTTCTGAAGTGGGCGTAAACCTGAAGCAGGGCTACAACGGTGACCTTACCTCTAAGCAGGCAGGCTCCGTCGGCGGTCAGATGGTTAAAAAGATGATCAAGTCTTATGAAGACGGCTTGAAATAACTTCGTTCAGAAAATTTTTTCGGACAAAAAGGTCTGTCGGAGAATTCTCTCCGGCAGACTGCTTTTTTATTCGAGGTTACGCTTGGCTGTAATTTTTCAAAAAATCCGCCAACGCATCTGTTGCCTCTGTAAGCTTTTTGGTATTCGGCAGATACACAATGCGGATGTGGTCGGGTGTTGGGTAATGGAACGCCGTCCCCTGCACGACCAAAACCTTTTTTTGCCGCAGGAAATCCAAAACAAACTGCTCATCATCCTTAATATTGAACTTTTTGCAGTCGAATTTCGGGAAAATATAAAATGCGGCTTTCGGCTTCATCACGCTGACACCATCCATCGAGGACAGCGCATTGTAAACACATTCGCGCTGTTCGTAAATCCGTCCGCCGGGCTGTAAAAGCTTATCCACACTCTGCACCCCGCCAAGCGCGGTCTGAATAATCTGCTGTGCGGGTACATTGGAGCAAAGACGCATAGACGAAAGCAGATTCAAGCCTTCAATGTAGCCCTTGATTTTCTTCTTGTCACCGCTGATGGTCATCCAGCCGCATCGAAAGCCCGCCACACGGTGTGATTTTGACAGTCCGTTAAAGGTCACGCAAGGTACATCGGGTGCAAGTGACGCAATCGAAATATGCTGAAGTCCGTCCATCACCAAACGGTCGTAAATTTCATCCGAGAAAATAATCAGCTCGTGCTCACGCGCGATTTTAACGATCTCTTCCAAAATTTCTTTGGAATACAGCGCACCTGTCGGATTGTTCGGATTGATAATCACAATCCCTTTTGTCTTGTCGGTAATCTTCTTCCAAATGTCATCAATATCAGGATTCCATTCGTTCTGCTCATCGCACATATAATGCACGGCATTGCCACCCGCAAGCGTCACGGACGCCGTCCACAGCGGATAATCGGGTGCAGGCACAAGCATTTCGTCACCGTTATCAAGAAGTCCCTGCATAGACATGGTAATCATTTCGCTGACACCGTTGCCTGTGTAAATATCGTTAATACCGACGCCTTCAATATTTTTCAGCTGGCAATACTGCATAATGGCTTTGCGTGCGGAAAAAATGCCTTTGGAATCGGAATACCCTTCCGCGTTGCGCAGGTTAAACTGCATATCCTGGATAATTTCATCGGGAGCGGTGAAATGAAACGGTGCGGGATTGCCGATATTCAGCTTCAAGATTTGCACACCGTTTTGCGCCATGCGGTTCGCCTCGTCTAAAACCGGTCCGCGAAGGTCGTAGCAAACATGGTCAAGCTTGTGAGATTTTTGAAATTCGCGCATATGTATCACCTAAAAATCGTTTTTCACTTATTATAGCATACTTGTCAATAGGGAAATACTTGCGAAAATTCCTGCTTTCATATATAATTGTATTCATATGATAAAAAGTTTTTCGAACTGTGAGGGTTACCGATGAACAGCGGATTTATAAAAGTACGCGCCGCGTCACCGCGCGTCAGTGTGGGCGGTGTGCAAAAGAATTTGGAAAATGCACTGGCGGAAATTGAGCTCGCCAAAAAAGATAAGGTGAAAATTTTAACCTTTCCCGAGTTATATCTTTCGGGCTACACCTGCGGCGACCTGTTTTTGCAGAAAACACTGACGGATGCGTGTATGCGCGCCCTCGAAACGATGTGCGAAAAGACCGAAAATTTGGATATGGTCATTTGCATCGGCTTGCCTGTGCGCGCAGATAATCGGCTGTATAACTGCGCGGCGGTGCTTTTTCGGGGAGAGATTTGGGGATTTGTACCGAAAACGTATATTCCGAATTACGGGGAGTATTATGAAAAGCGGTGGTTTGCGAGCGGAAAAGATTTACACGGTGAAGAGATTCGATTTGCAAATCAATTTGTAGATTGCAGTATCGGTGCCCAATTTCGGCTTTCGGATGATATTTCTATCGGTGTAGAAATCTGCGAGGATTTGTGGGTACCGAACCCGCCGAGCACCAAGCTTGCGCTTTCAGGAGCGAATATTATTGTCAATCTTTCCGCAAGCAATGAGGCGGTTACAAAAAACGATTACCGCAAAAGCATTATTGCCGCACAGAGTGCAAAATGCTTCTGCGCGTATATGTACGCCTCAGCAGGCGTTGGGGAATCCTCTACGGATTTGGTTTTTTCGGGGGCTTGCACGATTGCGGAAAACGGCGCGATTTTAGCCGAGGGCGAACGGTTTGCCTTTGACGGCAGCCGCTGTACAGCGGATATTGATATAGACAAGTTGAACGCGGAACGGATTCGGAATGGTTCGTTCTCGGACAATTATCATACAGAGAAAAGCTCTGTTTATGAAAACGGAAATATAGATGCAAGGTCTGATTTTTCTGCGCAAACCGATTTTTCCGATGTAACACGCACCTTCAGTCCGCATCCGTTTGTGCCGTCAAATACAGCGGAAAAGGATGAACGGTGCCGTGAGATTCTGGCGATTCAAAGCCACGGATTGGCAAAACGGCTTTCGCATACGGGACTGCAAAAAGCAGTGATCGGGATTTCCGGCGGATTGGATTCCACGCTTGCGCTGTTGGTTTCTGTGCGTGCGATGGAGATTTTGAAGCTCCCGCCTGAAAATATTCTTTGTGTGACGATGCCCGGATTCGGCACGACAGACCGCACGTATCACAATGCGGTAGCACTCATTAAAGCCTTCGGCGCACAGTTTTTGGAAATCCCGATTCGTGATGCGGCAATGCAGCATATGAAAGATATCGGACACGACCCGCAAATCCACGATATCACCTATGAAAACACGCAGGCGCGCGAGCGCACACAAATTCTGATGGACCTTGCCAACCGCCACGGTGGCATTTTGGTCGGCACGGGCGACCTCAGCGAATTGGCACTCGGATGGTGCACCTACAATGCCGACCATATGAGTATGTACGGCGTAAACGCGGGCGTACCGAAAACGCTTGTCCGTCATTTGGTGGAAAACGAGGCAGAACATCTGCCGAAAGAGATTGCCGAGATTCTGTATGATGTGTTAGATACCCCCGTCAGCCCCGAGTTGCTTCCGCCCGACGAAAACGGCAAGATTCAGCAAAAAACCGAGGACACGCTCGGACCTTACGAGGTACACGACTTTTATTTGTATCATTTCCTTCGCTTCGGCACACGGCCTGAAAAAATGCTGTTTATGGCAAGCCGTGCGTTCGCGGGCATCTACACAGAAGAACAGTTAAAGCGCTGGCTTCAGCTGTTTATCAAACGCTTTTTCACCAATCAGTTCAAGCGTTCCTGCCTACCCGACGGTCCGAAGGTCGGTTCGGTCAGTCTTTCCCCGCGCGGTGACTGGCGCATGCCGTCCGATGCAAATATGGAGATTTGGCTGGAGTTTTAAAACGTATAATCCGTTTTCTACACAAATTAACCCTGTACGCAGTTGTACAGGGTATTTGTTTTGGAATCGGGCTACGGAACGTATCTCATAAGGTTTTTCTTTAGACCCGTTGAGGGCTGCATCGTACATCCGCGAGCGGACACAAAGCCCCCTGTTTGTCATTCTGAGTGTAGCGAAGAATCTCAATCAGAACAATGTAAATTCCACGCATCATAGGGAACAAACGATGACGCGGTCTGTGAAATCAAAAAGCCTCGTATTTGTTGAAAATACGAGGCTTATACGGTTGGAGCGGCTGATGGGAGTCGAACCCACCTGTCAAGCTTGGGAAGCTTGCATTCTACCGATGAACTACAGCCGCGTAAATGAATGACGCAAGGAGCACCCTTGCGTCATAATTTGTGGTCGGAGTGACGGGACTTGAACCCATGGCCTCTTGGTCCCGAACCAAGCGCGATACCAAACTTCGCCACACCCCGAAGTGCACACATTCTTGAATGCTAAGGTATTATAATATATTCTTACAATAAAATCAAGGCTTATTTTGAAATTTATCGGAATTTTTGTGAAAAATAAAAAGCAGTGTGCTGATATGTTCGCACTTCTAAATTTCTTCTCGCATTTACGGTAAAGCAAAATGCTGTATATTCCATTTTAGATAACTGCCAATTCAATATGCCAAAAACACCCTGCACATAGATATTACTCCATATACAGGGTGTTTCTATATATTTTTACGCACTCGAAAGCCCGAGGCGGCTTGCAGAATCCAACGGGCGTCAATCGCCGTAATTTGCCGTCACCGTTGACATCACCGAGCAGTGTTCTCACAATGGAAAATTCCATGTACCGCCCGCTACAGGAACAGCTTTGTCGCTGCCGTCATAGGCTTCTTCAAGTGCCAAGGTTAATTCCGTAAGACATGCCGCAGGCGCGATGACTTCAAAGGCCAAAACAGCGATACTCCCTGCGGATACGGCAGTGTTGTCAATGCATGCCAGCTTGAGAACACCTGTATTCCCTGCATATACATCACACCTGTCAAAAGTTGATTCCGTACAGGAAACATATTTTAGCTTTGTATGGCCGTATTTGACGGTAAAGGTCAGTGTGCTGAGGGCGATGTTACGGATTTGCTGATTTCTTTTTGCGTGCTTTGTAAATCGCCTTTGCCGCAATGCCGATTGCAGTCGCGGCAAGCCCCGCCGCAACGGTATTGCCACCAATCAGTAATCCTTTATACAGATTCTTTTTATCCTTAAAATCTGCATCCGTGCGTGCGCATTCTTCAAAATCCGTATTCTGACAAACTCTTACATTCTGAATAATAAAATCATTGGTGCCGTCCGCGTGATTGACAAAATCACCAAGTTCCTGCGCATAAGGTCCCCACTGGTTCGGACGAATCTCCACGGTCAGGCGTAAAAACTCGGGTACTTGCGACACACCGCCGTAATTGCTTGCCCAAACGGGTGTGCCGTCCACAACTATTCGCTTGGCGTCCATTTTAAGGCATATATATGCGGCTGACCATCGTAAAGATTGTATCCGACATCCGTCACATTGCCTTTACTGCGATACCACGGCGCATCGTAAGCGTCATAGTGAATCGCCTGCCCTGTTTTGGTCGGATTTGCAGACATAAACGAAGATTCATATATATCCAGTTCACTGCCGTCTTTGCCCTGACTGCCGATTTTGCCTGTGCCGTCGCTTTGCAACCAAAAGGCAGACCACATACCTGTGCCGCGCGGGAAGATAACCGTTGCTTCAAAATAGCCGTACGCCTGCGAAAACAACGATACTGATTTTCCATCCAAAATTTGTCGGGTCTCAATACCGCCGGTAAAAATCCCCTCAGAAACACCGCAAACATCACAATTGTGGTCACTCCGCTGTTCGCTGTGCACAATCAAGCCTTTTTCAGAAAATTCGAGCAAATTATAAGACAAAAAAGACCTGCTGATTTAGCAGGTCTCAATACACAGTGCATATAAATTACACCCTAAAAACTGAACAAAGGGAGAAGGGAAAGAAGGGAGGGAAAAACTGAGAAAAAGTGTTTCAAACTGGTGAGTTCGCTTTGGAACTCACAAAGGTCAAGCCCTCGACCTATTAGTACTGCCAAGCTAAACACGTCACCGTGCTTACACACGCAGCCTATCAACCTCATAGTCTTTGAGGGGTCTTACCAGCTTAAGCTGTGGGATATCTTATCTTAGAGATGGCTTCACGCTTAGATGCTTTCAGCGTTTATCCGAACCGCACATAGTTGCTCGGCCGTGCCATTGGCATGACAACCGATGCGCCAGCGGTGCGTCCATCCCGGTCCTCTCGTACTAGGGACAGCACTCTTCAAATATCCTACGCCCACGACAGATAGGGACCGA
>DKUE01000037.1:0-9400 GCA_002490525.1 Ruminococcaceae bacterium UBA7212
ATTGATTTACTTATGGGGCATACTTCCAAAGATACGGGCAACCGGGTATATAACCACAAGACAATAGAAGAACTGCGGGCAACCGTTGAACTGATTTCAATTTAGGTGTTCAATTCAATAGTTCAATGCAACACATTTGCAACAAAGCCTCCGAAATTCCTTGTAAAATCAAGGTTCTTCGGGGGGCTGGTTTTTATTTCACCATAAACACGAAACGTTTTGTAATGGTAAAATCCGTCCATCTTTGGCGGTTTGCCGTCGGGGCAGAGTCAAAGGGACATAAAATAAGCTTGTGC
The DNA here is from genome assembly GCA_002490525.1 of Ruminococcaceae bacterium UBA7212. Lineage (GTDB taxonomy): Bacteria > Bacillota > Clostridia > Oscillospirales > Acutalibacteraceae > Fimenecus. Next base: position 297 of record DKUE01000037.1, read on the forward strand.
TTATTTTACTACAAACTGCGGAGAATAGCAATTTATGGATTGCTATTTGATAAGAAATACTGTAGAATAAAATTTGGAAAATATTTTCAAAGGGTGTTGCAGATGAAAAATGTGATTGAAATACAGCATCTTTCCAAAAGCTTCGGCGACATCAAAGCGGTGCAGGATTTGAGCTTTCACGTGCGGCAAGGTCAGTTGTTCGCCTTTTTAGGCATCAACGGCGCGGGCAAAAGCACCACCATCTCCATTCTGTGCGGACAGCTCCCGAAAGACGGCGGAACGGTAACCATTGACGGTGCAGATTTAGACCGCAATATCGATGTCGTAAAGCAAAATTTGGGCGTTGTGTTCCAAAACTCCGTACTCGATAAGGCGCTCAGTGTGCGCGATAATCTGAAAAGCCGTGCCGCATTGTACGGCATTGTCGGAAAGGCTTTTGAAGACCGGCTGCAAGAACTGGCGGCGCTTTTGGATTTCAGCGATTTATTAAAACGAACCGTCGGCAAGCTTTCGGGCGGTCAGCGCCGCAGAATTGATATTGCACGCGCGCTTTTGCACAGTCCGAAAATTTTAATATTGGACGAACCCACCACGGGGCTGGACCCGCAAACGCGCAAGCTGCTTTGGGATGTGGTTACACAGCTTCGTACCGAAAACCATATGACCGTATTTTTGACAACACACTATATGGAAGAGGCGGCGGACGCAGACTATGTCATTATCCTCGACAGCGGCAAAATTGCCGCCGAGGGTACGCCCTTACAACTGAAAAACACATACACGGGGGATTTCATTACTTTATATGACACAAACGAAACACAAGTACGGGCACTCGGTGTGCCTTATGAAACTCTGCACGGCGATGTCTACCGCCTGGCAATTCCCGACACGCGGGCGGCAACACAGCTGATTACGGCACACCCCACACTGTTTACGGACTATGAAATCGTAAAAGGCAAAATGGATGATGTGTTTCTTGCCGTAACGGGTAAGAGCTTAGTCGGAGGTGAACAGGCATGAAAGCACTGAGCGCGTTAATCGGACGCAATATCAAACTGTTTTTCAAAGACAAAGGATTATTTTTCTCAGCACTCATTACGCCGCTGATTTTACTGGTGCTGTATGTCACCTTTCTCGGCAATACCTACCGCAGCAGTTTTCTCAGCGCATTGCCTGAGGGATTTACGGTTGCAGACGGTTTGATTGACGGATTGGTCGGCGGGCAACTCATTTCTTCGCTGTTGGCAGTTTGCAGTGTGACAGTTGCATTCTGCTCCAATCTGCTGATGGTACAGGATAAGGTCACAGGTGCACGGCAGGATTTGACTGTTACACCTGTCAAGCGTTCTGTCCTGGCGCTCAGCTATTACATCGCCACAGCCGTTTCCACACTGATTATCTTCCTGATTACGGCGTGTGCAGGATTTTTGTACCTCGCAAAAGTGGGGTGGTACCTGTCCGTCACGGATATTCTTCTGATTTTCGCAGATGTTTTCCTGCTGGTGCTGTTCGGTACAGCGCTTTCGAGCATTATCAATGTATTTTTGACAACACAAGGACAAATGTCCGCAGTCGGTACGCTGGTCAGCGCCGGTTACGGCTTCCTTTGCGGCGCCTACATGCCGATTTCCAACTTCAGCGACGGATTACAAAAGGTTTTATCCTTCTTACCCGGAACCTACGGTACTTCGCTTTTGCGCAATCACGCCATGCGCGGTGTATTCACGGAAATGGCGAACAGCGGCTTTCCGGAAGAAGTCATTACAGGCATTCGGGACAGCGTAGACTGTAATTTGTATTTCTTTGACCGTTCAGTGGAAACAGGCACAATGTACGGTATTCTCTTCGGCGCGGCAGTTGCGGCAATCGCGGTTTATGTCTTGATTTGCAAAATGAAACGCACATAACTTATCTGTAGGAGAAGTACATATGGGCAAATACATAGTTTTGTGGGAATACATCGGTCAACAGGACGCAGACCGTTTACATCTGTCTTTTTTAAAAACAGAACAAATTTTAGGGTTCCCGATAGACCATTCCTTTTTAACCTATAAAAAAAGAATTAACATCATACGGTTAGAAGGTAGGAAAAATCTCAATGAAAAATCAAACCGTGCATTTTGAAAAAATGGTATAAGCTTTATATCGCCTGCTCTTTTTAAGTCGTACGCATTAGTTACGGCTATACAAACAAGAAAAATCCCCGAAGATGTGCATAACACAGCTTCGGGGATTCAAATTGCTTTTGTCAATCAGACAGGTCTGTTATTAGTCGGAAACCGCAACAACAACGCCTGAACCAACTGTACGGCCGCCTTCACGGATAGCGAAGCGAAGACCCTCTTCGATAGCAATCGGGGTAATCAATTCAACATCCATCTCGACGTTATCGCCGGGCATGCACATTTCAGTGCCTTCGGGAAGGTTGATAACACCTGTAACGTCAGTGGTTCTGAAATAGAACTGCGGACGATAGTTATTGAAGAACGGTGTATGACGGCCGCCTTCATCTTTATTCAGGACATAAACCTGACCCTTGAACTTGGTGTAGGGATGAATGGAACCGGGTTTGGAAAGAACCTGACCGCGCTCCACCTCTGTTCTCTGTACGCCGCGAAGAAGTGCGCCGATGTTGTCGCCTGCTTCAGCATAATCCAGAGTCTTTCTGAACATTTCGATACCGGTAACAACGGTCTTCTTCTTCTCATCAGTCAAACCAACGATTTCAACTTCCTCGCCTGTCTTGAGCTGACCGCGCTCCACACGACCGGTAACAACAGTACCACGGCCGGAGATGGTCATAACGTCTTCAATAGGCATAAGGAACGGCTGGTCCGCTTTACGGTCGGGGGTCGGGATGTAGCTGTCAACAGCATCCATCAAATCCCAAATCGGCTTGAGTTCGGGAGCGCTCAGATCGCCGCCGGTATACTCAAGTGCTTTCAGTGCAGAACCGGTGATAATCGGGGTGTCATCGCCGGGGAAACCGTACTCGGAAAGAGTTTCACGGACTTCCATCTCAACGAGCTCAAGAAGCTCAGCATCGTCAACCTGGTCAGCTTTGTTCAGGAAAACGATGATATAGGGCACGCCAACCTGACGGGCAAGAAGCAGATGCTCTTTGGTCTGTGCCATCGGGCCATCAGTAGCAGCGATAACCAAGATAGCGCCGTCCATCTGTGCAGCACCGGTAATCATGTTCTTGATATAGTCCGCGTGGCCGGGGCAGTCAACGTGTGCATAGTGACGAGTATCGGTTTCATACTCAACGTGTGCAGTGTTGATTGTGATGCCGCGCTCTCTCTCTTCGGGAGCCTTGTCGATCATGTCATATGCTTCAAACTTTGCATAGCCCTTCATTGCGAGGGTCTTGGTGATCGCAGCGGTGAGAGTGGTCTTACCATGGTCAACGTGGCCGATGGTACCAATGTTCACGTGGGGTTTGCTACGGTTAAATTTTTCCTTTGCCATTGGAATTTTCCTCCTTTTATAAGCGCAATTTAAAATAAAATGCTATGTGCTTGTATTTTACCAATAAAACGGTAAAATTTCAAGTCTTTTTCTAAAAATTAGTCTTTCTTGGTACGTTCGGAAATGATTTTCTCCGCAATGGATTTCGGCACTTCCTTGTACCCATCGGGTTCCATAACGTACTGACCGCGTCCCTGGCTCTTGGAGCGAAGGTCGGTTGCATAACCAAACATTTCCGACAGCGGCACATGTGCGTTAATCTGCTTCACGCCGGATCTGTCTTCAAAGCCCTGAATCTCGCCGCGGCGGGAATTGAGGTCGCCGATAACATCGCCCATGTATTCCTCAGGAACGATAACAACAACCTTCATGATGGGCTCCAGAAGAACGGGGTCTGCTTTTCTTGCGGCATCCTTGAATGCCATAGAACCGGCAATCTTGAACGCCATTTCAGAGGAGTCGACCTCGTGATAAGAACCGTCGTACAATGTAACCTTTACATCGACTACGGAATAGCCTGCAAGCACACCGGACTGCATAGCGCCCTGAATACCTGCGTCAATCGGTCCGATGTATTCCTTCGGAATAGCACCGCCGACGATGTTGTTTACAAATTCGTAGCCCTTGTCAACATTCGGCTCAATGTTAATCTTAACATGACCGTACTGACCTTTACCGCCGGACTGACGCGCATACTTCGTGTCAGAGGACGCGGGCTTGCGAATGGTTTCGCGGTAAGCAACCTGCGGCTTACCAACATTGGCTTCCACCTTAAATTCACGAAGCAAACGGTCAACGATAATCTCCAAATGGAGCTCGCCCATACCGGCGATAATGGTCTGACCGGTTTCTTCATCGGTGTAGCATTTAAAGGTCGGGTCTTCTTCAGCAAGCTTCTGCAGACCGATACCCATCTTTTCCTGACCCGCTTTGGTTTTCGGCTCAATCGCAACACGGATAACAGGCTCCGGGAAGTTCATGGATTCCAAAATAACGGGATGCTTCTCATCGCAGAGCGTGTCACCTGTGGTGGTATTCTTAAGACCGACTGCTGCGGCGATGTCGCCTGCATAGCAGACCTCAATATCTTCACGGTGATTTGCATGCATCTGCAAAATACGGCCCATGCGCTCACGGTTATCCTTAACGGAGTTATAAACACTGGAGCCGGCTTCAACCGTACCCGAATAGACACGGAAGTAGCAAATCTTACCGACATAGGGGTCAGTGGCAATCTTGAATGCCAAAGCCGCAAACGGCTCGTCATCGGAAGAATGGCGCACTTCTTCTTCGTCGGTGTCGGGGTTTACACCCTTAATTGCCTCAACATCGGTCGGCGCGGGCATATAATCGACGATTGCATCCAACAGCGGCTGTACACCCTTGTTACGGTAAGAAGTACCGCAGGTAATCGGCACCATGCTGTTTTCAATCGTAGATTTGCGAATAATGCGTTTAATATCTGCAACGGGGATTTCCTCGCCGTTGAAATATTTTTCCATCAGTTCGTCATCCTGCTCGACAACATGCTCTAAAAGCTGTGTACGGTATTTCTCCGCCAACTCTTTCATATCGTCGGGGATGGGTTCGCGGCGGACATCCTTACCGAGATCGTCATAATAGATTTCGGCGTCCATTTCGACAAGGTCTACAATGCCCTTGAATGTGTCCTCAGCGCCGATAGGCAACTGAATCGGAACGGGATTGCAGTGGAAACGCTCATCGACCATGTCCAAAACGCGATAGAAGTCCGCGCCCATAATGTCCATCTTGTTGACATAAATCATGCGCGGAACATGGTATTCGTCAGCCTGACGCCAAACGGTTTCAGACTGCGGCTCAACACCGCCCTTTGCGCACAAAACGGTAACGGAACCGTCCAAAACGCGCAGGGAACGCTGTACTTCAACAGTGAAGTCCACGTGACCGGGGGTGTCGATGATGTTGATACGGTGATCCTTCCAGAAACAGGTTGTCGCCGCAGAAGTGATGGTAATACCTCTCTCCTGCTCCTGCGCCATCCAGTCCATGGTTGCATCGCCGTCGTGTGTCTCACCGATTTTGTGGTTTACACCCGTGTAAAACAAAATACGTTCGGTCGTTGTTGTTTTACCGGCATCGATGTGGGCCATAATACCAATATTTCTTGTTTCTTCAAGAGATACCTTTCTTGGCATAATATCCTCCGGTAATTACCATCTGAAATGGGCGAAAGCCTTGTTGGCTTCTGCCATTTTGTGTGTGTCTTCACGTTTTTTGAACGCAGAACCGGTCTGGTTAACTGCATCCATAATTTCGTTTGCGAGACGCTCCTTCATGGTGCGCTCGGAACGCTGACGGGCATACAGGGTAATCCAACGAAGACCCAAAGTTTCTCTTCTTTCGGGACGGACTTCAATCGGAACCTGGTAAGTCGCACCGCCGACACGGCGGGCTTTCACCTCGAGAACGGGCATAACATTTTCCATTGCGTTCTCGAAAACCTCCAGCGGGTCTTTACCTGTCTGTTCAGCGATAATACTAAATGCGTCATAAACGATTTTCTGGGCGACACCCTTTTTACCGTCAAGCATGACGCTGTTGATAAGTCTGGTTACCAACTTGGAATTGTAAAGCGGATCGGGCAAAACATCACGTTTTGCAATCTGGCCTCTTCTTGGCACGTCGCTTCCCTCCTTCATAATTAAAATGATATCATAGGTACTCGGTGACAAAACCCCGTGGTGTCCATGCAAGAGGTCAACTAAATATATATAGTAAACCTCGCATCGGTAAACCTCAGCAAGCAAGATTCTGTCGTTAACTGTAAGGCGGAAAGGCCTTATTTTTTGGCGGTCTTCGGACGCTTAGCACCGTATTTGGAACGGGCCTGCATTCTGCCGTTGACGCCCTGGGTGTCGAGTGTACCACGGATAATGTGGTAACGCACACCGGGAAGATCCTTAACACGGCCGCCGCGAATCAGAACAACGCTGTGTTCCTGAAGGTTGTGACCCACGCCCGGAATGTAAGCGGATACTTCAATTCCGTTTGTGAGACGGACTCTCGCGAGCTTACGAAGTGCGGAGTTCGGTTTTTTCGGTGTGTCGGTCTTAACGACGGTGCACACGCCTCTCTTCTGCGGAGAATTGTTGTCAGTCATGACATTTTTCTTCGAGTTGAGACCTTTACCGAGAGCCGGAGCCTTCGATTTCTTTTCAAGTGTCTGTCTTCCGTTGCGAACAAGCTGATTAAATGTCGGCAAGTCTTTTTCCTCCTTTTTTGAATGATTTTGACGCACTAAAAATAGCATAGCGTGTCAGCAAAACAAACATCCCCTGAAAAAGATGTTTGTTTTGCTCACACAAGCTAAGATTTTAGCACCTAAAACCTTAGCTTGTCAAGTGTTTTTCGTAAAAAACTTACGCAGTCGCGCCGTCACCGTCTGTTTGCGGCTCCAATTCTACATTACTGTAACATTTCATGCCTGTGCCCGACGGCAGAAGCTTACCGATGATGACGTTTTCTTTCAAACCAATCAGCGGGTCGCTCTTACCCTTAATCGCGGCATCGGTCAGGACGCGGGTGGTCTCCTGGAAGGAAGCGGCAGACAGGAAGGAATCGGTTGCCAAAGAGGCTTTGGTGATGCCGAGCAGAACCGGTGAACAGGTTGCCTCGACAAACTCCGTACCGTTTTCTTCCGCACGCTTTTTCGCCTCGCGATTGGCGTGCATAAACTCGCTCTTTTCCACTGTTGCGCCCGGAAGTAAATCCGTAGAGCCGGGTTCGTCCACCTTCAACTTGCGCATCATCTGACGGACGATAACCTCAATATGCTTATCGTTGATGTCAACGCCCTGCATACGGTAAGTGCGCTGTACTTCTTTAATCAAGTAGTCATGCACCGCATTGACGCCGTTAATAGCAAGAATATCATGCGGATTGGGCGAACCTTCTGTAAGTGCCGTGCCCTTCTTTACATAAATCGGATTGCCGTCCGCATCGGTCTCCGTATTGAAGCGCTTGCGGAAGCCGTAAGGAATCAGATAGCTTCTCTCATCGGCGGTTTCGTCATTGGTAATCACGATATGCTCGTTCTTTTTGATTTCGCGGAACGAAAGACGTCCGTCGATTTCCGCGAGAATGGCAAGTGTTTTGGGCTTCCTTGCCTCGAACAGTTCTTCAACACGGGGAAGACCCTGTGTAATATCCTGGCTGGATGCAATACCGCCCGTATGGAAAGTACGCATGGTCAGCTGTGTACCGGGTTCACCGATGGACTGTGCGGCAATGATACCGACCGCTTCACCGACGGTGACGGGGTCGCCTGTTGCCAGGTTCGAACCATAGCACTTGATACATACGCCGTGCTCTGCCTCGCAGGTCAAAAGCGAACGAATCTTTACACGTCGGTCTGCGGGATTTTCACGCGCGTTAACCAAATCAGCAACGCGGCCTGCGGCTTCTTCGGTCATCATCTCATCCTTGGACTGAATCAACTCACCGGTTGTATCGTCCACGAAATCCTCTAAGAGATAACGTCCGGTCAGACGCTCTTTGAGGGTTTCAATCATTTCCTTGCCCTCGGTAATGTCGTAAACCTCAATGCCGTCGTGGCAATGGCAATCCTCTTCGTGAATGATAACTTCCTGTGAAACGTCTACCAAACGGCGGGTCAGGTAACCGGAGTCCGCCGTACGCAGCGCGGTATCCGCCAAGCCTTTACGCGCACCGCGCGAGGAAATGAAGTATTCCAGTACATTCAGACCTTCGCGGTAGTTTGCACGAATCGGGACCTCAATCGTCTTACCTGCGGTATTCGCAATCAAACCGCGCATACCGGCAAGCTGGCGAAGCTGGCTTTCCGAGCCACGCGCACCGGAATCCACCATCATATAAATGGGGTTCTCTGTGCCGAGGTTATCCTTTAAGCCCTGGGCTACCTTATTGGTGCACTCTTCCCAAACTTTGATAACGGATTTCGCGCGCTCGGAGTTGCTCATAAGACCCATCTTGTAGTTTGCGGTGATGGCATCTACGCGTTCCTCCGCCTGCGCCAGCATCTCTTGCTTCTGCGGCGGGATAGTTGCATCGCAAACCGCAACGGTAATACCGCTCTTGGTCGAATATTTATATCCCTGCGCCTTAATCTTATCCAGCATTTCGGAAGCTACGGTTACACCGTGCACTTTAATGCACTTGTCGATGATTTTGCCGAGGGTCTTTTTGTTGACAAGGAACTCAACCTCTAACTTAAATGCGTTTTCGGGGTCGCTTCTGTCGACAAATCCGAGGTCCTGCGGAATCGGATTGTTGAAGATTATCTTGCCGAGTGTGGTGTCAATCAGCTTCGAGCGTTTTTCACCGTCAATCTCTTTGGTCATGCGCACCTTAATTTTGGAGTGCAGGCCGATGTAGCCTTCATCATATGCCATGACGGCTTCATCAAAACTGGTGAATACCTTGCCGTTGCCCGGGTCATCGTCTTTTTCCATTGTCAGATAGTAAGAACCGAGAATCATATCCTGCGTCGGCACGGCAACAGGTTTACCGTCCGAGGGCTTTAACAGGTTGTTGGCGGCAAGCATCAAAAGTCTTGCCTCCGCCTGTGCCTCCGCGGACAGCGGTACGTGCACAGCCATCTGGTCACCGTC
>DKUE01000037.1:9703-141409 GCA_002490525.1 Ruminococcaceae bacterium UBA7212
CCGTCGAAGTCGGCGTTAAACGCCGTACAGCAAAGCGGATGCAGTTTAATGGCTCTGCCCTCTACCAAAACAGGCTCAAACGCCTGAATACCGAGTCTGTGCAGAGTAGGTGCGCGGTTCAGCATGACGGGGTGGTCCTTGATAACCACTTCGAGTGCATCCCAAACCTCGGTTTTGGAGCGCTCCACCATTTTTCTTGCAGATTTAATGTTGCCTGCAACGCCCGTTTCAACCAAGCGTTTCATGACAAAGGGCTTAAACAGCTCCAACGCCATTTCCTTGGGGAGACCGCACTGGTAAATTTTTAATTCGGGACCGACAACGATAACCGAACGACCGGAATAGTCGACACGCTTACCGAGCAGGTTCTGACGGAAACGTCCCTGCTTTCCTTTCAGCATGTCGGAAAGGGATTTCAGCGCACGGTTGTTGGGACCTGTAACGGGTCTGCCGCGTCTGCCGTTATCAATCAGAGCGTCCACTGCCTCTTGCAGCATTCTTTTTTCGTTGCGGATGATAATTTCAGGCGCATTTAACTCCAACAGCCTCTTCAAACGGTTGTTGCGGTTGATAACACGTCTGTACAAATCGTTCAAATCAGAGGTTGCAAAGCGGCCGCCGTCCAGCTGTACCATCGGGCGGATGTCGGGCGGAATAACCGGCAGAACATCCATAATCATCCACTCGGGACGGTTCCCGGACTGTTTAAATGCCTCGGCAACCTCCAAGCGCTTTAAGATACGGGTCTTTTTCTGACCGGAAGCATCCATCAGCTCCTCACGAAGCTCTTTACTCAGCTGTTCCACATCGATTTCGCAAAGCAGTTCTTTAATGGCTTCTGCGCCCATGCTCGCTTTGAAATCGTCCTCATATTTCTCGCGCATGTCGAGATATTCTTTTTCGGAGAGAATCTGCATTTTGGTAAGCTCGGTATCACCGGGGTCGGTCACAATATACTTGGCAAAATACAGAACTTTTTCAAGGTCGCGCGGGGACAAATCCAAAATCAAACCCATTCTCGAAGGAATACCCTTGAAGTACCAGATGTGGGAAACGGGCGCAACCAACTCAATATGCCCCATTCTTTCACGTCTGACCTTGGATTTGGTGATTTCAACGCCGCAGCGCTCACAAACCTTACCCTTATAGCGAATCCGCTTATACTTGCCGCAGTGGCATTCCCAGTCCTTTTGCGGTCCGAAAATGCGCTCGCAGTAAAGACCGTCGCGCTCGGGTTTTAATGTGCGGTAATTTATGGTTTCGGGTTTCTTGACCTCGCCGTAAGACCACTCGCGAATCTGCTCGGGCGATGCAAGACCGATTTTGATTGACTCAAAGGATATATTTTCCATCTATCAAATACCTTCTTCCTAAAAAACGAATCGTGACTGTTCGAAGCGATTAGAATTCATCGTCGATTAAATCGGCCTCGTCGAATTCCTCTTCATCCTCGATATATTCGTTGAAAGCATCCTCGCCCAACGCGCTTTCCGCATCTTCATCGGCTACAAAGCCATCGTCCAGCGTCACATCGTTTACAACCTCAGACATCGCATCCGCATCGCTGATGACTGTGCCGACGTCCCCTGTTTCATCCTCAAAGGTCTGACGAAGGTCTATTTCATTGCCTTCCTTATCCAGCACCTTGATATCCAGCGCCAAGGACTGCAATTCCTTAATCAAAACCTTGAAGGATTCCGGAATACCGGGCTTCGGTACATTCAGACCCTTTACAATGGATTCATAGGTCTTGACACGGCCGACAATATCATCGGATTTGATGGTCAGAATTTCCTGCAAGGTATAAGCCGCACCGTAAGCCTCCAGCGCCCAAACTTCCATTTCACCGAAACGCTGACCGCCGAACTGCGCTTTACCGCCCAAGGGCTGCTGCGTAACGAGAGAGTACGGACCTGTGCTTCTTGCATGGATTTTATCGTCAACCAAGTGGTGGAGCTTTAAGAAGTACATGACACCGACAGTAATCGGATTATCGAATTTCAGACCCGTTCTGCCGTCTGTCAAAATCGACTTACCGTCCTCACGGTAGCCTGCCTCGCGCAGAGCATCGCGTATATCGGATTCATGCGCACCGTCAAATACGGGTGTTGCAATCTTCTGCCCGAGCTTTCTGTACGCGAAGCCGAGATGTACTTCCAAAACCTGTCCGATATTCATACGGGACGGAACACCCAAGGGATTCAGCACGATATCCAGCGGTGTACCGTCGTCCAGGAACGGCATATCTTCCTGCGGCAAAATGCGGGAAACAACACCCTTGTTACCGTGACGGCCCGCCATTTTATCGCCAACGGAAATTTTACGCTTCTGCGCGATATAGCAGCGGACAACCTTGTTGACACCTGGGCTCAGCTCGTCGCTGTTTTCGCGGGTAAACACTTCCACGTCCACAACAATGCCGTATTCGCCGTGCGGCACACGCAAAGAGGTGTCGCGCACCTCGCGCGCTTTTTCGCCGAAGATGGCGCGAAGCAATCTTTCCTCCGCTGTCAGCTCTGTCTCGCCCTTCGGTGTGACTTTGCCGACCAGGATATCGCCCGAATGCACCTCGGCACCGATACGGATAATACCGTCCTCATCAAGGTTTGCCAAGGCATCCTCACCAACGTTCGGAATATCGCGGGTGATTTCTTCCGGTCCCAATTTCGTATCTCTGGACTCCAGCTCATATTCTTCAATATGCACCGAGGTATATACGTCATCGCGCACCAATTTTTCGTTAATCAGCACAGCGTCCTCGTAGTTGTAGCCCTCCCAGGTCATGAAGCCGATAAGTGCATTTTTACCGAGCGAAATCTCGCCGTTTAAGGTCGCGGGACCGTCTGCGATAACCTCGCCCTGTTCAACGGACTGTCCTTCTTCGACAATCGGGCGCTGATTAATGCAAGTTCCCTGGTTGGAACGCATAAACTTAATTAAATCGTAGCGGTCAACCGTACCGTCCGTGCGCGTAATCTCAATGATATCGGCGCTGACCTTGGTTGCCGTGCCCGAATGCTTTGCAAGCACGACCGTACCCGAGTCTACTGCGGCTTTGTATTCCATGCCCGTGCCGACAATCGGAGATTCGGTTTTCAAAAGCGGCACCGCCTGCTTCTGCATGTTGGAGCCCATCAAAGCACGGTTTGCGTCATCGTTTTCAAGGAACGGAATCATCGCGGTTGCGACGGAAACCATCATACGCGGCGAAACATCCATGTAGTCCGCCTCGCCTGCTTCAACCTCCATAAACTCATCGCGGTAACGCACGGTAACTTTTTTGCTCAGGAAATGCCCCTCTTCATCGAGCGGCTCATTTGCCTGTGCAACCTTGTAGTTATCCTCCACGTCGGCGGTCATATAGGTCACTTCATCCAGCACCACGCCTGTTTCTTTGTCAATGCGGCGGAACGGTGCTTCAATGAAGCCGTATTTGTTGATTTTTGCAAAGGTTGCAAGATAGGAAATCAAACCGATGTTCGGACCTTCGGGCGTTTCAATCGGGCACATACGTCCGTAGTGGCTGTAGTGTACGTCACGAACCTCGAATCCGGCGCGGTCACGGGAAAGACCGCCGGGACCGAGTGCGGAAAGACGGCGTTTGTGCGTCAGCTCCGACAGCGGATTGGTTTGGTCCATAAACTGCGACAGCGGCGAAGAACCGAAGAATTCCTTAATTGCCGCCATCACGGGACGGATGTTGATAAGTGCTGCGGGCGTCACCTTATCGGGCTCCTGTGCCTGTAAGGTCATTCGCTCTTTCACCACACGCTCCATACGGGAGAACCCAATACGGAACTGGTTTTGCAGCAATTCGCCGACTGAACGGATACGGCGGTTGCCGAGATGGTCGATATCGTCCGTTGTACCCACACCGTGCCCGATGCAGTTCAAATAGTTGATGGTTGCTAAAATATCGTCAATGGTAATGTGTTTCGGGATCAAATCGTCACAGCGCGCCGAAAGCTCCTCTAACAGTGCGTCTTTATCATCGCCGCACTTGTCAAGTACTTCGCGCAGGACTTCAAAACGAACCTTTTCGTTAATGCCAACCTCTTCCAGCTCTGTTTCACTGAGCATCGGCACATATTCGCCGATGTCCACCATACCGTTGGAGAACACCTTGACTTCATCGCCCTCATTATCAATGACAGCGACATTTACGCCTTCCTGCTCAATACGGTAGGCAAGCTCAGCGGAAATGAAGTCGCCTTCGTCCGCCAGAATTTCGCCTGTCAGGGTGCTGATAATCGGCTCTTTGGCTTTAAACCCTGTAATACGGCTTGAAATACCGAGTTTTTTGTTGTATTTGTAACGACCGACGCGCGACAAATCATAGCGGTGCGGGTCGAAGAACAAACCGTCCAAATGTGCCTGCGCGGTTTCAAGAGTCGGTGGCTCACCCGGACGAAGCTTTTTATAAACCTCAATCAATGCCTGCTCAGTATTGATGGTTGTATCTTTTTCAAGGGTTGCCTTGATTCGCTCATCATAGCCGAAAAACTCTAAAATTTCCTGATTCGTGCTCAAGCCCAAAGCGCGAATAAAGGTCGTGATGAAAATTTTGCGGTTTTTATCAATACGCACATAGAACAAATCGTTCTGGTCGGTTTCATATTCGAGCCATGCGCCGCGGTTCGGGATAACCGTCGCGGTATACAGTTCTTTACCCGTCTTGTCATGCGTCATACCGTAATAAACACTCGGCGAACGAACCAGCTGTGAAATAATCACGCGTTCCGCACCGTTAATCACGAATGTACCGCTGTCCGTCATGAGCGGAAAATCGCCCATGTAGACTTCATTTTCTTTGATTTCGCCCGTTTCCTTATTGAGAAGGCGTGCGGTGACACGCAAAGGCGCCGCATAGGTAACATCGCGCTCCTTGCACTCTTTTACCGTGTATTTCGGGGTGTCATCCATCCTGTACCCGACAAAACTTAAAACAAGATTGCCGGAATAATCCGTAATGTCTGCGACATCGCGGAATACCTCTTTCAGACCCTCTTCCAAAAACCAACGGTACGAATTCTTCTGCACTTCAATAAGGTTGGGCATCTGCATAACCTCATTGATTTTCGAGAAGCTCATACGGGTGTTTTTTCCGAGTTTTACAGGTTTGACATTCACCATAGGGCTTATCACTCTCCGTTCGTATATTTGTTCAACAAAGTCCCCTGTAAGAGACTTGGAGATTCTTGTAGAAATCGTGTGCCGAGCGCTTGCTTTTCGGTATTTTTTGTGCTAAACTACCTATGTTCCAAAATGGGCAAAGATACAGCACACCATTCTAATAGCAGTTTAATATTCTACACCTGTCAAGTCCATATGTCAAGGATTTTTTTGGCTGTTTTTGGCTGTATTTTGATTTTTTTCGGACAGGTTATTTTTATAATAGTATAGGAAGATGTTCATCATGGAAAAACTGCAAGCGCTCACCGAACGGCTGCACGCACTCGTTTTATTTCGGGCGTTGAAAAATGACCCTGTTATCCGCGCTTTCCTACAGCTCGGCGAACGAACTGAAAGAAATAAAACAGAAACTGTCTCGGATGCGGCGGAATTTTTAAACGCACTGTTCACGGAAACAGACAATTTGACCGAGTATGTAGTGCAAGCAGTGCGTACAGATGAAAACGCATATCTTGCGCGCGCCGCCGCGGGTAAACTCACAAAGAATTACACCAGCGCCTTAGAAACAGAACTGGAAACCTTGCAGGCACTCTGTGATTTCACCTTTGACGATTTCAGAAAGGCATTGGACATTACCCTTCCCCTGCCTGCTTACGAAACGACCGCCTGCAACTTAAAAGATATTTATAAAACACTTCTGCAAAACCTTTCCAAAACGGGTTACGGCATTTTCGCACGGTATCATATGTTCAGCGTCAAAGACGGCATCATGCTGCCCGTCAAGCATCCGGATAGGCAACGGCTTTCCGATTTTTCGGGATACGAACGGGAACGTAATTTAGTCATTGCCAACACAAAAGCACTGCTTTCGGGCAGTCCGTGCAACAATGTACTGCTGTACGGCGATGCGGGCGCGGGCAAAAGCAGCACCGTGAAAGCAATTGTCAACGAATTTAAAGATGACGGTCTGCGGCTGATTGAAGTCAAAAAGAACGAATTATTCCATCTGCCCGATATTATGGATTCGATTTCGGAAAATCCGCTGAAATTTATTATCTTTATTGACGATTTAAGCTTTGCCGCGGATGACGGAGACTTCGGTGCACTCAAAGCCATTTTAGAAGGCAGTGTTTCGGGCAGAAGCCGCAATATTGCGATTTATGCCACCTCAAACCGCCGCCATTTAGTCAAGGAGAATTTCTCTGACCGCGCGGGCGATGATTTACACAGGCAGGATACCATTCAGGAATTAACCAGTCTTTCGGCACGGTTCGGTTTAAAGGTTACCTTCTCCCGTCCTGAAAAAAAGCTGTACGAGCAAATCGTATTGCAGTTGGCGCAGCAATACGATGTGGATATGCCCGAACAGGAGCTATACATAAAAGCGGAAGCCCATGCGCTTCGCAACGGCGGCAGAAGTCCGCGCACAGCGAAACAGTTTATCGAATACCTGGCTTATTGCAAAGAATAAAAATGCAACCGCAGGTTTCGGCATGCAACCCAAAATAGGCTGACAAAATATATTTGTTATCGTATAATAAAAAAGCAGAAAGACAATTTCAGAGTTTTCTGCGTCTTTATGTAAAAGCGAAATATAATCAGAGAGAGGATTTAATTATGCAAGAAACACGGTTTGACTGGGAAAATCCCGCCGTCATCAAGCGGCACAAGGAAGACGGTCATGTCATCGCCTTCTCTTATACGGATGCGAAGGCCGCCGCTGCGCGCAAAGCGCCTGATACAAAGCTTTCTTTAAACGGCAAATGGAAATTCTACTGGCAGAGAGGGCTTCGGAACGAGCCGTCGGATTTCTACGCACCGAATTTCGATGACGATGCCTGGCGTACCATTAAAGTGCCGTCCGTTTGGCAGACAGAGCACACAGGCAGTGTGCCCTATTATTATGCCAGCACCTTCCCCCGCGCCGTTTCGAGAAGCAAAGGGAAAATTCCGTCCATCGACCACACAATGCAGGAAATCGGTCTGTACCGCCGCACGTTTACGCTCCCCGAAAATTTTGAGGGTAAAGAAGTATTTCTGCATTTCGGTGCGGTAAAATCGGCGTTGGAAGTGTATGTAAACGGTAAATTTGTCGGGTATTCCCAAGGCTCGATGACGCCGCACGAATTTGATGTCACGCCTTACCTCACAAACGGGGAAAACCTTGTCTGCGCAAAGGTATACCGTTACAGCGATGCAACCTATATTGAAGACCAAGACATGTGGTGGCTGTGCGGCATCTACCGCGAGGTATACATATTCTGTGAAGAAAAGGTATGCCTGCGGGATTTCTTTATCACGACAGATTTAGACCAAGACTATAAAGACAGCAATACCAATGTAGAAATCACCGTAAAGAACTATACAGGCGATGCACAAAACGTAAAGGTCACAGCGGAAATTTTCGACCGGGACGGCAATAAAACCGTACTCGGAACAACCGAAACTACCGCCAAAGGCAATACCGCAACGGTTTTGCAAATTCAAAAAGCCGTTGAAAACCCGCTGAAATGGTCGGCGGAAACACCGAATCTGTATACCCTGCTGTTAACGCTGAAGGCAGACGGTAAAAAAACATATAAAGCCATTCGGTTCGGCTTTAAAAAGGTAGAAATCATCGGTGAGCAAATTCTGTTTAACGGCCAGCCGATGCTGCTCCGCGGCGTAAACCGCCATGATTTTGACCCTGACTGCGGCTGGGCAGTCCCGAAAGAACGGTATTATCAGGACTTAGACCTGATGAAGCGTGCCAACATCAACTCCATCCGCACCTCGCACTACCCCGATGACCCGTTTTTCTATGAGCTTTGCGATGAATACGGCTTTTATGTAATGGACGAGTGTGATATGGAAAGTCACGGCGTACGCCGCAAGGGCGTGCCGGGCAGCAATCCTGTTTGGACAGCCGCAGTTGTCGATAAAATGGAGCGCATGGTACTGCGCGACCGCAACCACGCATGCGTATTCATGTGGTCGCTCGGCAATGAAGCGGGCGACGGCACCAACTTTGCCAAAATGAAGGAAGCCGCCCTGCGGCTCGATAAAACGCGGCAGTTTCACTATGAGGGAGATTTCGATTTTACAAAATCCGATGTAATTTCAAGAATGTATCCTCTTAAGGACACGATGGATAAACTGTGTAATAAAGAGCCGATTACCATTACGCTGTATGACAACATCGCCAATCAGCTCGCGGCTGATTCCAAGCCGATTCCGAAAGAAGCATACACAAAGCCTGTGATTCTTTGCGAATATGCGCACGCCATGGAAAACAGTCTCGGCAATTTTCAGGAGTACATGGATGATTTTGAGGCGCACGACCATATGTGCGGCGGCTATATTTGGGATTTTGTTGACCAGTCCCTGCGGCTGAAAACACCCGACGGCGACCACTGGCTGTACGGTACGGACTTTGAAAAATCCGAACCGCGCCATCCGCTGCAATTGCCGAACACTACAGCAATGACAGGCAGTAACACTTATTTCTGCGCAAACGGCATCATTGCCGCAGACAGAAAGCCCCATCCCTCTTATTATGAGGTTAAAAAGGTATACAGTGAAATAAAAGTTACTGAAAAAGACCGTACACAAAAGCGATTCACGGTAAAAAACAAGAAGCTGTTCACGGACCTTTCCGACATGGAATTCCGTTGGAAAGTTGAGGCAGAAGGGGTTGAAATCGAAAGCGGTATTTGTGAGGATGTCAACGCCGTACCGCTGTCAAGCTCTGATTTCACGATTCCCTATACTGCAGAAAAATTCCCGGTGGGCAAAGAATGTATTCTGACCGTTTCTTTCTGTCACAAGCAGGAAACCCGCTGGTGTGAAAAAGGCTATGAACAGAGCTTCGACCAATTTGTATTGCAGGAAGCCGCCGCTGTCCCCACGCCGCGCAGCGGCAAGTCCGTCACCATTGCACAGGATGTGAACGGCGTAACAGTCAACGGCGAGGGTTTTTCGGCGCGTGTGGAAAACGGCGAAATCATTTCACTCGTTTATGACAGCAAAGAAATGCTCCGCGCACCCGTGAAACCGAATTACTTCCGCGCGGTCATTGACAACGACCTGTCGAACACAAACTTTGTGCCGTATCTGATTCCGTTCCATCCGTATTACGCTTGGCAACGCGCTACAAACAGCTTAAAGGGCAAGGTAGAAAGCGCGGTTACAACGCCGAACGGCAATGCGGAAATTGCCGTTCGCTGGACGGTAAGCGGCATGAAAAATGTTTCTTCCCGTATTACCGTATATCCCGACGGCACCATTTCGATTGCACACAAAGGCACACCTGCACACACCCTCACCCGTTTCGGCACGCAAATGGCGTTTGACGCATCTCTCGAATATGTGAAATGGTACGGCAGAGGTCCGCAGGAAACCTACTGTGACCGCAAAACAGGCGGTAAAATTGCACTGCATCAATCCACGGTCACGGATTTGGAGCATCATTACATGCGTCCGCAGGAAAACGGCAACCGCACGGATGTCCGTTTTGCGGAGCTGACAGATGCAGACGGAAAAGGTTTGCGATTTACGGCGGAAGTCGGTACGCCTCTGCAATTCTCCGCATGGCATTACACGCAAGACGAACTGGAAAAAGCAACACATATTCACGAATTGAAACACAGAGATATTACAACCTTTAACTTCGACTTGGCACAGCTTGGCGTCGGCGGTGACATGCCCGGAGACGCACACGTCCGTGAGCCGTATATCCTGCACGGCAAACGGGAATATGCCTACACATTTACAATAGAACCGATTCGATGAGTCGGTCTTGATATCCTGATTGCATAAAATAAACAATCCCCCTGACAGGGGGGATTGTTTATTTTATCATGCTTCGGTTTTCTGCTTACGTTCTTCGACCATCTGCACAAACCATTCCACCATGCTCGAGTCCTGATGGGAGAAGAAGGCACTGTCCGCCGTATCCAAATCGGAAATCGCTGAAATTCTGACGCATGCCGCCCTTCCTCGGACTGCCCGATAAAATCAATATGTGCTTCATTTGTTATCCTCCCAAATCTCTTTTGCCATACGGAATGCCGCCCATGCCTTCGGCCACCCCGCATAAAAGGCGGCATGCGTCAGAATTTCAGCGATTTCCGTTTGCGTTACACCGTGGTTTTTGGCATTTTGCAGATGATACTGTAAAGAACCGTCCAAAATGCCGCTTGCCATCAGCGCTGTTACGGTGATAATACTGCGATCTCTGGCAGACAGCTTATCCTCTCTCGACCAGACCTCGCCGAATAAAACATCATCGTTTAATTCGGCAAATTTCGGGGCAAAACTGCCTAAAGCTTCTTTGCCTGCGGTTACTTTTTCCATTTTTATGCCTCCAAACGACTGTATTCTGCATCTGCTACTTCTTCGCACCACTCGGTTTTACATTCTTCTCCGGGCACTTCCACGGCAAGATGCTGAAACCATGCATTCTTTGCAGCACCGTGCCAGTGCTTCACGTTCGGCAGAATGTTCACTACATCCCCTGCCGAAAGCTTGCGCGCAGGACTGCCCCACTCCTGATAATACCCTTCCCCCGCTGTAACCAGTAAAATCTGACCGCCGCCGTTTTTCGCCTTGTGTATATGCCAGTTGTTGCGGCAGGAGGGTGCAAAGGTTACATTGCCTATGCCTACCTGCTCTGTGGACAACATATTCAAATAGCTTTGTCCTTTAAAATATTTTGCAAACGCGTCATTCGGCGCGCCGATTTTAAAACAGCTCATTTCCTGCATTTCTTTTACGCTCCTATCCATTTCTTTAGTTCCTCGTCACAGGTCGCTGCTCGGCTGCCGCAAAGTGCTAGGCCCTTTTCGACCCGTGCGGCGGCACAAAGCTTTTGAATGTCAGACACGCTGCGCCCCAATCCGCTGCCTTCATGCGTGCAAAAGGGTTTTATGGTTTTGCCTGTAAAATCAAAATGCTCCAAAAAAGTCCAAACCGCCATAGGCATCGTCGACCAATAATTCGGGTAGCCCAAATAAATTGTATCATATACGGCAATCGACTGCGGATAAACCTTTAGTTCAGGTCGTACATTTTGCTTTTGATCCTCTTTTGCTTCAGCAATACAGTCATTATACCCTTGGGAATACGGCTGCACCTGTTCGATTTTGAACAAATCCCCGCCTGTAAGCTCTTGCAGCTTTTTAGAGACAATCTCTGTATTGCCGACTTTCACGGTTTTCAGTCTGCCGCAAAAATAATTTTCATCGGCACGGGAATAAAATGCAATTAGAATTTTAGACATAGCAAAATCTCCTTTCACCATGATGATAACATAAATACGGTTGCATCGGAATTGCAAACATGTTATACTCGTATCAACCAAAAGTTTAAGTCTGTTTTAGAGCCAGACTGTATCCGAGGTGATTTTTTGTATAACTATATGCTGAACACATTGATTGCCGTTGCGGACTGCGGGAGTTTTTCCGCCGCGGCGGAAAGGCTGTTCATCTCCCCCACAGCAGTTATGAAACAAATCAATACACTTGAAAAGCATTTGGAGTTAAAGCTGTTCACACGTTCCGCAAGCGGTGCGGTTTTAACAGCAGCGGGTGCGGCAATTTACAAAAACGCAAAATTCATCATAGAGTATTCCGAAAAATCTTTGGCCGAAGCACGGGCGACACTGCACGCTGCAGACACCACCTTTTGCGTCGGCATCTCAGCGCTGAATCCCGCAAAACCATTCATGGATTTATGGTACCGGGTCAGTGAACAGTTTCCGGATTACAAACTCCATCTTGTCCCGTTTGAGGACGACCATGAAGGGATTCTTTCCGAAATTGAAAAGTTGGGCATAAAATTTGACTTTCTCATCGGTGTTTGCGATTCGCGCGCATGGCTCAACCGCTGTCACATGTTGCCGCTGGGCAGATATAAAAAAATGATTGCCGTACCGCGCAATCACCGTCTTGCAAAAAAGGAAAAAATTCAAATTTCGGATTTATACGGAGAGACCCTGATGATGGTTGAGGCAGGCGACTCGGGTACAAACGATTTTATTCGAAATGATTTGGGAAAAAACCATCCTGCAATTCACATTGAGGACACGCCGCCGTACTATGACCTGTCCGTCTTCAACCGCTGTGCGGAAACAGGCAATGTGCTTCTGACCATTGAATGTTGGCAGGATGTACACCCGGGACTTGTAACTTTACCCGTAGAATGGGATTACAGTATTCCTTACGGACTGCTGTACAGCCTTGACGCGCCTGCGGACGTATTGGAATTTGTGGAAACAGTTCGAAAACAGGCATAAAAGCAAAACGTACCGACAGGTTTTTTTGCACTACACATGGTAAAAAAGCGTATTCAGCAGCAGCAACATAATCACGGCTGGCGTCCCGCCGACTGCCGCAACGGCAAGATGCCCCCAATTCAGCGGCAAATGCACCCCGAAAAATTCCCCTGCAAAATTCGCCGCAAAAAAAGCGACGATGCCCTGCACACATGTCAGCAGCAGTGCACTGAAAAACCGTTTGGTCCGAAACATGGAAAGCAAAATTATGCTCCCGCCGATTGCCAATGCCGCATAAATCCATCCTGTCATTTTTTGTACCGCTCCCTTTAACGAGCACGGGTGTCCGTGCTTATCACTGTTCGTGCATCCGAAGGGGGATTTCCGTTCAAAACGCAACCCGCCTTTTATAAAAAATATATGCCCCGAAAAAACCAATCATTCCAACTGTTTAATTTACATACTTACGAATATACTGAATAGTGAGAACAGTTTTCGGAGGGGTTATATGCACAACGTATTTGAAACGTATGAGCAATTCTGCGTGGAGCAAAACAAAAACATTTTATTAGAAGCACATTTTGATGAGAACGGTGAGCGTTCCATTCTCTGCCATCATCGGCATATTTGCCAAAAAGAGGATTGCCCATGCATGGAGCGGCTTCGCCAAGGCATACAAATTTCTAAAAATTTGTAAAATTAAATCGAAACAGTTGACCGAATATAAAAAATTTAGTAGAATATTGTTTAGGCGAACGTGCCGAACACAATATGGCGAGGCCGATGCAGTGACAGGGCTTCGAGCACATCGGTTTCGGGCACAACAGCCTTACAGATATTTTTGTGTTTCTCCTTTTTATATATATTCGGTGATAAAAATGAAAAAAATAGTGGATTGTGATATTGTAGATATCATACCCTTTTCCTGCGGTGTTATTTTTTCTAAAATGGATATGCTGGGTGAAGGGAAATGCAAGGTCTCTTTTTACGGCTTTGATGTAAAAAAAATGCGCAGTGCGCCTGTCACACGCAGTGTCTATATGCTCAACAAGTTCGGAAACGGTTATAAGCGGATTGTTGATGCCATCGGCGATTATTTAAACTGCGATGCGGATGCATTTATGGGCAACGGTACGGTACTCGTATATCCGACGGGCGAAACAGGTGTATTTGATTATGAAGGCAAAAACACTTGGGTCGGCGATTTGCTGTATCACGACTGCCCCGTGCAGGATGTTGCCGCAGACGGTAATCAGATTTGGTGCACCGTTCCCGACCAAAACGCAATTATCAGTTATTCGATTGCACATAAAAAATTTTATATGCGCATCGGCGGTGAAAATTCTACAGCATTCAGCATGCCCACTTCTCTGGTAAAATATGGTGACGAGCTGTTCGTCTGCAACGCAGGCTCCTATAAAATCCGTACGGTCAATTTAAAAGATTACGCCGTGCGTGACTTCCGCACCTTTGACGAACCGGTTCGGCGGTATCTGCGGGCCTGCGGAAAAGAGATTGTCCAGCTGGATTCGGGCGTATATATTTTGTGAAGATTCGGTTTTATAGACGTAGATAAAAAATCAGAAACCCCGCAAGCGGTTTTTTAACGGCTTGCGGGGTTTATTTGTATTTATAGGAGCGATTCACGAATCGCCGGAGAAAATCCAGCGATTTTATTTATGCTTTGGAGAGATGCGTTTTAAAAACCGCAGCTGTGCTTTCTCCTCTGTGAAGCCTGCGTGACGGTAAAAGATGTGGGCATCGGTACGCGTACCGCCCGAGTTAAGCCGTATCCCGACCGCTCCGACTTCCGCCGTCCAAAATTCTGTCTCGGCGAGCAGAGCCGTTCCGATACCTTGACGGCGAAGCGCAGAAGAAACGGCAAGTCCGAGCACATTGACAAGTGAGTCAAAATACAGCGTTTGATAAAGCGCGGCATGTATAAAACCAACGGCTGTGCCATCCTGTTCCGCAACAAATACGCGTTCCCGTGCAGAATCGCATTTGGACAGCCGCGTTTGCACGGTTTGCTCTGTACAAGCATAGCCCAAAGCGTCCCGACAAAGTTCAGCGATTGCGGCGGCATCTTTGGGAGAGGCCGTACGGATTGTGCAGTCTGACATTTTAGTTCACCTGCTTTCGTACGATGTACACTGTCGTTAGTCGTTTTCGACTTTGCAAGCGATTGATAAAGTATCTGCGGAACAACACTAAAGTCTTTCTCTACAATACAACAACTTCACTTGATTCTGCTTGGATTCTTCGCCTACGGCTCAGAATGACATGGATTTATTCTACGCACAGCACAATCTCACCGTTTTCGGCGGTGAGACGAACCACCTTTACGGGTTCGCTGTAATGCGCCACAAGGTAAGCAGAAATCTTATCTTCGGCGTTGCGGCGGATGACATTGCGCAAATCACGCGCACCGCGCACATTGCCGTCCATTTTTGCAACAAGGGCTGACGGCACATTCTCCTCGTATTCCAAAGCAATGGATTTGTCACGCAGGGCGGTTTTCAGCTCATCAAGCATCAACACGGCAATGCGCGCATAATCGTCCGAAGAGAGCTCGTTGAACACCACAATTTCATCCACGCGTCCGATAAATTCAGGCCGCAGGAACTCGCGAAGCGCCTGAATTGCCATTTCACGTTTCACATCGCTCGGTGCTTTGCCGAAGCCCATAGCGGCGGTTTTCCGTTCACTGCCTGCGTTCGAGGTCATGATAATCACGGTATTGACAAAGCTGACGGTGCGTCCGTGGGCATCGTTTGTTTTTCCCTCGTCGAGAATCTGTAACAGGATATTCATGACATCGGGATGCGCTTTCTCAATTTCGTCAAATAAAATGATAGAATACGGTTTTCTGCGCACTTTTTCCGTCAGCTGTCCCGCTTCGTCATAGCCGACATAGCCGGGCGGCGAACCAATCAGACGGGAAACGGAGTGCTTTTCCATGAATTCGGACATATCGAGGCGAATCAGCGTTTCGGGCGTGTCAAACAGTTCAAAAGAGAGCTGTTTCACCAATTCTGTTTTACCAACGCCCGTGGGACCGACAAAGATAAACGATGCGGGGCGCTTTTGTACGGACAACTGCATACGGCTGCGCTTAATTGCGGCGGCAACCAAATCCACTGCGGCATCCTGCCCGATGACATGCGCTTTCAAACGGTCTTCCATACCGATTAAGCGTTTTACATCACCGTCCACAATTTTTGTGGTCGGAATGCCCGTCCAAAGGTTGATGACCTTGGCAAGGTCTTCCTCGTTTACAAAATTATCGCTTGCCTTTTCCCGAAGCTCTGCTTCTTTGCCGTCACAGGCAATCAATTCGGTGCGGATACTTGCCAGTGCGGCATATTTTTCGTTTTTCTTCTGCTCATCATTTTCGGCTTCCGTTTCCGAAACAAGCGTTTCCTCCTGCGCTTTCAAATCGGTAACATGCTTCAAAAACAGTTCATAATCGCTGATTGCCTTATTGCGCAGATTGGCACAGGTACACGCCTCATCCAAAAGGTCGATTGCCTTATCAGGCAGAAATCGGTCGGTGATATACCGTTCGGAAAGCGTAACCGCTTTGTAGACCAAGGTGTCGGAAATCTGCACCTTATGGTAGTCCTCATAATACTTTTTGATACCCAACAGCATTTCGTACGCATCGTCAATCGACGGTTCTTCCACCTTGACGGGCTGGAAACGGCGTTCCAACGCGGAGTCCTTTTCAATATTTTTGCGATACTCGGTAAAGGTGGTTGCGCCGATGACCTGAATTTCCCCACGGGAAAGTGCAGGCTTCATGATATTTGCCGCATTCATCGTACCCTCGGCATCCCCCGTACCGACCAAATTATGCACCTCATCGATAAACAGAATGATGTTACCCTCGGATTTCACCTCGTCAATGAGCCCCTTAATGCGGCTCTCAAACTGCCCGCGGAACTGCGTGCCTGCGACAAGTGCAGTTAAATCGAGCAAATGTATTTCTTTATCGGCAAGCTTTGCAGGTACCTCTCCCGCCGCAATTTTTTGCGCCAAGCCTTCGGCAATCGCTGTTTTACCGACACCGGGCTCACCGATAAAGCATGGGTTATTCTTCGTACGGCGGCACAGAATCTGCACCGTACGGTAAATCTCACGGTCACGTCCGATGATGCGGTCCAGCTTACCATCACGCGCACGCTCGGTTAAATCTGTGCAGTAAAGTGACAGATATTTGCGCTTCTTGTTTTTATTTCCCTGCTTTTTCGGCGCTTTTCCCTGCCCCTTTTTCGGTTCTTCCACTACCGAAACTTCAGACGGGTCAATCAGGTCGCCTTCATCATCCTTCTGCGGATTCTGCATACCGGGAAACAGCCCCTGCATAAACGACAGCGGCAATGCACCGCCGGGCTGGAACCCGTCTTCGCCGTCCATGCCCTCCATCATTTGCTCCATTTGTGCAGATACTTCTTCCATTTCGTCCTCAGTAATCCCCATTTGCTGCATAATCTGCTTCACAGGACCGATATTCAGTTCCATTGCACATTTGATGCATAGCCCCTCGTTAGTGGTTTTCTCCCCTTCCACCTTCGAAATGAAAAAGACAGCAGGGTTTTTATGGCATCTGCTGCACAGCATATTTTTGTTCATCAAAATTTATTCCTCAGTTTCTTTTTTTGCGTGTTTGTCTTTGAATTGTTTATAAGTGTTCGGGATATAGCTCAGCAATGCGACAAACGTCAGCACCGCCGCAATAATCACCAATGCAATCATCACCGGAGAAGGCAGTGTGAACCACGCGCGCAGTGCACCGATTTCGGGACCGAACGCGATAACCAACACCATCACGGCATAGAACACAAAAGTGGCGACCTTGCCGTAAATTTCCGCCGCAGAGGGGCGCAATCCGCAGGCAATCATAATCGCGCCGACGATAACCATCAACAGCTCCTTGAACAGGAAGAACAGGAACACCCATTTAAACCACTGCATGGTCGGGTCGGTTGACTTATTGAATTCCAAGAAAATGACAATGGCAATTGTAATCTGTGTCATTTTGTCGGCTACAGGGTCAAGCACCTTGCCCAACGCGCTGATTTGATTGAATCGGCGGGCAATTTTCCCGTCAAAAAAGTCGGTAAGTCCCGAAACAATCAAAATGATGACTGCCCAGCCGATATGTCCGTTGTAAAACAGCACACCGAACACAGGAATCAGCAAAATTCGAATCAGACTTAACAGATTCGGCACGGTCAGACAACCTGAAAACAGGCTTTTCAAATTTTCTTTCATATAAAACACCTCATTTAAAATAACCGGGGTATCGGTAAACTATTTACAAAACTGACAATATGTGAGGCCTGCAAGGCTTCACGGTAAGTCTCATCTATGTACGGCGCAGTTGCCGTCAGCAGAAAAGCCGCTATAAGCACAAATGCACAGCCCTTTACCGCGCCAAACACACCGCCGAGTAAAGCATTCACATTTTTGACAATGGGAATTTTAAACAGCTTGGAAAGCGCGGAAGCAAGCCACTGAAACACACCGCCGAGTACAGCGAACAGCAGTAAAAACAAAATTGCCGATAGTACCGTCTCGCAAACAGGCTGTGCTATATTCTCATTCAGCAGCCGCGCCGTATCCTCGGCGCTGTAAGCTCCGTTTGCAATTTGCTGTGCCACCTGTGCGGCGACAGCATCACTGCTTTCCGCATAGTGCCTCGCGAAATCAGGCAGACTTTCCAGCACAACAGAAGCTTTTTTGAACGCAGTTGCGTTTTCCTGTTCGTTTAACTCCTCCTGAATTTTCGTTTCCACACGTTCGGACAAGACAGTTTCATAACACGCCTTCGCCATAGGTGCACAAAGCTGTACCGCTAAAAAAACCGCTGCCACAAAGGCAACCAGTTCCAAAACGGAACGAACCAGTCCTTTTTTTGCGGATGCAAGCACCGCAATCAGCAAAACAGCAAGCAAACATAAATCAATTGCAAGACTCAAAAAATCACCTCGCTATAACTATTGTATCATAGTACCTTCCGAAAAACAACCGAAAATCACGCAGGCTGTGTAGATGGTGTTTCCTCCACAACCGTAGTTTTATAGCATTTTATGCCGCTGACAGCATAAACATAGGTGTTTTTTCCGTCTGTATAGGGTCTGATACAGTCATCGTCCACCGCCGAACGCCCAACTTGTTCACCGTTGCGGTCCAAGCTGTAAAGATAACGGTCGGTTAAAACCGATACATAAGACGCATCGCACGATACGCCCTTTATACTTTCCGCAATCTCCGTTTCAAACTGTAATACGCCTTTTCGATCATAGCACCGAATAATTTTGGAAGCAGAACTGCCGTATTTGGACAGCGATGCAACCGTGCACCCGCTGTCATCCGTATAGACGCATGACAGTGTATTTAACGATAAATCCTCTTCTAAAACCGGCGATTTGTCTTCAATGACAGTAAAAATATTTTTACCCGTCAGCAACAATCGGTTCCCGGAGAGGAAGGAAAGTCCAGAAACTGCCGTATCATAAGAAAAAGAAACAATCGGTTCGTTATAGGAAAAATCAAAAATATATACCTTCGAGTAAAGCGAACCGTCTTTCGCGCCCACGACAGACACCGCGGCACGTTTGCCGCTGTCCGCCACAGCGGCAGCAATAATATTTTCGGAAGCACAGTTCCAGACAAATATTTCCTTATGGCTTTTGTTATAAACGGTCAGTTTGCTTTGCGAATTTTCACCCCGCGAAGCAATTGCCAGCGTACCGTCTTTGCCGATTGCGCCTGTCAGCAGTTTTTGCGGACTTTGCTCTTCCAACAAAATTTTGGTTTTGGAAAGCACCCGATAGCTGTTTTCGCCTACATCCAAAAGTAAAACACGTCCGCCTACACTTTTTGCCACAGGCGAAGAAAACGTGTGCTGATGCTCGCCGAAACGGCGTGCGGTTGCATCCAGTGAAAAAGCGGTATCGTCCCCGATAACAAATAAATCCGAGCCGATGGGAATCACATTTCGAACACCGGTGCTTTCAAAATAATACGGGTATCCGTCACCGCGCTTGGCACCTGAAATCACCGTATCAAAATAGTCCCCGACACTGGAAAACGTGATATTGCCGAACCGATTGGCGGCAATGACAACCAAAATCAGCAAAACGGAAACCACACAAACCGCTTTCAGCACAGACACAAGACGCTCCTGCCCTTTGAATTTCTTTTTCGGTTTTACTTTTCTATCCATGTTCTGTTCCGCCATACGGTCACCCCGATTCATTATTCATAATAGACTCTGTGTAAATATAAGCCGTGCGCAGGGGCGGTTACCCCCGCTTTTGTGCGGTCACAGTCCGCCAAAATATACGGAATCACACCATGCTCGATTTTACCGCTGTCTATCTCCAACAGCGTACCGACCATAATGCGAACCATATTGTAAAGGAAACCGTTCCCTTCTACATAAAATTCCACCAAATCTCCGTTTCTTTGCACGGAACAGGCGCGGATTTCACGGACTTTATCCTCTACTGTACTTTTTGATGCGCAAAAAGCGGAAAAATCATGCGTACCGAGAAAGCCTTGCGCCTCACAGTTTAAAGCCGCAGTATCTATCTGCCGCGGATAGTGCAGCGCGCGTTTTTCCAAAAACGGGTCGCGCACTGTGCGGTTTAAAATCAAATATCGGTACGATTTGCCCGTGCAGTCATACCGCGCGTGAAAATCCAAAGGCACTTCACGCACCGACAGCACCGCAATATCCCGCGGGAGCACAGCGTTCAATGCCGTTTGCAGCTTATTGGGTGCCATTTCCTTTTGTGTGCGCATATTACAGCAAAACATATCTGCATGCACATGCGCATCTGTGCGGCTGCACCCCGTAACGGATTCCCGCACGCCTAAAATTTGCTCTATCGCATCCTGCAATCGACTTTGTACGGTCAGGGCGTTCGACTGCACCTGCCAGCCGTGATAATCCGAACCGTCAAAGCACAGCGTCAGCAAATAATTATTCAAGTTAAATCACCGCCGCCACAAAATGATTGGAAACAAATATACCCGCCACACATATTACGGTAATCCCAAATGCGATATAATCCCGCGCCCGCAGATGCATCACACGAAGACGCGTGCGTCCCTCTCCGCCGCGGTAACAGCGGCACTCCATGGCAAACGCCAAATCGTAAGCACGGGAAAATGCGTTGACAAACAGCGGAATAAACACAGGCACAAGTGCCTTGCCGCGCTGTACAATACTGCCCGTATCCAGTTCTGCACCGCGTGCTTTCTGTGCCGACATAATTTTATCAACCTCATCAATCAGCGTCGGAATAAAGCGCAGGGCAATCGTCATCATCATGGCAATGGAATGTACGTTGATTTTTAATTTTTTCAGCGGAGAGAACAACCGTTCAATCGCATCGGTCAAAAGCGTCGGCGAAGTGGTATATGTCAGCATAGAGCTTGCTGCTACCAGCGCCACTATGCGGACGGTTGTAAATACCGCCATGAAAATACCGTCTGTTGTCAGTTTGAATTTGCCGAGCTCTAAAAGCACTGTGCCGTCCGTATTATAAAAAATTTGCAGAACGGACGTAATCAACACAATAATTACAATCGGCTTTAAGCTTTTTAAAAGCATCTTCAGCGAGATTTTTGACAGCAGAATGGCCGCAATTAAATACGCCGCCATAATCCCAAGGGCAACAAAATTTCTGCACAGAAAAATCAGCACGATGTAAACGAAGGTCAATACCAGCTTTGCGCGCGGATCTAACTTGTGAATAACGGAATTCCCCGGGAAATACTGCCCGATGGTGATGTCCTTTATCATTGCAGCATCCCCCTCTCCTGCATCAGGCGCAGCAACTCGCGCCGTGCCTCAGAGAGCGTGTAAATATCCGTACGCACATTTTCGCCCGCCGCTTTTAAGCGCAGGAATATACGGGTGATTTGCGGGACGTCCAAACCGACGGACACCAGCTTTTCCGAATTCTCAAAAACCGTTTGGACTGTGCCCGTCAGCACAGGGGCGCCGTGGCACATAACAATAACCTTTGAGGCAATTTCGGCAATATCGTCCATGCTGTGGGAAACAATCATAACCGTTTTGCCCGTAGTCAGACGGTAATTTTCAATCATTTGCATCACACGCGCCCGTCCGCGCGGGTCAAGCCCTGCGGCAGGTTCGTCCAAAATCAGAATTTCGGGCTCCATTGCCATCACGCCCGCAATGGCAACACGGCGCTTTTCGCCCCCCGACAAATCAAACGGAGATTTTTCCATCCAGTCATTTTTTACGCCGACAAACTCCGCCGCACGCAGAACGTGTTCTTTTATCTGTGCTTCGGAAAGGCCCATATTACGCGGTCCGAAAGCAATATCCTTATAAACCGTACTTTCAAATAGCTGATATTCGGGATACTGAAAGCAAAGCCCGACTTTAAACCGCGCGGCGCGGGTTGCCGCTTTTGAGGCATGAATATCCTCTCCGTTTAAAAGCACCTTGCCCGATGTTGGCTTTAAAAGTCCGTTTAAATGCTGTACGAGCGTACTTTTACCGGATCCCGTGTGCCCGATAATACCGACAAGCTCGCCCTTTTCTACAGAGATGTCGGCATTTTGCAGTGCCGTCATACGAAACGGCGTGCCTTCCCCGTAAACATATGTTAAATTTTGCGTTTCAAGCAGTGCCATGAGCTGATTCTCCGAGTAATTCTAAAATATTGTCCGCCAACGCATCGGCAGTCAGAACATCTGCACGCACGGGCACGCCGTTTGCACGCAGTTCCGCCGAAAGCGCCGCCGCCTTCGGAATATCCAAACCAATACTTTTCAGCAATTCGCTCTGTGCAAAAACCGCCTGCGGCGTACCGTCTAAAACGATTTTCGCATCATCCATCACCACCACACGGTCCGCCTCGGCGGCTTCTTCCATAAAATGCGTGATGAATACAACCGTAATGCCGCGCTCGCGGTTTAAGCGGCGCACAGTATCCATAACCTCTTTGCGTCCCTTAGGGTCCAACATGGCGGTCGGCTCATCCAGCACGATGCATTCGGGCAGCATGGCAATCATCCCCGCAATGGCCACCCGCTGTTTCTGCCCGCCCGACAGCTTGTGCGGCTCGTGATGGCGGTATTCGTACATACCGACAGCTTTCAGCGCATCATCCACGCGGCGGCGGAGTTCTTCGGGCGGAACACCCAGATTCTCAGGTCCGAACGCCACATCTTCCTCCACAATAGAGGCGACAATCTGATTGTCGGGATTTTGAAACACCACACCCACGGTACGGCGGATGTCATAGGACAGCGATTCATCGGCAGTATCCATACCGTCCACCAGCACCCGCCCGCTTTCGGGAATCAAAATGGAATTGGAAAGCTTCGCAAGCGTTGATTTTCCCGACCCGTTGTGCCCCAATACGGCAACGAAATCGCCTTTTTTGATATTTAAGCTGACGTGCTCCACACAAAGCGGCAGAGGCTGTTCCGACTCGTCCGCTTCATAGCGAAAGGACACGTCCTGAAATTCAATGATATTTTCCGGCATTATGCATATTCCTTTGTCCAAATCGCGGTTGCACCGCAGGGCAAGAGAAGCCCTGACGCCTGCACAGGCAAACCGATTTCTTCACTTTCGACGGAACCGCCGAATTTCGGCACGATAAGCGTGCCCAAAATATACTGCATCACCGCAGGCGAAAGCCCCGCGGTATAAGAATTTATCAATACGGCTATCGGGGAATCCGACAGCACTTCGCGGCACAGCTCAACAAAATGATAAATTTCATTTTCCAACTTCCAAACCTCACCGCCGGGGCCCCTGCCGTAAGACGGCGGGTCCATAATCAAAATATCATAACGGTTGCCGCGGCGGATTTCGCGCTGTACAAATTTCACGCAGTCATCCACAATCCAACGCACGGGGCAGTCAATCACCCCCGAGGCAAGTGCATTTTCTTTTGCCCACTGCACCATACCTTTGGAAGCGTCCACATGCACAACCTGTGCGCCTGCTTTTAACGCGGATACGGTTGCCGCACCCGTGTACCCAAACAGATTCAGGACCTTAACAGGTCTCTCTGCTGTACGGATTTTTTCTGAAACATAATCCCAGTTCACCGCCTGCTCCGGGAATACACCCGTATGCTTAAAGCCCATGGTTTTCACATGAAAGCACAAATCGCGGTACTGAATTTCCCAACGGTCGGGAATGCGCGAGCGTATCTCCCAACTGCCGCCGCCCGTATTGGAGCGATGATACACCGCATCCGCCTTTGCCCAAAGCGGATGTGTTTTCGGGGTTTGCCATATGACCTGCGGGTCGGGGCGAATAAGCGTAACCTTTCCCCAGCGTTCCAGCCGTTCGCCGCCCGAGCAGTCAAGCAGTTGATACTCCTGCCAATCCGATGAAAAACGCATTATACTAACCTTTCCCGAACAACCTCGGCAATAGATTCGCCGAGTTCCTGAATTTTCTGTTCATCCTTGCCCTCCAGCATCACGCGGACAAGCGGTTCCGTGCCCGACACACGCACCAACACGCGTCCTGTGTCGCCGAGCTCCTCCTCTGCCCGGGCAATGGCGTTTTTAATTTCTATATCGCTTGTAAAGCGCACTCTGCCGTATTTAGACACACGCACATTGATAAGCACCTGCGGGTAAATTTCCATTTCCTCCGCCAATTCCTTTAAGGTCTTTCCTGTATTCTTCAAGACCTTTAAAAGCTGAATGGCGGACAACTGCCCGTCACCCGTGGTGGCATAATCCAAGAAAATAATATGACCCGACTGCTCGCCGCCGATGGAGTAACCGTTTTCAAGCATATTTTCCAGCACATAACGGTCACCGACCTTTGTGCGTTCGCAGTGAATGCCTTCCGCTTCGCAGAATTTGAAAAAGCCCATATTGCTCATCACGGTCACTACCGCAGTATCCTTTCGGAGCGTACCGTTCGCTTTCATATACTTCGCGCAGACCGCAATCGCTTGATCACCGTCCACGACCTTACCTGTATTGTCCACCGCCAGCATTCTGTCCGCATCGCCGTCAAAGGCAAAGCCGAGGTCACAGCCGTTCTCCACAACGCATTTTTGCAAAGCTTCCATATGCGTAGAACCGCAGTCTTTATTGATATTCACACCATCGGGTGCATCGCCGATGACCACGCACGCCGCACCCAAAGCTTCGAATATGTTTTTGGCAGAAACACTCGCGGAACCGTTGGCACAGTCCAATGCGATTTTCAAGCCGTCACAACGCGTATCCGTGGTGGAAAGCAGATGAGCGATATAATCCTCTACGGCGTGTTCCGCGCGCAAAACCCTGCCGACATCGCCGCCAATCATCACGGGCGGTACCTTTGCTTCATCCAAAATAATGGCTTCAATTTCATTTTCCAAAGCATCGGGCAGTTTATAGCCCGTCGACCGGAAAATTTTGATGCCGTTGTATTCACAGGGGTTATGTGAAGCAGAAATCATCACACCTGCGTCATAGCTGTATTCTTTCACAAGATACGCGACCGCCGGTGTCGGCACAACGCCCAAAAGCAACACATCCGCACCCACGGAACAAAGACCTGCCGTAATCGCAGACTCCAGCATTTCACCCGATGCGCGGGTATCCATACCGATAAGCACTCTGGGACGGTGCGACAAGTTCTCCGTCAGCACCATTGCCGCCGCACGCCCGATTTGCATTGCCAATTCACAGGTAATTTCTTTATTTGCGACGCCGCGGGCGCCGTCTGTACCGAATAATCTGCCCATTGTAAATTCTCCTTTACATATCCAATTGCTGCTGCCCCTGCATGGGGATGCCGAGATGCCGATACGCCAGCGGCGTAACCACACGCCCGCGCGGGGTTTTCGATAAAAATCCGATTTGCATTAAATACGGCTCGTAGACATCTTCAATTGTAACTGCCTCTTCCCCGATGGTTGCGGCAATGGTTTCTAAGCCCACAGGTCCGCCGTTATAGTTTTTTATCATGGAAGTCAGCAGAAGGCGGTCAATGAGGTCCAGCCCCAGCGGGTCGATTTCCATTCTGCCGAGTGCAATTTTGGCGGTGTCTTCCGTAATCACACCGTCCGCCATGACTTCGGCAAAATCGCGGGCACGTTTTAAAAGGCGGTTCGCAATACGCGGTGTACCACGCGAACGCGAAGCAATTTCCAGTGCACCCGCATCATCAATTGCAATCCCGAGAATCCCCGCACTGCGCTTAACAATCTGCGAAAGCTGTTCGGGTGTATACATCTCTAGACGCGCAATTACGCCGAATCGGTCACGCAAGGGCGCGGTCAGCTGCCCTGCGCGCGTGGTTGCGCCGACCAGTGTAAACTTCGGCAAATCCAACCGAATGGAACGCGCAGAGGGTCCCTTGCCGATAATAATGTCCAGCGCGTTATCTTCCATTGCAGGATACAAAACCTCTTCTACACTGCGCGAAAGGCGGTGAATTTCGTCAATAAACAGCACATCACCGTCATTGAGATTCGTAAGCAGTGCCGCAAGGTCACCCGGTTTTTCAATGGCAGGGCCAGATGTTACACGAATCTGCACGTGCATTTCATTGGCAATAATCCCTGCAAGCGTCGTTTTACCGAGTCCGGGCGGTCCGTATAAAAGCACATGGTCTAACTGTTCACCGCGCCCCTTTGCCGCTTCGATATAGATTTTTAAATTTTCCTTCGCCTTTTCCTGCCCGATATAGTCGTTTAAGGTTTTCGGACGCAGGGAGATTTCCAAGTCGCTGTCACTTTCGTTAAAATCAGGCGAAATGATTCGGTTTTCATTGTCAAAATCCATAGCTTACACCTGCCTTGAAAGGGTTTTAAGCGCCTGTCGGATTAAATCCTCTACAGACAATGTGCCGTCCAATTTTGAAACCGCCATTGCCGCTTCGCTTTGTGAATAGCCGAGCATCACAAGCGCGCTGACCGCCTCGGCCGCGTTGCCGTCAGCTGCGGCAAGCCCTGCGGCTGCAATTTCAGGTGTAGCGGCCGGCATTTCCATACCCTTTGCCAGTTTATCCTTTAATTCCAAAACAATACGCTGAGCAAGCTTCGGACCTACGCCCTGTGCTTTGGTAATCGATTTGCTGTCCCCTGTGGCAAGGCTCAAAGCAAGCTTTTCAGGGCTAAGCTCCGAAAGAATGGAAAGCGCAGCCTTCGGTCCGACACCTGACACAGAAATGAGCAGCTTAAAGCACTCCATTTCCTGCTCGGTATAAAAGCCGAATAAATCGAGTGCATCCTCACGGACATTCAAATAGGTATAGAGCGTCGCAGCGCTTCCCTTTTCTCCGATTCTTTTCAGCGTGGTAAGCGTGGTATAGCATTTGAACGCGACGCCGCCCGTCTCAATTGCAACAGACTGCGTATCAAAATACACAACCTTGCCTGTAATGGAATAAAACATATCGCACACACGGTTCGGATTTTTACGGATACCGAAACCGTCCCTTCCTTATTAAAATATATTTACCGAAATCCCAGTTTATTGAGCCTGCCCATCAGAGAACCGCTGGAATGTCCGTGACAAATTGCCATAGCAAGCGCATCGGCGGTATCGTCAGGCTTCGGCACTTTTTCGAGATTTAATATGATACGTGTCATTTCCTGCACCTGTTTTTTTTCAGCCCTGCCGTAACCGACCACGCTTTGCTTGACCTGCAAAGGCGTATACTCAAAAATCTCAAGTCCGTGCTGTTGGGCGGCGAGCATCGTCACGCCGCGCGCCTGCGCCACATCAATCACCGTTTTTGCATTGGTGTTGTAAAACAGCTTTTCTATCGCCATGGCTTCGGGATGATGCTGTTCCATCAATGCGCAAAGGTCAGTATAAATCATTTCCAGGCGGCGGTTAAAGGGCGTGCCCGCCTCCGTTGTAATTGCACCGTAATCCACCACGGAAAAGCGGTTATTGCGATAGTCCAGCACACCGTACCCCACAATCGCATACCCCGGGTCAATACCTAAGATAATCATAAAAAGTCCTTTTTCACCTATATTATATGATTCAGAAAATTTTATCATAAATACGAAAAAATAGCAAGTAAACAGAGTGTGAATTCTGCGGGTTTGTGTGTTTCTTTTAATTGTTCCGTACGGCGAAACATTACACCCGCTTTTTAGTGTATTATGAAGTACAGAAAAGCGAAAGGAGCAATAAAATGAGTTCTCTCGAAAACGAAAAGGAATTAAAAACCTTAGCCGGCAATATTGCATGGCTAAGACGTGAAAATCGCCTTTCAAAAAAAGAAACGGCGACATTATTGGGGATTAGTGTACAAGCTTATCACAACTTGAAAAAGGAGAATTGCCACCGCGATTGCGTGTAAGTATTATTTTCAATATTCAACATACATTGGGAATCGCTCCGAACAAGATTTTGACACAGCATTCGGAGAAGATGAAAATGCTTTAAACATAAATAACTTTTACAATCGTGATTCAAGCTAAATCTTCGGGCAACCCCCTATCCTACGCTTATGCTGTCATTCTGAGGCGATAGCCGAAGAATCTCCTATAACACAAACCGACTTTGAGGGAATAGAGATTCTTCGCTTCACTCAGGATGACAAATCCATACGGCAGGTTTGTAACAGCCTAACAAACGCAAACGCCCGACCGCCTCAAAAAGAGATGATCGGGCGCATTTTTTATTTTACTGTTCCTTGGGTTTTATTTCGTATCTTTTTTGCCGTTACGTCCCTGGCGTTCACGGATGATGAAACGCGTGGGCGTACCTTCCAAACCGAACACCTCACGAATCTGATTGTCAATATAGCGCTGATAGCTGTAATGGAACAGGTCCTTGCTGTTAACAAAACAGACAAATGTCGGCGGGCGCGTAGAGGCCTGCGTCATATAGTAAATCTTCAAGCGTCTGCCCTTATCGGTCGGGGGTTGGACGCGTGTGGTCGCATCCGCCAAAACTTCGTTAAGCTTACCTGTAGAAATACGCATCGCGTTTTGCTCGTTGACAAATTTAATCAGTTCGAACAGGCGGTCCAGACGCTGACCTGTTTTTGCGGAGATAAAGATAATCGGTGCATAGCTCATAAACGAA
The DNA here is from genome assembly GCA_002490525.1 of Ruminococcaceae bacterium UBA7212. Taxonomy (GTDB): domain Bacteria; phylum Bacillota; class Clostridia; order Oscillospirales; family Acutalibacteraceae; genus Fimenecus. Next base: position 38,160 of record DKUE01000037.1, read on the forward strand.
AAATCATTCATCAGCTTTTTGCGTTCCTTATCCATGGTTTTTCCGTCTTTCGAGACAGCATCCCATTTGTTCACCGCGATAATGCATGCTTTGCCGAGCTCGTGCGCGATACCTGCGACTTTGGAATCCTGTTCGGTGAAGCCTTCCGTTGCGTCAATCATAATCACGCAGACATCAGCACGCTCCATCGCCATACGGGCACGGATAACCGAATATTTTTCGATTTGGTCTTCCACCTTACTTTTACGGCGCAGACCTGCAGTATCAATGAACACAAAATTGCCGAATGAATTTTCCACCAACGTATCCGTTGCATCGCGCGTCGTACCCGCAATATTGGAAACAATCGCGCGGGTTTCGCCCGTTACGGCGTTGACCAGCGAGGATTTACCAACATTCGGTTTGCCGATGACCGCTACGCGGACGGTTTCGGAATCGGTCTCTTCCTCTGTCTGTTCGGGCAAAAGTGTAAGCACAGCATCCAAAAGATCTCCCGTACCGTGACCGTGCACAGAGGAAACGGGAATCGGGTCGCCGAGCCCCAAATTATAAAATTCATAAAACTCGGCAGGCGTTTCGCCGATGGTATCACACTTATTGACGCACAGCACAATAGGCTTGCCGCTTTTTTGCAGCATGGCCGCCACCTCATGGTCGGTGGCAACTACGCCCGTGCGCAAATCTGTCACCAAAATAATGACATCGGCGCTGTCCACCGCCAGCTGTGCCTGACGGCGCATTTGGGACAGAATAATATCATCGGAATACGGCTCGATACCGCCGGTATCCACAAGCAGCATATTTCTTCCAAGCCACTCGCAGTCACCGTAAATACGGTCGCGCGTGACACCGGGCGTGTCATCCACAATGGATAATCTTTGCCCAATCAGCTTATTAAACAAGGTGCTTTTGCCGACATTCGGTCTGCCGACAATTGCCACCACCGGTCTCGCCATCTTTACACCCCCAAAAGGTTCCGAAGCAGTTCCTCGCCCTGATTGCCCGTCGGTATGACGGGCACACCGAGTGCGGATTCCGCCTCTTTTAAGGTTATATCGTCTAAGAATTTATTGTTTTCGGTAGAATGTGATGTGTAATCTATCGTCATGACAAGCGGAATCAGCAATACATCGCCGAGATCCCGTCCTGCTAACTGCTCCAGCAAATCCTTACCCGTCAAAAGCCCTGCGACGGTGATTTCCTCGCCGAAGAAGTGATTGACGATTTTTACAACATCAATTGCACAGCCTATTTTTTTCGATGCCGCCGTGCAAAATTCCGACAACAGTGGATACGCCGCCGCACCTGTAGCAAGCGTTACTTTCCGATAGCGGGATTTTTGTGTACATGCCGCGAGCGCTTCGCAAAATTCCGTTTTCAGCGAAGTCCATAGCCCAACACCGTTATCAATTTGCGGATAGTCGTCATAGTATTCTTCGGGCGGCAAAGCACGTTCGGCTTTCAGGAAAAATTCATCAGCAGGATAACACAGCCGTATACCGTGCTCCGCCCTAAAGTGTTCGGAAAAGCTTTCTATGATATCGATTACCGCACTCGCCGTCTCTTTCGTATAGCATGTGAGCGGATACAGCCCGTCACGGAATTTTGTCAATCCCACCGGTACTGCGGCAATGCTTTGCACAGACGGATAGAGCTTAGCAAGCTCGTGAATGCTGTATTCCAGTTCCTTGCCGTCATTGATGCCGGGACAAAGCACCAGCTGTGTGTTCATGTGAATACCCGCATCGGCAAAGCGTTTCAGAATCGCCAATGCCTCACCTGCGTGCTTATTTTTCATCATTTCCACACGCAGTGTAGGATTCATGGTATGAACGGATATGTTGACAGGGCTGATATGCATATCTATAATACGCTGAATTTCGTGCTCAGAAATATTGGTTAGAGTGATATAATTTCCGAACAAAAACGAAAGACGCGAGTCGTCATCTTTAAAATACAGGCTCTCACGCATGCCCTTCGGCAGTTGGTCGATAAAGCAAAATATACAGTTGTTTTTGCAGTGCTGCTGCCTGTCCATCAAATAGGTCGCAAAAGAAAGTCCCGTATCCGCTGTGGACACACGAACCGTTCGTGTTTTGCCGCCGCAGGAAAATTCCATAGAGACAGGCGCAAAGCTCATGCGAAAATCGTAATCGAGAATATCTTCAATTTCATAACCGTCCACGCTGAGAAGCCTATCGCCTGCGCGCACACCCGCAAACCAACAACGTGAAAACCGCCGAACGGATTCAATTTCAACTGCCATGCTCTGCCCTCCGTTTTCACACGAGAAAAAGGCGGGGAAGCAAAGCCTTCTCCACCTTTCCAAGCACTAAAATGTTGCTGTTACGCTTCTTTAACAATGACCTGTCTGCCGTTGTAATAGCCGCAAGCCGCGCACACTCTGTGTGTTCTTTTGTACTCGCCGCAGTTCGGGCATTTCTGAAGCTCGGGAGCGTTCATTTTCCAGACGTTGGAACGTCTTTTGTCTCTTCTCGCTTTGGAAACTCTTCTCTTCGGTACTGCCATTTCAAGCTCTCCTTATGAAAAAATTACAAATTACGAATCGCTAAGCAATTCCTGCAAAACCGCCAAGCGCGGGTCAACAGGTTTTTTGCAGCCGCACACCGTTTCATTGCGGTCGGCGCCGCACATCGGACAAAGCCCTTTACAATCCGCTTTGCACAAAACCTTCATCGGCAATGCAAGCAAAACGTCCTCCCGCAGAAGCGCATCCAAATCAAAATGCATGTCCTCCGCCAGAATAAACTCGTCATTGTCCTCGTCATTCAGCGACGCAGTTAAAATGTGGGTAAACTGTTTTTGAAAGGAACGCACAACCGGTTTTAAGCAACGGTCGCAGGCAACAGTATCCTGAAAAGCAACGTCCGCTGTCAGTGAGACAACGCCCGCGCGGTTTTCAATTTTTCCGGACACACGGACAGGCACGTCCACACCGCTGTCCTCCATAAAAAAAGAATATTGAAATTCTTTTTTCAACCCAACGTTGTTAAAAACAGGCTCCAGTTCAATAAACATAACATACCTCAAAACTAACGCAAAAGATATTATAAAGGGTCTATACCGTTTTGTCAACAAAAACTTTCGGAATTTACGCCTTTTCCGCGAAAAAGAAGCCGTTGTGACAGCACAACGGCTTCCCCATACAACAAATCTCAGTTGATTTTTTCGCAGTATGCGAACATTCTCTCGGGGAGATTCTCAAGGTCGGTCGAAACCGTAAAGGTAAACGCTGTGCCCGAAATTTTGGAAAGCGCGTCAACCTTCGCCAAGAAATCGGCAAGCGCTTCATAATCTCTGCCGCCGATACGGAACGTTGCATCAACGAAAACATCGGTGATGTCGTGGTCGCCCGCGCAAAGGCCGCTCAGGAAGCCGTAAAATGCATCAAATCCCGAAACCGAGAAGCTGTCCGTCGCCACCAAGCGTGCACGATAGTTTACATCGTATGTAAGCTTGGTCTCCTTTTCAACGCAGATAACATTGCCGTTGGATTTTTCAATCGCGGCATTGACTTTGTCAACCAAAAGCTTTGTTTTGCCTGAACCTTTGTGTCCAATGATAAGAGATACCATAAAGATCTCCTCCTGAATATTTATTTAATCCGCCCAACGCGGGAATCAACAGAGTTTACAGACCGAGCCGCGCCTCAAGCGCTTTCGTCATTTCTTCATAACCGGGCTTGCCGAGCAGGGCAAACATATTGCGCTTATAGCTCTCCACCCCAGGCTGATTGAAGGGATTGACACCGAGCGTATACCCGGAAATTGCACAGGCCTTTTCGAGAAAATACACAAGATAGCCGAAATTGTAAGCGTCCATTTCGTCCACTTCCAAAATCACATTCGGCACACCGCCGTCCACATGCGCCAGCACGGTACCCTCAAACGCTTTGCGGTTAACATACGCCATGGTTTTCCCCGAAAGGAAATTCAATCCGTCAGCGTTGGCGGCATCCGTACCGATTGTGACTTCTGTTTTCGGCTTTCCGAACACAACGGCGGTTTCAAACATGACGCGCTCGCCCTCTTGAATATACTGCCCCATAGAGTGCAGATCCGTGGAGAACACTGCGCTTGCGGGGAACAGACCCTTTCCGTCTTTGCCCTCGGATTCGCCGTAAAGCTGTTTAAACCACTCGTTCATCATGGTATAGTCCGGCTCGTACGCCACCATCATTTCAACGGATTTACCCTTTCTGTAAAGGATATTGCGCACAGCGGCATATTTTGCGCAGTCGTTTTCGGAAAGCTCATCAGCAGTAAACGCCGCGCGGGCATCCGCCGCGCCCTGCATCATTTTCGCAATGTCGATACCTGCCGCGGCAATCGGCAAAAGACCGACAGCTGTTAAAACAGAATAGCGTCCGCCGACATCATCCGGCACAACAAACGTCTCATAGCCCTGTTCATCGGAAAGCGCTTTCAAGGTTCCCTTTGCCTTGTCGGTCGTAACATAAATACGCTTTGCGGCCTCTTCTTTACCGTATTTTTTCTCGAGCAGTTCACGGAAAATACGAAAAGAGATAGCCGGCTCCGTTGTCGTGCCCGACTTGGAAATAACATTCACGGAAAAATCCTTGCCCTCGCACAACACCACCAGTTCGTTGAGCGCGGCAGAACTGATGGAATTGCCGCTGAAGAAAATCTGCGGCGTATCCTTGCAGAGCAGATTATAATTCTGCGATTTGCAAAACTCAATCGCGGCACGCGCGCCAAGATAGCTGCCGCCGATACCGATAACAATAAGCACCTGTGAATCCTTACGGATTTTTTCAGCCGCCTTTTCAATGCGGGCAAATTCTTCTTTATCGTAATTAACGGGAAGGTCAACCCAACCGAGGAAGTCGTTGCCTGCACCCGATTTGTCATGCACGGTTTTCTGTGCGGCCTTTACTTCTTCGGAAATTGCGGCATAATCGCCTTCCGAAATAAAATCGTTCAAATATTTTGTGTTTAACTTAACTGCCATTTGCTGTTGTTTACCCCTTTGATGATTTCAACATCTTGTATAATGCAGTATAAGGCAACCGAATTCGGAACCTTATATGTTGCTTTTATTTTACCCTAAATCCGTATGGTTTTCAATACAAATTTATGAATTTTTTTGAAATTCTGCGTATACAGGTACACATGCCGCGAAATCAAGTGCAAATCAGACACAAAAGCCGTCGAAAGGTCTCGAAGAAAGTCAGCCTCGGGATTTCATTTTCACAAAGCAAATCGTAAGTATAAACTGTTTCACCGTTCAATTTAAAATACACACGTCCTAAAAGCTGCCCCCGCTCCACGGGTGCCTCCACAGAGGCGGCAAGGTCGATTTCCTGCGTTACGCTGTCCGCCTTTCCTTTTTCAAGCAAAACGCTCTGCGCTTCGGGAATAACGGGCAGAACGGAATCCACCGCACCCTTCAGCACCGTCACCGCAGGAATCCGCGCAGCATCAACCGCCATCGCGGTGCTTTCATAATTTGCAAAGCCCCAGTCAAGCATAGTGCGGGCGCTCGAAAAACGGTCATCACTCGTTTCACTGCCGAGCACCACGGCAACCAAATGCAAATCTCCCCGTTTTGCGGACGCAGAAACACAGCACCCCGCTTTAGAGGTCGTACCCGTTTTTAATCCCGTTGCCCCCTCATAAAAGCGCACCAGTTTATTGGTGTTCACAAGCTCCGTTTTCCCACCGCGCAGAGAGTCCATCCAAATCGTTGAATAATTGATAATTTGCTTATGCGACAGCAGTTCCGCAGACATCAGCGCAATATCATACGCACTGGTTTTATGATTTTCGGCAGTGTCGTCCAGTCCTGTGCAGTTTTCAAAATTGGTATCCTGCATACCGAGTTCTTTCGCGCGCGTGTTCATCATCTTCACAAAACCCGCACTGCTGCCCGCAACATATTCTCCGAGCGCCTCGCACGCATCGTTTGCACTGGCGACCACAGCAGCCTTCAAAAGTTCGTCCACCGTCATCTGCTCGCCTTCCTCCAGCCAAATCTGCGAACCGCCCTTTTCGCACGCCTCGCGGCTCGCAGTCACGGTATCGCTGAGGGAAATTTTGCCGCTGTCCAGCGCCTCCATAACCAAAAGAATCGTCATCACCTTCGTCACGGATGCGGGAAACAGCTGTTCGTGCGCATTTTGCGCCATCAGCACCCGACCGGTGCCGACATCCATTAAAACACCGGACTGTGCTTTAATTTCCACCTGCATGGGTGGCAATTCCTCCGTCGCAAACGCAGGGATACACAGCATGAACAGGATACACAGCGAAAGTACCGCCGCAAAAATTTTTTTCATCGGTCACAACCCCTTTCCTTCTACTTCTATATGCATATAAGCATTGTAAAAATGATTTTTTATGATACAATAATAGATATGAATTTTTTCGTTGGGAGTATAGTATGTTAGAGCATAAAGACGCCGCACTGCGTGCCGAAGTACTGCGCAAAGAGCTGAATCACCACATTTACCGCTATTATGTAGAAAATGAAAACGACATTGAAGATTATGAATATGATATGCTGATGCGGGAATTGCAGGCAATTGAAGAAGCATACCCGGATTTGCTGACTGCCGATTCTCCGACACACCGCGTGGGCGGAAAGGCGGATAACATGTTCCAAAGCGTCACGCATACGGTTAAAATGGAAAGCTTACAGGATGCCTTTTCACAAGCGGAGATTCTGGATTTCGACACGCGGGTAAAAAACAGCGTACAACGGGCGCAATATGTGGTCGAGCCGAAAATTGACGGCCTTTCGGTATCCCTCGAATATGTAAACGGTGTGTTTACACGCGGCAGTACGCGCGGCGACGGTGTGACCGGAGAAGATATTACCGCGAACCTGCGCACCGTACACTCGATTCCCCTGCGTCTTTCAGAAGCTTTGCCGTTTATAGAAGTGCGCGGGGAAGTATACATGCCGCGGCAAACCTTTGAGGAAATCGTAAAAGAACAGGAACTGAACGGAGAAAAACCGTTTAAAAATCCGCGCAATGCGGCGGCGGGTTCCCTGCGCCAAAAGGACCCGAAAATCACAGCAAAGCGAAAACTGGATATTTTCGTTTTCAATATTCAGAGAATAGAAGGAAAAACGCTGACTTCGCATAAACAGTCACTGGACTATTTAAAAACGATCGGATTTAAAACCGTGCCGTTCTACACACAGGTCGGTACAATTGACGCGGCGCTCGGAGAAATTCAGCGCATCGGGGGAATCCGTTACACCCTGCCGTTTGACATTGACGGTGCAGTCATTAAAGTAGATGATTTCAGCCAACGCAAAGCACTCGGCAGTACCTCCAAATTCCCGAAATGGGCTGTTGCCTTTAAATATCCGCCCGAGGAAAAAGAAACCACACTGCTGGATATTGAAATCAACGTCGGCAGAACAGGTGTACTCACGCCGACCGCCGTGCTTTCCCCTGTACTTCTGGCGGGCACGACCGTCAGCCGCGCAACACTGCACAACGAAGATTTCATTCGCGAAAAAAACATTTCTGTCGGCGACACGGTCATTGTTCGCAAGGCAGGTGATATCATTCCCGAGGTTCTGAAGGTTTCTGTGCACAACACAAATACGCAAAGCTATAAAATGCCGTCCGTTTGCCCTTCCTGCGGTTCACCCGTAACAAGAGAGGCAGAGGAAGCCGCCGTACGCTGTACCAATCCCGACTGCCCCGCACAGCTTTTACGCATGCTCATTCATTTTTGCAGCCGCGACGCCATGGATATTGCAGGCTTGGGCGAATCCATTTTGGAAATGCTGACAGCAGAGGGCATGCTCAAAAACGCGGCGGATATTTACCGTCTGGACTATGAAAAAATCGCCGCTTTGGAACGCATGGGTAAAAAAAGCGCCGAAAATTTAAAAATCGCCGTAGAAAATTCCAAACAAAACGATTTGAGCAAGCTGATATTTGCGCTCGGCATTCGGCACATCGGACAAAAAGCTGCCGCACTTTTGGCAGAGCAATTTGAAACAATGGAAAATCTGGAAAATTCCGCACGGGAAGATTTGCTGAAAATCGATGGATTCGGTGAAATTATGGCAGATGCGGTGCTTCAGTTTTTCTCACTGGAGCAGTCGCGTGCGCTCATAGCAGATTTAAAGGATGCAGGCGTGAATATGCATTCAAAAAAAGAAATCACCGACACCCGGTTTCAGGGTAAGACCTTTGTCTTGACGGGCACACTCCCCACGCTGACGCGCAGTGAAGCCGGTGCAATCATTGAAAGCTTTCAGGGCAAGACATCTTCCTCTGTTTCTAAAAAAACGGATTACGTGCTCGCAGGCGAAGATGCGGGCAGTAAGCTCAAGAAAGCACAGGATTTAGGCATTACAATTCTTTCGGAAGCGGAATTTCGGGAAATGATTCGGTAATTCTTCATACGCAGTATTCCGAAAGGCGATAACTGCTCCGACACAAAATAAATTTTTGGCATATCGGTTATGATGAAGTCAGCCGCATCCGAAAGCAAAAACAGGAAAATCCGTCTCGTTGGATTCTCCTGTTTTTTGATGTATTCTTTCATTCTATGCCAAAAAGATGTCTTTGCGTTTTTGATGTGTAGATTTGAACCCTTGCCGAAATCCGAATAAAAGCGTTCGCGGAGGCTCATGTTGGAATTAAAATCTCCTCTCAACATTTGCGAAGCAAATATTTTACTCGCCACAGGCAATCCCATAAAAAATGAAATACTTGAATTCCATTAATCTTGACACGTTTCGAACAAAAAGCAACGGCAACTTTCTTAATCGAAAATTGCCGTTGCTTTGTTGGTGCGGATAAGAGGACTTGAACCTCCACCGAGTTGCCCCGACTAGAACCTGAATCTAGCGCGTCTGCCGATTCCGCCATATCCGCATATACACTCTCTACATTTTACACGGCGAGAGCAAACCGAGACGGAGCACAAAGCTTAACCCGTGAGCACGTTTTGAAACGGAATTCTCCGCAGAACGCTTCAATATAATAGCACGATTATATGCGGTTGTCAATCTGTTTTTTTATTTTTTTGATGCATATGTTTCATTTTTATTTTGACGCCGTTTCTCTTACAGATACCGAGAGAATCTGCCGATTCGCCGATTTACAAAAACGCCATTCTTTTCTATGCACATTTTTGCCGAAAAGGCTTGTGCTGTGCCACAGGTTTATGTATAATTATAATATATAGAAACGGAGGTCTCCTTTATGAAAGTTCGTGAGATTCAGGATATTCTTTCTGCAGAAATTATTTGCGGCGAAGAATTTTTGGAGCGGGATGTATTTTCCGCCTGCGGCAGTGACATGATGAGCGACGTGCTTGCTTATGTGAAAGAACAGGCGGTTCTGCTTTCGGGACTGATGAATCCGCAGGTGGTGCGCACCGCGGAAATGATGGATATGCAGTGCATTGTATTCGTACGCGGCAAACGTCCCGACGACAGCATTATCGCACTGGCTAAGGACAGAGACATCGTTTTGCTTTCAACGAAGCTGCCGATGTTCGCCTCGTGCGGGCTGTTATATGAAAACGGACTTCGGGGAGGCGCAATCCGATGAGTTTAATCGAATTGCACTACGAAGTACCCGGCGATGACTTCACCCGTGCGGGCGAGGCTTCCGGCGATGTCAAGCGGCAGCTCAAACAGCTGGGCTTTGAGCCTGCGACCATCCGCAATGTAGTGATTGCCCTGTATGAGGGCGAAATCAATATGGTCATTCATGCGGGCGGCGGTGAAATCGACGTTTCCATCGACCCCGACCGTATTCGCATGGTGCTGCGCGACCACGGACCCGGCATTCCCGATGTGGCGCTTGCCATGCAAGAAGGATTTTCCACCGCGCCCGACAATGTGCGCGCTTTGGGCTTTGGCGCAGGCATGGGACTGCCGAACATCAAAAAATATACGAACGATATGCAGATCGAGACAGAAATCGGCGTAGGTACAACCATGTATTTGCGCGTAGATGTATAATGCCGCCGCATTGAATTTTGTGCGGTATGACAGGCACTCTTTCTGTAACGGAGTGAATACATATGGCAACAACTGAATTTTTCCATTCGGTTCGGCTTGACGAAGAAAAATGCAAGGGATGCATCAACTGCATCAAACGCTGTCCGACGGGTGCAATCCGTGTGCGGCGCGGCAAAGCATACATCATTTCGGAACGCTGTATCGATTGCGGCGAATGCATCCGCATCTGCCCGAACCATGCAAAATACGCCGAGAAATACTCCTTTAACGAAATTCTCGACTACAAATACCGTATTGCTCTGCCCGCGCCGACACTGTACGGGCAATTTAACAACTTAGACGATGTGGACTATGTGCTGACCGCGTTTTTGCGGCTCGGCTTTGACGATGTGTTCGAAGTATCCGTCGGTGCAGAGCTGGTATCCGAAGCAACCAGACTATACATGAAGCAAAAGGAAACCGTCCGTCCTGTCATCTCCTCTGCCTGCCCCGCCGTGGTACGGCTGATTCGTGTGCGTTTTCCGAATCTGATTCCGAATGTATTGGATTTGAATGCACCGATGGAAGAAGCGGCACGGCTGGCGCGTGAACGTGCTATGGAAAAAACCGGACTTCCCGCAGAAGATATCGGTGTTTTTTTCATCACGCCCTGCACGGCAAAAATCACGGCAATCAAGCAGCCGATTTGCAATGAAAAATCGCATGTCAGCGGTGTATTCGGCATCAAAGACATTTATCCCGTTCTGCTCGGGCAGATGGATAAGCTGACCGCGACCGTTCCGCTGAAGCATTCAGGACTGATGGGTGTCGGCTGGGCGTCCTCGGGCGGGGAATCCGCCGCACTGCTTAAGGAGCGGTATCTTGCCGCAGACGGTATTGAAAACGTGATTCAAGTGTTAGAGGAGTTGGAAAACGAAAAGCTGAACGACTTGGATTTTATTGAACTGAATGCCTGTGCGGGCGGCTGTGTCGGCGGACCGCTGACGGTTGAAAATCCGTATGTGGCGAAAGCCAGATTGCAACGTCTGCGAAAATATCTGCCCGTTTCCTGCAACCATTTGCCCTCAGATGAAATTCCCGACGAAATGCGTTGGGAAAAGCCGCTGGAATCCGTTAACATCATGAAACTGGACGAAGATTTGCGCAAAGCAATGCAAAAAATGCAGAAAATGAATGAAATTGAAAAGGTTTTGCCGGGGCTTGACTGCGGTACCTGCGGTGCCCCTTCCTGCCGCGACTTGGCAGAAGATATTGTGCGCGGTAAAGGTGCGATTGAGGACTGTGTATTCTTCACCCGCGATAAATCGGATAACCGTGACTTTATTCCGATTCCTGCACCGTTCAGAAAATCCGATACAGAAATCCGTTTGAAAGAGAAAGACAAGATATGAAAATTTTATTTAAAAACGGAAATATTATAGACACGGAACAAGGCGGTACGGTGCTTCGCGGCACCGATTTGCTGGTGCACAACGGCAAAATTGAGGCGGTCGGCAAAATCAGTGAAGCGGCGGACCGCATTATAGACCTAAACGGCGCGTATATACTGCCGGGGCTTATCAATGCGCATGTGCATCTGTTCGGCTCCGGAAAGCCTGCAAAAGCACTTTCGGGCGGTGCAATGCAAAAGTTTTTAATGCTCTTGCTGAAAACGCCGTTCGGCGCAAAAATTATGGACAAAATCATTGCGGGCAATGCGTTGGCACAATTAAAAAGCGGTGTTACAACCATTCGCGCCGTCGGGGATTTTTGTTACAGTGACATCCGTGTGCGAGATAAAATTAAAGCAGGCAGGCTTATCGGTCCGCGTATGTTAGTGTCAGGTCCCGCCATTACCGTCACAGGCGGGCACGGTGACGGCACCTTTGCCATGACAAGCGAGGACATTCCGACACTGGTTTCTTTTGTGGAAAAGAACGCAAAAGCCGGTGTAGACCTCATTAAAATCTGCGTGACGGGCGGTGTGATGGATGCCAAAGAAGCCGGGCATCCCGGCGAACTGAAAATGAATTTACAGCAAACCAAAGCTGTCTGCGACCGAGCGCACGAACTCGGGCTGCGTGTGGCATCCCACACAGAAAGCGAAGAGGGCTTGGAAGTCGCACTGCAGGGCGGCGTAGATACCGTAGAGCACGGTGCCGCCATCAACACAGAAATGCTGAACATATACAAAAAGAACCGTGCTTCTATGATTGTCACATTTTCCCCGTGCGTACCGCTTGCATTTTTACCGCCCGAAATCACAAAATTGGACAGCAAGGCAACCGTAAACACAAAAATTGTCGGCAAGGGTATGATTGACGGCGCATGCATGGCGCTTGAAAGCGGAATCGCGGTCGGCTGCGGTACGGATGCTTCCTGCCCGCTGTGCACACAATACAACACTTGGCGGGAGCTTGTGTACCTTTCTCATTTCTGCGGTCTTTCCCCTGCCCAAGCCATTTGCACGGCAACACTCGGCAACGCGCAGATTTTGGGGATTGACAGCATCACGGGCTCCGTTGCAGCGGGAAAAGATGCAGATATTTTAATTGTCCGCAACAACCCGACCAAGGACCTGTCCGCACTGCGTGACCCGCTGTATGTACTGGCAAACGGCAATTTGCTGGAACAGCCGAAGCAAAACAGGCTGTCCAAGGTGGAACAGTGGCTGGACAGCATTCAACTAGATAAAGCAGATTTTACAGTGTAATACAGAGGTGGCTTTATGACCGTTCGGGAATTTGCAGAAATGCAGAATTTGAATATTTTGGTAGAGGCGGATATGACGCGCGACATCAGCGGCGGTTATTGCGGGGATTTGTTAAGCTGGGTCATGTCCCGTGCACAAAGCGATGACTGCTGGTTTACCGTGATGGGCAATATCAACGCTGTGGCTGTCAGCGTTTTGGCAGACTGCGCGTGTATTGTGCTCTGTGAAAATGCGCCGCTCGACGAGGACGCAAAAAAGAAGGCGGAACAGCAGGATGTCAACATACTGTCTTCCGACAAAAACGCTTTTGTGCTGGCATCGGCGCTCGGTGCGGTGCTGTGATGAAAGTTAATGCCGAGTTGCATTTGCACTCCTGCCTCTCGCCCTGCGGGGACAACGATATGACGCCCTACAACCTTGTACAGATGGCAAAGCTGTTGGGATATGATATGATTGCGCTAACCGACCACAACACCTGCCGCAACTGCAAAAGTGCGGAAAAAATCGGCAAAGAAATCGGGCTGACGGTGGTTTCGGGGATGGAGCTTTGCACCGCAGAGGAAATTCACTGCGTATGCCTGATGCCCGACAGCGACGCCGCGGAATCATTTTCGGCATATGTGCACACAACCCTTCCGCCCGTGGAAAATCAGCCTGAAATTTTCGGTGAACAGCGCGTGATGGACTGTGGGGATACGGTTTTGGACACTGAGCCACTGCTTTTAACAACGGCTTCTTCAATTTCTGTGGATGCCTTGGTGCCGCTTGTGAAAAAGTTCGGCGGTGCGTGCTTTCCTGCGCATTTAGACCGCGCATCTTACAGTCTGCTGTCCGTATTCGGTTTCCTGTATCCCGAATTGCAGTTCACTGCCGCGGAATTTACGCCGCAGGCAGATTTGCCGCCCTATTTAGACGCGCACCCGCTTTTACGCGAGATGCGGATTTTGCGAAATTCCGATGCGCATTATCTCGAAAATATGATAGAGCCGATTGCGCCCCTCCCCTTGCGTGACTGCTCCGCACAAGCGCTGATAGACTATGTGAACAGGGTGTAAAAATACATTTTTGAATCTCCTGCCGCAAAACAGAGTTCCATCTGTTTTGCGGCATTTTTTAGACGTATATTGCATTCAAACAAGATTTTATTGCATTCAGATAAAAACTATTGCAAATTATCCCGTAAAAAATATAATGACGTTGCAATTAACAACCAAGAAGATGATTTTGAGGATTTAAAATCCGAAAAGTCAAAATTCTATTTTTTTGTAAGGAGAAATCATTTATGAAATGTAAAAAAATCATTGCTGTCCTTTTAACAGTTGTATTAACACTGTGTGCCTTTTCTACTATCGCATATGCAAGCGATGTACCGAACGATCAGCCTGATGAATTCTTTGAATTCATTCTGCCCGATCCTTTAAAACGAGTAAATGCCAACGGCGATTTTACATTTAAATTTGAAAATGCTTTAGTATCCACTTTGTTCAAGCCCGTTAGAACTTCTGTTACGATTTCCTGCATCACTTCGACAGATTCAGGGGCCTGGTTTACAGTTGCATTGTATGATATTCAAGATAACAAAATAGGCTCATTTACCGCCAAAGATAACGGCAAAGAATACTCTAAAACCTTCAACGGACTAAGCACCTCCACAGACTACTATTTCAGATTAGATAAAGTTAATTGGACGAATGACGCAGTTGTTGAAGGCACCGGGCATGTGACTAATCTATATTGAAACTGTAAGTAGGAAAAAGGTATGAAAAAATTATCAAAAACAGCCGTTTTACAATTCCTTTTTTATTTCACTTGGTTTGTATATACATTAGTGCTGTTACGGGTATCGTTGTTTAAATATACAAATTTACCGGAGCTTTTATTTTCCTCTGACCGTTTTTATACGCGAGGTTTGAATCTGATGCCGTTTGCGTGGAAAGGTGCACACAGATTTCAATTTCTTCGGCAAATCTTTTTGAATTTTCTGATGTATTTCCCGCTCGGGTTTTTGCTTTCGATGAAAACTGTCGGCAAAAAACGCCGTCCGCTGTATTTGCTGATTCCGTTCGGCGTCAGTCTTTTGATGGAAATACTGCAATATGCATTTTATCTCGGTGCGGCGGATATTACCGATGTCATTATGAATACTCTGGGCGGCATTTTCGGATTTGCCTGCTACGCTTTGGCGGCTTATCTGTTCCGAAAAAAGCAGAATACGCTGAATTCGGTGTTAATTATTTGTATGTCCTGCCTGGCAATTGTTCAGTTTATTTTCTATTTGGTCGGCAAAAATTGGGCAGCGTTTACAATCATTTTCCATTAAAGCATATAAAAGCGGTCGGCGTTTTATTGCCGACCGCTTTTTCAGTGTGTCAATTCACCTTAAACCGTCTCCGAAGAATGCGGAAATGTCGCGGTAATCGACGGTGCGCGGTCCGTTGCCCGTCCGCATTTTTTCGGAATTCTCCTGAGCACGCACCACGCCGAACGCGACAGCGAACAAAATAAGCAGTACAGTTAAAGACACAATATATTTTGCAAAAACACTTTTGGGTTTCATTTTTTCACTTCCGTTTTTTATGAAATTGCGGCGGGCGTGTAGAGTCGGACGTCCTTGTCCGTCCGCAGGTCGCTGAAGGCAGCGACCCTACGTTCTTTTATTTTTCGGCACATTCCGACACCAACTTACCGAGGGCTGTGCCGATGAGTCTGCCCGAATATTCGGCTTCCTCTAATGTGTTGGAATCACTTCCCATTTCCAAAAGGACAGAGCAGGGCGTAATATCCATATTATATTTCCGTGCAGAAAACAGAATCGGACGCATAAGACCGGGGTACTCGGTTTCGGCAATTTCCTGCAGCCGCAGTGCAAAGGTCAGATTTTCTTCCCATGTCGGAAAATCCGTGACCTTACCGTCCTCACAGCCTGCAATAATCATAATTTGTGCCGCCTTTTTACCATTGATTGCCGCGGTCGGTTTTACGCGTGTGCCGTCACTTTGCTTAATCGCGTCACGGTGTACATCGATAACCACCTTGATACTCGGATGCTCCCGCATAATCTTTTCAATGCTTTCTCTGGAACGGTCATATGCTCCCGTATACTTCGCGTCATGAATCTGCGTATCGTGAATTACTCCGATACCCATTTTTTCAAGTTCCTCGCAAAGTGCCGTGCCGACGCGTACCATATTGCGGTCAGGGTCATCACTGCGAGTCACATAATTCGCAGTATACCAACCTTTATTCAGCATTTCATAGCTTTCAGTCGTATGCGTATGAAAAATCAACACTGTCGGCTCCGCTTTATTTACCACCGTCAGCGATACGGGCCTTGCAAGTGCGCTTTGAATATCGATACCGTGCGAAGGCGTGGTATTGCGCACAGTTATATTTTGAAACACGGCTGTGGCATTTGCCGCGTCATATTGCTTTTCTATGATATTTCCGCTTTTTTCCGCATTTGCAAACTGTGTCTCCGCCGCACGCTGCATATCCAAAATATCCTGCGGTGTATCGGTGATGTCGTTGCGCTCGACTTGCTCCGGCTCCACTTTCGGCTGAATCGGGGTGACTGCCTCCCCTGCTGTATCCGAAACGGGCTTTTGAGCGGCGGTTTGCAAATCATTTTTCAGAACCTGCACCGATCCCTGCGGCATTTGCAACGAAGCGCTGACAAACGCCAATTTGGAAACGGGTTCCGAAAAACGGAGTCCGCCGAAGAAGAGTACTGCCAAAGCAATCGGCATCAGTACCGCCGAAAAACGGTTTTGCAGCGTATCGGTATTCTGTTTTTTCCGTCTTTGATTTTGCATTCTCATGTTGATTTTCTGTCCTTTCCGCAGTATATATCTTTTACAATATATGCTGCCAAAAGAATGCTTAGACGATATTCAGCAAAATCTCCGGTTCAATCTGCGGCTGTAATGCGCAGTTGAGTGACAAAGACAAAAAGCGTGCGGCACGGTGAATCAGCGTATCGATTTCACGAGGTGTCACCATCATATTCCGTGCATCGGCAGAAATACTGCCGCACTCTGCGTCCTCGGTAAAATCCCGAATCATGGTTACTGCGTCCACTACAGTCGGCACGCCGATGGCAATCACCGGCACACCGAGTGTTTCACGGTCAATCCGCGCACGGTGATTGCCGACCCCCGACCCCGGTGTAATGCCTGTATCGGTCAGCTGAATTGTATTGCCGAGTCTGGAAAGACTGCGGGCAGCCAACGCATCGACGGTAATCACAGCGCTCGGATACACGGTATTTACGATACCGCGGATAGATTCTGCGGTTTCCAGTCCCGTTTGCCCAAGCACGCCGAAGGTAACAGACGATACCTCGCGCAAATCGGGAAAGCCCAACTCATTGGCAAGCTTTTTATCAATATGCCTTGTGGCAAAAATGCCGCGTGCCGTTTTGGGACCGAGTGCATCCGGCGTAATATTGTCATTGCCGAGTCCTGCAACCAATACATTGCCGCAGGGCGTTGGCAGCAGTTCCCGAATCAGTTCCGTCAACACCTCCAGCCGCTCATCCAACAGCTCGCTGTCATGTGAGAATTCCGGGATTTCCGCTGTGATATATTTCCCTTTCGGCTTACCGAGTTCCTCTGCCCCCGCTTCATTTTGAATTTCAATACGGGTTATTTTAACATTCCCCCGCGAATACGTTTCCGATGTGACATTCTCCGTATTCCGATTTTCACAGATTTCCCGCCGTTCCACCGCTAAATCCGTTCGAAAATCCATTACATCGCCTCCTGTTTGTTTTAGTATGGGCAAAACAGGAAAAAGTATTGCGGTTTTTCAAAAAAAAACTTGCTTTTTCCGAAAAAGAATGGTAATATGTGTATTGCTAATGTAAGGGAGGTGTGACCATGCCGAATATTAAGTCAGCGAAAAAGCGCGTTATTGTAAACAACAAGCGTGCCCAGCGCAATAAGTCTATGAACTCTGCGCTCAAAACTGCTATTAAAAAGGCGAATGTTGCAATTGAAGCAGGTGCAGCCGACAAAGAAGCGCTTGTTACCGCAGCAGTGAAAAAGATTGACCAGGCGACCGCTAAGGGGCTTCTCCACAAAAATAACGCTGCCCGTAAAAAGTCCGCCCTCGTTTCCAAACTGAATAAGGCGTAATGCGTCCCATGTTCGAAATGAGTAAAGATTAAATGCCGCAGGCTTGTTTAAGCCGTGCGGCGTTTCGCTTTTTATCCCCCCAAAAAACGAACACACGCAGAGGTGTATCTAATTTTTTCTTTTGCGTAAGCAAGAGCGGCGACTTGCCCCCTGCGGTTTTATAACAAAAAACAGGACACCTTCCGTTTCGGGAATGTGCCCTGTTCGTGCTTATAGATTTATTTTAAGCTTTATAGCCTTTTTTGCGAAGCAAAGCATCGATTCTGTCCGCAGGGTTTAAGAGATGGCTGACAGACATATCGTGGTTAAGGGTGTCGATAATGTAGGAAACATATTTTGACATATCCACTTCGCAGTACCATTCACGCTCCAAAAGCTCGGGCGTTCTGTAGACCAAATTGGTGGTAAACACTTTATCAAAAATCCCGTCTGCATACTGCTTATCAAAGCTTTCCAAGCCCTCGCAGAACAAACCGAATGCCGAAAAGATAAAGATACGTGAAGCACCCAGCTCTTTCAGCTTGGCGGCAACCTCCAGCATGGATTCGCCGGAAGAAATCATGTCATCAACAATCATAACATCCTTGCCCGCAACATTTGAACCGAGGAATTCATGCTGCAAAATCGGATTTCTTCCGTTGACAATGCGTGAATAATCGCGGCGCTTGTAGAACATACCGAGTTCAATGCCCAACACGGTAGAATAGTAAATGCAACGGCCCATACCACCCTCGTCTGGAGAAATCACCATCATGTGATTATTGTCAAACTTCAAATCAGGGACGTTGTTCACCAGCGCTTTAATCATTTGGTACACCGGCTGTACATTTTCAAAGCCTTTGAGCGGAATTGCATTCTGCACACGCGGGTCATGTGCGTCAAAAGTAATGATATTGTCCACGCCCATATTGTTGCAAAGCTCCTGCAAAGCAATGGCGCAGTCCAAAGATTCGCGGCTGGAACGCTTATGCTGACGCCCTTCGTACAGCATCGGCATAATGACGGTAATGCGGTGCGCCTTACCGCCGATAGCGGAAATTGCACGCTTCAGGTTCGCGTAATGCTCGTCCGGACTCATGGGAACGGTCTGCCCGTACATTTTATAGGTAAGACCGTAGTTGAACATGTCCGCCACAATAAAAATATCGTATCCGCGGACAGAGTCCGAAAGCGTACCCTTGCCCTCACCTGTGCCGAAGCGCGGAAATCCCGTATTGATGATATAGGTGTCGCGCTCATACCCCGCAAACGCAATGCTGCTTTTATGCTCGCTTTGCTTCTGCGCGCGCCATTTCACGATATAATCGTCAATTTTGCGGGCAAGCTCTTCACAACCGGGCAAAGCGATGATTCCAAGCGGTCCGTAGGGTATGGTGGTAAAATCTTCTGTGTAATCCGGCATACTTTTTCCTCCATGCAGTTTAGAATAATTTACTGTATTATTCTACTATATTCTGCGGTTTTTGCAAGGGGCAAACCGCAGAAAAAGCAGTGATTCCGTAAATTTCAGTTAAATGCATGGTCTACCGTAATCACGCAGAAATATCTTTCGTCTATTTTGCTCAATTTTTCGGAGATTGTGTCGCAAACCCATTTATCGCCGTTGGCACAGTCAAGCGGTATAACCACATCAAAAATCAAGTTTGTGTGCGTAGGTCCTTCCACCACGCGGAAATCATGGAACGTAACCGAGTCGTCCACCTCTGCAAGCACTTCGGCACACATAGATTTCAGCGCATCGATACGTGCATCGTCTACAATCACGGGGTCCATATGAATCGAAATCAGCATACCGAATTTCTGAAACAAATCCCGTTCAATCAAATCCACCGTATCATGGCTTTCCATAATATCTACATTGGCAGGAACTTCTGCGTGCGCAGACGCAAAGGTACGCCCCGGACCGTAATCATGAATTATCAAATCATGCACACCGACAACGCCGTCATAAGATAAAATCTCATTTTCAATCTGCGCAAAAAATTCCGGCTCGGGCGGCTTGCCGAGCAGCAAAGCAATAGTATCCTTTAAAATTTCCAAACCCGAACGGAAAATAAACAGTGCGACCACAATACCGAACCAGCCGTCAACGGGAACATCGGTAAATTTGGAAATCACCAGCGCCGCAAGTGCAACGGCGGTTGCGGCAGTATCGGACAGGCTGTCGGTTACTACCGCTTTTGTGGCGGCAGAATCAATTTTTTTGCCCAAACGGTGGTTAAAATAAGCAAGCCATAGTTTCATACCGATAGACAGAAGCAAAATCACCAGTGCCACGGTACTGTATGTAACGGGTTCAGGATTACGGATTTTATCGACAGAAGATTTCAGCAACTCAAAGCCCATCAGTAAAATCAGAAAGGACACAATCAACGCTGTAATATATTCAATGCGCCCGTGACCGTAAGGATGGTCTTTGTCGGCAGGCTTTTTTGCCATTTTAAAGCCAGCAAGCGTAATCACGGACGACCCCGCATCGGACAGGTTGTTCACCGCATCGGCGGATACGGAAATACTGCCTGTGATTGTACCGACAAAAAATTTCGCCGCCGTTAAAAGCAAATTCACAATAATGCCGACCGCGCCGCTTAATTCCCCGTATGCGGCACGGACTGACGGATTTTTTGTATTCTGATAATCCTTAATAAACAGTTTTGCAAGCAGTTCCGCCATAAATTACGCCTCACTGTTCGGTGCAGACTTCATCAAACAGCCTGCGCCCTGTAAAAAAACGGTTTCAATCAGTGCCGCAATTTCCTCGGCAGATTTCCCGTCTTCGGGATGTTCCAACCAATAACGAAGAATCCCGATTGTACCCGACTCAAAATAGGAATATATATAATTGTATTCCACCATATTGTTATCCCAATGGTAATTCGCTACAACATCACAGAGACATTTCTGCCGCAAAAACTTGCGCAGATTTAATATAAAATTGATGTCGCCGTTATCACCTAAAAGCGCGGCACAGATTTCGCGGTTTGCATATAAAAAGTTACACATATCCAAAAACACTTTATGCGGACGGGTTTTCAGGTCGGCAATACAGTAGCTTTCCAAAATATCTTCAAACTCGTCAAACAACTCGTTTTCAATTTGTTCCACCAAATCATAAATATCTTTATAATGCAAATAAAAAGTGCCGCGGTTAATGTCAATCCGCTCGGCGAGTTCCCGAACAGTGATTTTTTTTATGCTTTTCTCCCGCAGCAATTCCGTCAACCCCTGCTGCAACAAGCGCTTGGTACGACGGACACGGCTGTCCACATTTCCGTCATTCATCATATTTTCCTCCATTGTAAATAATTAACACAACGTATTATAATATAAAGGTGTCAATTATTCAACATTTTTTTGAATATTCGTCACAAAAACATACAAAACGGTCTATCCGGGATTTGCAAAAACCGTTTTCCGCCGCAGTCAGCGAAAGTCTTTGCATCATACAGGATATTGCGGTTACATGTTCGGTGTCCGCAACATACAGAAATTGTAAAAAATTTCACCGCCGAGTACGAAATAATGAGAGTGGAATTCGTTTTTTTGATTTTCGACAAGAAATTTTGCAAAATTATATAGAATCTATCAGAAAATACATTGACATTTTGCTTTTTTTATTGTAAATTATAGAAGTAACAATTCGTATGCGCCGTTCGACTGTGTCGAACGATGATCTGAAAGGGGATTCGCAAATGTCTAAAAAAGAAATGGAACCTTCCACTCCGGAATCGAGAGCTGAAAAACTCGCGCACAAGCAGATGCTTCGCAAGGCGTTTACCGGCACCTTCCTTAAGGCGTTTTCTATTTGTCTTGCCGTTTTGCTGATTTATTCCGTTGGGTATATGGCACTCGTAAAACCGGCTGTAAAGCAGGGGGAATCCGATTCGAAAAACACGGTTTCTCCGGGGGTTGTACAAAACAACAACAATAACCAAAACAACAGCACGGACAACAGCACGGACAACAGCACACCCGCTGATGACAATGCACAACCGACCCCGTCCGTCACGGAATTGACCACTTCCAGCAGTCAGGCTGAAATTCTTGCTTATTTTAATACAGCAATCAATAATGTTAAGCCGAACGCCAAGACAGTTACACTGGATAAAGAAACCAACTCCCGTGCCGGCGATGTGACCGGTAAACTGCCGTTGGGCATCAGCACCGGCATGGCAGACAGTGTCATCAGTGCATTTATGGGCGATACAAAGGCTTCGGATTTGCCTGCGCCCGCCACTACGGTAGACGCTAAAAATGCTATGTTCCCTGTAGAAAACGAAAGCTGGTCCAGCAAGCTTACCGAGGCGGACATTGACAGCGCGACCTGCTCTGAATCCAATGGTACTTATACAATTACCGTTAAAGTAAAAGAAGACCCGCTGAGCAAGGATACTGCACACGGTGTCGGCCACAACGGCAAGGCGTTCTCCGTCATTCAGCGCGGTATCGTTATGGATAATGTACCGAGCATAGCCAAAGGAATTCTTTCCGATGCAGAAACCGGTCACAAAGACGGTGTAATCACCGTTACAGTGGATAAAGCAACCGGCAATGTAACCAGTGCAAATTATTATTTCACTTGGCTTCTGCATGTTACGGGTTCCGGCTTGGATGCAACCATGGTATTCGGTTTGGAGAAGCATTTCACCATCGCATGGTAAAATTTAAAACAGAATATGTTTTCGGCTCCCGATGTATTTCGGGGGCCGTTTTTTTGTCTTGTTTCGGCAAAAAATTAAGCCGTTTTATTGACTTTTTGTATGAAAAACTATATACTATAATTACTATGAATTTCGAGGTGGTAGAAATGGCAGAAAAGAAAACCGTCATGCTTACCGGTGCCTCCGGTAACATGGGCTTTGCCGGCTTTAAAGAACTGTATAAAATGAAAGACAAATTCAACACAGTCCTTTTACTGCGCAAAAGCGAAAAGAACGAGAAAAAGTTTGCACCCTATATGAACGATCCTTCCGTTAAAATCGTTTGGGGCGATTTAACAGACTATGACAGCATTTTGGAAGCCGTCACCGGTGCAGATTATGTTTTGCACGTCGGCGGCATGGTTTCCCCCACTGCGGACTGGAAGCCTTACCGTACACAGAAAACCAATATCGGTGCGGCAGAAAAAATCTGCAAGGCAGTGCTTGCACAGCCCAATCCCGACGCGGTAAAGGTTTGCTATATCGGTACGGTTGCCGAAACAGGCGGCCGTAACTATCCGATTCACTGGGGACGCTGCGGTGACCCGATTAAAATTTCTATCTATGACCACTACGCAATTTCCAAGACTGTTGCAGAGCGCACATTTGTAGAAAGCGGTCTGAAAAACTGGGTTGTTATGCGTCAGTCCGGTATTCTGTATCCCAACATTCTGAAAAACATGGACCCCATTATGTTCCACGTACCGATTAACGGCGTTTTGGAATGGTGCACGGTGGAAGATTCCGGCAGACTGCTTGCCAACCTTTGCGATGAAGATGCAAAAGGCAATCTCGGTGCGGATTTCTGGAATCATTTCTTCAACATCGGGTCCGGTAAAGAATACAGAATCTCTAACTACGAGTTCGAGTGCCTGCTTTTGGGCACACTCGGTCTTGCGGGTCCCGAAAAGCTGTTTGACCCCAACTGGTTCATCACCAAAAACTTCCACGGTCAGTTCTATGCAGACGGTGACAAACTCGAAGACTTCCTGCACTTCCGTGAAAATCTGCCCGTTCAGGATTATTTCAACCGTCTTGCCGACCAAGTGGAATTCTACTTCAAGATTCCGCGTTATCTCCCGAAGAACCTCGTTGCCGCTTGCGCAAAGCCGTTCATGAAGAAGATTGCTTCTACACCCGATTTCGGCACTTTGGACTGGGTTGCAAAAGATAATAAAGTCCGTATGAGCGCCTATTACGGCTCTAAGGCGGAATGGGAAAAGATTCCGAGCAAATGGGAAGATTTCGATATCATCAAGTTCGACAAGGATAACAGCGCGGCAGAGCAGTTTAAGCTTGACCACGGCTATGACGAATCTAAACCGGAATCCGAGCTCGACATCGAAGATATGAAGCAGGCAGCGAAATTCCGCGGCGGCGAATGTCTCTCCGAGTCCATGACCAAAGGCGACATGGCAGCCAAGTTGAAATGGAAATGCGGTCACTGCGGTGCAGAATTTGAAGCAAGCCCCGCTCTGATTCTGTTGGGCGGTCACTGGTGCCCCGAGTGCTATGTTCCGCAGAAAGCTTGGGATTATGACTCGATTGCAAAGTCCAATCCGTTCTTTGCACAGGTTTGGTATCCGAGCCACAGAGAAGACGAGCACAACCGCTACGAGTTCGACGATTTGTTCCACATCAACGGTGTTGCCTGGGATGATATTAAGAGATAATTTTGTCTTCTACATAGGAAAGACCTGCCTTTCGGCGGGTCTTTTTCTTCCCAAAGCTTTTTAGGAGTATAAAATGGATATTCAACAGACACTCGCGCAGGAATGCAACCTGCAAGCATGGCAGGTTGCCGCAGTAGTTTCCTTGTATGATGAAGGATGTACGGTACCGTTTATTGCACGGTATCGCAAAGAAGCACACGGTGCACTGGACGACCAAACCATTCATAAAATTTTGGAACGTCTAGAGTATCTTCGGAATTTTACGACGCGCCGCGATGAAATACACACCGCCATCGACACGCTCGGAAAAATGACCGATGCAATCGCCGCCGCACTGCAAGGTGCAAAAACGCTTTCGGAATTAGAGGATATTTACCGTCCCTACCGTCCGAAAAGACGTACACGCGCAACAATCGCGCGGGAAAAGGGCTTGGAATCGCTTGCCGAATTTTTAGCGGCACAGGCAAAGAACTGTGACCCGTATCACGAGGCGAAACGGTATATCAATGCAGAAAACGGTGTGCACACGGTGGAAGAGGCCCTGGCAGGTGCACAGGATATTTTAGCAGAACAGCTTTCGGACCATGCAGACCTGCGTCGCAGACTGCGCAACCTGTATGCAGTAACGGGAACTCTATATTCCAAAGCGGCAAATCAGGATGCGGAAAGCGTATACACGATTTATTACGACTATCAGGAAGCGGTGGAAAAGATTCCCGGTCACCGTATACTTGCCGTGAACCGCGGCGAAAAAGAGGGATTTTTAAAAGTCAGTGTTTCTATGGATGAGGCAAAGGCGCTGCAGCTTGCCGCTCGGGAAATGATTACACAGCCCGCTTCCCCCTGCGCACCGTTTTTGGAAGCCGTTTGCAAAGACAGTTATACCCGTTTGATTGCGCCCTCCATTGAACGGGAGACGCGCAATATGCTGACCGACCGCGCGGCGGCAGGCGCAATCCAGAATTTCGGCGCAAATTTAAAGGAACTGCTCATGCAGCCACCCGTCAGAAATCAAGTCACCATGGGGCTTGACCCCGGATACCGCACCGGATGCAAGTGCGCCGTTGTGGACGGTACAGGCAAAGTGCTTGCAACGGATGTGCTGTATATTACCCATTCCGAAGCACAAAAGCAAACTGCCGCCGCGAAGGTGAAATCGCTGATACAAAGACACGGTGTCGGCGTCATTGCCATCGGTAACGGTACGGCAAGCAAAGAGACGGAAATTTTTGTCTGCGATTTACTGAAAACGGTTTCGCAAAAGGTTTCCTATATGGTGGTCAGCGAGGCAGGCGCTTCCGTATATTCCGCAAGTAAATTGGCTGCTGAAGAATTCCCGCAGTTTGATTTGACCCTGCGCAGTGCAGTCAGCATCGCACGCCGTCTGCAAGACCCGTTGGCAGAGCTTGTCAAAATCGAACCGAAAGCCATCGGCGTTGGGCAATACCAGCATGACATGCCGAAAAAGGAATTGGAAACGGAACTGAACTTTGTGGTGGAATCCTGTGTGAACGCAGTCGGGGCAGACTTAAACACAGCCTCTGTGCCCTTGCTTACACGGGTTTCCGGCATTACGTCGTCAATCGCCAAAAACATTGTCGCCTACCGTGAAGAAAACGGACGGTTTGAAAGCCGCGCACAGCTAAAAAAAGTGCCGAAGCTCGGTCCGAAGGCATTTGAACAGTGTGCGGGATTTCTGCGCATTGCAGACGGAAAAAATCCGCTGGACAAAACCGCCGTGCATCCCGAAAGCTATGCGGCGGCACAGCAATTGTTAGATACACTCGGCTTTCAAAAAAACGACATCGGCACACAGAAGCTTGCAGAATTACAGGCACGCGCCGACACATTCGGCGAAAATGCACTTGCCGAAAAAATCGGCATCGGACTGCCGACCTTACGGGATATGATATCTGAGCTTACCCGCCCCGGACGCGACCCGCGTGACGAGCTTCCGCCGCCGATGCTGCGCACGGATGTTTTGGACATGAATGACTTGAAGGTCGGTATGGAATTACAGGGAACCGTGCGCAACGTGATTGATTTCGGTGCGTTTGTGGACATTGGCGTGCACCAGGACGGACTTGTACACATTTCACAGATTTGCGACCGCTTTATTAAGCATCCGAATGAGGTGTTAAAGGTCGGAGAAACCGTCAAAGTGCGCGTGCTTGCCGTAGATGAGAAAAAAGGGCGTATCAGCCTAACCATGAAAGACCTGTAATTCTGTTACGGATTTCCTTTTTCTAAAATATACGAATCCACAAAAATAATTTCAGGCGCGGCAGTCGGTTCGGCTACCGCGCCGCTTTGGACTGCACTGTACATTTCACGAAGGGTTCTTGCACCGATTTCAGCAAAATCGACGGCAATGGTTGCGGTCAGAACACCGTTTTCGATACTTTTACGCGCCGCCTCTGTTCCGCCCGTACCGACAATTAAAACTTCCTCGGATTTCCCCACGTTTTGCACTGCCCGACACACTTCAAGTGCAGTTTTATCATTACAGCAGTAAAATGCCTTTAAATCTGCATTTTTGCTTATCAGCTGTTCCGCACGGCTTTTCAAAGCGTTTCCTTCCGCAGATACGGTTTTGGTGTCTATCAGACGGACACCTGTCGCACCCCGCACAGCGTTTTCCGCCCCCTGTTTCAGCTTTTCCTCTGTCAAGCTTTCAGACAAAACGGCAACCGCGCCGCCTTTTGTCAGCTTACTCACAATATAGTTTGCGCCTTGCGCGCCCAGTTGTTCGGCATTCACGGTTACCGCGGCAAAAACGCCGCTGGCCTCCTGTATCGTCGACAAATTCACAGTATCTCCGAAAAGCACCGTATAAATTCCTTTTTTCTCGGTGACAGAAAGTCCTTCCGAAAGGTCGTCATCCGTTGTCAGCGGCGCAATTCCAATCGCCTTATAGCCCTTTTCTATACAATCTTTCAGAATTTGAAGCTGTCCGTGAATATCCGCCGCATCATTTGCATAAAAAATATCCACCGTAATCCCCAGCCGCACCGCCTCCTCCTCTACGCCCCTGCGTGCGGTTTCCGTAAACGGGTCGGAAAGGGATTTAAATATCACAGCATATACCGTGTGCGGTTCCGCGTCTTTTTCCGACTTCGGCGCACGTACCTCTTTTCCGCATCCCGTAAAAACGGTTCCCAGCAAAAACAAACACACGGCAAAAATGCCGCCTACCGAAACTTTATTTCTTTTCATAAGCGCATCCTTCCGCAGTATGCGTCTGCACCGAAACATGTAAGCCCAGTTTTTCGGAAAGCCCGCGTTCCAACGCCGTATTTTGCAGATTCCCGAGACCGCTGTCCGCCTTAGGCAGACAGA
The DNA here is from genome assembly GCA_002490525.1 of Ruminococcaceae bacterium UBA7212. GTDB lineage: Bacteria > Bacillota > Clostridia > Oscillospirales > Acutalibacteraceae > Fimenecus. The sequence continues at coordinate 65,686 of DKUE01000037.1, forward strand.
TGTTCACCGCACGTACACGGTTTGCAATACCGTGCCGTACCATGTAGCCCAACAGCACATGCGACAGCACCTCCTCCGCTCCCGGATTTTTCAGCATACATGCAGAATGCGTTTCAAAATCCCGCATTTCCCCATTGCGAAGCCTTGTCCCGATTTGAAAATTCGTATCGCCTATATCGGCGCCGACTGTCAGAAATTCCATATTGCAACCTTCTTCAATTGAAAATAGTTGCTCATATTGTTTGTTAACGCTTTTTCAATATGCAATTTTCACAAAAAAAGTTCGTTTCTCGGTTGACACCGTTTTTGCAGAATACTATAATTAAAATGGAGTTGGAGCACATTTTCGTGTATACTGCTTTTCAAAAAACTTTAAGAAGGTTCACACTTTATGAAACTGCCGAAACGCGTTTACGCGCAAATTGATTTGGATGCAATTTGTCAAAACATACAAAACGTGATGCAAAAAGTCGGTACAGAAACCAAAGTCATGGCAGTCATTAAGACCGACGCCTATGGGCACGGAGCTGTGTCGGTGGCGCGGGCGTTGGAAAGCATCGGTACACACGCCTTTGCAGTAGCAACCGCAGAGGAAGCCTTAGAACTGCGCGCAGCAGGCATCACCGTACCGATTTTGATATTAGGTTATATTTTTCCCGAAGATTTTCCACGCCTTTTGAAAAACGATATTATGCTGACAGTTTTCCGATATGAAACCGCAAAAGAGATTTCTGCATGTGCCGAACAACTCGGGATTTGTGCACAGGTACATGTCAAAATAGACACCGGTATGGGGCGCATCGGTTTTCTGCCGAATACGGAAAGTCTTTCTGAAATCGAAAAGATTGCCAACCTTCCCTCTGTTTCCATTGACGGAATCTTTACGCATTTTGCCTGCGCGGATGAAGCGGATAAGACCTCCTGTAATCGGCAAAAGCAGAAATTCCTTGATTTTTTACAGGCATTAGAGATGCGCGGCATACACATTTCATGCCGGCACATGCATAACAGCGCGGGGATTATTGAATTTTCCGACGGATTCCTCAATATGGTACGCAGCGGGATTATGACCTATGGGTTATATCCGTCTGAAGAGGTTTTGAAAGAAAGCTTCCCACTTTCCCCCGCTTTACAGCTGAAAAGCCACGTATCTTTCGTGAAAACGGTCAGCAAGGGTTTTACCGTCAGCTATGGTTCCACCTATACCACCGACAAAGAGAAAACCGTAATTGCCACAATCCCCGTCGGGTACGGAGACGGATACCCGCGGGCGCTTTCAAATGCCGGACGTATACTCGTGCACGGACAATATGCACCGATTATCGGGCGGGTATGCATGGACCAGTTTATGGCAGACGTAACGGAAATTCCGAATGTACAGGCAGGAGACAGCGTAACACTGATTGGCACAGACGGCGCAAACCGCATTTCTGTCGAGGAGGTCGCAGAGCTCGCGCACAGCTTCAACTATGAATTCTGCTGCGGTATTAACAAGCGTGTGCCGCGCGTATATTTTCGAAACGGAACATTGCAGGACATTACATAAAACCGAAACGGGGTATCCATATGGAATTTGATAAATTTGACGCATTTGATGCAGGTATTGAACTTGGCGGACTGCGCAACCGCAACGAAATTCGTCTGTTGGTTTGTTATCTTTTGAAAGCGATTGATAAACCGATTCCGCGTTCGCTTGTGGTGGACGCCATTTTGAACGACGGGCTTGCAAACTATTTTGAAATCAACGAAGCCATTGCCGAGCTGTTAAAGGGCGGCAACATTGACCGCGACATTGCGGACGGTGAGGAAATTTTGACCGTCACCGCGCGTGGACGTAATTCGGCAGAGCTTTTGGAAACAACACTCCCGAAAACCGTACGCGAAAAATCCGTAAATGCGGCAATCAAGCTGACCACTCTGGCACAAAATAAACGGGAAAACGAAATTCTTACCGAAAAACTGCCTGACGGCGGCTACAATGTGACATTTGTGCTCGGCAGTCAAGGTGACGAGCTGATGCGCTTAACAGTATTTGTAGCCGACGGCATGCAGTTAGAGGTTGTTAAGAACAACTTCCTGGAAGACCCTGTCAAGCTGTATTCGAGTATTATTACCGCATTAACGATTTAAATGCCTTCTTGAGAAATCGGAGAAATATAATATGGAATATATTACTGCAACCCCGGATATGGTTGATGCAATACACTATTGTTTACATACAACCATTCATACTGTATATCCAAAATATTATCCGCAAGAGGTCGTGGATTTCTTTTGCCGACATCACAGTAAGGAACATATTTCAGAGGGCATCGTTTCCGGAAATATGGGTGTATTGTTAAACGATGGTGCAATTGTGGGCACAGGATGTTTTGATGAAAACCACATCACAGGCTTATATGTACTGCCCGACTGTCAAAATCAAGGCTTTGGCTCACAAATTCTGAATTGTTTGGAAGCAAAAATTGCCGGAAAGCATTCTACCGCCCGCTTAGATGCCTCTCTGCCGGCGGTTTGTTTGTATGAACACAGAGGGTATAAAACAGTGGGACACGGAATATACACATTAGAAAATGATGTGAAGTTGGTTTATGAAATTATGGAGAAAAACCTGAAAGCAAATTAAACACAGGCAAGGCATCCTATCTATAGGGTTGACCGACAAAAGCCGAACGCGTCTTGCGTTCGGCTTTTAAAATATTTTCCTGAGAAAGCAAAAAAATAGCCCCCCTATTGGGGAACTACTTTCAAAAATGTCGGCATCGACCTATTTTCCCGGGCCGCTTCCAGCCAAGTATCTTCGGCACGAATGAGCTTAACTACCGTGTTCGGAATGGGAACGGGTGGACCCTCATCGTAATAAACACCGACTTGAGAAACCGTGCAACGCACATCTCTCAACTGCGAGACATAGTATAGCACAGTCTTTCACAGAATGCAAGTGTTTTTTGCAAAAAAATTCAAAAAAATCTAATTTTTTTGAATTCTGCTGCCTCATTCGCTTACCAGCACTTTTTCTATTACGCCGACATACATTCTGTGATAATCCTTTGCGGCATAGGTATCCATAATAGAGGCATCCAAAAAGCCCGCGGGATCAAGGTCCTGAAAAGCGGCCTTTCGGCAAACCAAAACCGTTTTCGCCTGCTCGAAAGTAACTGCACCCTCTGCCTCTATGGGAATCAAACCGGTTTCTTTGCATTTGTCAATATCTCTGCCCGACCTTGCACCGCAGACCCCCAGTTCTTTTTTACATTCTCCGCCGAAAAAGCTCAAGGTAAAATATGTGCTTTTTTCCATGAATTCATATGTGTAACGTTGCGGACGAACAAATACGAAAGCAACATCCTTGCCCCAAAGCTCACCGACCCCTCCCCAGCTGACGGTCATGGTATTAAACGCCGACTTGTCGCCCGCCGTAAGCAATGCCCAGTCTTCTGCAATCATTTTTACGGGGGAAACATTCAGTTCCCGCATGGTTGTTTCCTGAAACATACCGTATCACTCCTTAGGTTTCTAATCATAATCTATTTTATTCCGAAATGCAAGGAAAATTTACCGAAAGATACCGCAGAAGTGTTCGGTGATTTCAGCGACGTTTCTGTGCAAGAATGCAGGGATACACCACAGGGACACCCCTCGTAACTTTCCGCCTTCAGTCGGCATGAGTGCAATACATCCCCTTCCTCTTCGTTCCCTGCTCCTGCACTTGCTCCCGTTTGACTTCTCTCTGCACCTTTACCTTTTTTCACACATATTGGACAATACTTTGAAATAGGGATTATTCTCCATCCTGTAGATATTTGACGATAGATTTGCGCTCGCACATAAAATCTCTCCGAACTCGAAAAAGGGTTCAGAGAGAAATTACAATTTCATCTGTGCATGTTTATCCGCCTGCAAAACACCGTTTTTATTTCGCAGACTGTGCGTTCTGATAAAATGAACGCGTGGTTATTGTTATAAAGCTGCTTTATGCCAATTTATCTTTCTCCCGTGTCAAGAAAATTCCAACGATTGCCCCTATAAGCGTAATCGGTGCTGCCCTAATAAACAGCCATTCGAAAGCATGCAAAGTTACTCCGGCAACAGCGGTTTCAGGAGCACTGTAATTCCAACCTAAATAGGAACTATTTAATTCTATTAAGACTGCTGAAATTGTTACTATGACCGCACACAATAAGATAAGTGACCAATGAAACGCTTTTCGTCTTGCAGTCTTCCTTCGTGCGAGCTGCAAGTTTATAATTTCCCGTTTTTCGGAAATCGCCTTTAAATCATCAACCTTCGGCTCGGCAACAGTTTCTCCAAGCAAAGTACCCACAGGCGTTTCAAGCACTTCGGATAGAGAAATCAGCATATCAGAATCGGGAACGGACAAGCCTTGCTCCCATTTAGAGATTGTTTGGCGCACCACATTGAGTTTGATAGCAAGCTCCGCTTGTGAAAGTCCTTTTGATTTTCTGATTGCTTTAATGTTTTCGTTTAACATTCGCATAATCCTCCTTTTTTATGATTATATATCAAAACTTCCCGTTGCCACAAGCAACGCAGGTTAACATCCGCAGAAAACAGACAAAGAGGCAGAGATTTCTCTTGCCGTCCTTGCCTGCCGATATGTAAATAATTTCCCTATTCGCAATCGCCATAACACACACCCGAATACGGTTTATCACTCTGCCCATTCCAAAGCGTTTCCGGTAAGATTATATTCCGTTATTGGGTTACGGTAATGGGGCGGGTGCGAATTTGAATCCTACGGGTAAAATTGACGAAGCACCGGCGCTTTGCGCCGATGCTCCACTTTTATCTATGTGAATATCCGTGGTGCGTGCATGCACCTTCGCTTGCGGAAACTGATTAGTTCCCGTAGCCGTAAGCACCAAACGGATTATAATAACTGCTTTGCGTTGTTGATTCCGCGACTGCGGAATTGCCCTTGTCTTCTACCAGCTTAACCGTTACATCGAATTCAGAAATCGAATAGTTATTCTTGGTGTCGACACGGCAAATGGTTAAGGTCAACTCGTCGCCGACATTTGCCTCTTCAATCATATTGGGAAGGATATCCGTAGAATCCAGCGGTTTTCCGTTCGCCTTAATAATCATATCGCCCTGCTGTACTTCCGTACCCATAAGCGGACTGTCCGTTGTGACGGACTGAATGACAATTGTACCTGCGGGCAACTGATTTGCACCGACAATCATACTGTACATTTGATTGGATGAGGCAGAGAAGTAATTGATGCCCAGTTTGGCACGGTTGGTAACATAACCGTTTTTCACAATTTCGTCAAAAACCTCTTTTACGGTCACACTCGGTACGGCAAAGCCCATACCTTCATATTCCGTATTCGCGATTTTCGAGGAATTGATGCCGATTACCTGCCCGTAAGCATTGACCAGCGCACCGCCGGAATTACCGGGATTAATTGCCGCTGTATGCTGAATACAAAGCATTTCATAGCCTATTTGGCTGTCAATCGGGCGGGAAATTGCAGACACCATGCCGTTTGTAAAGGAACCTGCAAACGCCACACCGCCGGGATTGCCTATGGCGTATACGGTTTCGCCGACGGAAAGCGCATCGGAATCGCCGAACTGCGCCGCTTTTAAACCGTTTGCGCGGATGCGCAGTACACCGATATCCGTACGGGAATCCATCCCGACAACGGCGGCATCGTACTGTGTTTCATCATGCATCTGTACCTTTACCGTTTTGCCGCCTTCAATGACATGCGCACAGGTTACTATATAGGTATAATTACCTGTCGAATCCTCGCCGACAATTACACCTGTCCCCTCACCTGCCAGCGCCTGATTGTTAAAACCGCTGTTGGCATATACCAATATACCTACCGAGCTTTCCTGCACCTTTTCATAAACACCTTTCGCGGTCAGCTCGCCGTTGGCATCAGTCAGTGCCGCCGTCGGTGTTTCCTGAATAGAAGCAGAGGGCAATTCATCGGCGGAAGGCTTTTTGATGACACGGTTCTTTGCAGAAACACCGATAACCACCGCCGCAATTGCCAAAACCAAACAGCCCGCCACTGCGGCAAAGAAAATTTTTAAGCCTTTATTCTTATGCTTGGAATTGTTTTGGTTCACCTGTTTTTTTTGCGGGGACTGCGGTGTACCGTAATAGGTGTAATTCTGCGCACTGTTTTGCGCGTAGCCGTTACCGTACGGCGGCGGAGTATGCACGCCGCCGGAGTACGGATAGCCGTAATTCGGCGGCGCCGAACCGTAGTACGGGTTGGTGTTCGGCGCGCCTGACGGATTTGATGCACGGTTCTGTTCCTCTGCGGCAGACACCTGTGCCGCGTCCGGTGCCGTTTCCCGATTCGGCTCGTTCGGTGTATCTTCAAAAAATTCTTTATTGGTTTCTTCGCTCATAAAGCGCCTCCAACTTTTTTCTATTCGCAGTATGTGCGGTTGCTTATCTTGCTTGTAATCATAAGCACTGCTTGTTAACTGCATATGAACTGCTTTTTAAAAATCTGCATAAAAGTATGAACAAATTTCATTCGGCGTTTATTCCGGCTGTCGGGTCGGAATCGTGAAAGAAAACTCCACGAAATCTTCACCGTCACTTTGCGCATGGATTGTGCCGCCGTGCATTTCGATAATCGTTTTACAGATATACAAGCCCAGACCCGCGCCCTTTACATCATAGCTTCTGGATTTATCCACCTTATAAAACCGTTCAAACACGCGAGAAAGCTCTTCTGAGGAAATTCCCGATGTACCCGTATTGCGAATGGCTACCGTGGTTTCTTCCGCTGTCTGCAAAACGCGCACGGCAATCATCCCGTTTTCCGTAAATTTCACGGCATTATCCACCAAATTGTAAATCACCTGATGCAGCATGTCGCGGTCCGCGTAAATCACTGTCGGCTGTAAGGTATCCAGTCCCGCAATTTCAATATGCTTTTTATCAATAATCTGCTCAAAATTGAGCATTGTATTAAAAATTTCCTGACAAATATCAAACGGCTTCGGCTGCAGATGCAATTCGCCCGCCTCAATTTTCGCCATATTGAGCATGGAAGTTACCAATCTGGACAGGCGTTTAGTCTCTGTAGAAACGATTTCCAGATAGTGCTTTTCCTGCTCGGGCGGAATTGTGCCGTCCAAAATCCCGTCGATAAATCCACCTATGGTCGTCATTGGTGTTTTCAGTTCATGTGATACATTCGCTACGAAGCTTCGTCTGGAGCTTTCCTGTATTGCCAGAGATGCCGCCATACGGTTAAACGCCGCCGTCAGCTCCGACAACTCATCACTGCCGCTTACAGATACGCGCGGACTGAAATCGCCCATAGCATATGCCTTTGTCGCCTTATACATCTCCCGCAGGGGACGGGTCAAATTCACGGTAAACAGATAAATGACGATAAACCCAATAGCAAGCGCCATCAATGCCGCAAACAAAAACATACGCATGATGTTAAACACGAAGCCTTTAAAGCTACCGCCTGTCGGCTCTGCGGCAAATATGATACCCACAACCTGCCCGTTCACCGTAACGGGCTCGGCGGCGACAATGTGTTCCTCCGTAAACATGCCGTCTAATTTGCCGCGCTCATAATATTGCCCGCACAGGGCGCTGTCCAGCACCGACTGCGGAATCTGATACTGTGCATGAATCGTGCACTCGCCGTTTTTCTGCACCTCAAAATTCGAGGATATCAGCTCCTTGCAAAGAATCACTTTGCCGTTTGGGTCGCATATAAACACATCTGCATCAATTGCTTCGGATACATTTGTCAGGTTGTTGCAGATAAACAGCACAGAACCCTGCGGTTCGTTTCGCAGCCAAGAGGACAGCACTTCGGAAGTAGAGGCGGCCACACTTTTGGCATTTTCTTTCAAAAGAACCGCTTTTTGCGCCGTCCAGTAATTGGTGACAAACACACCGAGCGTCAGACCCAACACTAAAAAACAAATAAATACAATCAAGTTGAAAACCAAAAAGTATTTTACAAACAACGACTGATGGCTGAATTTTCGCCAAGCCTTTCGCAAAAGCGATTTTATTTTGCCGTCACGCATGCTTTTTATTCCTTTGTTTCAAATTTGTAGCCGACGCCCCAAACAGTTTTCAGCTCCCATTTTGCAGAAACGCCCTCTAACTTTTCACGAAGCCGCTTGACATGGACATCCACCGTGCGCGAATCTCCGTAGTAATCAAAGCCCCATACTTCGTCAAGAAGCTGGTCGCGTGTAAACACGCGGTTCGGATTGGAGGCCAAATGATATATCAGCTCCAGCTCCTTCGGCGGTGTATCCACAGCTGTGCCGTTGACCTTCATTTCATAGTTTGTCAAATTGACGCTCAGATTTTCAAAGTTCACTTCTTTTACGGCTTCGCCCGCCGCCGCAGAACCCGTACGGCGCAAAACCGCCTTGATACGGGCAACCATTTCTTTGGTGTCAAACGGCTTTGTCATATAATCGTCCGCGCCGAGTTCCAGTCCCAGCACCTTGTCAAAGGTTTCGCCCTTTGCGGTGAGCATGATAATCGGTTTGTCGGAAAATTTACGAATTTCACGACAGACCTGCCAGCCGTCCAATTTCGGCAGCATAATATCTAAAATCATCAAATCGGGATTTTCCTGTTTGAATGCGTTCACTGCCGATACACCGTCATTCACAATTTTAACTGCATACCCTTCCTTTTCCAAATAAAGCCGCAGAAGCTCACAGATATTTTGGTCATCATCGACCACTAAAATTTTTTCGTTTGGCATATTTTTCACCCTTCCGCACAACATGTGCATTTCCAATATGTATTTTAAAGGGAATTTGCAAATAGGTTATGAACAAAAAAGAAAGTGTTTGTAAAAATACCACCTAAACTTTGAAGAATACAGGATTTCAACTGCAAGAGCAAGCTCTCCCTCCGACATCAGAGGGAGAAAACAGGAATTGCATATTCTGCAAAAGATTAGGTGGTATTTCCATTTTATTTCAGCGATGCCAAAAGTCCGCCTTTTTGAATAATATTCTGAATAAAAGGCGGGAACGGCTCCGCTTTAAAGGTTTCACCTGTGGTCACATCGGTAATAACGCCGCTGTCAAAATCCACTGCGACCTCATCGCCGTTTTGAATTGCCTCTCCCGCTTCGGGACATTCGAGAATCGGCAAGCCGATATTCAGCGCATTACGATAGAAGATACGTGCAAAATTCTTGGCAATTACGCAGGAAACGCCTGAAGCCTTGATTGCAATCGGCGCATGCTCACGAGAAGAACCGCACCCGAAGTTTACGCCCGCCACCATAATATCACCCGTCTGCACCTTCCCGACAAAATCCTTGTCGATATCTTCCATGCAATGTGCCGCCAGCTCTTCGGGCTTTGCGGTATTGAGATAACGCGCGGGAATAATAACGTCTGTATCCACGTGGTCGCCGTATTTATGTACTTTTCCCTGAATTTTCATAATCCGTACTGTCCTTTCAGTCTAATTCACACGGGCAGGAGATTTTACCTGTTACCGCGCTTGCCGCCGCCACAAAGGGAGAGGCAAGATATACTTCGCTCGTCGGATGCCCCATGCGCCCGACAAAGTTACGGTTCGTTGTTGAGACGGCGCGTTCTCCTGCCGCCAAAATACCCATATGCCCGCCGAGGCACGGTCCGCAGGTCGGTGTAGAAACGATTGCGCCCGCCTCCACAAAAATCTTTGTAAGTCCTTCTTCAATACACTGCATATATACCGTTTGCGTCGCGGGAATTACAATACAGCGCACGCCGTCTGCAACCGTTCTGCCTTTCAAAACGGATGCCGCCGCACGCATATCCTCGATTCTGCCGTTGGTACACGAACCAATAACCACCTGGTCAATCGGGATTTCATCAATTTCATCTACCGTGTGTGTATTTTCCGGCAAGTGCGGGAAAGAAACGGTCGGTTTCAGTTCGTCCAGATTGATTTCGATAACCTCATCATACTCTGCGTCCGCATCCGCTTCAAAAATCACCGGTTTGCGGTCGGTTCTGCCGGCCATGTAAGCAAGCGTTTTTTCGTCCACGGGGAAAATGCCGTTTTTTGCGCCGCACTCAATTGCCATGTTGGCAATGCAGAAGCGATCGTCCATAGAAAGATTCCGAATGCCGTCGCCTGTAAATTCCAAAGAACGGTACCGCGCGCCGTCCACACCGATTTTGCCGATTAAGTGGAGAATCACATCTTTACCGCTGACATACTTTTGGAAATTGCCTGTAATAACAATTTTTAAAGCCGACGGCACTTTAAACCATGCCTTGCCGGAAATCATCCCCGCCGCCATATCGGTAGAACCGACGCCTGTAGAAAATGCGCCGAGCGCACCGTAAGTGCAGGTATGGGAGTCCGCCCCAATCACGGTATCGCCGGAAATAACTAACCCTTTTTCAGGCAGAAGGGCATGCTCAATGCCCATTTTGCCGACATCAAAGAAGTTTTTAATGCCGTATTCCTTTGCAAAAGTGCGCACCTGCTTGCAGTTTTCGGCGGATTTAATATCTTTATTGGGTGTAAAATGGTCCATAACCAATGCAATACGGTTATTGTCAAATACGTTTTCAAAGCCCTTGCTTTCCATTTCGTGAATTGCCACGGGAGAAGTGACATCATTGCCCATCACCAAATCGAGATTGACCTCGATTAACTGTCCCGCAGAAACACTGTCGAGCCCTGCGTGCGCGGCAAGGATTTTTTGTGTCATTGTCATTGCCATTAGAAATTGCTCCTTTACTCTGCGATACCGTTGATATTGGTGTCGCCTTTTTCAAGCGCGGTAAGACCCGAACGTGAAAGCTCTATAATCCCGTGCTTGGTCATTTTATCAATAAATTTGTCAATCAGCGACGGAAGACCCGTCAGCTCTGCCGTAATGGTGATGTGCCCGATATCCTTCACCTTTGCACCGAAACCGTTGATGGTTTTTAAGACAGCGGTTCTTTGGCTGTTGGTCGCATGCACCTTAATGAGCAGGAGTTCGCTGGAAGTCAGCTTACCTTCATTGAGCTTGACGACTTTGATAACGTCCTCCAGCTTGGAAAGCTGCTGTTCCACCTGTAAAACCTTATAGGCTTCAACATCGGAAACTATCGTGACGCGCGAGTACAGCGGATTTTCCGTTTCCGCAACCGTTAGGCTTGTGATGTTGTAGCCGCGGCGTGCAAACAAGCTGACCACGCGCAGCAAGACACCTGTGCGGTTGTATACTAATGCGGAAAGGAAAAGTCTTTCTAAATTTTCATTTTTTTGTTCAGACATAACGTTAAACCTCTTATTCTGCGGAGAATTGATACACCGTGGTTGAAACAAACGGCTTTTCGGGTGTAAACAAACACGGCATGAATTCCGCATGATTGAGTGCGTCGGGGAAATACTGCGTTTCCAGACAGAACCCACAGCGGAAATGCAGAGGCTTGCCCGCCTTACCGATTTGCGTACCGTCCATATAGTTACCGATATAGAACTGCACACCGGGTAAATCCGTATAGCCGCGCATCACTCGCCCGCTCTTCGCCTCGCGTACAACCGCAAACAGCTGTTTTGTGCCGTCATACTTTTCGATGCGGAAATTGTGGTCAAAGCCTCTGCCGATTTTCAGCTGTTCGTCATCCGCGTTAACATCTCTGCCGATTTTCTTCGGCATCCGAAAGTCAAACGGTGTGCCCTCGACAGCGCGAATTTCACCCGTCGGAATCGCATTTTCATCCGTGGGCGTATAGGCATCGCACAACAGCTGGATTTCGTGTTCCAAAACCTGACCGCCGTCAAAGCCTTCCAAATTAAAATAGGCATGATTGGTCACATTGATTGCCGTCGCGCGGTCAGGGGTGCACACATACTGAATGGCAACAGCGTTTTCTTCGTCAAAGGAGAATATAACCTCGTTATGTACATTTCCCGGAAAGCCCTCGTTGCCGTCCTTGCTGTCATAGGTGAAACGGACGCTGTCCTCGCCTATAATTTCTGCATCCCAAACAGCTTTTGCATATTCGTGATTGCCGTGGAGCGTGAATTTGCCGTCCACATTTTTCGTAATCTGATAATTCTGTCCGTCAATCGTAATCCCCTTGCCCGCAATGCGGTTGGCAACTCTGCCGACGGTGCGCCCCTGTGAATCTGTGCAAAGTTCCTGCCCCGCCATAGTATCAAAGCCCACTAAAACGTCGGAAAGCTGACCGTTTTTGTCGGGCACGACAATTTTATTTAAGGTTGCGCCGTAAGCGACAAGCTCAATATATGCACCACTCGAATTGGTTATGGTAAACGACGGAACCGCCATACCGTCTGCGGTTGTGCCGTAAAGCGTCTGTATGATTTTCAACCTTTCCACCCCATTATAAGTATTTCAATAAGTATACTATTCTCCGATTGGATTTGTCAAGAAAGCACAGGGAAAAATGCAAGAAAAACCGCCTTTTTCAGGGCGGTTTTTCCGTGAGCGATATAGGATATGAAATTTTTTGTACTATTTATTTCTGTTTTTTACGATGATATAAATCAGACCGATATCAATTGAAGCGCCAATCACCCAGCTTGAAAAATGTTGCTCTCCTAATAGAAAAGCAAGTACCAATAGTAAACATATTACAACAACAATAATAAGCCAAAGCCATTCTCTCATAAGATCCCCCAAAGCTACATCCCAAGCGTATAATTCCGTGTACTCCAAAGCACTTAAGATTTGTGATTTCTTAGAGATTCGTGGGGTTATTATACCACATCCGCCAATGATTTATATGAAAATTTTATGATGGATACTTGGCTCTGTCGAACAGCCGAGACACATTTCCTGCAATTTCTATACAAACACCGCCGCATTGGCACGGACGGGTTCGGCGGTCGTTTGAAATTCGGCGCAAACGGTTTGATTGCCCCACACCAAACGCAGACGCAAGGTACCGAACCGAACTTTGTCGGTCATATCCTTGCCGTTGACCGAAACGCTTTGTAATGTGCTGCCTTCGCCGTTCTCATAATTCGGCACGGCGCGGATACGCACGCTCTCAAACGGATGCACGCGCAGTTTTTCTGCCTGCAAGTTGCCGTTGCCCGTCACTTGCAGCGTAATTTCAAAGGTAACGGTACAATAAAGGATGAGACACAAAGAAAAAATGAGAATAAACGCCGCACATAAAATAAAAAACCGCCTTTTCATTGCTTGCTCCTTTTCTGTGATGGTATCGGTTTGTGATGTTTCGTGTGCAGGGGCGGATGACACGCTCGCACATTTCAATCTGATGGAATTCTGCGGAACAACACAGAGGTTATTCCCTACGGATTCTCAAATTCACTGTGAGGGATGTGAGATTCTTCGCTGTCGCTCAGAATGACAAATTTGCAGAATCCTAAAGAAACGGATTGTCTAATCTGCGCAGGAGATTTGTGTGCACACCCCCTGTCTCTTCTCGGAACGGCTTCTCGATTTCCCGTTCTAACATCTTGCAATCGATGAAAAAAATGGTATACTATTACCGAATATTTACAGGAGAAAGCTAACTGCATGAAAAAGTACTATGCGCAGTACAAACTGCAATTTATTATGGGACCCGCCTTCAAGCTGGCGGAAGCGATTTTGGAGCTTTTGGTGCCGCTTGTGATGGCGCGCATCATTGATGTCGGCGTGAAAAACGGCGATGTGCCCTATATTTTAAAAATGGGCGGCGTTATGTTCCTGCTCGGCGCGGTCGGTTTGGGCTTTGCCGTCATCTGCCAATACAGCGCGGCAGTGGCACAGCAAGGTGTGGGTACGGCGCTTCGGCGGGATTTGTTCAAAAAAATCAACGAACTATCAGCATCCGACCGTGCGAAATTCTCGAATGCCACATTGATTACACGCATTACAAACGATGTCAACCAAATACAGTCCGGCGTTGCCATGCTCATTCGCCTAATGTTCCGTTCCCCTTTTTTGATTGCGGGCTCGCTCGTCATGGCAATGGCACTGGATTTAAAAATGTCGGTTATCTTCTTTGTTGCCGGTTTCATTGTCAGCGGCGTGATGTATTATGTTCTGAGCCGTTCCTTGCCGCTGTACCGAAAAATCCAGAAAAAACTGGACGTACTTTCCCGCATTACGGGTGAAATGCTTTCGGGCGTGCGGGTTATCCGCGCATTCGGAAAAAACAGTCATGAAAAAAAGCGGTTCGGCGATGCAAATACAGATGTGACAAAAGTGTGTGTGCGTGTTGCAAAGCTGAATGCGTACTTGAATCCCCTCACCTTTGCCGTCATCAATCTCGGCATTGTGGCAATTCTATATTTCGGCGGTAAAAATGTCGACCTCGGCAATTTCATGCAGGGTGAAGTCATTGCCTTTACCAATTATATGACACAAATCTCACTTTCTATTATTGTATTTGCCAATGTTATTGTGGTTTTTACCAAAGCGGCGGCAAGCATTGACCGCGTCAAAGAAGTTTTGGAAACAGAAAGCTCTATGGCAGAAGGCAGACTCAGCACAGTGCACACAGAAGCGGAAACTGCAATTTCTTTTCGAAATGTCGGATTCTCCTTTACGGATTCCGAAGAACAAGTGCTTTCCGATATAAATTTGGAAATCCGAAAAGGCCAGACCGTCGGTATTATCGGCGGTACGGGATCCGGAAAGACCGCACTTGTCAATCTGATTTTGCGGCTGTATGACGCAAACAGCGGCGAGGTGCTTGTATGCGGAGAAAATGTAAAAAACTATACCTATAAAGCCCTGCGCGGCACAGTGCATATTGTTTCGCAGGGCAACAGGCTTTTTAAGGGCACAGTTCGCGAAAACCTGCTTTGCGGCAAAACAGATATTTCCGACATCGAATTGGAAACTGCACTCACTGTTTCGCAAAGTGCGGAATTTGTCAAGAAGCTGCCCAAAGGCTTAGATACGGAAGTGGAAGAAGGCGGCAAAAACTTTTCGGGCGGACAGAAGCAGAGATTATCAGTTGCCCGCGCTTTGGTCGGCAATCCTGATATATTGATTTTAGACGATGCCTCAAGCGCACTTGATTATGCAACGGATGCAAAAATGCGGCGCGAAATTGCCGCGCTTTACAAGGAAAAAACCGTTATTTTGGTTTCCCAGCGCATCAGTTCCGTAAAATCGGCGGATAAAATCGTATTGATAGATGACGGGCGCATCTGCGGCGAAGGCACACACGATGTGCTTTACCGTGAAAATGCACTGTACCGCGAAATCTGCGATTCTCAGCTTTCCGAAAGTGAGGGGACAGTCCAATGAAAACCTTTAAACGATTGTTAGAGTTCATAAAACCATTTAAGAAAAACTTGATTCTTGCCATTGTATCGGCTTTTATCGGCATTGTGTGCTCCCTTCTTGTACCCGTATTCATCGGTTGGGGCGTAGACTGCATGGTCGGCGCGGGCGATGTAGACTTTCCGCACCTTTACAAAATCGCAGGCGGTCTTATCGCGGTAATTTTACTGTCCGCTTTGTTCCAATGGATTATGACCTATCACTCCAACAAACTGTCTTATTATACGGTAGAGCGCATGCGCAACGATGTATTCAAAAAGCTGACACGCGTACCGCTTGCCTACATTGATTGCACCGCGCATGGCGATATCATCAATACTGCCGTTACAGATATCGACATTGTCGGCACAGGGCTTCTGCAAGGCTTTACGCAGGTATTTTCAGGCGTGGTGACTATTCTCGGCACGCTGATTTTCATGTTCGTGTTAAATCCCTGGATTGCCCTGGTCGTGGTGGTTTTAACACCGCTGTCCTTCTTTGTTTCCTCCTTTATCGCAAAAGGCTCTCATGACAAATACCGCGAACAGGCAAAGCTACGCGGTAAAATGACGGGCTTCGCCTCGGAAATGATTGACGGCGAAACGCTTGTCAAAGCCTATTCCATGGAAGACAGCAGTGCCGAAATATTCGATGAAATGAACCGAAAACTGCAAAAAGTCGGCATCATTGCACATTTTTATTCGGCACTTTCCAATCCCTGCACGCGATTTGTGAATGCTACCGTGTATGCGGGTGTGGCAATTGCAGGCGCATACCTTTGTGTAAAAGGCAGTCTTTCCGTGGGCGAGCTGACCTCATTCCTCGCCTACTGTTCACAATACACAAAGCCGTTCAACGAAATTTCAGGCGTAGTCGCAGAATTCCAAAACGCCTTGGCAAGCGCCAACCGCGTATTTCGTCTTTTGGATGCTGAAGAGGAAAACGACGACAGTGACTTGCCGAAATTGCAGGTTAAAAACGGCAGTGTGGATTTTTCCGATGTGCATTTCTCATACAGCGAGACAAAGCCGCTGATTCGCGATTTTTCTTTGGATGTGAAAAGCGGACAGACGGTAGCGGTAGTCGGTCCGACCGGATGCGGCAAAACGACGTTAATCAATCTGTTAATGCGCTTTTACGATGTAAAACACGGGCATATTACGGTAGACGGGCAGGATGTACGCACCGTGACACGTGACAGTCTGCGCAGTGCATTCGGTATGGTTTTGCAGGACACTTGGCTGTTTGAAGGTACAGTGCGCGAAAACATTGCCTACGGTGTGGAAAACGCAACAGAAGAAGAAATTGTTGCGGCAGCAAAAGCTGCTTATGCACACGGCTTCATCAAGCGGTTACCGCAAGGGTATGACACGATACTGACTGAAAACGGCGATAATATTTCCGAAGGACAAAAGCAGCTGCTTTCCATTGCGCGGGTGATGCTCAAAAAACCGCCGATGCTCATTTTGGACGAAGCGACCAGCAACATTGACACACGCACTGAAGTACGGATTCAAAAAGCCTTTGCCGAGTTGATGGAAGGACGCACCAGCTTTATTGTGGCGCACCGGCTTTCGACCATTCGAAATGCGGACGTCATTCTTGTGATGCGCAATGGACAGATTTTAGAACAGGGTACACACAGTGACCTTCTCTCTGAAAAAGGCTTTTATTACGAATTGTACAACAGCCAGTTTGCAAAAACAGAAGCTTAAAAACCCCCGTAAATTACACTGTACGTAATTTACGGGGGTTTCATTCTCTACTCCGCATGCAAACCGTCGGTAAAACCCAGCGGTACGGTTAAAAATACGCCGGTATTTTCTCGGTTCAGACCGCCTGTAATCTCCAACACGATTTTGTGTGCAAGCTTTATATTTTCTGCCGTCATTGCCGACAGGAGCAGTTTGCTTTTCTCCTTGCTTTCAGGGTTCAGATATCTCTGCAAAGAACTGAACACGGGCGGTTTGGCAAGCGTGCTGTCTGCCAGCGCCTGCAAAGCGCCTTCGCAGTCGAGCAAGGTGCCGCCGCGAATCCCTGCTTCCATCATACGCACCAAAATTTCGTCCATCACCGCGGAGTCGTGCATAACCAATATCAAAAGCTCCATCGCTTGCCTCCGTGAAAAAGTTATGGTATCATTTTATATAAATTTATAAAGAATTGCAAGTCCCGAGGTGAAAAAATGGCAAGGCAACTGGAATTTCTGATTGACGCGCGTTTCAACGGCAAAAAAATCCGAGAGTATTTGAAAAGTGAGGCGAAGGTATCGCACCGCATGCTGTGCATACTCAAGCGCACGCCGCTCGGCATCACAGTCAACGGTGCACATGCGCGAACCGTTGACCTCCTGCATACGGGAGACACACTTGTTTTGACGCTCCCGAATGATGAAGTTTCCGCCACGCCGACACCAACGGATATTCCGATTGAAATCTTATATATGGACGATGATTTGATTGTTGTCAATAAACAGGCCGGACTTGCGATGCACGAAACGCACAACCATCAGGGGGACGCCCTTTCGAACGCACTGGCATATTATCTCATACAGCGCGGTGAACCTGCCGTATTCCGCGCAGTCGGCAGACTTGACAAAGGAACATCCGGTATTGTAGTCTGTGCACGCAACAAATACTGTGCCGCACGGCTTTCCGGGCAGATTCAAAAGACATATTTCGCAGTAGCAGATGGCGTATTTACGGACAGCGGCACAATAGATGCGCCGATTTTCCGTCCCGACCCAAACAAAACCCTGCGTGCAGTCGGTGAAAACGGGGAACGGGCAGTCACACACTGGGAAGCGATTCGCACGGACGGCAAATGCACCTTACTGCGAATTCATTTGGAAACAGGACGCACACACCAAATCCGCGTGCATTTTGCACATCTCGGGGCGCCGCTCGTAGGCGATGATATGTACGGCAGTACAGATTTACGGCTGACACACCAAGCACTGCACTGCGGGGAATGCCTTTTCATGCATCCCGTCTCAGGAAAAGCTTTGACCGTTACTGCACCGATGCCTGAAGATCTGCAAAGGTTGGTGTAAAGAAAATAAAAATGCATACAAAAATTATCGAAGTCACACAAAATAAAAAAGAATATCTTCCCCTTCTGCTCCTCGGCGACGAACAGGAAAATATGATTGACCGCTATCTTGCACACGGCACAATGCTTTTACTGCAAACGGATAACGCCCCTGTCGGCGTATGTGTATTTACGGACGAGGGAAACGGCGTTTTTGAAGTCAAAAATATCGCCGTCTCTAACGCTTTTCAGCGGTGCGGATACGGCAAACAGCTACTGACAGCCGCCGAAAACGTATGCCGTGCGTGCGGCGGAACGGTTTTACAAGTCGGCACGGGCGAAAGTCCGCTGACCGTACCGTTTTATGAAGCTTGCGGCTTTTGCTATTCGCACCGCATTCCGAATTTTTTCACGGATAATTATGACCATCCGATTTTTGAGGGCGGTGTACAATTGCGGGATATGGTGTATTTGAGAAAGGATTTGCTGTAAGTTTCTCTCCGACTGCGGGCCGTTGAGGTTACTGCTTCGCCATTACCCTTTTGTCGCTTCATGACATTTCCCCTAAACGGGGAATCTGCGCCGACCCCTACAAAGTTCATACAGAATCCAAAAACAAAAAATGACAGAATTGTAAGTTGAAATTCACCGAAGTGTAAGAATGTTTTTATAAAATGGTGTCATCAAAGGCAAAAAGCCCTCGAAAGGAGACAACACAATGAAAATTGTAACGGTTGAACATCTCTCAAAGGTTTACGGCAAAGGTGACACCGCCGTGCACGCATTGGACGATGTTTCATTTTCCATCGAACAAGGACAGTTTGTGGCAATTGTCGGTCCGTCGGGTTCCGGAAAATCTACATTACTGCATATTTTGGGCGGTGTAGATACCCCCACAAGCGGCAAGGTACAAATCGGCGATACAGACATAAGCAAATTGGATGAAACCGCGCTTGCCATTTTCCGCAGACGGCAAATCGGTCTGATTTACCAGTTTTATAACCTGATTCCGATTTTGACCGTAGAGGAAAATATGACTCTTCCCCTGCTGTTGGACGGGAAAAAGCCCGACCGGCAGATGCTGCACACCTTAGTATCTACCTTAGGTCTTTCCGAGCGCCTGCACCACCTGCCCAATCAACTTTCAGGCGGTCAGCAGCAGCGTGTTTCCATCGGCAGAGCGTTACTTAACAATCCCGCGCTGATGCTTGCCGACGAACCTACAGGCAATTTGGACAGTGAAAACAGCAAAGAAATTATCGCGCTGTTGCGGCGGTTTAACCGCGAATTCAATCAAACCGTCATCATTATCACACATGATGAGCGCATCGCCCTTTCCGCTGACCGCGTGATCTCGGTACAGGACGGCAAAATCGTCAGAGACGAGGTGCGTATACCGTGAATATCGTCAACAAATTAACGCTTCGGCATTTAAAAGAAAATAAAAAGCGTACAGTAATCACGGTTATCGGCATCATTATTTCCGTGGCAATGATTACTGCCACCTGCGTATCGGTCACCTCGCTGTTGAGTCTCTTTGAAAAATCCACACGCTACAACAGCGGCGACTGGCACTGTCAACTGCTTTCCGCAACTGCAGAGCAGGTGCAGAAGCTTTCGGAAAACCGAGATTTAAAATATGTCGCACTGTATACAAATCACGAGGAAGAAGGCTACGGCTTCAATATCCACAACCGGGAGCGGGAATCGCTCGGTGTGGGCAGTATCGGTGCAGGCAACCGCGATTACTTCTCGGCATTTTTGACGGCCCCTTATACGGGCAATGTCCCTTCCAACGAAAATGAAATTATGGTCACGCAGGACTTTTTGACAAAAAACAAGCTCGACTGGAAGCTCGGCGATGTCGTGACGATAGATATAGGTAAACGCACACAAGTCTACGAAGACGGTGTAGTCGAACCGATTGTCGGCAAATACAGCATCGGGGAAACCTTCCAAAGTATCGGCGAAAAAAAGTTCACGGTTGTCGGTATTTTGCAGGAGAAAAACGAACCGACAAGAAGTATTCCGATTTTGCGCGGACTCGCCACAGGCGAAGACAACAACGCTTCCGTGTTTATAACCGCAAATACTTTAAACAAAGATACGGAATCTCTGATAAAAAATGCCGTGCAAACTGTAGGCATTTCGGAAGAGTCCATGAATTTTCACAGAGATTTGTTCCGATACAATCTGATTCTTCGCGATGCTGACCCTGCGCTGACAACGATTGCAGGCTTCTCTTTGATTATATTAGTCATCATTGTGATTGCTTCGGTTATGCTCATTTACAATGCGTTCGGCATTTCGATTTCCGAGCGTTCCCGTTACCTCGGTATGCTTGCCTCCGTCGGTGCAACGCGTGCGCAAAAGCGGAATTCCGTCTATTTTGAAGGCTTCGTTTTAGGGCTTATCGGCATTCCCTTGGGCTTCGGCGCGGGTATTTTGGGGATGTTCATCACATTTCAAGCTTTGCAGCCGCTGATTGCAGAATCGGGCTTGAACATAAGTGATTCTGCGGCCTTGGTCTTAGACTTTCCGTGGTGGATTCTGCTTGTAATTGCGGCGGTCAGCGCCGTTACCATTGCCATCTCGGCATTTATTCCCGCAAAGCGCGCTTCCAAAACCACCCCGATTGATTCGCTTCGGCAAAATACGGACATCAAGGTAAAGGCAAAGCATTTGCGCTCCCCGCGCATTGTGCGCACGATTTTCGGCTATGAGGGAGAGCTTGCTTACAAAAATATGAAGCGCAACGGCAAAAAATCCCGTGTGATTACAAGCTCTTTGGTACTGTCTATCATTCTGTTTTTATCAGTCAACACCTTCTGTTCCATGTTTATGGAAGCGAATAAAATGTCCACAGCCATTCCCTATCAGATTTCTGTTAACATCTTAGACAAACACGCCGAACAGTTCCGCGCGGATGCGGCAAAATTAGACAGTGCGGACAAAATGTACGGCGTTGAAAATCTGATGCTGCATGTCAAAACCGACAAAGCAAATTACAAAAGCGCCTATGCTGACAGATATGAAGAGAAAGGCTTTACCATATATGTTGCTGTGGTAGACGACATCGACTTTAATATCTTCTGCCGAGAAAACGGTATGGACCACAAAGCCTTTTACGACACCTCAGCTGGCTTGCCGATTCTGCTTCTCAACGGTATGGACCGCACAGAAACTGCCGCAAAGGTTTTTGAGGACTGCATTGTGGGCACATCTCTCTCCACAGGTGAAGACGGCATATTGCCGCCGTTGGATGTCAAAGGTCTCATCAGTTATAAAAACAGTGACAATTATTGCTACGATCTTCTGCCTGCGGGTGTAATTTGCGCCTATGCACCGAAAAGCGCGGTGGAAGAAAAAGAGATGATGGCTTCGGATATCATCGGCTTTGAGACAGACGACCATGAAAAGCTCTATAACGATTTAATGCTGCTCGGTGAAAGCGGCGAATACGGCAAAATCAACGTAGTGGATTATCAAGAGCAAATGCGTATGATGAATTCCACGCTGATGATTATGCAGGTATTTATTTACGGCTTTATCGCGCTGATGACGCTGATTGCGGCGGCAAATATTTTCAACACCGTTTCCACCAGCATCGACCTGCGCCGCAAGGAATTCGCTATGCTGAAATCCGTAGGCGTTACACCGAAGGGCTTCCGCCGTATGCTGCAATTCGAAAGTCTGTTTTACGGACTGAAAGCGCTGATTTACGGGCTGCCTTTAAGCATCGGCATCAGCTTCCTGATGTGGTACGCTTTAAATGAAGGCTCTATGACCATTCCGTTCCATCTCAACTGGCGCATTTATCTCGCCGTTATCGCTGCGGTGTTCCTGATTGTCGGGCTTTCTATGCTGTACTCTACGGCAAAGGTCAAAAAGGATACGATTATTTCCACACTGAAATCCGATATTATTTAGAAACGCTACATTCCCTTTCTCTTAGCCGGACGGCTATACCCTTATACACACAAGCGAAACGCGCAGAGCAGAAATGTTCTGTGCGTTTTGCTTTTTTCGGTATACCGCGGACAGGAGTTGCATAGAAATGTGTAGAAAGAATTTAACGAGGAGCGGTTGAAATGGACTTTTGCAAAAATACAAACGCGCTGAGCTGCCGGCGCACGCTTTTTGAAGGCGCAGCGGAACAGCCTGTAGACAGCGACATCACTCTGCCCGAATACTTCCCTGACGTGGTACGCGTATTAAAATGCACACTGACCCCGCGCATCACAAGCGTACAGGGGACGGCGGACCGCATTACCGCCGAAGGCTCGGCACTTTTGCGTATATTGTATCTAAGCGAAGAAAACTGTGTGCGCTGTTTTGAACAAAACATCCCGTTTTCAAAATACATGGAATGCAAAGCGGCTGAAAATTCCTGTGTCAGCGCACACGCCAAAACGGGATATGTCAACTGCCGCGTGCAGTCTCCGCGGCGCATAGACATTCACGGCAGTCTTTCGATTGCATTTTCTATGTACTGCCGCGAAAGTACGCCGCTTATTTGCAACTGTACGGGCGGCGGCATTCAAATGCGCAAAAAAAAGATTACATACAGCAATCTCGCAGGCTGTACCGAAAAACTGTTTTCGATGCACGAGACACTGGAACTCGGCAATGCAAAGCCGTCCATAGCGCAAATCGTAAAATGTGACGCCGCCGCACTGATTGAAGATGTTAAGCTGGTGGCGGGCAAGGCGCTTGTAAAAGGTGAGCTGATTGTGCGCACACTGTACATTGCTGACAATGAGGAAAACGACATTCAAAGCATGGAGCACTCCATGCCGATTAGTCAAATCATTGAAATTGACGGTGCCCAAGAGGACTGCACGGCGGATGCAGCACTGACGGTATCCTCTTTGGAGATTGCCGCAAAAACCGATGCCACAGGCGCACTGCGGCTCTTGGATACAAGCGTTTGCCTTTGCGCAAAGCTGTCTCTGTATACCGAATGTGAATCCGACTTCATCACCGATGCCTACTCCACGCAGTATGAAATCGGTATGCAAAAACGAAATGTAGAACTCAGAAGTATTTGCGACCGCTTTTCGGACACCTATCTTTGCCGCGGCACACCGGACACCGCGGGAAGCGGTATCGGGCAAATTGTCGATATGACCTGTCAGGAGCTGCAATATACCGCTTCGGTTGCCGACAGCGCTTTAACGGTCAGCGGTACGGTGCGTATCGGCATTTTATACCGTGACCGTGAAAACCAGTGGGGCTTTACCGACCGCAGCTTTGATTTTACCTATACACGCGCAGTGGCAGCATCGGGTGAACATCTCACCTGCGAGCCGCACATTACCGTCAGCGGTGTCAGCTTCCTTTTGGGCGCAGAGGATAAGGTGGACGCACGTGTGGAGTTAGACATCAGCGGCGTGGTATTCTCGGCGCAAACCGTGCAGGTGCTTTCTGATATTCAAATTGACGAGGAAAACCGAAAACGGCAAAAGCATGCCGCTCTGACTATTTATTTCGCACAGGAAGGCGAAAGCATTTGGGAAATTGCACGGCGCTACAACACCACTGCTGAGGCAATCACTTCGGAAAACAAGCTGACGGGTGACACTGTAGAAACCAAATGCAAACTGCTGATTCCGAGAGTTTGAGGAGGAACATCAAAATGGAAAAACGAAGCATTTACAATGACATTGCCGAACGCACACAAGGCGATATATACGTCGGCGTAGTCGGTCCCGTGCGCACAGGAAAATCCACCTTTATCAAACGCTTTATGGATACGCTGGTGCTGCCGAACATTGAAGAAGGCGCGATGCATGACCGTGCGGTAGATGAGATGCCGCAGTCCTCGGCAGGGCGCACCATTATGACCACCGAGCCGAAATTCATTCCCGAAAACGCCGTTGAAGTGCATCTGCCCGACAACGCATCTTTTTCCGTACGCATGATAGACTGCGTCGGCTATATTGTACCAAGCTCACTCGGCTACATTGAAGGGGATAAACCGCGCATGGTTCACACTCCGTGGTTTGACCATGAAATTCCGTTCGATACCGCCGCTGAAATCGGCACACAAAAGGTCATCACAGAACATTCTACAATCGGGCTGGTCATTACTACCGACGGCAGTATTTCCGACATTCCGCGTGAAGAATACGAAGAAGCGGAAGCGCGCGTTATCCGCGAGTTAAAAGAACTCGACAAACCGTTTGTTGTGCTTTTGAACTGTACCTATCCGCAGTCAGACAGCGCGAGACGGCTCGCAGAACAGCTTTGTGCACAATACGCCGTCCCCGTACTCCCCGTTAACTGCTTAGAGCTGACGGAAAACGATATAAAAGAAATTCTCACACAGGTGCTGTTCGAATTTCCGATTCGGGAAATTGCAGTAGACTTCCCCTCTTGGCTTGTTTCCTTGCCTGCGGAGCACAAACTGCGCACTGCCGCTTATGCGGCAGTCAGCGCCGCCTCAGAAAAAATGAATCTTGTGCGCGATGTGGCGATTCTGACAGAAGAATTGAAAGGCTGTGAGTATATCACGGACGCTAAGGTCAGCGCCATGCAATTAGGGCAAGGCACAGCATGGATTTCAGTCACAATGAACGGGGATTTGTTCTATCAGGTGCTGGCAGAAAAAACGGGTCTGCCCATTGACGGCGAGCAAAGTCTTGTGACACAGATGTGCGCTTTGGCGGCAATGCAAAAAGAGTATGCAAAACTCAAATGCGCACTTGACGAGGTAGAGGCCACTGGCTACGGCATCGTGATGCCTTCGATTGATGAACTGACTCTTGACGAACCCGAAATTGTCAAACAGGGCGGGCGTTACGGCGTAAAACTTTCCGCTTCGGCGCCATCGATTCACATGTTGAAAGCCAACATTCAAACCGAGGTTGCGCCCATTGTCGGCAGCGAAAGCCAATCCGAAGAACTGGTAAAATATCTGCTCAAGGAATTTGAGGAAGACCCAACAAAGATTTGGGACTCCAATATTTTCGGTAAATCCCTAAACGAGCTCGTAAACGAGGGCTTGCGCAATAAGCTGTTTCACATGCCGACCGATGCACGCATGAAATTGCAGGAAACCTTGGAACGCGTCATCAACGAAGGCTGTAACGGACTGATTTGTATTATTTTGTAAGAATACATTTTATAAACCAAAAGGACGGTTCACATTGAACCGTCCTTTTTATGTGAATGGCTTTTGGAAAATTGAACGAAACAACACAGAGGTCGTTCTCTACTCAGAATGGCAGGCGTTCAAAAAGCTCACACAAGATCCGTATAGCGCTCCACTTTCATTTTTAAGCCGTACTTTTTGCGAAGCCGAGCAATTTCTGACATCATTTCCGACTTATGGTGCAGGTCAATTGCCTCTTGATTTTTCCAGCGATCTATCAGCAATACGGATTCTTTGTCTTCCATAGGGAAAAAATATTCGTACCGCTCATTGCCTGCTTCGGCGCGTATTTTCTCCACAAGCCCCGAAGACAGCATCTCTTCTGCGAAGGCTTGTGCACTTCCGCCGCGCCCTGTATACAAAATATGAACCGTAATGTTCAAAATATCACATCCCTTATCCATGTGTAAAATCTGAATAAAGAATATCCGTTGTGTTTTGCCCCTGCCCATCGATGGTTGTCACAGCCATCAGACTTAATTTGAGCGATAAATCGTTCACAAAGTGCAGACGGATAGACGCAATGCCATTGTCGGACAGTGTAACGGTCAATAAAATATCAGATACACGGCTGTTCAAGTCACGGATGCTCATCTGTGTACCGACCTGTTCTTTCAGCGCCTGACTGATTTCGGCTTTGGTCGGAAATGCAGAAGTTACCTTAGAGAGCGTCTGCGTACCGCCTTTTTGCGGATTTTTACAGTCCTTCAAACGAAGGTACAGAACATTTCCCTCTTGTCGGTAGTCTGCAATATCCGCTTCCGTTACGGTAAACGCCTGTAAATCATAACGTCCGACAGGCAGCTTTTCCCCTGTATGCACAGTATATTGCTGTTCACCGACGCCTAAGAAGCTGCCAACGACGGTATTCAAGCTTGCATTTGGGTCCACGTTCTGAATAATTTGATTCAAAACCCCTGTAGAACCGCCTACATCCACATCTTTGGTGATTTTGCATGCACCGCTGACAGTATAGCCGCCTTTCGATGCCTGCTTTGTATATGCGCACAGCAATTCCGCCGCCTGCGCCTTGGAATAGGTCGGTACGCCGAGTGCCGACCGCTCGCCTGTGACAGTGTTCAGCACGATATAACCACGCGAACCGGATGCCATCTGCAAAATATAGCGCGCATCGGTCGCTGTCAATTTGCCGTCGCCGTTGCAGTCAAACACCTGCAAATCCGCCGCGCGGTAAGTCCGCACACCCGATGCCGCCTGTAAAGCCCAGCGCGCGTCCACCGCAGTAATCTTACCGTTGCCATCCAAATCGCCGACCAAACAACGGTTTTCGGGCAGCGCCTCAGCGGCAAAGGCAGACACCCCGCCGCAGGACAAAATTCCCAACATCATAACCACAGTCAGCAATAAAGCAATATATTTTTTCATACATCCGCCTCCTTGTATATTTTATATTATTTTCAAAAGATTCCCTCAAAAAAATTGTATCTTTTTTCCTGCGATTTGTCAAGTACTATAACGCCACATCAATAAACCACCCCACAACAAAATAAAACTTATCCAAAAACAGCCTTTCAGGTGCAACACCCTGAAAGGCTGTTCACTATTCTAAAGAAATATCCGCGAAAATCGGATAATGGTCGGACATATCCTGTAAAAACGGTTCGGAGCACACACGGAACGCAAGGATTTCAGCATCGCCGTCCATAAAAATATGGTCCCACGATGGATACTCCCAGTCTTCCATTGAACCTGCGGATTGCATGCTTGCGAGAAATTTTGTATCCCGCAGGCGTTCGGCAAATATATCATAAATACCCGCGGCGGCAAAAACGCCTTTTTCACTGTCATTTTCCATTGCGTTGTAATCGCCCGTGCAAAATACAGGACAGCCGTATTTTGCACGCAAGTCGTCAAGCAATGTAAAAAATTCCTCAGCTTGCCCGCGCATAACCGCAAACTCCGCTTCTTCTTTGCCTTCCCGAATCAAATCGAGATGTGTCGAGGTTGCAACAAACCGCTGTCCGTCCGCCAGAGTTTCAAACACACCCCAAGTGACAGCACGGTGCTTGGTGCCGTCCCCTTCCGAATAAGCCATCCGTCCGCTGTCTATGCACCGCAATGTTTCCGTATTATAAAGCAGTGTGGTAAGGCTTTTTTCCACTATGTTATTTTGCGGATGCACAATTTTGTACTGCGGCAGATTTGCCTTTAAGCAAGCATGCCAATCCCCGCACACCTCCTGTGCACCAATCACATCGGGCGCGGTCTTGGTCACAAATTCCACAAACTGTTTGGCACGGGGCTTCACGGGCTCGCCACCCCAGCTTTTGTAGCTAACCAACAGATTTGCGCTCATAATACGGATGTCTGCATCCTCCGCCCGCTGTATGCCGTCAAAACCGGCCAATTCGGAAGAAAACCCTTCCGGCAACGGCGTATGCGACAAGTTCCCGCGTAAAAAAAGTCCTGTCGGCACAGCAATCGCCGCCGCAAGCAAAATTGCCGCCGATGCTATCACAGCTTTTTTCAAATTTCTCTGCTTTGCCATTAAACATCACCCTACTTATATCTTTCCATATGCCGGCACAGTGCCGTAAAAGTTTCGTCGCTGATATCGTGCTCTATTTTGCACGCATCCGCCGCCGCAATTTCGGATGGTACGCCTAAGGCTGTCAGCACCTCTGTCAATACCGTGTGGCGTGTATAAATCTTTTCCGCAATTTTCCGCCCTGTACCGGTCAGACAGATATGCCCGTCCGTATCCACGGTAATCAAACCGCCGTTTTTCAAAAGCCCAACCGCACGGCTGACACTCGGCTTGCTGAAATGCATATATTCCCCGATATCTATAGCGCGCACAGACGGTTTCTCTTTTGACAAAATCAAAATGGTTTCGAGATACATCTCGCCTGACTCCTGTAAATGCATAACAGCACCTCCTACAGCAAAAGTATACCATACTCCCCTGCGCAAAGCAATCTAAATGGCATATATCCTGCACAAAATTCCATGCTCTGAATTGAATTTTGCGGCCGTGCGGAAATTTGTGCAACACGCTCTTTCAGTTTGCTCTTGCTAACCATGTTTTTAAGTATTTTGCCAAAAATAGGGAATTACTTCAAAAATGTATTGACTTTCACTGATAAACGGCGTATTCTAATAGCGGTTAGCGGGCGCTAACCAATTAATTCGGTATATAGTTAGTCTGAGCTAACTGTCATGAAAGGAAGTCAGATATATGATGCCTTTAACACTCGCAACCCGTGGAGAAGAACATATTATCCGCCGTGTCAGCGGCAGTCCCGCGCTTAAAAAGCATTTGGAAAATCTCGGCTTTGCCGCCGGTGGCAATGTCACGGTCGTTTCGGTAAACGGCGGTAATTTGATTGTCAATGTCAAGGGCGCACGTATCGCAGTCAGCCATGAAACAGCCAATAAAATTTTTATATAAAGGAGCAGTTATTTATGAAAACACTCAAAACAGCATCGGTCGGTACGGCTTGCAAAGTCGTAAAACTGCACGGTGCGGGCGCGGTTAAGCGCCGCATTATGGATATGGGTATCACCAAAGGCGTAAACATCCATGTGCGCAAAATCGCCCCGCTCGGCGACCCGATAGAAGTGACGGTGCGCGGCTACGAGTTGTCACTCCGCAAGGCGGATGCGGAGATGATTGAAGTAGAATAAATTCCGTCTTTTTATTTTTGCCGGCAGTTAGCAATAACTAACCGCAAATGCATAAACGAAAGGAAGAGTGAAATGGAAATACGCATCGCGCTTGCAGGCAATCCAAACAGCGGCAAAACGACTTTGTTTAACGCACTGACAGGCTCCAACCAATTTGTCGGCAACTGGCCCGGCGTAACTGTAGAAAAAAAGGAGGGCAGACTCAAAAAGCACAACAATGTAATCATTGCCGATTTACCGGGCGTCTATTCCCTTTCCCCGTATACCTTGGAGGAGGTAGTCGCGCGCAATTATCTTTTAGAGGAACGCCCAAATGCAATTTTAAATATTGTGGACGGCACAAATTTAGAACGCAACCTTTATTTGACCACACAGCTTACCGAATTAGGCATTCCCGTGGTCGTTGCCGTCAACATGATGGATGTTGTAAAGAAAAACGGCGACAAAATCCATATTTCAGAGCTTTCCCGCATGCTCGGTTGTAAGGTTGTGGAAATTTCCGCATTAAAGGGTACAGGCGTACAGGAAGTCGCAGAAGCCGCAATGGCAGCTGCAAAAGGTACGGCAGCCGTTCCACAGCACAGCTTTTCGGGTACGGTGGAGCACGCGCTCGCACATATTGAAGAAGCCGCGGTACACGACATGCCTGCCGAACAGCAAAGATGGTATGCAATTAAGATTTTTGAGCGTGACGAAAAGGTACTTGCCCGTTTAAATCCGGATAAAGCCCTGCTTGCGCACATTGAAACAGACATTGCCGATGCGGAGAAAGAACTGGACGATGATGCGGAAAGCATCATCACAAACGAACGGTACATATACATTGCCTCGATTATAAAAGGCTGTTACCAAAAGAAGCACGCAGGACAAATGACTACCTCGGATAAAATTGACCGCATCGTCACCAACCGCGTTTTGGCATTACCGATTTTTGCGGTTGTGATGTTCATTGTCTATTTTGTATCTGTCACCACGGTCGGCACTTGGGCTACAGACCGGGCAAACGATGGTGTGTTCGGCGACGGCTGGCATATAACCGGCGGCGCGGCTTATGAAGAAGCGGTCAAAGCATATGCAGAACCCGCCGCAATTATCGAAGCCTTTGAAGCGGCGGCAGAGGAAGCAGACCTCACCCCTGCGGATGCATTCTCTGTAACAGCAACCGCGTATTTGTATGACGAAGACGGCAATGCGGAAGGAGAAATTCCCGTTGATTTCTCCGCATACACCGAAGCCGCCGCTGCAGAAAAACCCGCGCCTGAGGACTTCGGCATTTGGGTGCCGGGTATCCCTGTACTCATCGGCAACAGCTTAGAAGAAATTCACTGCGCCGAATGGCTGCAAAGCTTAATTTTAGACGGCATTGTCGGCGGCGTGGGCGCGGTGCTCGGTTTCGTGCCGCAAATGCTCGTGCTGTTTATCTTTCTTGCATTCTTAGAATCCTGCGGGTATATGGCGCGTGTGGCGTTTGTGATGGACAGATTCTTCCGCAAGTTCGGACTTTCGGGCAAATCGTTCATCCCAATGCTCATCGGCACGGGCTGCGGCGTGCCCGGCATTATGGCTTCCCGTACCATTGAAAACGAACGCGACCGCCGTATGACGATTATGACGACTACCTTTATCCCCTGCAGCGCAAAGCTGCCGATTATTGCACTGATTGCGGGCGCACTGTTTGGCGGCGCATGGTGGGTTGCACCGAGTGCGTACTTTGTCGGCATTACCGCGATTATTCTGTCGGGCATTATGCTGAAAAAGACAAAACTTTTCTCCGGTGACCCTGCGCCGTTTGTAATGGAACTGCCCGCTTACCATCTGCCGACAGTCGGCAACATCCTACGTTCCATGTGGGAACGCGCATGGTCGTTCATAAAAAAAGCAGGCACCGTTATTTTACTCTCCTCTGTCATTTTGTGGTTCTTGCAGGGCTTCGGTACGGAGAACGGCTCGTTCGGTATGGTTGAAGATATCAACAGTTCTATTCTTGCGGTCATCGGCAGTGCAATTGCATGGATTTTCACACCTTTGGGCTTCGGCAACTGGCAGAGCGCCGTAGCCGCCATCACAGGTCTGATTGCCAAAGAAAACGTGGTCAGCACCTTCGGCGTGCTGTTCGGCGGGTTTGACGAGGTTGCGGAAAACGGCTGGCAGATTTGGAGCAATGTGCGCGAAGTCTTCTCTCCGCTCGCGGCGTATTCTTTCTTGGTATTCAACCTGCTTTGTGCGCCGTGCTTTGCGGCAATGGGTGCAATCCGCCGCGAAATGCACAACGGCAAATGGACGGCATTTGCGATAGGCTATCAATGTCTGTTCGCCTATGCGGTAAGCCTGGTCATTTATCAGCTCGGCATGCTTTTCACAGGCGCAGGCAATGTGTTCGGCGTGACTGTTGCTTTTCTGATTGTCGCATTCTTCATCTTTATGCTGGTTCGTCCCGAAAAGAACAAATCCCCTCTAAAAAAGTAACAAGGAGTGTTTAAAATGCTTGCATTTCTGCAAAATAATCTTGCAAATATTCTCATTCTTCTCGCGCTCGCGGCGGTTGTGTTTCTGATTGTGCTTTCCATGCGAAAAAATAAAAAGGAAGGCAAATCCGCCTGCGGCTGTGGCTGTTCGTCCTGCCCGATGTCGCGTGAATGTCACAGCGCGAAGAAATAAAGCGTATTCGTATTTCGATATGCCTTAGGAAATACCGTGTTCTATACAATCCTCCCCTTGAAAAGAAACGCCTTGTCAAATGATGAGGTGTTGTAGAGAAGAGAAAGTTAAAAACCGATGCAGAGTCCGGTGACCCCGCATCGGTTTTTACTGTATATTTATCTTCTGAAAGTATAGAATCCACTATAACACTTTCGAACAGCGTCCACAAAGATACCATATAGGAGATTATAAATACTTACTGCGCTGAGTTGATGCAAATCAACGTATCATTGACAACAGATTCAGTTTATATTCTGTTTGAAAATTTCAATTAAAGATATAGTTTCATTTACCAGGATACTGAAAACTTTCATATATGCTAAGAACCGTCTTTCCAAAATTTGCGCCGAATTCCTCGTTATCTTCGTCATCAAGTAAATAAGAAAAATCACTTTTAGGTTTTCCAACGCGGCTATCTGCAAAATCAAGAATTCCGCACACCACATTTTTATCATTAAACAATATGTGGTTAAGGCTGAAGTCACCGTGCAGCAAAACCAAATTTTTTCTTTTGATGGGCAAAATATTTTTTGGTTATGCAGACAATACAAGAAATTTGCTATGATTTCTGCATTTTGAAAAAGAGTTCTTTCATCCGGCATCAGGAACTCTGCTTTAGATAATTTTTTGCCGTACAATCGTTTGGAAGCAAAGTACACGAACTCTTCGTGACCGACAGAAAAGGTATTATTAAAAATAACATTCGGAATGTCTAACGGCACTTTTTGCTCCAAGCCTTGCAATACCTGCATTTCGACT
Source organism: Ruminococcaceae bacterium UBA7212 (assembly GCA_002490525.1). Lineage (GTDB taxonomy): Bacteria > Bacillota > Clostridia > Oscillospirales > Acutalibacteraceae > Fimenecus. Next base: position 98,230 of record DKUE01000037.1, read on the forward strand.
TTTAAGCATTTGCTTGCTTTGCGGTGCTTTGGGAGCTTCACAACCATTTCATTATTAATGCAAAAAGCTTCGGAGTGATTTCCGCATCCAATAAACTCTATGGATCTTACTTGAATTGACTTTGAGATTATATTTCTTGCGCGCTCTATAGAATACTTCATTTGTCAGCTCTTGTCCATTATAAAAATATGAACTGTGAAAAAGCGTCTTCCTATCATTAAATGAAGACTTCGTTATTGTACCTTGTCAAAGCGACAGGCGTTTCTTTGCATTTGCGTAAAGGTCGTTCCCTGCAAAATGTCCAATTTCATTCTGTTTGCGATTCTTCGCTGCGCTCAGAATAACAAAACAGCGGTAGCTGAACGCAGCCCGCTCCAAAAAATCCCCCTTATTTAGATTGTATTCAACCGTAATATGAATACGGCTCGTGCTCGCGTTCACACATATAAGGGCGTTTTTGAAAGCCTTTTTCTTCAGCAGAGCGAATCGCCCATTTGGTAAGCTCGGGCACATCTTCATGCGCGAGTGCGGTGGAAATATCCATCCAAAGAATTTCGCTGTTTTCACCGTCACAGGGGTGGGCTTCCCCCGAAACATATTCCGCACGGAATATCAGATACCAGTCCTTGGCATTTGTCCGCACGCCTACAATCCCTGTCGGACGCACCAAAACACCGGTTTCCTCCTGCGTTTCACGCACAACGGCTTCCTCCACCGCTTCGCCGAGATTCATATAACCGCCGGGTAAAATCAAATATCCTTTGCCGTCACCGTAGGTATGCCGTCCCAAAAGCACTTTGCCGTCACGAAAGACAACAGCGGCAACAGATTTTCCCCAGTCTGTATTTCCCGATTCCATGCTGCATACCTCACTTTTCAAAATGGATTACAGCCACTGTATAAAGGCGGTTTTGTCCCCGCAGTTATAACCTGCCTTTTGATAAAACCGCAGAGTTTCTGCATCCTTTGCACCTGTTAACAGCATCATTTTATAGCAGTTGCTATCCTCTGCCGTCTGTTTCGCTTTTTGCAAAACCGCAGTGGCAAAGCCGCGGTTTCGATACGCTTTATGCGTCACCACATTTTCTATAAATGCATAGGGACGCACCTCGCGCGTCAAATTCGGAATCACCACACACACGCAGGACGATACCAGCTGACCGTTTTCTTCCGCGACAAAAATGTGATGGTTCCTGTCCTCTGTAATTGTTTGCCAAGTGCGTTCGAGATATTCCGTATTTTCGGGAATTTCGGTTTCGTGCAAATGCAAATACAATTCCAAGAGTGCATTTAATTCGTCTGCGCGGATTTCACGGACGGTCATGGGTTTCATCCCCTTTTCAATAGTTCTATATACAAAGCAGGGGCGAACTGTGTTCGCCCGTTGGAGTCGGATGGGGTTTTGGCGAAACAACACAATGGTTGTTCCCTACGCGTGCAACCGATTCACTTTGTGCGAAGGGAGATTCTTCGCTTCGCTCGGAATGACATTATAAGGTCAGCTGTTCGCCTGCATCCTCCGCAGACAGCAGTGCGCCGGCGGCAGGAAGTGTGCGGGTGCGGTAGCGGGCGGGCTTTTGGAATTCACCGTCTTTGTAAGCACGCACGCTCGCGACTCTGTGTCCTTTTTTAAGTGTCATCACCGACACACCCTGTGTATCCTTTGTTGTTTTCGGCGTGATTGCACCTGTATTCAATAGAAGAATCCGCCCTGCAGTGGACTGCATAACCAATTCACAGTCCTCGGCAATTTGATACATCGCCGCCAGCGGGAATTTTTCACAATACGCTTTAATCAGTTTTTTACGATTGGTCTTGGTCTCATAGGCGGTCAAATCCACCTTTGCCACCTTACCGTTTTCAAAGAAAAAGAGCATATACCCCTTGTAGTCGGTCGTTACTGCCATATAAATTGCGGATTCACCCGCATCCATATGCAATTTGGATGCAACAAAGTCGCCTAAAACGCTTGCTTTACTGTCGTCAAAGTCCGCCGCTTTCGCCTTATAAACCTGACAACGGTCGGTAAAGAACAACAAATCGGTATTATTGGTCGCCTCCAACGTCTCTATAATGCTGTCGCCCTCTTTGAGCTTCTGCTCACCGCTCATGCGCAGAGACTGCGGGGTGATTTTTTTGAAATACCCCTCTTTGGTAAAGAACAAATGCACAGGATAATCAGGGATTTCCTCGATTTCCGCATCCTCTTCCTCGGCGGCAGCATAAATAATCTCGGTACGGCGGGGCTTATTATATTTCTCAACAACCGTTTCCAATTCGTTTACAATAATCTTTTTAATGCGCGCCTTGCTCGAGAGAATATCCTCCATATCCTCAATATTTTTGCGCAGTTCTTCGATATCCTTGGTGCGCTTGAGGATATATTCGCGGTTCAAATGGCGCAGTTTGATTTCCGCAACATATTCCGCCTGAATTTTGTCGATGCCGAAGCCAATCATCAAGTTCGGCACGACTTCAGCTTCTTCCTCGGTGGAGCGGATAATGCGAATCGCTTTGTCAATATCGAGAAGAATCTTCTGCAAGCCCTCTAGCAGGTGCAAACGGTCCTTTGCTTTTGATAAATCAAAATAGACACGGCGGCTGACACATTCCATGCGGAAAGCAATCCACTCGAGAAGCAAATCCCGCACACCCAAAACGCGCGGTACGCCCGCAATCAACACGTTAAAGTTGCAGGCAAAGGAATCCTCCAGCGGTGTGGATTTAAACAGCTTGCGCATCAGTTTTTCAGGGTCCGTGCTGCGCTTCAAATCTATTGTAATTTTTAAGCCTTTTTTATCGGTCTCATCACGGACATCGGCGATTTCCCGTGCCGCACCGCTTTTCACTTTTTCAATAATTTTATCAATAATCGCCTCGGCGGTAGTGGTCGGCGGAATTTCGGTAATATCGATACAGTTGTTGGGCTTGTCGTAAGCATATTTGGAACGCACCTTAAAGCTGCCGCGTCCCGTGCGGAAGATTTCACGCATCTGTGCGTCATCATACACAATCTGCCCGCCGCCGATAAAATCCGGTGCCTTTACCGCTTCGTTAATATCACAGTCAGGATTTTTAATCAAACCCACCGTGGCATCGCAAATCTCTTTTAAATTAAAGGAGCAAATGGACGATGCCATACCGACGGCGATACCCGTATTTGCATTGACAAGCACGGACGGGAATGTCACGGGAAAGAGCGTCGGCTCTTTCATAGTATTGTCGTAGTTATCTACAAAATCGACGGTATCCTTGTCAATATCGGCAAACAGCTCGGCGGCAATCGGCTCCAACTTCGCCTCGGTATAACGGGATGCCGCATACTGCATATTCCTTGAATACGCTTTACCGAAGTTTCCTTTGGAAAGGACATACGGATATAAAAGTGCTTCGTTGCCGCGCGACAGGCGCACCATGGTTTCATAAATTGTCGCGTCACCGTGCGGATTCAACTGCATAGTGCGCCCGACGATATTCGCCGATTTAATCGTCGAACCGTTTAACAGTCCCATTTTATACATCGTATAGAGCAGCTTTCTGTGCGAGGGCTTAAAGCCATCGATTTCGGGAATCGCACGCGACATAATCACACTCATGGCATATGGCATATAGTTCGTTTCGAGCGTTTCTGTAATGAACTGCTCCACGACCTCGCCCGCGCCTAAAATGTGCGCGTTCGGCTGTAATGCTTCCTCTTGTGTTTCTTTTTTCTTCGGTTTTCTGGGCATTGGATTTTACTCCTTATTCATACGGTATGAAAAAAATATACGGGATTCTGTAAAACTGTCATTCTGCACCGTCAGGCAAGATTCGCACATCCTACAATCTGTCATTCTGAGCCTTATGTTACGACACATCCGTCAAATCAAGATACATATATCCGTTTTCGGCAATGTAGTCTTTGCGCCCCTGTAAATTGTCGCCCAACAACAAATCAAATTTATCGGCAACCGCTTCGGGGGAATAGTCGGGTTCGACCTTAATCAGACGGCGGGTTTTCGGGTTCATGGTGGTCAGCCACATCATATCCGCCTCGTTTTCACCGAGTCCCTTAGAACGCTGAATGGTGAATTTACGGTCACCGATTTCCGCGAGCGCCTCCTGCTTTTCCTTCTCGGTATAGCAGAACCATGTTTCGTCTTTTGTGTTAATCTCGTAAAGCGGAGATTCGGCAATATACACCTTACCCTCACGAATCAGCGTCGGCATCAATCTATAAATCATCGTCAAAATCAGCGTGCGAATCTGGAACCCGTCCACGTCGGCATCGGTGCAAATGATGACCTTGCTCCAGCGCAGATTGTCCAGATTAAAGGATGAAAGCTCCTTGCTTGCCTTGCCCGTGACTTCCACGCCGCAGCCAAGCACCTTAATTAAATCCGTAATAATCTCACTTTTGAAAATTTTGTTATACTCCGCTTTTAAGCAGTTGAGAATTTTACCGCGCACGGGGATAATCGCCTGAAAAGCTGAATCCCGTGCCTGCTTACAGGCACCGAGTGCCGAATCGCCTTCCACAATAAAAATCTCGCGCTCGTTTACATCCTTAGAGCGGCAATCCACAAATTTTTCCACACGGTTTGAGAGGTCGTTGCCGCTTTGCAACGTTTTTTTGATGTTTAAGCGGGTCGTTTCCGCTTTGATGCGCGAGCGCATATTAATCAGCACCTGATTGGCAACCTTTTCGCCGTCCAGCGGGTTTTCTAAGAAATAGACCTCTAACTGATGACGGAAAAATTCCGTCATAGCCTCTTGAATAAATTTATTTGTAATCGCTTTTTTAGTTTGGTTTTCATAAGAAGTTTGCGTGGAGAACGAAGACACCACCAGCACCAAACAATCCTCAATATCCTGAAAATTCACCTTGCTGTCGGTTTTTAAGTATTTGCCGTTCGCCTTTAAATACGCGTCAATCTGCGAAACGAACGCACTGCGCACCGCTTTTTCGGGCGCACCGCCGTGCTCCAAGAAACTGGAATTGTGGTAATATTCCTTTAACTGTTTTTTATTGGAAAAACAAAGCGCCGCATTGATTTTCACCTTGTATTCAGGCTTGTCCGCACGGTCGCGCCCCTTGCGCTCCGTCTGCCAAAACTGCACATCGGAAAGGGTCTCGGTATCGCCGACAAATTCCTTTACATAATCCGTTATACCGTTTTCATAAATGTATTCATAGGTATCAAAGGTATTGGCGGTAACCTGGTCTTTTAAAATAAACCGTACGCCCGCATTGACAACGGATTGGCGGCGAATCGTCTCCTGATAATATTCCAGCGGAATATCAATATCGGTAAAGACCTTTAAGTCGGGCTTCCAGCGAATCCGCGAACCGGTATCTTTTTTATGGTAAGGCTCGCGCTGTAATTCCCCATCGGGATTTCCCTCTTTAAAGCGCATCACATAACGCGTACCGTTTTTGTGAATTTCCGCTTCCATATATTCCGAAGCATACTGCGTAGAGCAAAGTCCCAAGCCGTTGAGTCCTAAAGAATACTCATAGCTGCCGCCGTCGTTGGTATTGTATTTGCCGCCCGCGTACATCTCGCAGAAAACCAGTTCCCAGTTATAACGCTGTTCGTTTTCATTAAAGTCCATCGGAATACCGCGTCCGAAGTCCTGCACCTCAATGGATTTGTCCAAGTAGCGCGTGACAATAATTCTGTCGCCGTGCCCCTCTCGTGCCTCGTCTATGGAATTGGAGAGAATCTCAAACACCGCATGCTGACAGCCGTCAATACCGTCCGAGCCGAAAATGACGGCAGGACGTTTGCGGACACGGTCCGCGCCCTTTAACTGTGATATGCTTTCTTCGGTATACGCCGCTTTTTTTGCCATTGCTTCAATGCATCCTTTTTCAGAAATTCAAATTGCAAAATTTTACCGCTATATATTTTACACGATATATAGCGGTTTCGTCAAGGTTATATAGTTTTATTTTGTGCTTTTTGCCGTTTCACCGATATATGTAAATCGGCTTTGCCTTATACCGTTCCGCTCCATGGTTTCATTCCACATCGAAAGCGGACGCGCCCACACGCCGCCATCGCCGTACAGTGCGCGATACACGACCATCGGTTCCAAAGTTTCACTGTGCGTTGCAACCGCGAGCACTTCATATTCATTTCCTTTAAAATGGCGATATCTGCCGAGTTTTACAGATTCATTCATTTGGGCTTTCTCTCCAATTTCCGCCTGTTGCCGTGTTCGTCCACAAGATAGGTGTTATCCAGTTGTGCACGCAGTCCGCGTTTAAAGGACTCCACATACTCACGGCGCAGTACCGCCTGCTCTTCTTTTTCCGCTTCGGTCAAGCCCTCGGGTGTTTTCGACTTCTTTGCCAAAAAATTGATTCTGTCTACTTTTGCCTGTTCCATCTTTTTCCCTCTTTGTAAATATTCTGACAAAATTAGTATACCCGATTTCTTTTTGGTTGTAAATAGGTAAGGTTTTGTGGTAGAATACCTATTAAGTATTCTGTGCGAAAGAGGAACGGAAAATGCCCGAAATCAAAGCGCCCGAACAAGTGAAAACCGCCTTGCGGCTGCTGCAGGACAATGGTTTTGAAAGCTATGCCGTGGGCGGCTGCGTGCGCGACTGCCTGCTGGGCGGCACGCCTGCGGATTGGGATATTACAACCTCTGCCCGCCCGCAGGAAACAGAAAGGGTGTTTCAAAATTACCGCATCATTGAAACCGGCTTACAGCATGGCACGGTCACTGTAATTTTGGAAGATATGCCGCTGGAAATTACAACCTTTCGCATAGACGGTAACTATCTCGATACACGTCACCCAAAAAACGTAACCTTTACGCGCACCCTATGGGATGACCTTGCACGGCGGGACTTTACGGTCAACACGCTTTGTTGGAATGAAACGGACGGCATTGTGGATTTATTCGGCGGCACAGCGGATTTGCAAAAGAAAATCCTGCGTACGGTCGGCGACCCCGATATGCGGTTTCAAGAGGACGCCCTGCGGATTCTGCGCGGGATTCGGTTTGCCTCCGTGCTCGGCTTTACCTTAGAAGAAGAAACCGCAGACAGTATTCTTCGAAACCGTCAGCTGTTGTCCGCCGTTGCCAACGAGCGTATTCGCACAGAATTCGGGAAGCTTCTCTGCGGACAAAACGCCTCGCAGATTTTAGAGCGATTTCACGGGGTTGTTGAGATTTTCATCCCCGAACTGCGCCCTTTGGTCGGCTGTCCGCAAAATACACATTACCACTGCTTTGACGTGTTTCACCACACACTTACAGCACTTGAAAACATTCCGGCTTTAGAAATTCCGCGGCTTTGTATGTTTTTTCACGATTTCGGCAAGCCCGACTGTCGGCGCACCGATGCGGATGGGACAGACCATTTCAAGGGGCACGAGCAAACAAGCGCAGAAATCGCCGAGCGGGTTTTGCGGCGGTTACGGTATGACAACCGTACCGTAAAAACTGTAACCGAACGGATTCGGATTCACGACACAAAATCAGCTGTGACGAAAATACAGGCAAAGAAACTGCTTGCAAAAATCGGTGTGGAAAACTACTGCGCACTTATGGATATCAAACTTGCGGACTGCCGCGGAAAAGCCGCTCCGCACGCCATAGATGAAAAACTCAAAAAAATGGATGCGCTTTTACAGGAAATTCTCACAAACTGCGAATGTTTTTCGCTGAAACAGCTCGCTGTAAACGGCAATGATTTAAAGGCAGTCGGCATCACGGACGGCAAACTCATACACAATGCTTTAGAGAACTTACTCCTCGCAGTTATAGAAGAACGGTGTCCGAATGAAAAAACGGCATTGTTGGAATTTGCAAAGCAATTGTCTTTCTAAGCTGAGCGCTTTCTTTCTCTATGTTATTCTGAACCGCAGGTGAAGAACGACAAGTAGGGAACGACCTCTGTGTCGTTCCGTAGGGGGGAACAGATTTCCGCGTTTGCTCGGGCGAATGCAGGCATCCGCCCCTACTTATAAAAAATAAGCACGCGGCTCTTTTCGAAACTGCGTGCTCATTTCTATTTTTCAAGTAAGCGTACAACAAATAGATTATTTGAAATAACGAGCGAGAAGGCCTTCAAAAGCTTTGCCGTGGCGAGCTTCGTCACGTGCCATTTCGTGAACGGTGTCGTGAATTGCGTCCAGTCCCTCTTCTTTTGCGCGCTTTGCAAGCTCAAACTTGCCCATAGTTGCGCCGTTTTCTGCCTCTACGCGCATTTCCAAGTTCTTTTTGGTGCTGTCGGTAACCACTTCGCCAAGCAGTTCCGCAAATTTTGCAGCGTGCTCTGCCTCTTCATAAGCCGCTTTTTCCCAATACAGACCGATTTCAGGATAGCCTTCTCTGTGTGCAACGCGAGCCATGGCAAGATACATACCGACCTCGGTGCATTCACCGCTGAAGTTTGCACGAAGTCCTTCCATAATATCTTCGGGAGCGCCGTTGGCAACGCCGACAACATGCTCAGCCGCCCAAGTCTTAGAATTTTCTTCTACAACCTTGAATTTCGAGCCGGGTACGCCGCACTGGGGGCATTTTTCGGGCGGGGTGTCGCCTTCATGGACATAACCGCAAACGGGGCAAACAAATTTTTTCATAACAATTCCTCCAAAAAATTATAATACATTATATATTTTGTTCGGTTTGTCTGTGGCAATTCGCACAGACGCCGAAAAAAATCAAGTTACAGCCGTATATTTCGCCGGCATATGCAGAATTCCGCGGCAAAGCCTCTAACGCGTCATTCAAATCAGGTAAATCGTAAAATCGACCGCAGCGTGTACATTTTAAATGTGCGTGACTGTGCGCCGTGGCGTCGTAGTGTTCTTCTCCGCCGTCGGAAAGGCGCAGAATCTGCCCGCTTTCACACAATGTATTCAAATTGCGGTACATGGTACCGAGACTTAAATTGGGGATTTCCTCCCGCACGGAAAGATACAGTTCCATCGCCGTGGGGTGGTCGCAGCGGTTTTGCAGATTGCATAAAATTGCATCGCGCTGTCGGCTTTTTCTGACCTGGGGCATGGAAACCGTCCTTTCAAAATCAATAATAATAATTATTACTGTTATTATAACAGGATTTTTAGAATTGTCAAGCAAATTTTTCCGTTTTTTTAATTTTTTCCAATGTTTTGCAAGTCTAAACAGTTCTCTAAGACTTTCCGTACCATAGAGAACGACCGATGAAGCGTTCCGAAAAGATTTACAAATAAATCAGATTCACCCATAGTGGACGCCGACTCGGCGCCACTACTGTTTTGTACCTTTTAACAATGATGAAAAACGGACTGTTTTTACGCTACAGCGTATTTTCTATGTTGTAACGTATACGTTGAAACGTAGAATTGGATACACTTGTATTGGTGATAATATGAGTGTAAAAGATGCTATCGTACAAAGACTTGACCAATTATGTGCAGAACGTCAACTGACTTACAATGCTTTGGCAACAATTTCGGGGATTACGCCTTCAACCGTATATAGTCTAATGAAAAACGGCTATCGAGATTTAACGGTTGTTACGCTGAAAAAACTCTGTGACGGGTTGGAAATCACGCTTGGTGAATTTTTCTCTACGCCCGAATTTGATGCATTGGAACAGGAAATCAAATGAACACTGTAAAACTGCAAAAAAGGATTGACCGCGCGCTGTGTGCGGTGTTTCCGCGGCGGTGTCGCTACTGCGGCAAAGTCATTATACCCGAACGGCAGATTTGCGAAGACTGCGAAACAAATCTGCCGCACATTCCTGTGCCCGTCTGTCCTTTGTGCGGACACACAAAGACGGACTGCACCTGCAAACAAAAGAAACACAAATACAAGTCGATCTGCGCGCCGTTTTATTATGAAGATGCAATCGTACAGGCGATTCACCGTTTAAAATTTGAAAACAAGGACTTTTTAGCAGAACCTTTTGCCGCAGATATGGCGGCGTGTATACGGCGCGAATATGCGGACATTACGTTTGATTCGGTGACCTTTGTACCGTTTACCAAACGGCAAATGCGTATTCGCGAATGGAATCCGAGTGAAGCACTTGCAAAAGCACTTGCGGAACATCTTGGCTTACCGCTTGAAGCTCTGCTCGTCAAGCTTTACGAAACCAAAACACAGCATACGCTGGCAAGCAATATGCGTACGGGTAATGTGTTCGGCGTATTCGACATCGCCGACCCAAACGCCGTTGCAGGTAAAACCGTTTTACTGGTCGATGACATCAAAACCACAGGCGCGACGCTTTCGGAATGTGCAAAAATGCTGATGTTAGCCGATGCAAAAGCGGTATACGCCTGCGCCTTCGCAATTACCAAGCGAAAGACAGTCGGTAAAAAAACAGCGGATATAAAATCACGTACTCCCTAATAAATCTGCTTGACAAACGCCGAAAATACTGTTATTCTTAAATTCATAATTGCATAACAGAAAACGCTTTGACAAAGAGTAAGACTGTATTGTGCTTCCAAGAGAGCCGCCGTAAGGTGTGAGGGCGGCAAGCGCTGAGGTCCGCGTCGCTTTTGAGCGGTTTTTCCGAAACGGGCAATTTTTACATCTTGCCCGCGTGTAAGAAAGAACGGTCTCCGCCGTTATCGGGTTTAAGCGGTTCGCGTAAGCTACGCGGGCAATTTGAGTGGTACCACGGATTTTTTCGCCTCATACTTTGTATGGGGCGATTTTTGATGTGTGGGGTGCAATATGAGCTTACCGAAAAGGGAGCATCCAAGATTAAAAAACTTTGATTACAGTCAAAACGGATGTTATCATATCATCATTTGCGTAAAAGACGAAAGCGTTCGTCTCTCAACGGTAGGGCGGGGGCTCGCCTCCGCCGAAGCAACCGTACGGCTGACAAAATACGGAGAAACATTCAAATCAGAGTTATTGGATTTGGAAGACAGATTTAATTGCGTAAAGATTGACAAATACTGTATCATGCCCAACCATATTCATATTTTATTGTCTATCGAAAATGCGGAAACTACTTACGACGAAATTATCGGCAGTGTTTCTTATTATGAACAAGTTTGGCGCTATATCGATGAAAATCCAAGCAAATGGTTAATTACGCATCATAAAACATGAGAAAAGATTTTTGGAACGGAGGAAAATGCATGTCCAAAGAACTTGAAAAACAGTACAACCCCAAAAACGTGGAGGACAGGCTTTACAAAACCTGGCTTGACAAAAAATACTTCCACGCAAAACGAGAGGCCGATAAGGAAACTTACACCATCGTCATCCCGCCTCCCAACATCACAGGGCAGCTCCACATGGGGCACGCACTCGACAACACACTTCAGGATATTTTAATCCGCTATCACCGTATGGCGGGGTATGACACCCTTTGGCTGCCCGGTACAGACCACGCGTCTATTGCAACCGAAGCGAAAATCGTGGAAGCAATGAAAAAAGAGGGCTTAACGAAAGAAGACCTGGGACGCGAAAAATTCTTGGAACGCGCATGGGATTGGAAAGCCCGATACGGCGGCAGAATTATTGAACAGCTTAAGAAAATGGGCTCTTCCTGCGACTGGGACAGAGAGCGCTTCACCCTCGATACGGGCTGTAACAAGGCGGTCAACGAGGTATTCTGCAATCTGTATGAAAAAGGGCTCATCTATCGCGGAGAGCGGATTATCAACTGGTGTCCGCACTGCTTAACCTCTATTTCCGATGCCGAAGTGGAATATGAAGATCAAGCGGGTCATTTCTGGCATCTGCGCTATCCGTTCAAGGACGGCAGCGGCTATTTGGAATTGGCAACCACACGTCCCGAAACGCTTTTAGGCGATACGGCAGTCGCGGTCAATCCGAACGACGAGCGTTATAAGGATATGGTCGGCAAAACGCTGATTCTGCCCCTCGTACATCGCGAAATTCCCGTGGTTGCCGACGATTACGTGGAAATGGATTTCGGTACAGGTGTGGTAAAAATTACGCCCGCACACGACCCGAACGACTTTGAGGTCGGTCTTCGCCACAATTTAGAGGTTATCAATGTGCTGACCCCCGATGCGAAAATTACCGAGGATTACCCTGCCTATGCGGGTATGGACCGTTATGAGGCGCGCAAGGCGATTGTCAAGGACCTTAAAAAAGAGGGCGCGCTTGTAGAAATTGAGGATTACAGCCATAATGTCGGCACCTGCTACCGCTGCGGTACAACGGTTGAACCGCGTGTTTCCAAACAGTGGTTTGTGAAAATGAAACCCCTGGCAGGTCCCGCGATTGACGCTGTGAAAACAGGTGAAACCAAATTTATCCCACAGCGTTTTGAAAAAGTGTATTTCCACTGGCTTGAAAATATCCGTGACTGGTGCATTTCACGTCAGCTTTGGTGGGGGCACCGCATCCCCGCTTGGTACTGTGCTGACTGCGGCGAAATTACCGTTTCGCGTACCGCACCTGACGCATGCGCGCACTGCGGCAGCAAGAATATCACACAAGACCCCGACACCTTAGATACCTGGTTCTCCTCGGCACTGTGGCCGTTTTCCACACTCGGTTGGCCTGAAGAAACAGAAGATTTAAAGCACTATTACCCGACCAACACCTTGGTAACGGGCTATGATATTATCCCGTTTTGGGTAATGCGCATGATGTTCTCCGGTATTGAGCAGACAGGAAAAGCGCCGTTTGACACCGTGCTCATTCACGGACTGGTGCGCGATGCACAGGGGCGCAAAATGTCGAAATCCTTGGGCAACGGCATTGACCCCTTGGAAATCATTGACAAATACGGCGCAGACGCACTGCGCTTTACACTTGCCACAGGCAACAGCCCCGGGAACGATATGCGCTTTTCAGACGAGCGCGTAGAAGCAAGCCGTAACTTCGCCAATAAAATTTGGAATGCGGCGCGGTTCATCCTGATGAATCTCGGCGAAAACGAACCCACACCGCATATTCCCGCCAACCTTATTTTAGAGGACAAATGGATTTTAAGCCTTTACAATGCGCTGGTTGCCGATGTAACGGATTGTCTGGAAAAATTCGAACTCGGCATGGCAGTGCAGAAGCTCTATGATTTCATTTGGGATGTATTTTGCGACTGGTATATCGAAATTGCCAAAATCCGCCTGAACGGTGAAGATGAAGCGGCAAAATCCACTGTAAAAGCGGTGCTTGTGTATGTGATGTCAAACACTTTAAAGCTTTTGCATCCGTTTATGCCGTTCATCACTGAAGAGATTTGGCAGACCCTGCCGCACGAAGGCGAAAGTATTATGATTTCATCTTGGCCGAAAGCAGACGATGCCTTAAATTACACCGCAGAGGAAGCACAGATGGAACGCATTATGATTGCGATTAAAGCCGTACGGAACCGCCGTGCGGAAATGAATGTTGCTCCCTCGAAGAAAGCAAAGGTATTCATTGAGACAGCATACGGTAACACCTTCCAAAACGGTACCGTATTTTTCAATCGTTTGGCATCCGCCAGCGAGGTACAGGTCGCCGAAGCCTTTGACGGTATGGACGATGCAGTCTCCATCATCACAGAAAGTGCAAGAATCTATATCCCAATGGATGAGTTGGTCGATTTTAAAGCAGAGCTTGCGCGCTTGGAAAAGGAAAAAGCCGCTGTGCAAAAAGAGCTGGATTTTGTCAACAGCAAGCTGAACAATGAAAATTTTGTCTCAAAGGCTCCCGCTGCCGTCGTTGAAAAACAGCGTCAGGCAAAAATGCAATTGGAAGAAAAAACGGCGCTTATTGAGGAAAGTATTCAAAAGCTCGCGAAGAAATAACCCCAAAAAGGTGAAATAAATCCTTGCGGACTTTTGACCCAACCGATAAACGCTCCGCCCGAAGCAAGAAAACTGTTTCCGGCGGGGCGTTTTATATTTATTTTACGGAAGAGATTTGCACATACAGTGAAACCGTATGAATAACTCAGGCATGCAGTATAAAACAAAGCCGAGTGACAAACGGAACTGTTGACTTTCTTGATTTGTGTCTGATATACTTGGTTTGGATAAAAACCGATACAGTGCCCTAGAAAAACCGTAAAAACAGGAGATTATCGTCGGTGCCACTGCCGGTTGGATTATAGCGTTGACCGGGACAGTCCTTCTTCTTTTGGAATACTGCTCACTTTTCTTTTTGCGTGCTATAGCTATCCGATCGGACGTTGAACAGGGTAATAGCCTTGGCTATTACAATGCTCCGATGCAATACATGCCTATTATTTTTGGAGTTACTATGGCTGTGATTGTGATTGGAATAGTGATTGCAGTATATAATGCCGGTTTTATGCGTACTAAAGAAAAAATCATAGCGTCATATTAGCATTTGCGGAACAAATAGAGCACAGGACATATAATCCGGCCCCTTGCTGAACGTACCCTGAAGCCATTGATACAATCGGCTTTCAAACGCCCAAACGGTAACAGTCCGACCGTGGAATATAAACAGAAAGGATAAGAAAATGATTTCTAAATATGATTTCAAATATAAAGGTCTTATGAAAAGCGCAATGCAGTCTATTCCCCTCGGCAATGGTGATTTGGGTGCAAATATATGGGCAGACGAAAATTCTGTTTCTATCCTGCTTTCCAAAACAGATGCTTTCAGTCGTTTGCACCGTCTTCTTAAAACAGGATATATTAGATTAAAATTCCCAAAAGGCGTCTTGAATGAAAACCTTTGTTTTCATCTCGTTTTAAATGAAGGTATATTGAAAATCCATAACAAGAACATCCGCATACAAATTTATGCGGATGCTTTCTTGCCTGTTTATCAAATTGAAGTTGACGGGAAATTTGCAGATAAACTATGCCTGGAAATTGTGAATTACAGAGCGCACCCGGAGCGTCTTGCGCATGATGACCGCAGTAATTATCCATTAAACTGCGAGGCAGACGAAGATATCGGGTTTGACTGCACCGAGGATAATGACATAGTTTTTACACAGGAAAAATCTGCAATCGGACAGATGCACAAAAATACAACCTCTCTTTATAATTTCAGTCTTCAGCATCAGCACCTTGCAGATTATCCGAATAAATCGGATGTTCTTACAGGACTTACTTTCGGTTTTTTGGCTGCGAGTAATGATATGTGTGCCGATACAAATACGCTTACCGCAAAGCAAGGCGTTAAAAGCTTATCTATATCTATTCATTCTCTTACATGTGCAAATGCAGAAGAATGGATGAAAAAAATAAATCAAATTCCCGAAAGTGATATTGACAGGCACAAGGCCTATTGGAGATCTGTCTGGGAAAAAAGCTATGTCTATATTTCGGGGAATAAAAAAGCTGAAAACATAACGCAGGGTTACATTTTGCAAAGATATATGAATATTTGTGCAGGAAAGGGTCGTTTTCCCGTAAAGTTCAACGGTTCTATCTTCTCTTGTCAGCCCTCTCCCCATAATTCTGAAAATTATGATTACCGACTGTGGGGCAGCTATTATTGGTTCCAAAACACACGGCTGATTTACTGGGGTATGCTGTTTTCAGGCGATTACGATTTGATGCTTCCGTTTTTTCGACTTTATTTGGACAATCTTGATTTTGCGAAATACAGAACGGAAAAATATTTTGGACATTCAGGCGCATTTTACCCTGAAACTTTAAGCCTTTTTGCGGCTTATGCAGATGCAAACTACGGTTGGAACAGAAGTCATCTTGCAGACGGCACAACTTTGAATACATACATTCGTTACTACTACTGTTCCGGACTTGAACTCGCTTTTATGATGCTTTTGTATTGCAGAAATGCACAGGATTTTGATTTCCTGCAAAACGAGTGTCTGCCCTTTGTAAAAGAAATTTTGCTGTTCTTTTATGAGCACTACAAGCAAAACGACGGTCCTATTTGTTTCAAACCGACATCTTCGCTTGAAACATGGCAAAACTGCATAAATGACACGCCCAATATTGCCGGTATGCGTGCGGTCTGCGATTTTGTTCTGCATATGGAGCAAGTGCCAAAGAATCTTATGCTATTATGCAAAAAAATCGAAGCATCTCTGCCGTCCGTTCCCGTAGGTCGTAAGCATTTGTGCAAAACGGTTCTGCCCTTTGAAAAGAACATAGAGAAAGTAAAACGCAACTGTGAAAACCCCGAGCTTTACACAGTGTTCCCATATGCTTTATATAAAATAGGCAATCCTGATTTAAAAATCGGTGTCAGCACATTTAAAATGCGTGCCGAAAGAGCCTCGTGCGGCTGGCAGCAGCACGGCGTACAGGCGGCATTTCTCGGTCTTCGCAAAAGTGCGTATAAAGAAATTGTAAAAAACTCTGAGAATACAAATAAAGGCTGTATTTTCCCTGCTTTTTACGGTCCAAATTATGATTGGTTACCTGATCAGGATAACGGTGCAAATTTAATGATGACGATAACAAAATCTCTTGTGCAGGAGAACGGTGAAAAAATCTTTCTTCTGCCTGCTTGGAATAAAAAACTGGATGTTTCATTCCGTTTGCCTGTGGGTAATAATTTTATAAATGTGACTTACCAAAAAGGTAAAAAACCGAAATATTCTTTTGATAAACCGGAGCACAGAGAAATTATTATCCTGTGAATATTGACTATACCGGTGCATATTTAACAACTTTAATATTTGAGGAGAATATTTAAACTCCCTTGCTGTACTGCAAGGGAGTGATTTTATGTCAACACTACAAGAATATTACGGCACGGAAATGTTACACCATCTTCTTCCCTAAAGGATGATAATCCGAACGCATTTGAAAAGTATGTGAGTTACTTACACTTCGAACCGCAAGGTGACAAGTTCATACGGTTTGAATGTCAGCTTTACATTTCTGCCGTCATTTTCAAGCGTTGTTTCTGTATTTTCTAATAAATCACACACCGACACACGCTTAAAATCAAAGCCCGCGGTTACGGTAACATCCGCACGCCGGCGGTAAGCTTCATACAGACGCACGATGACCGCATTGCCTTTTTCTGCTTTTTTCACAGTTTCTGCAATTACATTTTCGCAGTCTACCGAAAGCAGAGACAAGGTTTCAGGCAAATTACCGCTCTGTGCTCCGATTCTTTGCGCCGTCAGCGGATTGTTAAGCAAATATGCCTGCTGTACCGTGCCCGCCGCACGGTAATCGCCTGCGTGCGGATACAAAGAATAGGTAAAGGTATGCGCGCCTCTGTCTGCGGTTTCATCGGGATAGGTCCCGCACTTCAGAAGCGTTAAGCACATTACCCCGTTATGAATATCATGTCCGTACTTACAGTCGTTTAAAAGGCTTACACCGTAGCCGTACTCGGACAAATCAGCGTATTTGTGTGCACAAACCTCAAATTTTGCCGCATCCCAGCTGGTATTGGTGTGCGTTGGACGCTCCACCGCGCCGAACTGAATTTCATAAGTCGCCTTATCCGAAAGCACATCCACAGGGAACGCGGTTTTTAAAATCAAATGGCTCTCGTTCCAATCAATATCCGTATCAAAATCGATACGCGCCACATCGTCATACAGCCAAATTTTTTGTGTAATTGTGCTGTGCATAAAAATCTTTTTAACCTCTACGCCTGCGCGTGCACCATCTGCAATCGACGTAATTTCCGCGTTTTCGGAAAGCTTCCACGATTTTTCTTTATAATAATTGCTGATTTCCCAGTTGTCATAGTCGCGCGGATAATCCTCATAAGCGGTCATCACGTTGCCCTGCGCGCCCGATTTCAGCACTTCACGGCCATTTTTCTTATCGTAGATTCGTGTAAATGCGCCGCTGTCGGAAAGCTCCAAAACGAAGAAATCATTTTCGATTTTCTTTCCATATACCCGCACAGTCCTTCGCGGCGTTGTTTCGGCTATAACTTTATAGCCCTTCGCCGGAACATGCTCCGCATATCGGGTCTCGCCGTCTACCGTTACCGTACCGCTGGCTTCGAAAGCGTTCGGATTCCAAACGAGAATACCGCCGTTCGTACCGATATTTTCGGCAATGTGCGCCGCCGCATCCGCACAGATTTGCGTACCGACTTTTCCTATAGCTTCATACTGCGCATGCGAAACCTCGTACACCTCGTGAATAGATGACCCGGGAATAATGTCGTGGAACTGATTCAAAAGAATCATTTCCCAGCCGTCGTGCAGAGATTTTTCGGGATATGCCGTACCGTTTAAGAGGGTGTCTGCCAGCGCAATGCTTTCTGCATTTTGATACAGAAACTCGCTTTTGCGGTTATATCGCTTGTTTTTCGCCTGCGAGGTGTATGTGCCGCGGTGATATTCGAGATACAGTTCTCCTTGCCAGCGCGGCGTTTTGGGGTTCGCTTCTGCTTTTTTGCGCATCCGCGCAAGCAGCTCGCCCGCAAATTCCATTTTTGCTTTCGGCACTGCGGGCAGACCCTTTTTCAGAATGTGATAGTATTCCAAATCCTTGCGCACAGGACCGCCGCCGCCGTCCCCGTAACCGAAGGTAATCAGCACTTCGTTCTGTAAATTTTTCTGCTGATAACGGTCCCACGCACCCATCAGCTGACAGGGATTGAGCTTTGCATTATAGGTCACATTGCGGGCGGGCTTCTGCCCGCGCACCCTGTCCTGTGCGGTCATAAAGAACGAGAAAATGTCCGTGCCGTCAATCCCCTGCCACCAAAATGTGTCGTAGGGCATACGGTTGCTTTCATTCCAGCCGATTTTAGAGGTAACAAACGATTCCACGCCGCTTTTTTTGAGAATCTGCGGCAATGCAGCGGAATAGCCGAACACATCGGGAAGCCAAAGCACCTTGCAGTCCACACCGAATTCTTCTTTAAAGAAAGCTTTGCCGTACAGGATTTGCCGCACCAAGCTCTCACCCGAAGAAAGGTTGCAGTCCGCTTCGACCCACATTGCGCCTTCGACTTCCCAGCACCCCTGTTTCACCATTTCCTTGACCTCGGCGTACAGCTCGGGAGATTCCTCTTTTAAATATTTATAAAGCTGCGCCTGGCTCGACATAAACTTGTATTCAGGATATTTCTTCATCAGCGCCAGCACCGTAGAAAACGAGCGCAGAACCTTTTCCCGTGTTTGTGCAAGCGTCCAAAGCCATGCAACGTCAATATGCGTGTGCCCGATGCAAATCGCGTTCACGCCGAAATCGGGATATATACCGCTAAACAGTGCAGAATCCAAATATTGCTGTGCCGCACGCACCGAGTCCATACATTTTTGGGAATACGGTTCACGCAAATCAAGCATATTTACGGCGTGCTCCAAACCGTTTTGCATATCGACATATGCCTTTTCGTGCGGGTCTAACAACAGCGTTGCCTCATATGGCACGCAAAGGCTGTAATACAGCTTGCGGATTTCTTCGTTATACACACGCAAATCGGCATTAAATTCCAAATGATTGGCCTCTTTACCGCCGTAGGCATACACATAAATTTCATATTCCGATTTTGCACGGTCTAAAAATACCTCGCGGTGGTTTGTGTCCAAACCCTGTACGAGTACGCCGTCCACATATACAATAAACTGCGGATTGACGGCGTCCCATCCGTCTAACTGTGTGGAAATGCAAAGCTCAACATTTTTGCCGCACATGTCTTCGGGAATTTCGAGATGTTTATAGAACCACGCGTGGCAATCCTTTTCCCCGCCCCAGCGTTCGTAACGACCGAATTCGCGGAAGCTTTCATCCACCTCGGGCAATACATTGCCTGTTTTATAGCCGCAGGGCTTCATCAAAAATCCGTCTAACGGTATATCCTGTTCACATGCGGCATTTTTCAGCATATCCAAATAAACACGCAATCTGTCTTCATAAAAATCTGTTTGCATAAAGTTTTCCTCATCCATAGAATTTTGGGTATTGTATCACATTTTCAGGCAATTCTGCAAGCGGTTTACGAGAATAAATCCGACAGCAAATAAAAGGACCCGCACACAAGCACCAGCCCATCCTTCGGTGCGGCGTTTTTGGCACGCTCCAGTGCAGATTTCGGGTTTTCGTCCGTAAAGGCTTTTACGTTTACATTGCTGACCGAATCCCGAAGCATCGCCGGTGCGGCGGACCTTGGATTGTCCGGCTTTGTAAAGTAAATTTCTTTACAGTGTGGTGCAACTTTTTCCAAATATCGTCCCGTATCTTTGTCCGCCATCATACCGATAACCGCCGTAATATGCGGCAGCGCAAAACGTTTCAGAACTTCACTGAGCGCCTCGGCACATTCGGGATTGTGCCCACCGTCCAAAAGCATCGGCGGTGTACCCGCACGGTACTCCATACGTCCGCGCATAACGGTATTTTGAAGGCCTTCTCGGATATGCGCGTCCGTTACGCCTGCAATCCGCTTTGCCGCTTCGACAACCCCTACCGCATTTTCAATCTGATGCCGTCCCGGAAGATGTATTGTGTAGGTTTCGCCGTGATAAGAAAATACGGTTTCCGTAATTCTTTCTGAAATCACCTGCGCCGCATCCGCATCCGCCACGGTCAGCGCACAACCCTGTCTTTCCGCGGTCTCCCGAATTACCGAAAGCGCTGTCAGGTCCTGACGTGTGGTGGTTACGCATACACTCCCCCGTTTTAAAATTCCCGCCTTTTCCAATGCAATCTGCGCCACGGTATCGCCGAGAATCTGTGTATGGTCAAGCGATACAGAAGTAATTACGCACACTTCGGGTGTGGGAATGATATTCGTCGAATCGTACCGTCCGCCGAGCCCGACCTCCATTACGGCATACTCGCACTGCTGTTCTTTGAAATACAGCAACGCCGCAGCGGTAATAACTTCGAACTCCGTCGGCACTATGCCTTCGGCGTTCAGCGACTCTACCGCGGATTTTACGCGTGCAACCACATTTGCCAAATCCGTCTCGGAAACATTTTCATTATTGATTTGTATGCGCTCGCAAAACGAAAACACATAGGGCGATGTAAATAGTCCGGTTTTATACCCTGCCGCTTTTAAAATGTAGGAAAGCATGGTTGAGGTTGAACCCTTGCCGTTTGTGCCCGCCACATGAATAAACCGCAGGCCGTTTTGCGGATTGCCGAGCGCTGTGAGGAGCGCACGAATTCGCTGAAGCCCCGGTTTGATACCGAACGCTAACAGAGAATGAATATAATCAACTGCTTCTTGGTAATGCATGGTATTTTTATCCTCAAACATCTAAAATCAATTCAACGGGACAGTGGTCCGAACCGAAAATCTCACTGTGAATCGAAGCGCTGACAATTTTTTCAGCCAGACGGTCGGAAACACAGAAATAGTCAATCCGCCACCCCGCATTGTTTTTGCGGGCGTTAAAGCGATATGACCACCATGAATATGCCCCTGTCAAATCGGGATACAGACAGCGGAACGAATCTGTAAAGCCGCTTTCCAGCAAGGTTGTAAACTTTTCGCGTTCTTCATCGGAAAAGCCTGCGTTCCCACGGTTGGTTTTCGGATTTTTCAGGTCGATTTCCTGATGCGCCACATTCAAATCCCCGCAGAAAATCACGGGCTTCTTTGCGTCCAGAGACAAGAGATATCCTCGGAATTTATCGTCCCAGCTCATACGGTATTCCAGCCTCTTCAATCCGTCCTGCGCATTCGGCGTATAGCAGGTTACCACAAAATATTCGTCATACTCCAGTGTAATTACGCGCCCCTCGCTGTCATAGTAGGCATCGTTCATCCCGTAATATACGGCGTTCGGCGCTTCTTTTGCAAAAATCGCCGTGCCCGAATACCCTTTTTTTTCAGCGTAATTCCAAAAAGAACAGTACCCTTCAAACTGTAAATCAATTTGCCCTTCCTGTAATTTTGTTTCCTGTAAGCAGAAGAAGTCCGCATCTAAGTTCCGAAATTCCTCTTCGAAATTTTTGCCGACGCAAGCACGCAAGCCGTTGACATTCCACGAAATCAGCTTTTTCATTGCAAATATCCTCCTGAAAATCCAACATTTTCTCTCGGCTTATTGTAGCACTATGCACACAAAAAATCCATATCTTTTCATTGACTTTTCAAAATATTCGCTGTAAGATACATCTTAACAGAAGTTTCACAAAGCGGATACGGAGCAACAGTATGCATTTTACACGAAACAACAAAACGACAGATAAAAAAAGTCTTTGGAAGATATTTTTTGATATGTTTGAAAAGGCGGGCTTTTTGTTTCTGTTTTTCTTTTTGGTTTATATGGCAGTCTATATCGCAAACACCCAAGGCTTGTATGCTGTTGCGGACAGCACGGCACTGTTACCTGCGAACGGACTGCCCGCTGTTTTAGATGTTTATATACCCGCCGTAACGGAAACCGAATCGAATGGCGGCGGCGAAACCCTTCTGCCGGCAGTAGGCTTCAGCCGATCGCCGGAGGGCATGGAAGAAATCGCCGCATATTATGCCGCCGCGCTGAACCGTGTCAAAACGGATGCCGTCTCTGTAACCCTTACGCAGAAAAGCGGCTCCAATTATAACGGTGTTGTGGAAGCAGGCGACAATGCATTTCTGTCGTCCGTAGCAAAATCGCTGATGCGCTCCTTTTTAAAAGAAGAAAACCCAAATACCGTTTTTACAAGTCGGAATGAGATACAGGAAAATTTTATTCCGCGCGGTACGGAAAGTCATCTGACTGCCGATGCCCTTGCGGATGCTGTCTGCAAAGAGGACAGTGCATATTACTTGATTACCGTCCGTTTAAAGCCTGACCGCAATCCGAAACCGGGATACGGTTCGGGTGCCGTCGGCTCGATTATTACCAAAGAAGAAATTGAAAACGCTGTAAACGGCAAAATCAAAATGGAAAATCCGGTTTGCGCCTATGACGGCGCCGTATCGGAAATTAAGGTGGAAAAGGCAACCGGAAAGCTTGTGGAAATCCACACTGCTTTACCGATGTATTTATATCTGACCAGCTTAGGGTTGGAATGCCGCATCGGTCTTCGCTTCGATGAAGTTTGGACGGTGCAATGGTAAAAAATACAGCGCCAAAAAGAAAAGGTGTCCTTCGCCTTTTCTTTTTTTATAGTCTGTGATAAAATAAACATTGATTATGTACGGAAAGAGAGACACAGTATGCAAAACTCCTGTTTTAACAAAACAAAGTATTTTATTATTGACATGGACGGTACTTTTTACCTGGACGGTAACCTGATTGACGGTGCGCTGGATTTTTTAACCCGTGTGAAGGAAGTCGGCAAAGATTTTTGCTTTTTTACCAACAATTCTTCCAACAATGTTGCAGTCTGCCGCGAAAAGCTCCATAAAATGGGTTGCGACGTGCCCGAAGATAAAATTGTGATTTCCTCGCACGTGACAGCGGATTTCTTAAACCGTAACCGTGCAGGCAAAACCGTGTATCTGCTCGGCAATGAGCGGCTGACCGCTGATTTCGAATCAGCGGGGATTCCGCTCGCGGAGAAGAATCCCGATATTGTGGTACTGGGCTTTGACACAACGCTTACCTATCAAAAACTGTGGGACGCCTGCAAATATATTGCCAACGGCGCGGAATACATTGCAACACATCCCGATTTCAACTGCCCGACAGCAGACGGTTTTATGCCCGACACGGGTTCAATGATGGCGTTAATAAAAGCATCCACGGGAAAAGAGCCGCTTGTAATGGGCAAACCGCACAGCTTTACGGTAGATTATTTAACCAATCGCTTCCGCTGTGAAAAAGACGAGCTGTGCTTTATCGGTGACCGATTGGAAACGGATATTTTAATCGGGCAAAAACACAATATTCCGTCCGTGTTGGTTTTGACAGGCGTTACAGATATGGATTTATACAATCAAAGCACCGTTCGCGCCAGTGCGGTAGAGGCTTCGCTGAAATCCTTCGCGGCACACATTTGAGGAAAACTATGGGTACAGAAAAAACAAAAGTAGAATTATTCACCGACGGTGCGTGCTCGGGAAATCCCGGTCCCGGCGGCTGGGGCGCAATTTTACGCTGTAACGGCACTGAAAAAGCACTTTCAGGCGGCAGTGCGCAAACCACCAACAATAAAATGGAACTGACCGCCGTAATTGAAGGCCTGAAAGCACTGAAACGTCCGTGCAATGTTACATTATATACCGATTCCAAATACGTTTCGGACGGGATTTCAAAGGGATGGGCGGCTTCGTGGAAAGCGCGCGGCTGGAAGAAGAAGGATGGAAAGCCCGCACTGAATCCTGACCTTTGGGATTCACTTTTAACACTGACACATATTCACGACGTACATATTGTATGGATTAAAGGACACGCGGGGCATCCCGAAAACGAACGCTGTGATGCTATGGCGGTCACAGAATCGAAAAAATATACAAAAATTTCATGAAAATTTGTATAAAAAATTTTTTCTCTAATCTTGAACAGATACAGAGAATGTGTTAAGATAAAAATTGGTATACTTAGGGGGAACTACAACCGAACCCTTACACATAAAGGATGTGATTTTTTGGCGGATACGACAGTCGCAACGCAGGAAGAATACGTTGAAACCGAAGTGGAGCAACAGGTCGAGAAAGCCTCAGCGCAAAACAGACGGTATCTCCGTCTGCGAGAAATGATTGCCTTTTTGCTTACGGCATTCGGTCAAAAAAACTTAAACGAATTTGTCAACGGAAACCGACAGTTCTTCATGATTAGCTTCCTTGGCATCTCGGGTAAAGCTTACGGCTCCATTATGTTTTTGGAAACGCTGTATGACGCACTGGACGACTCGATTTCCGGATTGATTATCGACCGCACGCGTACGCGCTGGGGTAAGCTACGTCCCTACTTCATTGTAACAACCCCGATTTGGGCAATAGCAATTTTGATGCTGTTCACAACACCGTCCTTTTTGACAACGCCGATCGCAAAGGTCGTGTGGGCGGTTATCGCGATTTTTGCCCACAACCTCGGCATGAGTTACTTCGGCGTTTGGCAGATTATGCCTTTTGATATCACGCCGAACGTCAACGAACGAAACAATTTGCTGGCTTCGCAGAAATTTATGGAGCTGTTCGGTGCGTGGTTGCCCGCGCTATTGCCGTTCTTCATCGACCTGCTTCCCAAACAGACAAACAACGCAATCGGGATGCAGGATGTCTACTCAGGCTATGCACTGATTATGGTCATTATCTCCGCCGTAACCGCCATTTACGGGTTCTTTGTGATGCGCGAGCGCGTGCCGCTGGCATCGAAAGAGCAAATGAAAGAAATCGGCATCATTGAATCCTTTAAAATCGCGATTAAAAACCGCCCAATGTTGGTTTTACAGCTCAACTATTTCTTCAACGGGTTAAAAGGCATCGGTGCATCCAATGAAAAATTCTTCTGGATTCACAATGCGGGGGCCATGTCTTACAGCAGTATCGCCAGTATCTTCACGGGGATGCCCGCCTTCATTATTACACCGCTCACGCCGAAGCTGATTCGGAAATTCGGTGCAAGAAATGTCGGTATTGCCGCAGGTATTTTCGGCGGTGCGATGTATACGCTGATGTTTTTAATCGGCTATAAGCCTTTCGGAGCATGGGACAAAGCCGGTCATATCATCCCAAATCTTATTTATATGACCATTATGCTTACGCTCTGCGGTCTGCCGAACGGTGTCATTAACGTGGTCGGCACCATCTTACAGGGCGATGTGTATGACTACGGCGAATGGAAATACGGTGTGCGCAATGAGGCACTGATTGCAACGGTTTCGGGCTATTTTCAAAAGCTTGCCAATTCTATCAACAACGGACTTTCCGGTTTTGTCATTTCGTGGATTGGCTATGTTGCACACAAAGATGTGTTCGGCAACATCGTCCGCGAAACGGATAACAGCGTACTTTCGGGATTTTGGTTCATTTTCTGTATTATGCCCGCCATTGCACGTTTCCTGTACGGTGTTTCACTGATTTTCTTCAATGTACACGGTAAATTCAAAGCTCAAATGCTTGCGGACTTGGAAGTTCGCCGCAGAGAACAGGTTCGTCAAATGCAGACAGAAAACCAATCCGCCAATGGAGAATAACCCCCCCGAAAGGCTTTATACCACAATTTCATTGTGCAATGCACAATGGGCGGCGAAGCCGCAGGGCGTCAGCCCAAATTGATGATTCAATGTTCTCCGAATCTCTAAGAAATCGAAGATTTCTTAGAGATTCGTGGGGTTATTATACCATCTAAAAAATCCCACCCGCTTTTACGGGTGGGATTTCATTATGCTGTTATTTGTAAAACCGTTTTCCTGTATTGATATTGGCTTTTCTTGCCTGGCTGTGCTGTTCGCGGCGTGGGATTTTATAAATCCTGCCGTCTTTTTGAAAATGTGCGCCTGTCTGCTGAAACCAAAACGGAATATGATGCCGCACACACTGCGCTCGAATTTGTAAAATCCAATCGTAATCACACAGCCGCGCCTGCGCCCCTGACTCCCCTGCCGCCGTCACGCCCTCAATTTCCGCTGTCAAAAAGCGCTCCAAATCAATCTGCTCCAAAAGCGGCGAGCAAACGATTTCCTTGTGCTTTGCCTTTGCGGACAATAAATACGGCAGTCGGTAATCGGCGCGTTCCTGACTCTCCACCGTACAGCAAACCACCACATTATCATACCCGCCGCCCCAGTCAGGCGGCACACACTGCATAAATCGGTCAATCCGTTTGGTGATAAACAAAAATGTGCAATCCCCCCGCTCCCGAATCATATCCCATGCCTCCTGCCGCCAGGCATCCGCATCCTCCAGCAGAAAATCCGAGGTAAAACAAGTGTAAATGCACGTACCCGATGGAATTTTGTAGTTTCCGCTTCGGTCCTTTTTCACGGGAAGATTGAAATTCTGCGTCTTATGCACTTCGGCACTGTTTCGGTCATATCTTGCATCGCTTCTGTACACATAGCAATGCTTACAGCCGGTACTGATTTTGTGACAGCCGTGCCAAAGGTTCCAAGTCACAGAGCGCATTGGGAAGCCCCCTTGCATAAATTACAATTTTTCAACCTTAAGCATATTGGTGGTACCCGAAACCCCCAGCGGGATACCGGCGGTAATCACGACCAGGTCGCCGCGGTTCACAAGACCGTTCTTTACAGCAACCTCTACGGCGTGCGCAAACAGTTCATCCGTGCTCTTCTTTTCTTCGCACATCAGCGGCACAATGCCCCAGGACATGCTCATCTGACGGTAAACGGTCTCATTGGTGGTACAGCCGATAATCATAGACTGCGGACGGTGCTTGGAAATCATCCGTGCCGTTGAACCGCTTTTGGTCACGGTGATAATCGCTTTGGCACCGAGGTCATGCGCCGTAGTCACAGTGGCGTGCGAAATCGCATTGGTGATGCTCTTATTCGCCTCGCTCGCCGACTTGAAATCCGTTACATAGTCAATTTGCCCTTCTGTGCTTTCGGCAATGAGCGCCATGGTTTCCACCGATTCTACGGGATGCGCACCTGCCGCCGTTTCACCTGACAGCATAATCGCAGAAGTTCCGTCATAAATCGCATTGGCAACATCCGTTATTTCCGCACGTGTGGGGCGCGGATTGGTAATCATAGACTCCAGCATCTGTGTAGCAGTAATCACTTGCTTGCCTGCGCTGTATGCTTTTTTGATGATGCGTTTTTGAATGGACGGAATCATTTCAAACGGGATTTCCACGCCCATATCGCCGCGAGCAACCATAATGCCGTCTGCTTCATTTATAATCTCATCAATATTTTGCACGCCGTCCATGTTTTCAATTTTTGCAATGATGCGCACATTACGCCAACCGAGGGCATTTGTGAATTTGCGTAAATATGCAATGTCCGCCGCAGAACGCACAAAAGACGCGGCTATAAAATCAAAGCCTAACTTTGCGCCGAATTCCAAATCGGACATATCGCGCTCTGAAAGATACGGCATGGAAAGCTCCACACCGGGTACGTTCACTCCCTTGCGGTCGGAAAGCACGCCGCCGTCTGTCACCGTGCAGACAATATCCGTTTCACCGACCTGCTTCACCGTCATGGCAACCAGCCCGTCGTTAATGAGAATCCGCGTGCCGACAGTCACATCCCCGGGAAGTCCTTTAAAGGATATGCTCGCAGTGGCTTCATCACACTCGACCTCACGCGTGGTCAGCGTATATTCCGCGCCTGTTTGAATTTCCACCGGCTTATGGTCTCGAAACAGTCCCAAACGGATTTCGGGACCTTTGGTATCGAGCATGGTTGCTACAGGTAGGCGCAGTTTTTCCCGCGCGCTGACAACATCGCGGAAGCGCTTTTCATGGGTTTCATAATCCCCGTGGGAAAAGTTGAACCGTGCGACGTTCATGCCCGCGCGCATCATTTTTTCCAATATTTCAGGTCGGTCCGTCGCAGGACCGACTGTACAGATAATCTTTGTTTTTCGCATATGTGTCACCTTTCAAAATGCTCTTGCTGTGCGGAAAAGCCGAAGCCGACTGTGTGGCTTCATTTTGGTAAATATAGAATTTCCAAATTTTCCTCATATATAGTATATATCAGAATTTGTCAATCGTCAAGGGAAATTGCGGCGGTTGAAGTCATCCGTCTCTACCGAAATTGACTTGTCCGAAAAGGTATGCTACAATGCCTGCTGTAGAGCTGAAAGGAGTGCCGCATTATGCGAAGAAAAGACAGAGAAGTTACAGATGTGAATCAGATTTTTGAAATTGTCCGCAAATGCAGTGTTGCCCATATCGGTATGGTCGAAGACGGAAAGCCGTATGTAGCCGCTTTAAATTTCGGTTATGAACGGCAGGGCGATACACTGATTTTATACTTTCACAGTGCCTATGCGGGACGTAAGATGGAGATTTTAAAGCAAAATCCCCATATCTGCTTTCAAATGGACTGCGATAATGCATTCATAGCCGGAACAAAAGAAAATCCCTGTTCCTACAGTTGGCGGTATGCCGGCGTAGTAGGAAACGGACAGGTGGAATTTATTGAAAATGCAGAGGAAAAAGCACACGCCCTCAACTGCATCCTTCATCATTTGGGAAAATCCGAGGAAGCCTACTGTTTCCCGCAAGAAAGCCTGCAAAATACCTGTGTGTATAGGGTTTGCTCCACGGATATGACCGGGAAGCGTCACGCATAAGAAAACATTAAAAAATGAGGTTCGCGTTTTCAGCATAAATTTAATTTTTCGGGAAGAGGAATTTTTATATGCACCAACGAAACGAAAAAGTATGGAAACATGCGGCAACAGGTACGGATGGAAATGTGATTTTGTTCGGTGTCCGTATATTCGATTATAAATGGCAACGCACCTCTGCATCTGTGCAGGTTTACGATTCCTTATACGGACAGTCATATACATTCCCGATTTATACCGCTGTGATTCATAAAAGGACTTATACCTTTGCGGCAGGCGAATTCAGTAATTGTGTTTGGGGATTTTATACACCGCCCGACGAAAACCGTTTTTGACAAAATCAATACATTCTGTTATGATTATCGAATCGCCGAAATTTGTATCGTATATCATAGGAGTGTAATTATGCAAATCAAACAGGAAAATCACAACGGAACCAACATTGCAATTATTTTCGGTGAAGAACAACACATTACAGATGCGCAGTCCGCTTTAGATTTGGCAATGACTGTAAAATATGAAACAGAAGCGGAACGAATTGTGATACCCAAAGAGGTTATCTGCGAGGACTTTTTCATACTCAGCACAGGGCTTGCAGGCGAAATTTTGCAAAAGTTCATGAATTATCATATCAAAGCCGCAATCTACGGCGACTATTCCCGATATAC
Source organism: Ruminococcaceae bacterium UBA7212 (assembly GCA_002490525.1). Taxonomy (GTDB): domain Bacteria; phylum Bacillota; class Clostridia; order Oscillospirales; family Acutalibacteraceae; genus Fimenecus. The sequence continues at coordinate 127,862 of DKUE01000037.1, forward strand.
CAGTAAACCGCTGAAAGATTTTATTTACGAATCCAATCACGGAAATGACTTCTTTTTTGTCGCTTCGCAGGAAGAGGCCATACAAAAGCTCACACAAACACAATAAAAACAGAATACAAATTTCGGAGAATCAGGCGGTTGTTGAAAGACACTGCCTGATAAATTATTTAGCCGGACGGCTATAAAGGAGAACGGTCAAATGATTGAAAATCATCCGACACAGCTTGCCGCAATGCGGGAATTTCACAAAGGGAACCGAACTGAGGGGCTGAAGCTCCAAGAAGCGTTTGCCGCAGAATTTCGGGAAGAATACAAAAACAAAGACCATTGTCCCTGTAAAAAGGCTTGTCGCTACCACGGAAACTGCAAGGAATGTGTGGCAATTCACCGTGCACACGGCGAACACGTACCGAACTGCCTGCGCCCGATGCTGAACGCAAAGCTAAAATTTTTGTCAGAACTGACCGAGCATACGCTTGCCAATGAAATTGAACCGCCGAAGGAAATTTTGCGAAAATAACGGGAAATCATTTATACATCATTCCGGGCAAAACGGCATGTTCGGGTGCGCCGTGCGGAATGGCATGCTCACAAAGCAGACTTGCGTTGAAAATCCCGTTTTTGCCGTAACGGGAACGAATATCCAGCATGGTTTTGTCGATGCGTTCCTGCCGTTCGTGATGCGAGAAATCCGAAAACAGGTCGGTTTGCACAGGACTGTCCGCACAAATCAACTGAATCGCCCGCACAGTAACGGCACGCACAGGCAATTCCCAACGGTACATTTCCGAAAAAAGCTTGAAAGCCGACTGTGCAATTTCCAACGGACTTTGTGTCGGGAGCGGCACGGAATGCTGAAACTGTCGTACAAACAACGCGCTGTTCTTTATTCCGACCTGCACGGCGGTTGCCGCAAGTCTCTCGGCATACAGACGTCTGCCGATTTCCTGTGACAGTGACAGCATCACCAGCCACACCTCATGCGACTCTTTCAAATCATAGATACACGTTGTGCCGTGCCCGACACTTTTGGAAACGGGTTTAAACCCATCGGGACGCACGCGCGAATCATCCAAACCGTTGGCATAACGCCAAAGCTCCTCGCCCATTTTGCCGAACACATTTTTCAAAAAAGACACATCACACGCCGCCAGCTGTCCGATGGTGTGCACACCGTAGCCCGTCAAGCGCTGCACCGTGGATTTGCCACAGCCGAGCATCGCCCCCACAGGCAGATTCCAAATTTTCTCCCGAAAGTTCGATTTGCCGATAACGGTCACCGCATTCGGTTTTTTTAAATCCGAACCCAGCTTTGCAAATACCTTGTTAAAAGAGACCCCTACAGAAACAGTAATCCCTAATTCCTGCAAAACAGTTTGCCGAATCTCATCTGCAATGGATGCGCCCTCACCGAACAAATTTTGTGAGCCCGTCACATCCAGCCACGCTTCGTCCAAACCGAACGGTTCAATTGCATCCGTATAGCGGCGGTAGATATCGCGCACCAGCTCCGAATATTTTCGGTACCGTTCAAAGTGCGGCGGCACAACCACCAAATCACGGCATTTTGCTTTCGCCTGCCAAATGGTATCCCCTGTTTTGACACCGCACGCCTTCGCCTGCTCGGATTTTGCCAAAACAATGCCGTGCCGTGTTTCCACGGACCCGCCGACAACAATCGGCTTCCCTCGCAAATCCGAATTATATAAGCATTCAACGGAAGCATAGCAGTTGTTGATATCACTGTGCAAAACCGCGCGTTCCACTTTCCTCTCCCCTTTATATTTTTATATTTTTATATTTTTATTATACAGAACATTTGTTCCGCTGTCAATATAAAAATACGGAAGCGGTTTTCTTCTGACAAAAAAACTGTGTTTTTTGCTCTCTTTCTTTACACATATATAAAAGTGTGTTAAAATAATAAAAAATAAACTATACAGAGAGGTGCTTTATGGCGACTCGTACTTTAGAGCATTTTCGTGCCGAACACAATATTTGGCGCAAGGATTTGTCCGAAGAATTGGGCATCAGCGAAGAGATATTGGAGCGGCTTGAACTGACAGGCGAGGTGCCTGCCGATATTGTGCAAAGGCTGACCGAAAGCTATCATCTGCCGGAGGATTACTTCACAGCGGACGTGGATATGGTGCGTGCCGAATATGCAGCGGCACTGCGCAGAGACCCCAAGAAACCGCTCGCCTACTTTTTTACCGTTGCGTTCATATGGCTACTGATCATTGCCGCTGTGCAGTATCTTGTACGGTTGCCGCTTCGGGTGGCAAACACCTTGGAATATGCATCTATCCCCGTCTTTTCCTATATTGAGGAGATATGCTTAAATATCATCACAGTATTTTCGGGTATTTATCTCGGTTCCTATTTACTGAAAAAGAGCAATTTCCGCGGCAGTATCGCTGATTTTGAATTTCTGTACCCGTATTTGCCGAGCGTTGCCATCGGCTGGCTCTCGGCTTTGGTGTCCATCTTCATCAGCAATTTCACACCTGCGGATTTATCCTTTGATATTTTCAACACAGGCGCATTTGCAACAGCAATTGCTCTTTCACTGGTCAGTGCCGTTTTAGAAGTCGCATTCCTCGGATTTTTTCTGAATGCGGCGGCACTTGCAGACGGCTCCAAAAAAGACAAACAGTTAAAAATCCTGTGTGCTGTTGTGCTTGGTTCACAAATTCTTTCGTATATTTTCATGATTATTCGCGGCGGTTTCTTTGCTGTGGATGCGCTGGTATGGATTAGCCGTATCCTGTCGTTTCTGCTTTTGCTCGGCACACTGTACGGCATTTGTTTCGGCGCCAAACGGATGCCGCAGTTGAAAACAGTTTGGTATACGGTGTTGCCGATTGCCGCCGTTATACTGCCGACACTGTTCAGCATTCTCCGCGATATCATCTTCCTTTCATAAAAAACTTATAATGAATCCCCGCATGCTGTGTTTACAGCGTGCGGGGATTTTCGCGTATAGCTATACAGTTAAGTTTTCCGCGATTTTCCGTTTGTAGTCCAAGAATTCTTGCGTCAAGAGAAAATCCTGCGGACGGGGGCGCGGCACAGTTATGGGGATTTCACAGATGATGTTCCCGGGTCTCCCTGACAAAATACAGATTCTGTCAGAAAGCTTTATCGCTTCATCCATATCGTGCGTGATAAACAGCGTGGTCAAATCAATTTCACGCATGATATCCAAATACCATGCGTGCATAGCGCTTTTGGTAATGGTATCCAAGGCACTGAACGGCTCATCCAGTAAAGCAACGCCGTCGGACGCAAGATACGTACGCAGCAGTGCCGCACGCTGCCGCATACCGCCCGAAAGCTGTTTCGGATATTTTTTCTCCGTCCCCTGCAAGCCAAATCTTTGAAAATAGGAAGCGGCTTTCTCACGCGCCCGGGCTTTCGGCACACCATGAATCATGAGCGGCAGTGCCACATTGTCTATAACCGTACGGTACGGCAAAAGCAAATCCTTTTGCAGCATATAGCTGATTTTACCCGGATGCCCCGTAATATCGACGCCGTTTAACAGCACCTGCCCGCTGTCGGGCAACATCAGTCCCGAAAGGATGTTGAACAGCGTGGTTTTACCCGCGCCGCTCACACCCAAAAGGCAGACAAGCTCACCTTTTTTCAAGGTAAAATCCACATCGCGAAGCACGGCATTTTCACCGAAGCTTTTGGAAATGCTGTGTGCTTCCAGCAAAGCTGTATCAGGAGAGATAAGCATTGGTATACCCCGTTCCTGCGGGCAGTTCTTTTTCAATCAGACCCTGTTCCCAAAGCCATGCGTAAAACGCATCCCAGCGTGCGGGGTTGATATAGCCCCACTGCGGAACCTCTGCCTTATACTGCTTGGAAATCCATTTCTGACTTTCGGTCACCAAGGTTTCAGAACCCTTTAACGAGCCTGTGTCATCGCCGTCAATCAGAATCTGCGCTGCTTCTTCGGGATTATCCGCAGCGAACTCATAGCCCTTTTTCAGTGCCGAAAGCAAGGCTTTTGTGGTTTCGGGATTTTCATTTATATAGGCATTGTTCCCGATGAGCACAGGCGTGTAATAGTCGAACACAGGATTGATGTCCTTAAAATCGAAATAATCAAATTCCGTATCGGAAAGCGTCGCAGAGATGCCGCCCCACGCATAGAATACCCAAATCGCATCCGTAAGTCCTGCTTTCAGTGTGCCTGCTTCATCGGTAAAATTATTCGGAATCAGCTTGACCTTTGAGAAATCCCCGTCATCGGTTTCCACAACGGATTTGAGCATTGCCTTTTCAATCGGAGAATCCCAAGTCGCATAGGTATGATTTTCCAATCCGCGCGGTCTGTCCATTCCCTCGCCTTTACGGGAAAGAATGCCCGATGTGTTATGCTGTAAAAGTGCGGCAACTGCCGTAATGCCGAGCGGTTCATCCGTTGCAAAAGCCGCCGCAAGCGTATCCTGAAATTCAATGGCAAACTGTGCCTGCCCTGCGGCGCACATAGCGGCGGCACCGTTCTGCGAGGGCTGTACTACCGTTACATCTAAGCCCGCCTCTTTAAAATAGCCCTTTGCAAGCGCAACATAAATACCTGTATGGTTGGTATTCGGCGTCCAGTCCAAAGACAGTGTAATTTTTTGCAGTTCTTTTGGCACGTCCGTATTTGTGCCGCACGCGGCAAGCGAGAACAGCAATACCGCACACAAAAGCACTGCAAGCAGTTTCTTAATATATTTCATTTCTTTTTCTCCTTTTCTTTGCGCTCCCAAGGCATAGCGAGAGCTTTCACGCCCGTTACGCCCCACATCAAGAGCAAACTAATCAGTGTAATAAACAGAATCACGGAAAACATTTTGTCAAAAGCATATGCTTTCTGCACACGGGTCATATACACGCCCAAGCCCTCAAATCCGCCGAGCCATTCCGCGATAACCGCACCGACTACAGCATAAGAGGCAGACACCTTCAAGCCGGCAAAAAATGAGCCGAGTGCGGAAGGAAATTTAATATACAGAAAAATTTTTACACGTCCCGCCCCCATACTGCGCAAAAGGCTGACGGCATCGGGATCGGCACTGCGGTAGCCGTCTAACAAACTTACCGCAATCGGGAAAAAGGTGGTAATGACCACCAATGTAATCTTCGGCGCCATACCGAAGCCCATCCACAGCACCAAAAGCGGTGCGACGGCAATCGTCGGGACGGTTTGCGTAATCACCAACAGCGGATACAGTGCTTTATAAAGCGTGGGAAATCGGTCCATCAACGTTGCCAAAAGAAAGGCAAGCAATACGCCGAGCAGCAAGCCCAAAAACGCTTCCGTCAAGGTAACGGAAGCATGGCGCATTAAGGTCGGGAAATCCCCTATGAATGCCCGTGCCACCGCACGCGGCGTCGGCAGCATAAAAGACGGCACCAGTGAAAATCCTGTTGCCGCCGCCCAAATCAACACAACTGCCAAAAGCGCAAGCGCGGGGGAAATTTTACTGATGATGCTTGGTAACTTTTTTGTCAATGGTCAGTACACCGCCCTCCGGTTTATATACCACCTTCACATAAGCGGAAACGGACGGTGCACCCGCACGAATTGCCACATGCTGACATTCTTTCACAATTTCCATCAGTTGGTCATAACTGTCGCCTTCGATTGTGGTTTCAAACGGACCGACATAGCAGTTTAACCCCGTACTTTTGATGTAGGCGATGACCTCGTCCACAATGCGAATCAATTCGTCCTCGCTCTGCACATCGGGCAGAACCTGAATTGCTACACTTGCCTGCATTATTTTTACCTCCGAATTTTGACTGCCGAGACACCCGAAACAGCCGTAATAATAAAAAAGTCTTACGATATGCCTGCATACCGTAAGACTGTAATTGTATTCACAACAAGCTTCCTACGGCGGCATTACCCGCATCAGGTTATAGGGTCAAAGAAGCATGCATTCTTTATCTCAGCCGGCTTTGCGCCAGCCCCCCTGTGTATGAGATTTTTCATAAGACTTTAAAAAGAGTATAAGCCAAACAAAGAAAAATGTCAAGATATATTTATGTGCACAAAAGCACCTTTCTTTAAGGTCTTTCGCCGCCGTTCGGACTGTTTTTATCTTTCCGGAAATTTCCGTCCGGCGGCGTTTTATTCGGCGCACCGCCTTGTTTGCCGCCAAATCCGCCGCCCGCGCTGCCGACCGTTGCACAAACAGATTCCACAGTGAAAGTGCCGACAACCGTTTCACCCGTATACGAGGCCCCCGTCAGCAAGCCGTCCGTATGCATACCGCCTGTATAATTCGCGGTCGATACGCTATAGCTTTCACCCTTTTTAAGCTCGGGCGAAACAATCACCAAATGAGAAAATCGCTTAGACGGCGCAAAGCTGCAAATCTCACTGCCGTCTGCACGCAAAAGCCGAACAGCCGTATTTTCCTGCGCAGATACGCCGACTGCCACAGCATACACAGAAGAACCCTCTGAAATACTCTGCGCCATTCCTGCCGAGCCTGCCGCAAACAAGGTACCGTCCGTTGCAGTAAATGCACCCGCATAATCCAGCGCACCGTTGCCGTCATCAGTCGGACCTTGAATATACACTTCACCGCCCGACAGCACAATGTCTCCGTTGGAATCCAAACCGTCTCCCGAGGCATCCACAACAAGCTTTCCGCCTGTAATTTCAAGCAGGCTTTCATCTGCGGAAAACGGGTCTCCGCCCCAGCGGCTGTTCTCCTGAGAATTATCATGACCGCCCGCCGCATTCACGCCGTCATCCGACGCTGTAATACGGACTTCCCCGCCCTGTAAGCTTATTTTTGCCGCTTCTAAGCCTTCATAAGACTGTATGATATCTATATTTCCGCCTGAAACGGTCAGAAGTGCATCCGCGTGTATACCATCATCACCGCTTTGCAGTGTAAGCTGTCCGCCGCAAATTTCCGCCGTATGGTTGCTGTGCACAGCGTCATCTGCACAATCCAAATGCAGTGTACCGCTTGTAACCGTAACAAGATATCCGCATTTTACACCTTTATAACTGCCGTCGGATGCAGTATCACCGTTTGTTTCGCGGGGGTTCGGCGCGAAACCCGCAGATGTTTTCACTTCTGCCTGACCTGCCCCGCCGCCTGAAACAATGTTCAGCGTGCCGCCGTCAATTTGCACTTTGTTTTGCGCCTGTATCCCGTCCGCGCCCGCCTCTATGGAAATATCGCCGCCGCATACGGCAACCACGCCCTTTTGGAAATCGGTATCATAGGCAGACTTGATTCCGTCGCCCTGCGCCTGAACGGTAATTTGCCCGCCGCTGATATATACAAAGTCCTTGCCGCACAGTCCGTCGTCCGCACTCTGCACCGTCAGCGTACTGCCTGTAATCCGCAGGGTATCCTTAGACTGCACGGCGTCATTGTAATTTCCTGTAATTTGAAACGAGCCGAGCCCGTTTACGGTCAAATCATCTTTGGCATACACCGCCGCCTCGGGTTCACCGACCGCTTGATTCGTATATTGCGGTGCGTCCGAGAGAATATTTACAGTATCCTTTGCCGCATTCAAAACTGTTTTGCCCGCGTTTTTCACATATACCGCCGCAGAAGTTTTGCTTGCAAGCGTGACATTCTGAAATACCAGACAAACGGTATCTTTATCATCTGCATCTACAATCAGCTGTCCGTCATGGCATGTACCTGTCACAAGGTATGTGCCAGCGCGTGTTACGGTTGCGCATGTACCCGCGGCGGACACCCCGCCGCCCGAAGCCGAAACCGATGTCTCTGCAAATTGAATTTTCGCCGCATTCGCTGTGTCAAATTCCTGTTCGGTGTCTGTCTCCGTCAGCTCCGGCAACTGCATTTTATACAGTGCGGAGATATCCGCCGTTCCCGCACTTTGTACGCCCTTCAGCGGATTTTCACAGCCGAACAGTGACAGAGAAAGAAATACACAAAGCCATATGTATACATACCGCCGTTTTCGCATATACATAGTAGGCTACCCCCTCTCAAAGAGATTCCACAGAAGAAATCGGTCTGGAAAGCTGTATGCTTAAATTGCCGTTCCGACAGCGCAGTGCGTCAATAAACGCCTTCTCATGTGCATTATTTTGCAGCTTTACAGTATACCGCAGTTCGTAAAGACTGCCCATATTAACGGTTTTTACCGATTCCAGCTCCGCCTGTTTGGTATATTCCGCGAACAGGTCGTCAAACACTTCCGTGTAATCCAGTGTTTCGGGAATCACCAGCTTTAAGATGCGTTCCTGAGCGTTCCTCTCCCCGAACGGCGTTTTATTCAAAACCAACAGCAATATGCACACAACCGCCGTCAGCAGTGCGGCAAAGGCAAGTTGCCCCATGCCTGCCGCTATCCCGATTGCCATAGCACCGAATACCGCGGCAATTTCCTGCGCCGTACCCGGTGCGGAACGAAAGCGCACCAGGCTGAAGGTTCCTAGCACGGCAACGCCGGCACCGAGACTGCCGTTCACCATCATAATCACGCTTTGCACCAAAACAGGCAGAAAAACAAGCGCCGCCACAAAATTTTTAGTATACCGTTTCGCGCTAAAACGGTAACAGACCGCTGTAAGCAGTCCGAACAGCACAGAAACACCCGTACACAACAGCACTGTAGATGCGGAAAGCGTCTCCGCGGCAGAATCGAAAACAGAAGAAAACATAAATTAAAATCCCCTTTGTAATTGTATTTTAAAAATATTTCCGTATTTTGAAAAGGAAACCGGATACAGCCGCATATCGTTTAAAATACCGCACAGCCATAAGGGCATGGCACCGTCCGATTTAATTTCCATAATATACTGACCTTGCGGCAAAAGATATTCGCCGCTGTCTCCGGCGGAAAGACAAAGTTCCGTGCGGCGGTATCGGATATTTTTGTCAAAGGTCACGCGCAGAGTCGGTTCTTCCCTGCCGCGAAATGCTGTTCGGTCATAAGCAAGAAACAGCTTCGGCACAGGCATATACATCCGCATAAAATAATCGATTTCCGAAAAAATTTGTGACCGTGTCCACGGATGCTGTCCTGTATCCAGATACACCTGTAGCTGTGCACAGGTCATAGACACGCGCCGTTTATAAACCACGCCCTTACATTTTCGTTTAATTTCCAGAAATACGCAGTCTTCCGCCGACGGTACGCCGTAGCTTCGCACGCGCAGTTTCTCTTTAAACAAGGGCTTTTCAATGGAACGGCGAATCAAATCATCATTTGCCGTATCAAAATACACATTGCAAATGGTATATTCGCCGTAGTCATCCGCCTGCATATATGTGACAAACGCCGAAAGTATCTCTTTATATTCCGTTTCAGACAGCAGATATTTCTTCTCCTGCCGTTTGAATACGGTGCGAATTGGATTACCCATACATCCGCTCCTTTCCTTCCTTGGCACCATTATAGGAAACGGATTTTTCGGTTTTATGTGGAAAATATGTTATTCTTTTGATAGCTTTTTAAATATTTTTTGACTGCGTTCACAGTTTATTTGTAATTATTTTGTAATCTTTGTAAATATTTTGTAATCCATTCCCGCTTTTTTCCGCTTGACGATTTCCGGAAAATCCTGTAGTATGAAGAAGGGAAAGGATTCGGGGGAACATTTGGGAGAAAGGAAAAGCAATACCGCAATGTGTATTGCAGAAACAGGTATGAGAGAACAGAAGGAAGATGTTTACACCGGTTACAGCGGCAGTTCGCCGCAACCGCTTCGAGATCCCCCTGAACACAAATGGGAAAATCGTTCGGCAAGCTCTGCGAATTTTACGCAAACACCGCCGCAGGCACCTTTTGCGCCACAGCAGAATTTTACCCCGCAGCCGCCGGTTTACCCGCAAAACAGCTACCCTACGGCACCCTATCCGCCGCAAAATAATTACGGTCAGCCGCAATACCCGCCGAACACGCCGCCGACATACGGTCAGCCGCAACAATATCCCGTCTATCCGTATGCACCGGGACAGCCGCCGAAGAAAAAAAGCGTCGGCAAAATTGTCGGCATTGTCATTGCCTGCATTGTCGCGTTCAATTTACTGATTGGCATTATAATTTTTGCGGCGGTTTTCGGACAGTCGCCCGAAAAGAAAATCGAGGCTTATGAGCAAAGCGGCAATCTCGCCGATTTAATCTCTGCCTGCGATATTTATGACAACACGATTGCATCGCTTAACGACACACAAACTGCCGAACGGTATTTTGAGCTTGCTCTTTCGGATACCAAAGCATTTCACCGCGCGTTTGACAATGCAGATTGTGCAGATTATTACAACGGCGGGAACGATGCCTATAATCAACTGATGGCGGACTGGCTGTATCTGATGCTCAAAAACGGGCAATATGACAAATACGTTTCCGTATTTTCACAAAAGATGAAAGAATATTCGCCGTCAGGTGAATATTATATGGACTCCTATACCTTTGCAAGCTTTGCCGAAAACGGCTATTTTGAATTGACAGAGGAACAAAAGCAGGTTGCCCTGCGCGGCTTTGACGCCTTGATTGAAATTTCCGAAGATGAAGAAGAACGCCGCATGAATTTAAAGGAATACTATGACTTCTGTGAATCCATCGGCATGTATGACCGCGCCGACGAAATTGAGCGGCAGTTGCAGGAAGGCACCGATACACGCCCCTCTGTATAAAAAACATACATAAAAGGGAACGTCCCATACAGGGCGTTCCCTTTTCGCTGTCAAAAAGACTGCCATCAACAAACAGCAGTCTTTTCCGATTTTATTCTGCGTGCGGTTCTTCCGACACAAAATCCTGCGGTTCTTCTTCAGAAAGCGAAACCCATTCGGGCTTTTGCGTCATGATATTTACAGCGTGCTGCAAAGAATGTGCTTCCACTTCCAAATGCTCGCCGCCGAACTCGCCGTCTAAGGTAAAAGACGTCGGCTCGTCAAACATAAATTTAATATGCTTGCAGTGACGAATAATTACATTCGGATTGTCCGCGACTGTTTTATGTACCATATCGTTGGCAAGCCGCAAAAGCTCTGCAGGATTCTTAAACATTTCCACCAGCACCAGTTCATGCAAGCCATCGTCAAACTCCACGCCCATATTGTGCAGAACAGGCATACCGCCGACGGAATAGGAATTAGACGCCGCGCCGTAAAAATAATCGCCCTCAAAAAATTCGCCGTCTGCCTCCACGCGTGCATGATACGGCTTCATACGAAAGAAGTCCTTAACCGCCTGCAAATAATAAGCATTTTTGCCGATTACATTCTTGATTTTTTGATTGGCAGAATACGAAATCGCTGTAAAATTACCGAAGCCAGCCACATAAATGAAGCTTTCTTCGCCGAATTTGCCGATATCCACAGGCTTCGGCTCACCGTTAATAATCGCCTCTACCGCCGCAAACACATCGGTCGGGATGTTCATAGAATGTGCAAAATCGTTGGTAGAGCCCATAGGCAGATAGCCGACAGGGATATTCAGTCCCAAATCCATAATGCCGCAAACAGTCTCCTTCAGCGTACCGTCGCCGCCGCAACAAACGATAATATCAAACTCCCTGCCGCGGTTTATCACAATGTCATAAGCATTTTTGTTAATTTGTGTACAGCAAGCAGTCACATTGTAACCAGCTTGGTCAAAGCGGTTGATCATCCGCATCATATACTGCTTGGCAAGCTTTTTGCCCGAAACGGGATTCACCACCAAAAGCATCTTTTTATTGGTTACCTGTGCCATAACCCGCATCCCCCTCAGTTTAAAAATCTATTTTTTCCGAAAACAGAGCCGCCAAAGTATCTATCGGTACGCGAACCTGTTCCATTGTGTCACGGTCACGCACAGTCACACAGCCGTCGGTTTCGCTTTCGAAGTCGTAGGTGATGCAGAACGGCGTGCCGATTTCGTCCTGACGGCGATACCGTTTGCCGATAGACCCCGTTTCATCAAAATCCACCATAAACTTTTTAGAAAGCGATTCAAAAACAGGCATTGCTTTTTCCGAAAGCTTTTTGGAAAGAGGAAGAACCGCCGCTTTATAGGGTGCAAGAACGGGGTTCAAATGCAGAACCACGCGTGTATCGTTCTTTTCAGCGTCAATGATTTCTTCATCATATGCTTCGCAGAGCAAAGCCAACACGGTTCTGTCTAAGCCGTAGGTGGATTCAATGATAAACGGAATGAATTTCTCATTGGTTTCAGGGTCCAGATAATCCATCTTCTGCCCGCTGTATTCCTGATGTTTGGTCAGGTCAAAATTCGTACGGTTGTGCGTACCGTTGATTTCACCCCAGCCGAACGGGAACAGGAATTCAATATCACACGCCGCTTTCGCATAATGTGCCAGCTTTTCGTGGTCATGGTAACGCAGATGCTCCGCGGGGAGACCCAAATCTTCAAAATATTGCTTGCCGTACGCTTTAAAATATTCGTACAAATCGGTATCCGTCCCCTCTTTGCAGAAGGTCTGAAATTCCATTTGCTCAAATTCAATGGTGCGGAACGTAAAGTTACCGGGCGTAATCTCATTGCGGAACGCCTTGCCGATTTGTCCGATGGAGAACGGCAGCTTCGCGCGCATGGAACGCTGAACATTCAGAAAGTTCACGTATTCGCCCTGCGCATTTTCGGGACGCAGATAAATCACGCTCTTGCTGTTATTCGTTACACCGCGGAATGTTTGGAACATCAGATTAAATTCGCGGATATCGGTGAAATTGTGCTTGCCGCAGTTCGGACAGGGAATACTGTGGTCCTTAATATACTGAAACATTTCTTCTTTGGTCATGCCGTCCGCATGCGCCTCGGGGTCGAAATCGTCAATCAGATTGTCAGCACGGTGGCGCATTTTGCACTCTTTGCAGTCCAAAAGCGGGTCGGAAAACGAAGCCACATGACCGCTCGCCTCCCACACACGCGGATGCATCAAAATGTCCGCATCCACTTCGTAGCTGTTTTTGCGCTCCTGAATAAAGCGTTTTCTCCAAGTGTCCTTCACATTATTTTTAAGCCTCGCGCCCAAAGGACCGTAATCCCAAGTATTCGCAAGCCCGCCGTAAATGTCACTGCCGGGAAAAATAAAGCCCCTATTTTTGCAAAGCGCCACAATTTTTTCCATCGTTTTGTCTGTATTTTTCATCAATGAACCCTTCCTTTATCTCTTTTCCGTGCACAGCTGCAAAAACCTGTTTGCATCGGCGAAATTCCGCCTTTTTATCGGGATTGCACACACAGTTCCGCAGCTATATTCTAAAGTAAAATTTTAGCTTATTCTCAAAGATATGTCAAGGAAAATTCCAACATTTTGACAAGTAACATGCAGAATCCCAACAAAAAGCTTATTCGCAGTTACACAAGGTGACCAAACGAAATAAAAAGGCATCCGCTTCGGCGGAGCACCGTTTTCACCTTTCCCTTGATTTCGCCCTTATTTTTGAAAAATCAAAAAATAACAGTTGACTTTTTGAAAACATCGGTTTATAATCAGTATGCTGTTTGGGCCCGTAGCTCAGCTGGGAGAGCGTACGGTTCGCATCCGTAAGGTCGAGAGTTCGATCCTCTTCGGGTCCACCA
>DKUE01000039.1:0-196 GCA_002490525.1 Ruminococcaceae bacterium UBA7212
AAAAAGAAACAGATACACACAATTCGTTTCTATTGCTATTAGCATTCTGATTTTGTTTGCAATTTATCAACTGAATATTACTTATTTGAACGCAATATTATTTTTTGTAGTTAATTGTTTTTTGTTTTGCTTTTTGTATAATATTTCTTTCCGTACAGCAGCATTTCATTCGTTTATATTTTTGCTTGTAATGTTT
>DKUE01000039.1:475-17596 GCA_002490525.1 Ruminococcaceae bacterium UBA7212
TTTATATTTTTGCTTGTAATGTTTGCGTCTGAGATTTTGGTAATGGCAATCAGTTCCATACTATACAAAGATTTTAATGCCTTGGAAAACAATATAATGGTGTATTTGTTTGTGGTTATTATCAGCAAATTGATTTACTTTGGCATTATGATGATTATTCTAAAACTATTTGCACAAAAAGAAACTAAAGATCAGCACAATAAATACTTTTGGTTGCTGTTTATTATGCCGCTAACGAGCATAATGGTGTTAGTCTGTTTTAGATATATTGCCTATCAGATGCAACTTACGAAAGTAATGAGCATCCTATGGATAATCTCGTGTATCGGTTTACTGTTCGCTAATATACTGGTATTTATAATTTATGAGTATTCCTTAAAAAACACAAAAGCGCTTTATGAACTGAAAGCAATTCAAGACCGTGAAGAGCAGGACAAACGGTATTTTGAAATTATCGAGCAATCAAATAAGGATATGCGCATTTTTTCGCATGATATAAAGAATCATTTCATGCAGATAAGAAATCTTGAAAATATAGATGCTGTCCAAAGATATATTGACAGCATCTATCCGAATGTTGAAAAATTCAGTTTTACGGGAATCAGCAAAAACAAAATGCTTGATTTAATTATCAGTAAATATGCAACGCTTTGTGAGAGTAAAAACATTCGATTTTCGGTCGATGTACAAACGGCAAATCTTGCTTATGTACAGGATTCGGATTTGTCTACGCTGATGAATAATCTGCTTGACAATGCTGTCGAGGCAGCCGAACAAGCAGATGAAGGCTTTATTCAAGTCCACATTTTTTCAAAGAGCAATATGCATGACGGATTAGTCATAAAAAACAGCAGCACTGTTCCACCGAAAGCAGAAAACGGCGAATTAAAAACGACCAAGCACAATAAAGAAATGCATGGTATAGGCACAAAGAGCATACGGAAAACGCTCAAAAAATATAATGCTGTTTACGGCTGGAAATATGACGACGATTTAAAAATATTCGAAACTGATATCGTTTTTCCAAAAACAAATTGATATATTGTATGTGAAATCGGGCTGACATTTTTACTTGTCAGCCCGATTTTTCTGCGTTTATCCCCTCAGGTTCTGCATTCATCGTAAATCATTGACAATAACGATGTTTTTAAGATATAGAATAAGTGTATTTATTTCGATACTCATATTATGAAGCGCATACTTTACAGAAAAAGCTGAATCAAAAAAGTTATGCTAAGGAGGTGATTCCAATGAATACAGATCTTTCGCAAGATTCCTTTCACAATATTTTATTAAAAAATATGCCGCCGTAAAAATATTCTATTTTAGGAGGAATACTAATGAAAAAGTCCATTGTTTGGCTAACTGCTGCGCTTTGTGCATTTGTTCTTTTATTCTCAGCTTGTCAGCCATCAGTATCCAATCCGCCGTCCGATTCCGTGCCTGCCACGGAGAACTTTGCTTCTGAGGAAGCGGAAAGCAACTCAAAGCAGACGGATAATTCTAATTCACCTGCTTCTCAAGCTTCCTCTAACAAAAACTCATCTGATACCGGTAATTTGCCGGAGTATAAACCCGGTTCAATCAAGTTGGAGCCTCAAGACCTAGATGATTATACGTTCACACGCAAATACCGTATCACATATTATCAGATTTGGGGCGAGTTTACAGATTTGCTGTCTGAAGACGCTCGTCAAGACTTTATGAATTGGGCTGACGAGGAATCCAAAAAGAACGGTTATGGGGAACATCAAAACGAAATGCTCCTGGTCAGTTTTGTGAAGCGGTACAATATATCAAGAACGGATTTTGACAAAGCCGTCAAAGTATATATCGATACACGCAACAAAACCGGTGAGGATTTATATTCTGAGGAGAACGAAGTGCCGAACGGCGATATTATTTATACCTTTGATAACGAAATCATTAACCATTATTACCGTTATGAATAATTAAAATAACACAGCAAACGGGGTGAGACGGAAAAATCCGGCTTGCTCCGTTTGTTGGCTTCGGGAGGAGATTATTTTGAAAGCGATTCGGACTGCCTTATCCACAGTCCTTTGTTTCCTTATGCTGTTCGGGTGTTCTCCCAAAACCGAGAACGCACCGAAAAGCCAAGAGGAAGAACCGAAACAAGAGGTACAAGCATTTACAGGCGAGGAACCGATTCAGCCGTATTACGCCTCCAAAAATGCAGGGAGTGCAAAGGAACTGATAGGTGATGTTTTGGTTGTAAGTATTTTTATGGAGGACCCCGAAGCCAAAATAACACCACAGCTTGAAACTGAAATGTCAGAGGAAGTACGCAAAGCCGCAGATTGGCTGGAAAATGAAGCAAAAAAAAGAGGGAAAGCAGCCAAAATTATCACCAGAAAAGACGATGCAGAGTTGAAGATACGATATCAGCATCCGAATGTTATCACAGATGAAAACGGTATGCCGTATGATGATGTTTTGCTGCTTATGAAAAATTTAAAATTCGGTTCTTATTACAACAGTCTTTCCGAAAAATACAACACACAAAATGTGGCTTTTATTTTACATTTCAATAAAAATGGCAGGTCAAATGCTTATCCTTCCGGTGCTTTGGAAATGTGGAATTCAGAGCTTATGTCATCTGACGAAGCAAATGAAGCGGAGTATGCATATTTTGATATTTGTATGGTATATAGTATGATGCAATGGGAAAAGACTGTATCTTATGTATATGCACACGAGCTTTTGCATCTTTTCGGTGCCGCGGACCTGTATTACTCCGATCAATACGTTGATGAACGCGGCGGAAATGCTTTAAATATGCATATGGAGAAACAGACGTTGATAGCTGAATATTATCCGAATGAAATTATGCACTCGCCATTTTCTAACCTTGAAATCGGAGATTTAACAGCGTATTTAATCGGTTGGGAGGAAACGGTTCCGATAAAATATGCCTATTTCCTTTACAATCCGTAGCCTTAACCGATTTAAGATTCCGTAACAAAGCAAAATCCTGTAACACAGGGGTCGGAGTTGTGTGCAATATTAACCAGTTTTTGACCCCTCATCACACAATATTACACGCAGAAAAAATAAATTTATTTGAAAGGATGTGAGAAAATGTCTGCTGAATCTGATTTCAAATATGCATATACTCTTTTTTACAAAGCAGTAGATGCAGAAGGAAGTACTCGACAATATTATTTACAACAAGCTAAAAATGTTCTCGAAAATGTACCCTCAAATTATCCCGGTCGTTCTGCTTTACTTAGCCAAATAAATAGCATGCTTTATTAATTATTCTTTTCTGCTGTAATATATTTTCAAGTGGGTAGTTCACTTTCTCCTTCCATCATGACAGGTGGCACCTGCCGCCGAGAAGGCATAATCCTTTCTTGGCGGCGGGTGCTTTTCATTTTGCTTTTTATCTTTTTTGTATTTTGTAAAGCAAACTGCTCTTACCGCCTTTTTCTCGGTATCGCTGTTCGGTTTCAAGCAATCCTTCTTTGCGTAAATCCTTTAAAGAATAATAGTTTTTGAAATGATCTTGGCATACTTTTCCGCTTTGGCTTTGTAAATTAGCTGATTTTCTTTTTGATACAAATCCATATACTTGTTTACAAGGTGCAAAAGATTGTTGCCGTTACTGCGTGTAGGATTGCGCAAATCAATAACGGAAACATTGTAGCCGTACTGCTTTGCAATGTTGCCATAATTTCGCATGACATCGCCCTTTGTGTCAGTTGATAGAAAAGACATTCCCGATGCACAAGCATATTCAATGCACGGATAAAGCCAATAAGCCGTTTTGCCAACGCCCGCAGCACCAATCATCAACACATGAACATCTCCGGTATCCACAAGTGCTGTTGTATTGTGTTTACCGCCTGTGCAACCCACAACAATTCCCTGCGGCAGAGCTTCTTCCGGCTGTTCATTTTTCTTTCTTTTGAAAAATCTGTATTTGACGATTCGGGAGGCAGTCGGAGTTTGTCCATTGGCAGCTTGCTTTCGCCATTTGTTTGGTATAAACGGAATGTGCTGATAGGTTTTGTGTATTTCCGACTTTGTTGCCCACCGAGCCGTACCATGCTGACCGTCACCGACCGTTTTAGATTTGATGCTGTTAAGGTTATAGAGGTGAGAAACAACGGATATACCGCCGAGGATACAAAACATAACGGTGGCAATTATAATTAAAGTTGCCCGGCTTGTTCACCAATAGGTAATCCGTTTTGCGAGAACGTGCGGTTAGGTAATAGCTTATCGTTTGACATAAATTATTACTTATGCACATAATGCGTTCTTTTGCGCTGAGGCAGTAAGAAACACCAAGTAATATTTTAACTTTCAAAATGTTATCCATGCTTAAGAGCACTAATCTTGTGCCGGGCGGATAACACCTTTTCATACGCTCGGCAAAACTTCTTTCTGATTCAAATTTGTTCATGAATTTACATCTCCTTTGACTTTAAGATATATGAAATGAAAAAAGCCAACCGTTTGAATGAGCTACATTCATAAACAATTGGCTATGTATATATATGAAAAAGGCAGATAGATTTTTACTTTCTATCTGCCTTTTTCTATGGATATTCTGTTGTTCGAGAGTAAAAGTCAGCAAAAGAAAAAGACTGCGGTTTTATTCGCAGTCTTTCAAGTTTTATGGTGGAGACGGTCGGGATCGAACCGATGACCTCCACACTGCCAGTGTGGCGCTCTCCCAGCTGAGCTACGCCCCCATATGCATATTCTATTTTCGACATGTATTCCGCTCACTTCGTGTAGACAACATTATAGCATATCCCCTTTTATTGCGCAAGTACTTTTTTTATTTTCTTTACAAGTATAATTTTGAATGTCAAAATGCACAATTTTATCGGTTGCATTTTAGTGTATAATACAATTTTTGCCAAGGTGGATACCTTTTTTCCGTATTCTGTGTTATACTAAATTAAATACAACATGTTGTAAAACGGAACGGAGAATACACATGGAATTTCTGACAAACGAGTTTACATATAAATCCGCCTCGGGACTTTGTGATATTTTTGCCCAAAGCGCCGCGCCGACAGATTTCGGTTCGGTAAAAGGTGTAGTGCAAATCGCGCACGGTATGGCAGAATATTCCAACCGCTACGCACGTTTTGCTATGGAGCTTTGCAAACACGGATACGCCGTTTACATCAATGACCATCTCGGACACGGCAGTTCTGTTGCAAATGCGGACGAGCTTGGATTTTTCGGTGATGACGGCCCTAACAGTTTAGTAGAAGATATGAAACAGCTGACCGATATTGCGCGGCAGGAATATCCGAATGTACCGGTGTTTCTGTTTGGGCACAGTATGGGTTCTTTTCTTTCCCGCAAATATACGGCCAAATACGGTCACCAGTTAGACGGTGCTGTTTTTTGCGGCACAAGCGGCCCAAATCCCGCAGTCGGCATGGGTGTTTTGCTTGCAGACTATATTGTGAAGCACGAAGGCAATTTGCATCGCTCCGCATTTTTAGACAATATGGCATTCGGCACATACAATAAAAAGACTGCAAAAAACACCAAATTCGATTGGCTTTCCCGCGATGAAAAAGAGGTTGAAAAGTATATTCAGGATGAAAACTGCGGATTTCTGTTTACTGCCGCAGGCTTTAAGACGCTGTTTTCCGTTTTGAAAGAGGTTTCTGCAAAGCTGTGGTACAAAACCGTACCGACCCAGTTGCAGGTTTTGCTGATTGCGGGCGATAAGGATCCTGTCGGCGAATACGGCAAAGGCGTGACGGAGGTTTACGAAACACTGCGAAAAACCGGGCACACCAATACCGTGATGAAACTGTATCCCGAGGCGCGGCATGAGCTTTTGAACGAGCTGAACCGCGATGAGGTTACGCAAGATGTTATCGGCTGGCTGGACGCACGCGTAGAGGCATGGCAGAAACCTGCCAGTTCCACTGTCCATGCAGTCAGTAAAGACACCGCAGGCAAGGAATAAGATATTGTCATATTTCACAAAGCAAACCAACAAATTTTGCTTTAGTTGTTAATCCCGCCAATCTTGTTGTTTCGCGGTTTTTCCTCTTGATTTTCCCTATTAAAATAAGTAAAATATATAGGTAATATTCAAATGTATATTTCGGAGGAAACAGCTTTGGTATATTCGGAAATGCACGGCTTAAAAAATGTCCATGCCTTGCCGCCTCGTTATAATTTTGTGCGGAATTCCGAAATGCAGTGCGCAAAAAAAACAATTGCAGGAAACAAATCTGTCTTATACGGCGTAGTGTAACCTACGCCGTTTTTGTATTTTAAAATCCCGCCCTGTAAACACGATTGCGGCGGTAAAAGTTTGCGAGGTAGAAGTTATGAAAAAAGTTGCCATTATTATGGGGTCTGACAGCGATTTGCCCATCGCCGAAAAAGCAGCGGCACAGCTGCGCGAATTGGAAATCCCCTTTGAAGTGCATGTCATGTCTGCGCACCGCACACCCGATGAAGCATGCAATTTTGCGAAAGGTGCGAAAGCGAACGGCTTCGGTGTGCTCATTTCCATTGCAGGCATGGCGGCGCACTTAGGCGGTGTACTTGCGGCAAATACCACTTTGCCGATTATCGGCGTTCCCGGTAAATCCTCGTTTGAAGGCTTGGACGCACTGCTCGCCACCGTACAGATGCCCTCGGGTATTCCCGTTGCGACCGTTGCAGTAAACGGCTCTAAAAACGCGGCAATTCTTGCGGCACAGATGCTGGCGCTTGGCGATGCGGATTTAGATACCAAGCTTGTTGCCATGCGCGCAAAAATGGCAGATGAAGTCCGCGCAAAGGACGCTAAAATCTCGGCACAGTTCGCCGAATAAAAATTCACTAAAACTGAAAGTAAAGATAAAGGAGAACACAACATGGAAAAATTAGAGCAGCTTTATGAAGGTAAAGCAAAAAAGGTATTTAAAACCGATGACCCTGAGCTTTTGATTGTCGATTACAAAGACGACGCCACCGCATTCAACGGCGAAAAAAAAGGCACCATTATGGGCAAGGGCGTTGTAAATAACCGTATGACGAATCATGTATTCGCCGAATTGGAAAAGGCGGGCGTCCCCACCCATTTGGTCAAGGAGCTTTCCGACCGTGAAACGCTGGTAAAAAAAGTTTCTATTGTCCCGTTGGAGGTTATCGTCCGCAATGTGGCGGCAGGCAGTTTCTCCAAACGCATGGGTGTCGAAGAAGGTACACAGCTACTTTGCCCGATTCTCGAATTCAGCTACAAAAACGATGACCTCGGTGACCCGTTCATCAACGACGATTACGCCCTGGCACTCGGGCTTGCAACCGCTGAAGAAATCGCTACGATTAAAGACTACACCCGCAAGGTAAACGAATTCTTAAAAGAGTATTTCCTCGCAGCGGGCATGAAACTCATCGACTTCAAAATTGAGTTCGGCAAGACTTCGGACGGCACAATCATTTTGGCAGATGAAATCTCTCCCGACACTTGCCGTTTGTGGGATGTAAACACCAACGAAAAGCTTGACAAAGACCGTTTTAGAAGAGATATGGGCAATGTTGAGGAAGCTTATAACGAGGTATTTAAGCGTCTGGGCTTGGCATAAGTTGACCTTAACCATAACCCTCTCGCCTCTGACAAACAGAAAAGAGGCAAAAGCATGTTTGACAGCATTCATGAGGAGTGCGGCGTATTCGGTATATACAGCGAGACGGCAACGGATGTTGCCGTCAGCGCGTATTATGCACTGTATGCGCTTCAGCACCGCGGGCAGGAAAGCTGCGGTATCGCCGTAAACGATGACGGCGTTATTACCTGCCATAAAGGTGCAGGACTGGTAAATGAGGTATTGAAGCAAGAGGAACTCAACGCGTTGGGAATGGGTCGAATGGCAGTCGGGCATGTGCGCTACGGCACCACAGGTGCAGGCGGTATTTCCAATGCACAGCCGATGGTTGTAAACCACATTAAAGGCGGTATGGCATTGGCGCACAACGGCAACCTGACCAATGCCGCCGAGCTGCGGCGTGCACTCGAGATGAATGGCTCGATTTTCCACTCCACCAGTGACACAGAGGTCATCTCCTACATCATCACAAAGGAGCGCATTGCCGCGCCGTCCATTGAAGCGGCGGTCTTTTCGGCAATGTACCGTCTGAAGGGTGCATATTCCTTAGTGATTATGTCTCCTTCCAAGCTGATTGCGGTACGTGACCCGCAGGGCTTTCGTCCTTTGTGTATCGGCAAAAAAGATGGGCAAATTTTGTTTGCCTCAGAAACCTGTGCACTCCACACTTTAGGTGCGGAATACATCCGCGATGTACGCCCCGGTGAGATTGTGGTTGCGGGCAGACACGGTATGCGCTCCATCGAGGGACACTGTACAGACGGCAAAAAATCTCTTTGTGTGTTTGAATACATCTATTTTGCGCGTCCCGACTCTGAAATTGAAGGCTGTTCGGTACATCTTGCCCGCAAAAAAGCCGGTGCATTCTTAGCACGGCAACATCCCGTCAAGGCGGATGTCGTGGTCGGCGTACCCGATTCGGGGATCGACGCGGCAATCGGTTATGCGGAAGAATCGGGCATTCCTTACGGACTCGGGTTTATCAAAAATAAGTATATCGGGCGTTCATTTATTCAGCCGACACAGGCACAGCGCGAAAGCGATGTCCGCATTAAGCTGAATGTTGTGCCCTCTACAGTAAAAGGCAAACGGGTTGTCTTGATTGATGATTCGATTGTACGCGGCACCACCTCTGCCCGTATTGTCAAACAGCTTCGCGATGCGGGTGCCCGTGAAGTGCATGTCCGCGTTTCCGCGCCGCCGTTTCGGCATCCGTGCTATTTCGGCGTAGATATTGATTCCCCGTACAATTTAATTGCAAACCATCACTCCTTAGAGGAAATTTGTAAAATTATCGGTGCAGATTCCCTCGGCTATTTAAGCGTGGACAGTGTCCGTCACTTGGCAGATGGCTGTCCTTTGGACTTCTGCACGGCGTGCTTTAACGGGGAATACCCTGTAGAGCCGCCGAAAGAAAATGCAAAATCAAAATTTGAAACGAAAATCAGTGAGAAGAAATCAGGAGGCGACTAAACCTATGGAAAGCAGTTTTTCGGAAAGCTACAAGGCGGCAGGCGTAGATATTACCGCCGGCTACAAATCGGTTGAACTGATGAAACAACACATTAAACGAACCATCACGGACGGATGTGTTTCGGACATCGGCGGGTTCGGCGGACTTTTCATGCCGAATCTCGCAGGTATGAAAAATCCCGTACTCGTCAGCGGTACCGACGGCGTCGGCACAAAACTCAAAATTGCCATGCTGCTTGATAAGCATGATACCATTGGCATAGACTGCGTAGCCATGTGCGTCAACGATGTCATTTGCTGCGGCGCAAAGCCGCTGTTTTTCCTGGACTATATCGCCTGCGGCAAAAATATTCCCGAAAAGATTGCGGAAATCGTTGCAGGCGTATCGGAAGGTTGCGTGCAGGCAGGCTGTGCACTTATCGGCGGTGAAACCGCCGAGCATCCCGGCATGATGGCGGAAGAGGACTATGACCTCGCAGGGTTCACTGTCGGTATCGTTGACCGTGATAAGGTTTTTGATAACAAAACGGTAAAATCGGGTGATGCTGTTATCGCTTTGCCCTCCACAGGCGTACACTCCAACGGCTTTTCGCTTGTCCGTAAGGTATTTGATGTCGAAAACAAAGACATTAACGTCTATTCTGACGAGCTCGGCAAAACCGTCGGCGAGGCACTTTTGACACCGACTAAAATTTATGTAAAGCCCGTACTCGCGCTTGCAGAAAAGGTCAGCATTAAGGCAGTCTCCCACATCACGGGCGGCGGTTTCTACGAAAACATTCCGAGAAGCATTCCCGATGGATTCACCGCAAAAATCGACCGCGCCGCGCTTCGGATTCTCCCGATTTTCGATTTACTGCAAAAAACGGGCAACATTCCCGAACGCGACATGTTCAACACCTACAATATGGGCGTCGGTATGAGCCTGGTTGTTGCGGCAGACAAGGCAGACGAAGCACTCCGTATTCTTAAGGCAAACGGTGAGGACGCATATCTCATCGGCGAAATTGCCGAGGGCGGCACAGGTGTGGTGATTGCATAATGAAAAATATTGTCGTATTGGTTTCGGGCGGCGGTACGAATTTGCAGGCACTCATAGACGCCGAAAGGCGCGGAGAAATCCCGAACGGAAAAATCACCTGCGTCATTGCTTCTAACGCCGAAGCCTATGCGCTTACTCGCGCGAAACAGAATCATATTCAAACGCGCGTGCTTGTGCGCAAGGACTATGCAGACATCGCAGAGTATTCTGCCGCTATGGTCGAAGCACTGCGCGAGGAAAACGCCGACCTGGTAATTTACGCGGGCTTTATGACCATTTTGGACGAACAGGTCACAAAGGCATTCCCGTATCAAATGGTAAACGTGCACCCCGCATTGATTCCTTCCTTTTGCGGCAAAGGCTATTACGGTCTGCATGTGCACGAAGAGGTTTTAAAGCGCGGTGTGAAGCTGACGGGTGCAACCGTTCATTTTGTCACCGAGGTCTGCGACGGCGGTCCGATTATTATGCAGGCGGCTGTGCCTGTTTTGGAAAACGATACCCCTGAAGTTTTACAGCGGCGCGTCATGGAAGAATGCGAATGGAAGCTTTTGCCCAAGGCCGCAGCACTGTTCTGTGACGGCAAAATCACCGTAAAAGACGGTATTGTACATATTGATGATTGAGGAAGTGTACCGAATGAAAACATTGGATTTGAAAACGCTGTTATCCGAAAATGCATATCCCGGACGCGGCATTGTGCTCGGCAAGAGTCCCGACGGCAAAAACGCTGTCATCGCCTATTTCATTATGGGCAGAAGTGTGAACTCCCGCAACCGCGTGTTTGAAGCCACGGCAGACGGCATCCGTACCAAAGCCTTTGACGAGTCAAAATTAACCGACCCGCATCTGATTATTTATTCCCCCGTACGTGTGCTCGGCAATAAGACGATTGTTACAAACGGTGACCAAACCGATACAATTTATGACGGGATGGACAACCAGCTAACCTTTGAACAGTCCTTACGCACCCGTGAATATGAGGATGACGCGCCGAACTATACTCCCCGCATTTCGGGCATTGTGCATTTAGATAACGGTTCTATGCACTACGCCATGTCAATCCTCAAATCCGCAGACGGCAATCCCGACAGCGTACACCGTTTCACCTTTGGCTATTCCAATCCCGTAAACGGCGAAGGGCATTTCATTCACACCTATATGGGCGATGGCAATCCGCTTCCCTCATTTGAAGGCGAGCCCGAAAAAATCACGGTGGAAAATGATATTGACGCATTTACGGATTTGCTTTGGAGCCATCTGAACGAAGACAACAAAGTGTCCTTATTCGTACGTTACATTGACCTGGAAAGCGGCAAGGCAACAGACCGCATTGTGAATAAAAATCAATAAGGGGCGAAAACGATGAAAGAATTAGAGTTAAAATACGGCTGCAACCCCAATCAAAAGCCGTCCAAAATTTTTATGCAGGGCGAAAAAGAACTGCCGATTACCGTTTTGAACGGCAAACCCGGTTATATTAACTTCTTGGATGCATTTAACAGCTGGCAGTTGGTTAAGGAACTGAAAGCGGCTCTGGGGCTCCCCGCGGCGGCTTCTTTTAAACACGTCAGCCCTGCCGGTGCGGCAGTCGGCTTACCACTGTCGGATACGCTCAAAAAAATTTACTGGGTTGAGGATTTGGAACTCTCTCCCCTCGCCTGTGCCTATGCCAGAGCCAGAGGTGCGGACAGAATGTCCTCGTTCGGTGACTGGATTGCGCTTTCCGATGTGTGCGATGTACCGACGGCAAAATTGATTGCACGCGAGGTTTCAGACGGCATCATTGCACCCGGCTATGAGGCGGAAGCTTTGGAAATTTTAAAGGGCAAGCGCAAGGGCGGTTACAATATTGTGCAAATCGACGCGGACTATATCCCCGCACCTGTCGAGCATAAGGATGTATTCGGCATCACCTTTGAACAGGGCAGAAATGAGCTGAAAATTGATGAAAGCTCTCTCCAAAATCTTGTGACGGAAAACAAGACCTTGTCGGACGACGCAAAACGCGACCTCGTGATTGCGCTCATTACGTTAAAATACACGCAGTCCAACTCCGTTTGCTACGCCAAAGACGGTCAGACCATCGGCGTCGGCGCGGGTCAGCAGTCGAGAATTCACTGCACGCGGCTTGCGGGCAACAAAGCGGATATTTGGCATCTTCGCCAGCATCCGAAGGTGTTGGCGCTGGATTTCATTGACACCATCGCCCGACCGAACCGCGACAATGCGATTGATGTTTACATTTCGGATGAATATGAGGACGTTATCGGTGACGGTATATGGCAGAATACCTTCAAAACCCGTCCCGAACCGCTGACGCGCGAAGAAAAGAAAGCGTGGCTTCGACAGTTCAACGATGTTTCCTTAGGTTCTGACGCTTTCTTCCCGTTTGACGACAACATTGAACGCGCACGCCGCAGCGGTGTTTCGGCAATTGTACAGCCCGGCGGTTCGATTCGCGATGACATTGTCATTGACTGCTGCAACAAGCACGGCATTGCAATGGCATTCACAGGTATTCGCCTGTTTCACCACTAAAAACAATTCCGTCCTCTTTTGCAGGGGACGGATTTGGCATACTATAATATAAGAGGTACAGTTATGAAAATCTTGGTTGTCGGCGGCGGCGGCCGCGAACACGCCATTATTAAAAAGCTAAAAGAAAATCCCTCTGTCACCGAAATTTTTGCCTGCCCCGGGAACGGCGGTATCGCAAAGGATGCGGTCTGTGTAAACATCGGTGCAAAGGATTTAGACAAAATTGCGGAATTCGCCAAAAATGCGCAGATAGACTTCTGCGTTGTCGCACCCGATGACCCGCTGGTTTTGGGTCTTGTGGATATTTTGGAGACACAGGGCATCCCCTGCTTCGGTCCCTGCAAAAAAGCGGCTATTTTAGAGGGCAGTAAGGTCTTTTCCAAGGATTTGATGAAAAAATACAACATCCCGACTGCACGTTATGAAGTATTTGAGGATGCAGATGCGGCTGTAGAGTATATCCGCACGCAGAATGAATTCCCGACCGTCATTAAGGCGGACGGACTGGCGCTCGGCAAGGGCGTCATTATCGCGGAGAATATGGAAGCGGCGGAAGCGGCTGTAAAATCCATTATGGAAGACAAAATGTTCGGTGACAGCGGCAATCACATTGTTGTGGAAGAATTTTTGACAGGTCCCGAGGTCTCTGTTTTATCGTTCACAGACGGCAAAACCGTTGTACCGATGGTTTCCTCTATGGACCACAAGCGTGCGCTCGACGGCGACAAGGGTCTGAACACAGGCGGCATGGGCACAGTTGCACCGAACCCGTATTACACCGATGCAATTGCAAAAGAGTGTATGGACACCATTTTCCTGCCGACTATGCAGGCGATGAATCAAGAGGGCAGAACCTTTAAAGGCTGTCTTTATTTCGGCTTGATGCTCACCCCGAAAGGCCCGAAGGTCATTGAGTACAACTGCCGCTTCGGCGACCCGGAAACGCAGGTGGTTCTGCCGCTTTTGAAAACGGATTTGCTGACTGTGATGCAAGCCGTGCACGATGAAACACTCTCCGATTTAAAGGTTGAATTCTCTGCCGACAGTGCGGCTTGTGTTATTCTCGCGTCAGGCGGTTACCCGCAAGCATATAAAAAAGGCTGTGTCATGGGCTTTGGCAACACTGAAAACTTGCCTGATGTCACCGTCTATCACGCGGGTACGGCGTTACAGGACGGACAGTTGGTCACCGCAGGCGGGCGTGTACTCGGCGTAACGGCTACAGGTGCAGATTTACCGACAGCACTTAAAAAAGCATATTCGGCTGTATCGGAAATCACGTTTGACGGTGCGTTCTGCCGCAAGGACATCGGTGCACGCGCATTGCAGGCGCTGAAAAAGTAAAAGGAGGTTCCTATGGTTTATCGAATTTATGTGGAAAAGAAAAAGCAGTTTGCAGACGAAGCCAAATCTCTGCTTTCTGATATTCGTTCTCTGTTGATGATTGACAGCGTTACGGATTTGCGTCTGTTTAATCGCTATGATGTAGAAAATATTGACGCAGATTTATTTAAGGCCTGCGAAAAAACAGTATTTTCCGAGCCGCAGCTCGACAACACCTATGCACACCTGCCGCAGACGGATGCCGCTGTTTTTGCAACGGAATATCTGCCCGGTCAGTTTGACCAGCGTGCGGATTCCTGTGCACAGTGCATTCAGTTTGTATCGCAGGGCGACAAACCCCTTGTACGCACGGCGAAGGTCTATATGATTTTCGGCAAAGTATCCGATGCAGAGCTTCTTGCCATCAAAAAATATGTCATTAACCCTGTGGAAAGCCGCGAGGCTTCCTTAGACCGTGCAGAAACACTGAACATCCCTTACAATGTACCGACAGAGGTCGAAACTCTGGACGGCTTTACGGCGCTTGACGACAAAGCACTTGCCGAATTCGTGCAGAAATATGCACTTGCAATGG
Organism: Ruminococcaceae bacterium UBA7212; assembly: GCA_002490525.1. Classification (GTDB taxonomy): domain Bacteria; phylum Bacillota; class Clostridia; order Oscillospirales; family Acutalibacteraceae; genus Fimenecus. Next base: position 15,057 of record DKUE01000039.1, read on the forward strand.
ATAATGCGGACATTAAATTCTGTCAGGATTATTTCAAGAGTGAACACCGCGACCCGACCATTACGGAAATCCGCATGCTTGATACCTACTGGTCAGACCACTGCCGTCACACCACGTTTTTGACAACGATTGACGGTGCGGAAATTGACGACCCGTCTGTAAAGGCGGCATATGACCGTTATGTCGCAATCCGCAAAGAATTAGGGCGCACCAAGCCGCAGAATTTAATGGATCTTGCCACCATTGGTGCAAGATATTTAAAGCACACAGGACAGCTCAAAAACTTAGATGAATCCGAAGAAATCAATGCCTGCACGGTTAAGGTCAAGGTGGATGTAGACGGTGAGGACGAAGACTGGCTGTTCCTTTTCAAAAACGAAACCCACAACCATCCGACTGAAATTGAACCGTTCGGCGGCGCGGCAACCTGCATCGGCGGCGCGATTCGCGATCCGCTTTCGGGGCGCGGATATGTATATCAGGCAATGCGCGTTACCGGCGCGGCTGACCCCTTAAAGCCCGTAAAAGACACTATGACAGGCAAGCTCCCGCAGAGAAAGCTTGTGACGACCGCGGCGGCGGGTTACAGCTCCTACGGCAACCAAATCGGTCTTGCTACAGGGCAGGTCGATGAAATTTATCATGACGGCTATGTTGCCAAACGCTTGGAAATCGGCGCTGTCGTCGGCGCGGCGCCTGCAAAGAATGTACGCCGTGAAGTCCCCGCCCCCGGCGATATTATTGTGCTATTGGGCGGCAGAACAGGACGTGACGGCTGCGGCGGTGCAACGGGCTCTTCCAAATCGCACAAGCTGTCTTCTCTTGAGCAGTGCGGTGCCGAAGTGCAAAAGGGCAATGCACCCGAAGAGCGTAAGCTACAAAGACTGTTCCGTAACCCCGATGCGACAAAGCTTATCAAACGCTGCAACGACTTCGGTGCAGGCGGCGTCTCGGTCGCCATCGGCGAGCTTGCAGACGGTCTGCACATTGATTTAAACAAGGTCCCGAAAAAATATGAGGGCTTAGACGGTACAGAGCTTGCCATTTCCGAATCCCAGGAACGCATGGCGGTTGTGCTTGCGCCTGAAGATGTAGATGCGTTCCGCGCGCTTGCATCGGAAGAAAATCTCGAATCCACCGTGGTTGCAGAGGTAGTCGAACAGCCACGCCTTACAATGGAGTGGAACGGTAAAAAAATCGTAGATATTTCCCGAGAATTCTTAAACTCCAACGGTGCAGAAAAGCACACTCGCATTCAAGTGTCCGCTTTCCCGACAGTAGAAAAAACCGTGACAGGCAAAACCAATGCAGAGAAATTTAAGGCTTTGGCAGACGACCTGAACATTTGCTCCAAACGCGGACTTTCCGAACGCTTTGACTCCACCATCGGCGCAAACACCGTTCTGATGCCGTTCGGCGGCAAATATCAGCTTACCCCCGCGCAGGGTATGGCGGCAAAGCTGCCCGTTCTGCACGGTGAAACCAAGACCTGCTCGGTTATGGCTTGGGGCTACAATCCGTTTATCACCGAAAAGAACCAATACCTCGGCGCATATCTCGCGGTTGTGGAATCGGTTTCCAAGCTGATTGCCACAGGTGCGGATATCAATACCTGCTACCTAACGTTCCAGGAATATTTCGAACGCATGACCGAAGATGCATCCCGCTGGGGCAAGCCTGCCGCGGCACTGCTCGGTGCGCTGACTGCACAGCTGGAATTGGGTCTTGCCTCTATCGGCGGTAAGGACTCTATGAGCGGCACATTTGAGGATATCGATGTCCCGCCGACGCTCGTCTCCTTTGCGGTTTCTGTCTGCAACTCCGACAATGTAATTTCCCCTGAATTCAAACTGCCCGGTTCCAAGGTTTATTATATCGAGCCGAAAAAGAATACCGACGGCACGCTTGATACAGAAAGTCTGCTTGCTGTTTATAAGACAGTTTCCGATTTGATTGCACAAAAGAAAGTGCTTTCCGCCTTTACACCGACCTACGGCGGCATTGCAGAGGGCTTGATGAAGTCAGCCTTCGGTAACCGTATCGGCTTTAAATTGGATAAGGCATTCCCACAGGATAAGCTTTACGGCTACAATTACGGTGCATTCGTATTGGAAGCTGCCGAAGAATTAGAGGGACTTACGGTTCTCGGCGAAACCACCTACGATTATGCTTTGAAAATCGGCATTGAAACCATTGACTTACAGGAAATCAGCGATATTTATGAAAACAAGCTGGAATCGGTATTCGCCTGCAACATTAAAACCGATGAAACGCCTGTTGCGCCGCTGATTTATAAAGCGGAAAGCCGTGTGGCTCCGAAAATCGGCGCAGCAAAGCCGAAAGTGCTCATTCCCGTATTTCCCGGCACGAACTGCGAATATGACACCATGCGCGCCCTTGAACGTGCGGGTGCGGAATCCAAGATTATGGTGATTCGCAACCTTTCTGCCCAAGACATTGCAGAAAGCGCCGCGGCATTCTCGAAAGAAATGCAATTTGCGCAAATCGTGTTTATTCCCGGCGGCTTCTCCGGCGGCGAC